>NZ_JAUZVW010000001.1:0-584448 GCF_033441575.1 Flagellimonas baculiformis
TAGATCAAATCTAGGCAGTTCGTTTACCCTGGTCAGTTTCATCCGGCGAAGGTGGGTCACTTTACCCGGCTTATCCAGGGTACCAGACGGAGTCTATCCTGAGCGTAGCCGAAGGGCCACATCCCGTGTTTGACCTTCGGTCAACAATTTCCAATAAACAATACCCAATTTTCAAAACGTCCACTGCTTTAAGCAGTCTGGGTACCAGACGAAGTCCCTGCCTACCGGCAGGCAGGTATCCTGAGCATGACCGAAGGGCCACATCCCGAAATCGGACTGCAAAAATATAAATTTTGATGATATTTTGACCCAGACCCTACAAAACTTTTGTCCATGAATACAAAATAGCCGTACCACCCTTAACGCCAAAATACGCTTCAGTCTTAGTTGTCAATGATTTATAAAATAAATCCTTCTATCTGTAAAGCGTAAAGTGCCCTACAAATCGTTGTTTTTCCCTATCGTTGGCATTCACGACATACCAGTAATCTCCTGTGGGCAGCGGTTTGCCCTCATAGTTACCATCCCACTTTTTGACCTGATCCAATCGCGCCACTACCCTACCATATCGATCGTAAATGATCACGTCGATATTGGGGAAAAACTCACGGTTTTCTGGATACCAGTAGTCGTTCAGGTTATCCCCATCCGGCGTAAAGAAGGGCGGCATTTCGGGCATTCCCTCAAAATTGAACGGCAAGACCAGATTGGCCACACAACCATTGCTGTCCCTCACCATAATATTGATGTTGGAATCCACATTGATATTAAACGTGTTCACATCCCCATAGGATTCTCCTTGGAAGAAATATTCATATCCCCCGAAACCACCTGTGGCAATCGCTGTGACCTCATTGGGCCCGGTTTTCATGGCTTCCAGGGTCAGTGGTTCGTAGGCATCGATCTCAAACTCCACAAAGGTCACACATCCATTGGCATGGTAGATATAGACGGTATGTTCGCCCGGTGGTAAGTCCCCAAAAGTCCTTTGGTTGGTGGCGAGTTGCACATCATCCACATCCAAGGAAAACAACAGGTCGGATAGTTGTGAACTGTCCGCAATACTTACGGTGGCCGTACTGTTCGGGAAAATACCTTCACAACCGTATTCCACAATGGGTTCTGTCACAATATCAATCCCAATGCCTATTTCCGCTATCACATTGGTCTGGCAACCATTGGCATCCCTGATAAAGATGGCATAGGTTTCCCCGCCTTGGAGGTTGTCAAAGAACATGGTATCATTCTGAACAAAATCAGCATCGTCAACAGAATTGATACTGGTATAATAAGGGGCCGTACCCCCAGAAACTTCCAAGGTCAAGGTGCCATCACCATCTCCCATACACACCTCTGGAGTAGTGGAAACCACTGCAGCGATAAGTTCCGTAGGCTGGGTAATCTCCAGTGTTCGAGTAATGGTACATCCCAGATCATCTTGAATAATGATGTCATAGGTCCTTGGACTCAGGTCATTGAATGTTTTTCGGTTCGGATTGTCCGGGTCATCACCTTCAAAGAACTCGCTCAATGTATCCGAAATGGAGTACCTGATTCTACCTGTACCTCCACTGGCCTCGATGATGATCTGACCATTGGTATCCCCAGCACACATAACGGGCACTGCTTCCAGATACTCCAATACCAATGGTGGTTTTGGTTCGATGATTATAGGGTCCGATATGGCCTCACATCCACCACTTTGGGCATACACATAGTAGGTCCCTGCATCCAGGTCCCTAAAGATTCCGGAATTTTGTGATGGGCGGACAATATTGGCGGGCGACACGGGCAAGGTGTTCGCGTTCACCAAGGTGTACATATAGCTTCCAATACCCCCGAATGCCTCGGAACGAATGATTCCGGTGGATTCCCCTGCACAATTGATCGTTGCGTTGGTAAGATCCAAAGCAATCACCAAAGGTGCCGCTGGGTCCAAGGAAATCTGGTTCGATTTTTCAGAAGGACAACCATTGGAGTTCTGAACATCATACTGGAAAGGTCCTGCATCCATAGTAATGTCCACGGCAATCTCCACACTGGTCATGCCGGCGCCAAACGGTGTGAACGCATCTGAAGTTCCCGCCCTGCGGTAAAAATAGTCCACCCCCGGCTCGGGGTTGAGCACCGTAAGTCCCATCCTACCCAGATCACCACAACCAGGAGGCTGCAGTTCCACCAATTCTGCCTCTACAATCTCTGGGTCCGAAATGGTTATCACATCTGTTTGGGCACTACAGTTCCAACCGTCAAAAATGGTGATTCTATAATCCCCCGCCGAAAGGTTGGCAAAGGTCGGTGTGGTCTGGAGTCCACTATTGGTGCCATCGGTGATTCGGTTCAACTGGTACAGATAGTTCCCAGGTCCTTGTCCTCCCGCTTCGTTATAAGCCTCTATTATGGCATCATTGTCATTGTTACAGGCCAATGGACTTACTATTCGAATATCCGCAGAAATAGGTGTCGGCAATGGCAAGTTGATGGTATTGAATCTCTCACAACCTTCAAGATCTCTGATATTCACCGTGTATGTATCTGTGGATAGATTTTCGAATACGGGATTGGTATTGGGATAATCCACCAAAATGGTTCCATCGGATGCCACCAACTGATATTGGTAAGTTCCCCATCCCCCATCGCCAGTAGCTGTGATTTCACCCAAACCGGGCACATTACAGGTCACAGGGGAGGTCTGCAATAGATCAACGGTCAGTTCCCTATCTGGGGAGCGCACTGTGGTCACATTGCTCACCACATCACAGTAGGGCGAATCCAACGCTTCGATACGGACCACCAAGTTACCTGCCGGCACATTTTCGATAAGTTCCGGGGTATTGATGGGCGTATCGGTATCAAAAGTTCCGGTAACCCCCGTTGAAGTTTCCACTCCGGCATTATCGCGTGTGAACACTTCGTAATTGTATTGGCCACTATAATTGTTGATAACTAAACTGATGACCCCATCGGTTCCATTGAAACAGGTCACAGGTTCCACCTCGGCAATCAGGGCCTCTATGGTATTGTATTCGGGCATGTTGATGGTCGTGGTCAAATAGGTACATCCTCCACTGCCCACATCGGTCACGGCAAAAATATAATCCCCAGGTGTGGCGATGTCCCAAGTTACACGGTCACTGCCCCCTGAGCTTCTTGCTGGTTCGGAACCTAAGGGCAATATCTCGACTTGGTAATCTCCTGGACCCTCATTGATGATGATGTCAATGGAACCTGGGCTTACCCCCGTTCCCGAAACATCACAGGTGATGGGGTTCACATCATAACTGAACGTGATGTCCGTTGGCGCATTGATGGTCACGGTCGACGTTTCCTCGCAGCCATTCTGGTCACGGGCGGTAAGAATAATGGTCTGATTGGTTCCATTATCAATCACTTCAAAAGTATTGCTGGTCTGGAAATTGGTCCCATCAAACTGCGGGGTACCATCGTTCATGCTGTAGGTGTATGGCCCAGTTCCGGTTGCAGTGCCTGTACCATCACCATTGGTGTCGGTATAAATGGTTATGGTCGCCGTACTGAACTGATTGCTGGACGGATTACAACTGAATTGGGTATTCACCGCATTGGCCATCAAAAGGGAAGGTTCATCAATGATGATATTATCCGATCTGTCCGTACAGCCCCTATCGGAAACCACTTCGACCTGATAGGTGCCCGGTTGAAGATCATCAAAGACAGAAGAGCCTTGCGGACCTGCCACGATGGTGGAACTGGAACCTTGGTAGAGGATAAATTGTAATGGCGTATCTGTATCCGTGCCAGGCTGAAGCTCCACCGAGATGGTACCGTTATCGGCTCCATTACAGGTCACATCACTACTGGGCGTACCCGAAATTACAGGAGTATCCACAGTGGACACGATAACCTCGGCCTCATCCGAACATAAGGGAGATGTGTTGGAATCCAAGTCGGTTACCAGAATATTGTAATCCCCTGGCATCACATTGGTAAATTCGTTGTTATTCACCTGTGGTGGACCAATGTCCGTCAAAGTGAGGGCATCCCTCAATTGGTATTGAAAATTCCCACTGCCACCAGTGGTGTTCACAGTAATGACCCCATCCCCGGCATTACAAGTAGGGAAAGAGGTCGCATCTGCCGTAATGGCAAAGAAATCGAATACTTCCGCGGTGACGGTGTTGGTACAACCATTGCCATCACGAACCGTGATCACATAGCTCCCTGGATTGGGTACAATGAACGTGGTTCCCGACTGGAAACCGCTTCCAATGTTGTACTGGAACGTATTTTCCGGTTCAGGACCCGTAGTGAGCGGCGATACAATATTGATTTGATATCCGCTTGTGGCCGTACATTGGTTCACCACATCGATCACCGGATTTGGCACACCTGCTTCCTGCGTCACTGTCAGCGTGGTAAACGCGGTACACCCATTGGCATCCTGGGCATAGAAATCATAAGCCGTGGGATAAGGTCCTGGAACCTCAAAAGTGGTTTCCGGTACGAATGTTGTCGGTGCAGGATCTCCCGAAGGCACATAGGCATAAGTGTATGGCCCTGTGCTTCCAAAACCTCTTACGGTCACCAAGGCTCCCGCATTACAAGTGGCTTCCACAAAATTATCGATGGCTATGGAAACAGCACTGATATCAATAAAGACCAAGGTGCTTCCACTACATCCATTGCTATCGTCCGTAACAATGATCTGATAATTCCCCGGAGCCAGTCCGGTCAAGGTTCCATTGTAGGGAATGGTTTCTCCCGTAAATGTTTGGGTCGAAACCATTGCTCCTGTATCGGTATTTTGTACCCTCACAGTAAAGTCTCCAGCTGGTGAAATTCCAGATACCTCAAAATCAATGGAGCCACTTCCTGCCACATTACAGGAGGCTGCCAAGGAGGTAGCGACCACAGTAACAGGATTGGTTGGACCTATGGGATCAATTTCTTCAATATAGGTACAACCGTTGGCATCCCTTACCTCTACAAAGTAGGTCACTCCAGGAACTACCAATCCGGTGACATCAAATATATCATTTCCAGCACCTGACCCCAACTGCCATGTCGGGTCACCCACCAACCTAAACTCGTAGGGTGCTGTTCCTCCAACGGCTTGGACTCGATATGGGAACGAAGTATCAAAACAATCTGTCGGATCTGGGTCCAACGGAATCAAATCCAGTTCATTTTGGTCAATCACCACGGGATCACGGTCCTCACAACCTTGGGCATCGGTAGTGATCAGGGTATAATTGCCTATGGGTAGGTTGGTAAAGTTTACCGAAGTACTGGTGGTTCCTATCGATGACGCCACTGTTCCTCCAAATTCATCTACCACCACATAATCAAAAGGTGCAACCCCATTGCTGATGGATGCCAATATCTCACCGTCGACCGCTCCCGATGAGCACACAGCATCGGCAGGTGTTGCGGTGGCATCCAAAGGATCGCTGGCACCAATGGTCACGGTATAGGCCGGGCTCAAACACCCCCTACTGTCGCGGATGACAAACCCTCCGTGGGTTCCAGGCCCATATCCTGAAAAGATATTCTGGCTACTGAAGGTTGCCCCATTATCATTACTGTACTCATACGGTGGAATACCCTGGGTGGTGTCAGGAATCAATGTTACAATTCCAGAGGTGTTGTCCCCACATTGGGTGTCCGTGCCCACTGCAGATCCTGCTATGAGTTCCGTAGGTGAAATGGTCACCATGTTCGATTCCGTTGTACATCCACGGCTATCGGTGATCAAAAACTGATAGGTGGTGTCCGAAATGATGGAACCATCATTGGGAATACTGTACACAAAGGAGTTTCCAGTGATATTGTTGTTGTCAGAAGTATAGGGTGCCCCATTGATACTGACTTCATAGATACCATAGTTGCCGCCAGAGGTATATCCGTTGCTAATGTTTACCTGGATCTGTCCGGGAGGTCCTGCACAATCCAATTCCTGGGTGATCGTGGCATTGGCCATCACCTGAGGCTGAATGGTGGTTGTGACCGTATCACGACAGTCGTTCGCATCCACCACTTCAATGGTATAGGTTCCCGGAGTAAGTCCGGAAAAGCTATTGCTGGCCCCCAAAGGCCCTCCATTGATCCTGTAGCGGTAAGGGGCCAATCCGCCCGCAGCGTTGACAGCCAAGGTAGATGCATTAAAATTATCATAACAGAAATCCGAGGCTCCGTTGTCCAAAGTCAGGGTGGGTGCATCCAATCTTGTGAGGGTGAAACTATCGGTAACCTCACATCCGTTGGCATCGGTAACCCTCACTTGATAGGTTCCGTCCAAGGAAAGATTGGAAAAGGTACTTCCATTTTTAGGCCCTCTTGTGGAACCATCGGGTTGGATCAAGGTATATCGGTTACCTCCCCATCCGCCAACAGTATTGATCCGGACCGCACCAATGTTTCCATTCTGGCAGCTCATATCCGTCACATCCAAACCTGAGATTGCAAAAGCGGTCGAAGGTTCCTCAATGACCAAGGTGGCCGTATCCGTACAATTGGTCTCTTCATCGGTCACAGAGATCACATAGCTTCCGGCAGTTAAACCCGTAACGGGAATGATGCTTCCATTCTGACCCGTGAAAACGGTACCTCCATCTATGCTATAGCTATAGGTTGAATTGAATCCATCCACCAAAAAGCGACCTTCCCCGTCCGAATCACCAACACAGGTCACTACCTTGGTCTGTTGGGCCTGCACACCGATGGAACTGATATCGGTAATTGCATAATTCTCATCGTAAGAGCATCCTTCATTATCAGTGACCCTAAAAGTATAGGTTCCCAATCCCAATCCGGTAAAGGTATTGTTGTTGCCATTGTTGATGGCACTTGCCGATGGGGCAATGATCTCATAGGTATAAGGACCTGTACCGCCGGTAACGGTCAAATCCAAAGAAGCTGTTGTGGTGATACAGTCCAAACTGGATATACTGAAATCTAGATTGGTGGGCTTGTTCAACGCATTGAACACTATATTGGGAAGTGCCTCAACACATCCATTGGCATCCCTGACCATGGGTGTATAGCTCCCCACTCCCAAATTGGGGAACACGTTATTGGTCCCAAAACCTGCCCCAATACTATATTCGTAAGGAGCGGTTCCCCCTGAAACACCGGAAATGGTAATCTGTCCCCCGTTTTCATTACCACAAGTGGGAAAAGAATTTGGTGTCGCCGTTGCCGTTATGGTCGATGGAGTACCCACGGTGGCCGTTTGTGGTGTTGTGGTACAGGTAAATGAATCCTGTTCGTACCGTAGTACCACATCGTAAGAGCCCGGGGCCAAATTGGAGAATACATTGCTTATCTGAAAGGTTGCCCCATTGTTGATGCTGTATTCAATCTCGTACCCAAATCCATTGGTCACATTGATGGTGACCCTTCCATCGTTGGCACCACCACAATTGGCATCTTCTTCGGTGATGTTGAAAATGGGCGGGGGAATGTTGGGAACATCCACGGAAGCACTTCGTTGGCAACCATTGGCATCTTCCACCAAAATGGAATAGGTTCCCGCTGTCGTCACTGAAAAACTGGTGTTGCCCGTATATGTTGAGCCAAAAGGACCGCCATCCACGCTGAAGCGATAGGGAGCGGTTCCCCCTGATGTGGTCAAATTGACATTCACCGAAGTGGCCCCGCATCCAAAACTGTCCGAAGCCGTGGCCGAAACGGCCAATGGACTTATGCCCCCACCTATCACTATGGGATTTCCATTGATATCGTCGGTAACGGTCTCTGAACAATCATTGGTCTCCACCCGGATGCTATATGTGCCCGGGCTTACGTTGGCAAATGTATAGGTATCGGCACCATTGGGACCAAAAGTATCCACGGTCACGCCGTTCTTCACCAAACGATAGGTATAGAAACCAGGTACGCCGGAAACCTGCACATCTATGCTTCCGAGCTCCCCACTGCAGAGAATATCATTGGCGGTCACATCCACATTGATGTCAAGGTCGTTCACCGTTACCGGGTTTGATGGAAAGACGCAGGCACTGGCCGAAACGTTCTTCAAACGCACATATACCCTGTAGGTCCCTGGTGAAGTGATGTCAAAATAAGGAGTATCCTGATAAGGTCCGGCCGGACTGTTCAAGCTGTATTCATAACCTGCAGGAACATTGGTCACTTCTACCCTGCCCGGATTGCCACAAACAATGTCCTCCTTGATCAATTGTGGGTTCAAGGGGTTGAGTGTGGATTTAAAATAATAGTACTGTCCAGAGTTTACCCTTACTCTGAACTCGCCCGCGGTTGAAAGGTTATATGTAGGTCCCGTGCCCACTGTGTTCCATGTACAGGCAGCATTTATGGTAGGACAATTGTCCACCACCGTAGGGGCACAGCTATTGGGGTCCAACTGCTGCCATTGATAGGTACTGCCGGATTGGCTCAAGCTCAATGTCCTGATGTCACTGGTCCCGCAAAGGAAGAATTTAGCCAGTGTACTTCCATCATTGGGGCAAACCACCTGTTGGTCGCTCCCTTGGATAATGGTCGTGAACATAGCGGCGCTTGTTGGTGCCAAGACAGTTTCAGTGGCCAGCGTTACCTCTGGCACGGACGCCACCTCTTCCTCCCCGGCATCTGCCGCGGATACGGTGGACACAATTCTTGTCAAAATTCCTTTGACGTCTGTTTTTGCTAATACCGTGGAACCAAAGATTGATATGAACACCAGCAACACGGCATATAGCAAATGCCTTGTTTTTTGAGGGAGCATAGGTTAAGTCTTGTTAGCAGAATATGTCAGATTTGGGACCCTAATATTCTAAGTTGTAATTATCTATACTTATAAAATTCTGTTTATCTTACGGCAAATGATTCTTTAGAAATGACCGTTCGTCTATTAAATCTGTTATTTCAACGTAAAATTATAGAAAAAAGTACCTTATTTCCTTATTTTTTCGTTGTACTGCTCAATACATCCTGTGCCCAAAATCCAAATTCCAAGATAAATCTTACAAATAATACGGATTTTACATCTGAAATTGTTGTGGATGGTACTCAAAACCCTTGGGGCATGGTCTTTTTGCCCAACAACAACATTCTCATATCCGAAAAATCGGGAAAACTACTTTTGTACACCTCAGGAAAAAAGGTCGAAGTGGGCAATGCTCCCGAAGTCTATAACCGTGGACAAGGTGGATTGATGGATATTGAACTCCATCCCAATTACAAAAACAATGGCTGGATTTACTTTTCCTATGCCTCAAGCGAGGGCGACAACAAGGGAGGGAACACCGCCATCATGCGGGCCAAACTATCCAACAATAAACTTGTACAGAAAGAATTACTCTACAAGGCCGTGCCCAATACCACCAAGGGCCAACATTTTGGGTCACGTTTGGAATTCGACCGGGACGGATATCTGTTCTTCTCCATCGGCGAACGCGGCGATCGGGACGTGAACCCGCAGGACATTACCAGGGACGGCGGCAAGATCTATCGCCTTCATGATGATGGGAAGGTTCCTGAAGATAATCCGTTCGTGGGCCAGAGCGGTGCCAAGACGGCCATCTACAGCTACGGCCATCGAAATCCGCAGGGATTGGCGCTCCATCCGGAAACCGGACAGTTGTGGGAGCACGAACACGGTCCAAGGGGCGGTGACGAAATCAACATTGTAGAGAAAGGAAAAAACTACGGTTGGCCAGTGATCACCTATGGCATCAATTATAGTGGCACAAAGATTACGGACGAAACCAAAAGACCTGGGATGGAACAACCATTATATCAATGGACGCCCTCCATCGCCCCTTCGGGATTGGCCTTTGTCACTTCCGATAAATATCCCAATTGGAAAAACAGTCTTTTGGTAGGTTCTTTGTCCTTTCAATATTTGGAACGATTGGAAATCAAGGACAATAAAGTGGTGTACCGTGAAAAACTATTGGATGGTATGGGACGGGTCCGAAACGTGCGACAAGGCCCGGACGGCTACATTTATGTAGGGATAGAAGGCAAGGGCATCTATCGGTTGGTACCCAGATGATCCTACTTCAATGCATCTATGGCCCGCTTTACGGAACCGTATTTTTTTAATGCTTTTTCGGCCTCTTCATAGTTCAGCCCCAATTCTTCCATGATATAGCGGGTTCCCCTATCCACCAATTTGGTATTGCTGAGCTGCATGTTCACCATTTTGTTGCCCTCCACGCGGCCAATGCGTATCATGAGCGCCGTTGAAATCATGTTCAGCACCAGTTTTTGACTGGTCCCACTTTTCATTCGGGTACTTCCGGTCAAAAATTCGGGCCCCACATTGATTTCTATGGCTATATCCGAATCTTTGGCCAATGGCGATCCTGGATTATTGGTGATCCCCACGGTCAAGATGCCATGCGTTTTCGCATCCGCAATGCCCCCCAACACATAGGGAGTGGTCCCTGAAGCTGCAATACCGATCAATACATCATTCTCGGTAATGTGATAGTCCAGAAGGTCTTTCCAAGCTTGCCGTGTATCGTCTTCCGCGAACTCAACGGCCTTTCGGATGGCACTGTCACCTCCCGCAATGAGACCGATCACCCGGTCGTAGGGCATCCCAAAGGTGGGTGGTATTTCAGAAGCATCCAGGATTCCCAAGCGTCCACTTGTTCCCGCACCGATATAGAACAGTCTGCCCCCTTTTACAAAACGCTTTGCGGTCTCGTCCACTACTTGAGCCACTTGGGGCAAAACCTGTTCAACAGCGTACGCAATCTTTTTGTCCTCATTGTTGATGTTGGCCACAATGTCCAACGTCTTCATTTCATCCAATCGGTCGTACAAAGACGGTTCCTCGGTAATCTTTATGTGCTTGTCTATCACTATTACAATAATTGTATGTTCATATTTTTAAATGCATCGAGCTTGCTGTCCCATGGCTCCAATTCCGTTATGAGGGCATCGATTTCCTCCACCCCACATATCCTGTACCGCTGCAGTGAACCGATTTTTTCCGATATGCAGGGCGATACTACCTTACGGGCACTATGGATCATGGCTTTTTTCATCTGCACGATTTCCCAATCAAATTCCGTCAATCCTTCCGTAGGATGGATGGAATTGGTGCCCAAAAAACAAATATCCGCTTTGATATCTGAAAGCATGTTGATGGCACTGCCGCCGATCGCTATTTGGGAGTCTGGTGACAGCCTTCCCCCAATGAATATAACCTCAATATTACTTTTTCCCAGCAATTGCACGGCTATCGGCAGGCTTGGGGTAAAGCAGGTCAGTTTCATTTTTGAGGGCAAACGTCTTGCCAGTTCCAAATTGGTGGTACCCCCGCTCAGCAAAATCACCTGTCCCTCTTTGATGAGTCCCAAGGCCTTTTCTGCTATCAATGACTTTTTTTCAAGGGAGTATATTTTTTTTCCGGTGGGGTTGTAATTGTTGAAACCCAAAGAAATAGCACCTCCGTGCACTTTCTTCAGCTGCTTGGCATTGTGCAGTTCCTTTATATCCCTTCGGATGGTATCCACAGAAACATTGAGCAGATTGGCTATGTCTGTCAACAGAACCCTATTGTGGACCCCAACCTCGTTGAGTATAAACTGATGCCTCTCTTCTTTCAACATACAATAGGTAAAGTTAAATAAATCCTAAAAAATTTACCAATATCAGCAAAATACTGCAAAACTATGCATATTTTTAGTGTAATTCAATTAATAACGGCAATATTTAGCAAATCTTGCATGTTTTTGCATATATTTGAAGCTATCATTCCGCTTTTGAGCAAAAAACACATTCATATGCATTGTCAATTTCGAAAGCAAGCAAGATTCAAGAAAATTCCCAACCATGTTCGGGGCCAGGCACATGAAGAATAAAATCAATACCACACGTAATTGTCCGCACCACATGGACAGTGCTGCCTTGGATTATCATCCTGAAAGGATGGTAGGGCAATGGACCACATATAGAAACAAAAAAACCGCAAACAAATACAGTCCCCTCGCCGTGGAGGGTATTGTACACTTTTAACTATAATTAAACTACTCAAATTTATGCGAAAACTACATGACTATTTAGGACGAATGAGGTCCCGACTGGTTTTGATTGTCTTCTTGGCGTCTGCGCTTTCAGCCTTCGCCCAGAATCAATACACCTTTTCGGGGACCGTTACTGAAAGTGGCACGGGAGTGCCGCTTGCTGGTGCTTCAGTGTTCATTGAGAACACTTCGTATGGTTCCGTCACCGATTTTGACGGAAATTACAGCTTTACCGCCTCCTTGGAACCTGGCTCCTACACATTGGCGATCAGTTCCTTGGGATTTTCCACACAGCGAATCGCAACGACAGCGGGCGGAAATTCCTCGATCACTACCGATGTCAATCTTGCCGAGGATTTATTGAGCCTTGACGAAGTGGTTGTCACAGGTACGGGAGCAGGAGCCAACAAAAGGACCTTGGGTAATGCCATATCTTCCGTAAAGGCCCAAGAATTGGTGGACAATGGTGCGACACAGATAGACCAGGCCATAGCCGGTAAGGTCACCGGTGCCTTGGTACAGCAAAACTCTGGTGACCCCGCGGGCGGTATCAGTATCCGTCTTCGTGGGCCAAGTACCATCACAGGTAGCTCGGACCCGCTTTACATCGTGGATGGGATCATCATCAGCAACTCGAGCAACGAGCTCGTGGATCTTGGGGGAAATGCACAGAACCGCTTGGCGGACATCAACCCCAACGACATCGAGAAGATAGAAATCATCAAAGGAGCGGCAGCGGCGGCCATTTATGGATCAAGGGCGAGCAACGGGGTTGTCCAGATCTTCACCAAACAAGGAAGGACTGGCGAGCCCAAGTTTACGTTCATGACCAATACGAGGATCAATGAACTTCGCAAGAAAATTGATTACAACCAAGTCCCCTTGGACTGGGCCGTACCATCGAACCGATTGGACCTTACGACAGTTGAAGTGGATCGTTATGACCTTCAGGATGAGATGTTCGAATCCGGTTTTGGTATCGAAAACTATTTCTCCATGACCGGTGGAACAGAAAAAACATCCTATTACCTGTCCGCTTCCCATTTGGACAATGATGGTATCATAAAGAACACCAATTTCAAGCGATATGGTTTTAAGGCCAATCTTACCCAAAAGGCTTTTGATTGGCTGGATATTACAGGTGGGTTCAATTATGTCAGGAGTGTCAGCAATGATATGCCGAACGGCGGGATCAACAGTGCATATGGTGCCATCACGGGCTTTGTGTTCAGCGACAACTCCATCGACCCGTCTCCCGATGAATCAGGGGTGTATCCCGTTACCTCCCCGGCAGTGCCAAGAACAAACCCGGCTGAGGCTGTGGCTCGGTTTGACTTTGGCCAAAAGACCAACCGCTTCATCACAAGCGTGGCGCTTGACGCGAATTTCACGAAAAATTTGAGCGCTAAATACACCTTGGGATTGGACTATTACAACCAATCGGCCACGGCCTACATCCCGATCAACAACACTTCCCCCAATCCTGATGGGTATGCCAGAAGGGCCGACCTCAACAGTTTCCAGTACAACTCAGACCTTAATTTCACCTATAAAACGGATATTACATCGTCCATCTCCTCCACATCTACATTGGGAGGGTCATGGCAGTATGAGGAACGTGAAAGCATAGGCATCAATGCTACAGGCCTGCCTCCCGTGGTAGAGACTGCCGCTGGCGGAAGCATCTTGGAGCAAGGGGAAAGCCGTTCCCAAATATCCTATTGGGGTGCCTTCTTCCAGCAATCCTTTGGCTTTAACGACAAAATCTACGTGAATGGTGCCGTACGGATGGATGGCGCATCCACCTTTGGTGAGGATGAGCGCAACCAGTTGTACTTTAAGGCAAGTGCCTCCTATGTAATGTCTGATGAGGATTTCTGGAAAAACACTTTTGGTGATGCTTTCAACCTGTTCAAGCTTCGGGCTTCTTGGGGCCAAGCAGGTAACCTGACTGCCTTGAGTGCCTATGCAAGATTTTCCAACTACAACCCATCCGCCTTGACAGGTACTGTAAGTTTGATCCCGAGCACCCAATTGGGCAACGAAACCCTTAAGCCGGAAAGACAAGATGAAACAGAGCTTGGTTTTGACGCTGGACTGTTCAACAATAGGATCGGTATTGAATTTTCTTACTACAAACAAAAGGTTACCGACCTGTTATTGCAAAGGGTATTGGCGCCATCCAGCGGTTTCAGTTCCCGATTCGAAAATGTCGGGAATCTGGAGAACACTGGTGTGGAAGTATTGCTGAGAGGGGCCCCGATCAAGACCAAGGACTTTAATTGGGATCTTACGGCCACTTTCTCAAAGAACAAGAACGAAGTGACCAATGTGGCCGGTGGCGGAAGAATAGCACTTCCCGGTAGCTTTTCCACCAATTATGTGATCGAAGGCCAACCGCTTGGGGTTTTCTACCATGGATTCTATGCGAGGAACGAGGATGGATCCATAGCCCTTGACGATGCAGGATACCCCTTCCGAGGGGAAACCGAGGAAGGCGAGCGCTCCAAAGTTATCGGTGACCCCAACCCAGATTGGTTCGGATCGTTGATCAACGAGTTTACCTATAAAGGCTTTGGCCTCAGGGTACAGTTCGATGCCGTCCAAGGTTACGACGTCTTCAACTGGAACAGAAGATTGCTGGACAACGTTGTCTTTGGTGGTGGTTACAATGTAGGACAGGAACTTTTGGGCAACAGACCTAAGGGCTATGGAAGTGCACAAGCGGGTATTTTTGAGGAATTTGTGGAGGATGGATCTTTCGTGAAACTCAGGGAAGTTGCATTGAGCTATACCTTCAAACCCAGATGGGAGCACATAGACAATGTGAGGTTCAGTTTGGTGGGCAGAAACTTGATTTCATGGGACGATTACTCCGGATGGGATCCAGAAGTAAGCGCAGCAGGGCAGAGCAATGGAGTACGCGGATTCGATTTTGCAACAGTACCGATACCAAGGACCTATCAATTGGGCGTAAACGTTAGTTTCTAATCCTAAAAAAATTGACAATGAAAATTTACAGATATAATACATTAAAACTGATGTTCCTGCTAACGACCCTGTTGGCTGTTACATCGTGCGAAACAGACTTTGATAACCCGAACGCGGCCTCAGCCGATCAGGTTTACGATTCAAGGGAAGGTATTTTGGCCGCCTCGATAGGTATGCAGGAACTTTATTCCACGACAGGCATGCGATGGATGATAGAGACCCCAGCCATCACCACAAGGGAGGTTGGGATCACAAGCACCTTCCAAAACCTCATCGATCTTGAAAACGGCGGGGATATCCCCAACAACACTTCAAACATCGAAGGGCTATGGGCCACCATGTTGCGAGTGATAGGTATTGCCGAGAATATTGCCACCGAAGCCGAAAGCTTGGAAATAGAGGTAGGAACACGAAGTGGCCTCATTGCATATGCAAAATTGTTCCATGCCATGAGTATCGGTGCCATGGCCCAAAACTACGAGCAGGTGATTGTTGCCACTTCAGATGACAACCCTCCTTTCGTGAGTAGGATCGAAGGCTTCAATACCGCCGTTGGCTTGCTGACCGAAGCACAAACGCTTCTGGCCGCGACACCCATTTCTGCTGAATTTGAAGCGGAAATATTGAGAGGAGAGATAGATTTGGAGAATACCATTGGGGCAATGCTGGCCCGATTTAATCTCTATGCCGGCAATTATGATGCCGCCATCGCGGCAGCATCCGCTGTTGACCAAACCTCCGGTTCTGTTTTCTCCTACGATTCCCAGAACCTGAACCCGGTGTGGGCCAGGGTCTATCAAAATGGTGTGGACAACTTTAAGCCAAGGGATAATTTTGGCCTACCGGAAAGCTTTGTCTTTGACGATGCCGATGGCAGATTGGCCTTCTATCTGATTCCTTTGGATGAATTGAACCTAAACCAATTGCCCATCGAGGACCTGGCCGGTTTCTTTGATGGTGAAAATGGTTCGGAAGCAATCCCGGTCTATTTGCCGGATGAAATGAACCTCATCATAGCAGAGGCCAACCTAAGAAAAGCCTCTCCGGACACAGGTGCGGCAATCGCGGCCTTGAATCTGGTATTGACGGACAATGACGACATCTTTGGCGTAAATGCCAATGTGGCTGCCTATAGTGGGGACACCTCTGTGGATGCCTTGTTGGATGAAGTCTATAAAAACAGAAGGGCCGAATTGTTCCTTACTGGAGGTAGTCTTGAGGACAGCAGAAGGTTTGGAAGACCAGAGCCCACCCCAACGGTACAAAATTTTGATGAGGAAAGGAACAGGAACTTTTATCCCTATCCGCTGACGGAAAGGGACAACAATACGAACACTCCTCCCGATCCGGCCATATGATGAAATTTCATTTGAGTTGTTAGTTGTTTTGATTCAATTTTAGCAAAAAGGCCTACATTTAGTGCATACGTAGGCCTTTTTTATTCCATTTCATGAAAAGATTTCTCTACTTGATCCCTTTTGCTTTTCTGATTTCCTGTGCGGTTTCCAAAGCACCCAAGGAGGAATTCAGGGGGGTATGGATAGCCACCGTGGCCAACATCGATTGGCCGAAACACCCATTCGATGATGTTGAAAAGAAAAAGAAGGACTTCATCGCCATACTGGACTTCTACGAAAAACTGAACTTCAATGCGGCCATTGTGCAGGTGAGGACTGCTGGGGATGCCCTCTATCCCACCCAACTGGCCCCGTGGTCCAAATACCTATCGGGCGAACAGGGAGAAGCTCCCGAAGGTTTTGAAGAGCCACTCCAATGGATGATCGAGGAAACCCATAAAAGAGGCATGGAGTTCCACGCTTGGCTCAACCCCTATCGCGCCACATTCGACCTGGACACCTTGGCCCTCTCCAAATCCCATGATTTTTACCATCATCCCGACTGGATGCTCAAGTACGGTAAAAAATACTACTATGATCCCGGCCTTCCCGAAGTGCGGGAAAAATTCAACCAGATCATTGAAGAACTGGTCATCAACTACGAACTGGATGCCATCCATTTCGATGATTATTTCTATCCCTATAAAATTGAAGGGGAAACTTTTGGGGATGCCGAAACTTTTTCCAAATACGGATTGCCCGGACAATCCTTGGAAGATTGGCGACGAAGCAATGTGGATTCCCTGGTGAAAAACGTACACGCCACCATCAAAAAGAACAAACCTTGGGTACAGTTCGGCATCAGTCCGTTCGGGGTCTGGAAAAACAAAAGTACCGACCCAAAAGGTTCCGACACCCAGGCCGGGCAGACCACCTACGAAGACCTGTATGCGGACCCTTTACTCTGGGTGCAGGAAGGTTGGTTGGACTATTTGGCCCCACAAGCCTATTGGAGCATGGATTACCCCGTGGCCTCGCACAAAAAAATCGCTTCTTGGTGGGCCGATGCCACCCCCAATACCAACCTGTACATGGGCAATGGCACCTATAAGATCAACAACAATGCTGATAAGGCTTGGAGCAAGAAAAACGAAATTCCAAAGCAATTGAAACTTGCACGTGATCTGGAAAATATTGATGGCAATATCTTCTTCAGTGCCAAATCATTGATGGGCCAGCATGAAAAGGTCAACCAAAAACTGGAAAAGAAATTTTATGGCCTGCCCGCAGAAAATCCGGGACCCATCAACCAGACGGTAAGAGATGTACAATTGCCCGCAATCGTTTCTTTGGAAAAAACAGGGCAATCCGTGGAAATTTGTATCGACCATACCGATCGTATTCCTCGTTTTCTGAACCTTTACCTTGTAAAAAATGGAAAATCACAATTCCTTGGGAAAAAATATCTTTCAGAAAGTGATATGGAAGGTTGTTTTCAATTCAACCTATCGCCAAAACAGCTCCGAGGTGAACTCGAGATAAATATCAGTGATGCCTTTGGCAATAAATGCGCCATGCAACCCCTGAACATCAAATAGCCCGATATGCACGACATGCTTGTTCGACTTATGGACCTCCCCGATACCTCCAAAGAAGAAAAAGAACTTTCGGAGAAAGAGGGCATCGTTTTCAAAAGGCCCATCCCTCCCGAAAAGAGCATTGTGGTCCAGTGGGTCGGTCAGCATTTTAGTACGAACTGGGCAGATGAGACCGAGGCTGCCTTCACGGCCTTGCCCGTGAATTGTTTTATTGCCCAACGGGAGCAGGAAATTTTGGGTTTTGCCTGTTTTGAGAGTACCGCAAAAAACTTTTTTGGCCCTACGGGTGTCCTTCCTTCCGAAAGGGGCAAAAACTTGGGCAAGATCCTCTTGGTGAAATCATTGCTCGCCCTGAAGGAATTGGGATATGCCTACGCCATTATCGGTGGGGTTGGCCCTGCCAGTTATTACGAAAAAACCGTAGGTGCCACCATTATCGAGAAATCGGAAAAAAGCATCTACCAGAACCTATTAAAACATCCCAAATGAATGTAGTTCCAAAAGACAAAAACGCCTGGCTGTGGATTCCCTTTTTATACTTTACCCAAGGGATTCCCTACATTCTGGTGGTCACGGTCTCCGTGATCATGTACAAGCGTTTGGGCATCGGCAATGCCGAAATAGGACTGTACACCAGTTGGCTCTATTTGCCTTGGGTCATCAAACCCTTGTGGAGCCCCATTGTGGACCTGAACGGCACCAAACGAAAATGGTTCCTGGGCATGCAATTGGTCATCGCCCTTGCATTTTTGGGAATCGGGCTGTTCCTGCCCTCCAATTCCTTTTTCACCATCACCTTGGCGTTTTTCTGGATGGCCGCCTTCGCCTCCGCCACCAACGATATTGCTTCGGATGGCTATTACATGATCGGCCTTACCCAGAAAAAACAATCGTTCTTCATTGGGCTCCGCAGCACTTTTTACCGATTGGCCATGGTGACCGGGCAAGGGCTCTTGGTCATTTTTGCTGGATTTTTGGAGAACAGATATGGTGACAACACCAAAGCATGGTCCATTACCATGATCAGTGCCGCCGTTTTGATGATCGCCCTCACCATTTCCAACTTTTTTGCCACGCCCAAGTTTGAAGAAACTGCACCCCAACCCAAAGAAAAACAAGTGGGTTTTTTTGAAGTGTTCGCTTCCTTTTTCAAGAAAAAACAGATAGGCTGGGCACTCCTGTTCATCCTCACCTACCGCTTGGGCGAATCCCAATTGGTAAAAATGGCCTCCCCCTTCCTTTTGGATAAACTCGAGGTGGGCGGACTGGCCTATTCAACGGAAGCCGTGGGCACCATTTATGGCACGGTGGGCATCATCATGCTATCCTTGGGCGGAATCTTGGGCGGAATCCTGATCTCGAGAGATGGTCTAAAAAAATGGATGCTGCCCATGTTACTGGCCCTGAACCTGCCCAATGCCCTGTATGCACTTTTGGCGATAACCCAGACCACCAGCATGTTTGCCGTGGTGGGCACCGTGGTGATCGAGCAATTTGGTTATGGCTTTGGTTTCGCTGCATTTATGATGTACCTCATCTATGTGGCCGAAGGGGCCTCCAAAACATCGCACTATGCCATCGCCACCGGATTCATGGCCCTCGGGATGATGCTCCCTGGTATGCTCAGCGGATACATACAGGAATGGTTGGGATATGGCGGCTTTTTTACCTGGGTCGTGATCGCCGCCCTGCCCGCATTTGTGGTACTGCGCTTTTTGAAATATCCTGCGGATTATGGCAAAAAAACTATCGACACCAATGACTGATACCCTTCCAACTTATACGCTTCCAAAGAAAGAATTGACCCTAAGACAAAAAGTAGGGCAATTGTTCATGCCCGCCGTTTTCATCAACGATACTGAGGAAGAAGTCCAAAAAATGGAAAGGCTCATCAAAGAATACCATGTTGGGTCTATCTGCTTTTTCCACAGTAGGGCCAGTGCCGCCACCAATTTTGAAGGGAAGAAAAAAGTGGTGCACAATGCCAAAAGCTACGATCGGTTAAAAGAACTCATTGCCCGCTATCAGAAAGCCGCTGAAGTTCCGCTTTTGGTAGCCATCGATGCCGAATGGGGGTTGGCCATGCGTATTGAGAATACCCCCCAGTTTCCCTACGCCATCACCTTGGGCGCCCTGAACGGGGATGAAAACCTCATCTATCAAGTAGGACAGCATATCGGATGGGATTGCAGGACTGCTGGCATTCAGTGGAACCTTGCCCCAGTAGTGGACATCAACAACAATCCTGAAAACCCCGTCATCGGCTATCGTTCGTTCGGGGAAAACAAAGAAAAAGTGCTGGCCAAATCCGAAGCTTTCATTCGGGGAATGAAAAGTACCGGGACGCTGAACTCCATCAAACACTTTCCCGGTCACGGTGATACGGCTACCGATTCCCATTTGGGACTGCCCGTCATCGATAAATCATTGGCCGAGCTAAAAGAGAACGAACTGTTCCCTTTTCAGGAACTCATCAACATAGGAGTGGACTCTGTGATGGTGGGCCATTTGTTGTTGCCTCAATTGGACGCCGAAAATCCATCGACCACTTCATCAAAAATCATCACTGATCTCCTTCGGAAACAAATGGGTTTTGAAGGTGTGATCATTTCAGATGCCTTGAACATGCATGCCGTCTCCAAAAAATATCACCAAAAAGGAAAATTGGAAGAGGCCGCTTTTGAAGCAGGGATGGACGTACTGTGCTTTAGTGAAAATGTTGCAGAAGGGATACAACTGATAATGGACACGGCCTCTGAAGGTCGAATCAACGAAAGTTTTGACCGAGTGTGGCAATTGAAGAAAAAAGCCTTTTCCCCTGAAAAAGAGATGGTCGCACCCAATGACGGCTCCGCATCTGTATTGAACCGTAAGATAGCCCTCGAAAGCATCACGGAGCTCTATGGAAACCCAAACGACATTCAAAAATTCAAAGCAGAGGGATTCCTCAACATATCCTGCAACAACGGGAAAGAAAACATCTTTTCCCAAAAATTGAAGGACGAATTTGGGATTGAAACTCTGGATATTGCTTTGCAAACGGACATCATCGACCAAAAGATCAAGACCACCAAAAATGTGGTTCTCTCCTTATTTCCTCCTGCCGTGAAACCCAAAGACCAGTTTGGGTTTGATGAAAACGTATTGGAAACCGTCAAAAAATGGGTCGAGGAAAACAACACCTTGATCTATCTTTTTGGCAATCCCTATGTTTTGGACCTTTTAGGATTGAAACCGACCTCGAATGTGGTTGTGGTGTATCAGGATTTTCCTGAATTTCAAGAAGTAGCAATCGAGCATTTCAAAGGAACGGTTTTAGCAAATGGAACACTTCCCATCCAACTCAAAACGTTTCAAGCATGAACGAGGACATTTTAAAATCGTGGGAGAAAAATGCTTCGGAATGGGTCAAGGTCATTCAAAGCAATAGCATTCCATCAAGGAAATACACCAATGTGGCCATTTTGGATACCATCAGGCAATTGAAAGGCAAAAAAATCGTGGATATTGGTTGTGGTGAAGGTTGGCTGACCCGCGAAATGGAGAAAATGGGATGGCAGGCCACCGGACTGGATGCCATAGAAGGTCTGGTCTTGGAGGCCAGAAAAAATAGCGAGGCGGATTTCCATGTTTTCACCTACGAAGACATTATCGAAGGAAAACCCATACCTAATGCTCCTTTTGATGCCGCGGTGTTCAATTTTTGCCTTTATCTAAAGGAAGGACTGCAGCAACTATTGGCCCACACATTGCAACAGCTTTCACCGAAGGGTACCCTGGTGATACAGACCCTTCACCCTTTCTTTTTGCTACAGAATGGATTGCCCTACGAAAGCCAATGGCTGGCCGACTCCTGGAAAGGGTTGCCCGGCAACTTTACGGATGGTCATTCGTGGTACGCACGTACATTCAAAGATTGGATCTCGGAGCTGAACCAATTGAAAAACATCAATACCCACTGCAAAGAAATAACCAACGACGAGGGCAAACCTGTTTCTTTGATCCTTAAACTAGAAAAACGATGAGCAGCTATAACGTATTGGGGTTGATGTCAGGCACATCATTGGATGGTCTGGACATGGCCCTTTGCCATATCTGGGAAGAAAATGGCCATTGGAACTTCACCATCAAACACACCAAGGATATTGCCTACTCCGATGAAATGAGGGAACAACTCAAAAATGCCATTTACCTATCCGAAAAAGACCATGCGCAGTTGCACAGGGATTATGGTATTTGGTTGGGGGAACAGGCCAGAAGTTTTATGGAAGAATTTGGTCCAGAGATAGATTTTATTGCCAGTCACGGGCATACGTCCCACCATAGACCGCACGACGGCATCACTTTTCAATTGGGTGATGGACAACTTTTGGCGAATACCAGTGGAAAAAAAGTGGTCTGCGATTTCAGGACCAAAGATGTGTCCCTAAAGGGACAAGGTGCCCCCTTGGTCCCTATTGGTGACAAATTGTTGTTCCATGAATATGATTTTTGCCTGAACTTGGGTGGAATCAGTAATATCTCTTTTGATAAAGAAGGGGAACGGATTGCCTATGACATCGGGTTGGCCAACATGCCCTTGAATTATATTACCCATAAAATGGGCCTGGCCTACGATGAAAATGGAAAATTGGCCCGTTCCGGGAAACTGAACCACGGTCTTTTGCAACAACTGAACGCCTTGGCGTATTATCAGCTTCCCTATCCGAAGTCCACAGGCTATGAATGGTTCACTGGCGAGATTGTTCCCTTGATCGAAGCTTCCAAAAGTGCCGAGATTGACCTTTTGCACACCTTTATCCACCATAATTGCGAACAGATTGCCATTTCGGTCCATAAGCATCAAAGCAAATCCCAAAATAAATTATTGGCAACAGGTGGAGGGGCCCTCAACCAATTCTTTATGGATACCCTCCAAGAAAAGCTGGGCTCCCATACGGAAGTGGTCGTCCCGAGCAGAACATTGATTGCTTACAAAGAAGCCTTGGTCTTTGCATTGATGGGCGTGCTCCGTTTGGAAGGCCAGACCAATGTGTTGCGTTCCGTCACTGGTGCCACATCAGATTCTTGCAGTGGGGAGATTTTCCTTCCCAACCAGGGTTAAACAGCGGCCAGTCTTTTTCTTCGAGGCTTTCGCACCATAAGAAAAATGGCAAGGGAGCAAAGTCCGCAGATGGCCAAACCAGCAAAAAGAGGCCATACACTATCTTTCACAAATTCCCCGATGAAGGTCGCAATGGGAATGGAGAGCAGGGTGGACACAAAACCATTGATGGCCGCCCCGATTCCTGCAATATGTCCTATGGGCTCCATGGCAATGGAACGGAAGTTACCCCACATAAACCCAAGACAGAAGAACTGCACGGACAGAAACCCGACCAACACATAGATGCTTGGATTGGGCGAGTTCAGGTACAAAAAGGAATACAGTAGGGCCACCGAACAGAACACGATGGTAGCCATCAAGGAAAGTTTTCGCATCCCGAAACGCATGACCAAGGTACCGTTCAAAAAAGTGGAAAGCCCAATGGAAATGGCCAAGCCAGCAAAAATATAGGGGAACATCTCCTTCAGCGCATATTGGTCCTCAAAAATATGCTGGGCCGAGCTCAAATAGACCAAGAATGCCCCGGTGACCAATCCAGAGGTCAAGGTAAAGGCAACCGTTTCCCTATGTTTTACAAATTCCTTGAGACCATCGATAAAGACATGGCCCGAAAACGGAATCTTGTATTCGGGGTGTAAGGTCTCTGGCTGTCGCTTCCAAAACCAAATGGCCACCATGAGGGCAAAAAACAATTGTACGTAAAAAATGGCCTGCCATCCTGCGGCATCCAGTATCAATTTGCCTATGGCAGGGGCCACAACCGGCACGAGAATGAAGAAAGCCACCACAAACGACATGATCTTGGCCATGTAATCACCTTCATAGGTATCACGGATGATGGAAATGGAGATAGTTCGGGGAGCGGAAAGTCCTATCCCCTGAAAAATCCTGCCAACGACCATGACTTCCAATGATGGGGCATAAAGACAGATGATGCTGGCCACCAAAAAAATGGTGAACCCAACATACACCACAGGTTTTCTGCCAAAACTATCGGATATGGGCCCAAAGAACAATTGCCCCACACCCAAGCCCAAGAAAATCATGGTGACCAACAATTGATTGTCCGTTGGATCCAAACTGTTGATGGCCTCACCGATATTTGAAATCGCGGGCAGAATGGCATCAATGGCCAAGGCAACTATGGACATCAAGGCGGCCATCATGGCCACGAATTCAAATTGGGGTTTTTGGGTTTCTTTTTGCATGGCGCAAAATTAGGCATAGCCCACGGACCAAGAAAGCTTTTAAGATAGGTTTAATGTTATATTCATATAGGTTTTGTCAATAAATACATTTTTATCCCTTTTCCAAATCTTCGTATCGATTTCAAAAATTTCGTTAGGTTTGGGTTGTCAGATCGAGCGCTGTCAAAATTAATTTCTCAAAAATTTCATCAGGTTTGGAATGTCAGGTCGAGCGCAGTCGAGACCCATTACTGAAATTTTGTTAGGTTTGGGATGTCAGGTCGAGCGCAGTCGAGACCCATTTATGAGATGAATCTTTATTTTGTTTACATATTGAAATGTTCCGATGGATTGTTCTATACTGGCATCACAGATGATATTTCCCGGAGATATGCTGAACACCAAAATGGTTTGAACAAATCTGCATTTACTTATCGAAGAAGACCCGTACAACTCGTTTTTCAACAAGAATTCAATGATGTTTTGCAGGCCATCTATTTTGAAAAGAAGATAAAGAAATGGAGCGCCCAAAAGAAATTGGCCCTGATCAATGGAGACTATGATCTGCTAAAAATTTTGGCCGAGTGCAGGAATGCCACACACCATACATATAATCCTGACTTAGATTGAGGTCTCGACTGCCTGCCCGTCCGGCAGGCGGGCGCTCGACCTGACAGTTGACAACTATATTAATGAAACTCGTGTCAAACCACTACAAAGCCTACAACGGAATGTTCCCATGCTTCTTCCATGGGGTCCGCACTTCCTTTTTTTCCAACATGGCAAAAGCCTTCAACAGTTTGCGCCTTGTGTCCTTCGGCAAAATCACCTCATCAATGAAACCTCGTTCCGCAGCTCGATAGGGGTTTGCAAATTTTTCCGCATATTCGGTCTCTTTCTCCTTCAGTTTGGCTTCGGGGTCGTCTGAATCGGCAATCTCACGCCTAAAAATGATCTCACTGGCTCCCTTGGCCCCCATCACGGCAATCTCGGCACTGGGCCATGCAAAATTGAAGTCGGCCCCAATGTGCTTGGAATTCATCACATCATAGGCACCACCATAGGCCTTTCGGGTAATCACCGTCACCCGTGGCACAGTTGCTTCGCTCAGGGCATAGAGCAATTTGGCCCCATGCATGATAATCCCGCTCCACTCCTGGTCCGTTCCCGGCAAAAATCCAGGGACATCCACCAAAACGAGCAATGGAATGTTGAAAGCATCACAAAAACGGGTAAAACGGGCCGCTTTCTGTGAACTTCGCACATCCAACACCCCTGCCAAAAACATGGGTTGATTGGCAATGATTCCGATACTTCGCCCTCCCAAACGGGCAAAACCTGTGATGATGTTTTCCGCAAAGTCCTTGTGGATTTCATAGAACGTATCGTTGTCGATGACACCATGGATCACGTCGTGCATATCGTACGGCTTGTTGGGGTTGTCGGGCACAATGGTGGAAAGCTGCTCCCGAAGCTCATCGCCAAGCTCATACGGTTTTATTTTGGGCCGTTCGGTATTGTTCTGGGGCAGGTAATCCAACAATCGTTTGATATCGTCCAGGCAAGTGGCATCGTTGGAAGCCGTCCGGTGTGCCACGCCCGACTTCGCTGCGTGTGTGCTGGCCCCTCCCAATTCTTCGGAAGTGACCTCCTCATTGGTCACCGTTTTCACCACATTCGGGCCTGTGACAAACATGTAACTGGTATCCTCCACCATCACGATAAAATCCGTCATGGCCGGGGAATAGACCGCACCACCGGCACAGGGACCCATAATGGCCGAAATCTGCGGAATCACGCCCGAAGCCTGTACGTTTCGGTAAAAAATATCGGCATAGCCTCCCAAAGACCTTACTCCTTCCTGGATCCTTGCCCCTCCAGAATCGTTCAGCCCCACAATGGGCGCCCCGACCTTCATGGCCAAGTCCATCACCTTGCAGATTTTTTCGGCATGGGTCTCGGACAAAGCACCACCAAAAACCGTAAAATCTTGGGCATACACATACACAAGCCTACCGTTCACGGTGCCATACCCTGTCACCACCCCATCCCCGTAGCAAATCTCCTTGTCCATTCCAAAATCAGTGGTCCGATGGGTGACCAAGGCGCCCATTTCTTCGAAGGAACCTTCATCCAAAAAGTAATGGACCCGCTCACGGGCCGTCAATTTCTTCTTTTGATGCTGTTTTTCAATCCGTTTCTGCCCGCCCCCCAAAAGGGTTTGGGCCATTTTATCCTGAAGTGTCTTTATTTTGTCGTCCATGGGTTCAATTTGATGGCAACCGTACTTTTTTTTTGTCTTCCAAATACTGATAGAGTGCGACCAGTGCAGCTACTTCGGCTTGTTTGGCATTGCGCTCTTTGATGTCGTCGGGGGCATAATGGTTTTTTACAAAGTGGGTGTCAAAATTGCCTGACCGAAAGGCTTCATGGGCAAAGACAAAACTCCCGAAAGGCAATGTGGTCTGTACGCCCTTTACCTTATATTCCTTGATGGCGTCCAGCATCAGCGCTATGGCCTCTTCCCTAGTTTTACCATAGGTAATGAGCTTGGAAAGCATGGGGTCATAGTAGATGGGCACGTCCATACCTTCCTCAAAACCATCGTCCACGCGGATACCTTGTCCGCTGGGAGGTCTATATATTTCCAAGGTGCCCACGCTCGGCAAAAAATCGTTCAAGGGGTCTTCCGCATACACCCGGAGTTCCACGGCATGCCCTTGGATTTTCAGGTCCTCCTGCTTCATGGGCAGTTCTTCCCCACGGGCCACCCGAATCTGCAATTCCACCAGATCCACTCCTGTGATCATTTCGGTAACGGGATGTTCCACTTGCAAACGGGTGTTCATTTCCAAAAAATAGAAATTGTGGTCGGCGTCCATCAGAAATTCCACCGTACCGGCCCCGATATAATCGCAGGCATTGGCCACTTTGGTCGCTGCCACGCCCATTTTTTCCCTCAGTTCTGGGGTCAAGATGGAGGAAGGGGCCTCTTCCACTACTTTTTGGTGCCGTCTTTGCACACTGCATTCCCGCTCAAAAAAGTGAAGGACATTCCCGTGGGTGTCCGCCATCACCTGTACTTCGATATGTCTGGGGGACTTCACATATTTTTCCAAGAAGACCGAACCATCCCCAAACGCAGAGGTGGCCTCGCTGATGGCGCGTTTCATGCCCGATTCCAGTTCCTCCTCCTTCTCAACAATACGCATTCCCTTGCCCCCACCGCCTGCGGATGCCTTGATCAATATGGGATAGCCCACCTCCTTTGCAATTTTCTTGGCTTTGGCCACATCGGTAATGGCCTCGTCTATGCCGGGGACCATGGGAATATCGTAAGCTTTGACCGCCTCTTTGGCCGCCAATTTGCTCCCCATCATTTGGATGGCCTTGGATTTGGGGCCAATAAAGGTGATCCCGCTTTTTTCAACAGCTTCGGCAAATTCTGCGTTCTCGCTCAGGAAACCATATCCGGGGTGGATACCATCGACACCGAGCGCCTTGGCCACTTCAATGATCTTATCTCCTCTCAAATAGGATTGGTTGGAGGGCGCCTCGCCTATGCAAACAGCCTCATCGGCAAACTTCACATGGGGTGCGCTCCTATCTGCTTTTGAAAATAGGGCCACGGTTTGGATACCCATTTTTTTGGCGGTTTTCATCACACGGACCGCAATCTCGCCGCGGTTGGCAATCAGTATCTTTTTCATATGATGTTATTCGAACGCTATCAACAATTGTTTTTTATCAACCGTATCACCTTGCTTCACGGCCACCTGTTTGATCACTCCTTTTCTCGGCGAAGTGATGATGTTCTCCATTTTCATGGCCTCCAAGACCAACAGTTGGTCCTCTTCGTCCACTTCTTGCCCTTCCTTTACCAAAATATCCAAGATAAGGCCTGGCATGGGGGCGGAAATGGAGTCGATGTTCTTGGCCCCGTTGGTGGCAAAACCCATTTTCAGAATGAGTTCATCCAATGGCGTGTGGACGGATGCCGAGTATTCACTTCCATTGACGGAAATGGTATAGGTGCCCGCATTGAAATCGGATTCCAGGATTTTTACATGGTAGGATTGCCCGTCTTGAAGCAAATGAAAGGCAGTCTTGCCAGTTTTGATCAAATCCAATGCCGCAATCTGTTCTTGGGAAAACGTAAACCCAGCATTGTCGTCCACTTTTACCGAGTACGAACCATCCATAGATATAACCTTTAGTTAGTTTGATAAATATAAGGGTATTGGTTTGGAATTGCACAAGACATTCCCGTTATCCTAGGCTGTGATTTGTGGATGGGCATGATTTTGCCATCATACTGACATTTGAATGGGCAACAGATATATTCAAATGTTTATTTTTGGGGTTAAATTGGTTCGTATGCTGATCTTAGGGATTGCCGGGGGCACCGGTTGTGGAAAAACGACGGTCGTCAATCAAATTGTTGACCAACTTCCTGAAAACGAGGTAGGTGTTATTTCACAGGACTCGTATTACAACGACCTTTCCCACATGGACCGAAAGGAGCGGGGAAAAGTCAATTTTGACCATCCGAACTCCATTGATTTCGACCTTTTGATCTCCCATATGATGCAACTGAGGGAAGGAAAGACCATCCAGATGCCGGTATATTCCTTTGTGGAGGAAACACGTTTGGAAGAGACGGTACCGACCCCTCCCCGAAAGGTGATGATCGTAGAGGGGATTTTGGTATTGAGCAATCCAAAGCTCCGCGATCTGTTCGACATCAAAATTTTTGTGCATGCCGACTCCGATGAGCGGTTGATCCGCAGGTTGCAGCGCGACATCAGGGAACGGGGGCACGACCTGGACAAGGTGCTCACCCGCTACCAGACCGCCGTAAAGCCCATGCACGAACAGTTCATTGAACCTTCCAAGGAGTTTGCGGACATCATCATCCCGAACAACCACTACAACACGGTGGCCGTGGATATTGTACGGACCATCATCAACAATAAACTGGCATAGCCATGGGCCTGAAGGAATTAAAACAGAAAAAATGGTTCAAAGTCTTTACCAATACGTATATTTTGGTACTGACCATTTTTGTGATATGGATGGCCTTTTTCGACACCAATTCCCTATTGATCCACCTAGAGTTGCGAAACGAGATCAAAAAACTGGAAAAACAGAAGGATTTCCTCAAAGAGGAGATTGCGAAGGACAAGGAAATCCTCAAAAAGATGTCGGACAAAAATGAATTGGAAAAACTGGCCCGCGAAAAATATTACATGAAAAAGGAAAACGAGGAAATTTTCCTGATTGAGTACGAGGACAGTTTGAAAAACAAACAAGATGACTGACAGTGGCCTATTTGACGAATTTCCCGAAGTTTCCGCAAAACAGTGGAAACAGAAGATCCAGTATGACCTAAAAGGGGCCGACTATAACGACACCCTCGTCTGGGAATCGTTGGAGGGCATCAAGGTAAAGCCCTTCTACCACTCGGAGGACATGGAAAGCACCAAGACCTTTCCCCTTCCCGAAGGCCATACGTGGCAAATTGCGGAGACCGTCTATGCCGGAGACCCTAAAAAAGCAAATGCAAAGGCCTTGAACGCCCTCAAAAAGGGAGCTGGCAGCTTGATTTTTACCATTCCCGACCCAAAAACAGATTTCTCGGCCCTTCTCGCCCAAATCGATTTGGAGACAACCCCGGTCCATTTCAATTTCGGGTTTTTGGAAGTGGAACCCATCAAACGGCTGTTGTCCATCACTGGTGGCCAACAAGCCAATATATTTCTCCACTTAGACATCATTGGGCATTTGACCAAAGATGGAAACTGGTTCCACAACCTGGAAAAGGACCATGACCTGCTCAAGGAAATCTACGCATTGGGCAACTTTCCAATATTGGGTGTCGATGTTTCCCATTATCAGAACGCAGGTGCAAACAAGGTGCAACAATTAGCATATGGATTGGCCCATGCCAATGAGTACCTGAACCATTTTGCGCATGTCATCCCGAGCGCAGTCGAGGGATCTTTTCCAATCGTGTTCAAAGTGGCCGTGGACGGCAACTATTTCTTTGAAATAGCAAAATTGAAAGCATTGCGTTGGCTCTGGAACACGTTGGCCGTTGCATACGGTCTGAAAAATGATTGCCATATCCTTGCCGTGCCCACCAAACGGAACAAGACCCTGTACGATTACAACGTGAACATGCTCCGTACCACTTCCGAATGCATGTCTGCCGTACTGGGCGGTGCCGATACGGTATGCAACCTTCCTTATGATGCCATTTACCATAAGGACAATGAATTTGGCAACCGTTTGGCCCGAAACCAATTGCTGTTGCTGAAAGAGGAGAGCTATTTTGACAGCACTTCAAATGCTTCGGAAGGAGCTTACTACATCGAATCGCTCACCCAACAACTGGGGGAAAAGGCCTTGACACTGTTCAAACAGATAGAGGCTTCAGGGGGATTTTTGGACGCCTTGAAAAAAGGAACCATACAGCAAAAAATCAAGGAAAGTGCCGCAAAGGAACAACAGCTTTTTGATGAAGGGAAGATCATATCATTGGGAACGAACAAATACCAGAACCTCCAAGATCGTATGAAAGATGACCTGGAGCTGTATCCCTTTGTGAAGACCCAGCCCCGAAAAACGATCATTGAACCCATCATTGAAAAAAGATTGGCCGAAGCTATCGAACAAAAACGATTGGACAATGAGTAGAAAGGACCTTCAACATTTGGAATTGAGTTCAGAGTTGGGTGAAACTCATAACTCAAAACCCATAACTCCTAACTATAGGCATGCCAATTTCGCTGCCGGCATCTCCCCCTTCCTTCGGGGCCCCTACTCCACCATGTACGTGAGCAGACCATGGACCATCCGTCAATATGCTGGATTTTCCACTGCCGAAGAGAGCAATGCCTTCTACCGTAGAAACTTGGAAGCAGGGCAAAAAGGACTTTCCGTTGCCTTTGACCTGCCAACCCATCGCGGATATGATTCTGATAATGAACGTGTTGTAGGAGATGTGGGCAAGGCAGGGGTCGCCATAGATTCTGTGGAGGACATGAAAATCCTCTTCGATGGCATTCCGCTGGACCAAATGTCCGTTTCCATGACCATGAACGGCGCCGTGATACCCATTATGGCCTTCTACATTGTGGCGGCACTGGAACAGGGCGTGCCCATGGAAAAACTTTCGGGGACCATCCAAAACGATATTTTGAAGGAGTTCATGGTACGGAACACCTACATCTACCCTCCCACGCCCTCGATGCAGTTGGTGGCCGATATTTTCGAGTTCACCAGCAAACATATGCCGAAGTTCAACAGCATCAGCATTTCCGGTTATCACATGCACGAAGCTGGTGCCCCTGCGGCCATGGAACTGGCCTACACCTTGGCCGATGGGACCGAATACATCCGGACCGGGATCAAGGCCGGCATGAAAATAGACGACTTCGCCCCCCGACTTTCCTTTTTCTGGGGGATAGGGATGAACCATTTCACGGAAATTGCCAAAATGCGTGCAGGCCGCATGCTTTGGGCCAAACTGGTGCAGCAATTCAGACCGAAAAATGAAAAATCGTCCATGCTGCGTGCCCACAGCCAGACCAGTGGCTGGAGCTTGACCGAGCAAGACCCCTTCAACAATGTGGCAAGGACCACCATTGAGGCCATGGCAGCGGCCTTGGGCGGAACACAGAGCCTACACACCAATGCGCTGGACGAGGCCATTGCCCTTCCCACGGATTTTTCTGCGCGTATTGCACGGAACACACAGATCTATCTTCAGCTTGAAACCCATATCACGAAAACAGTGGACCCTTGGGCCGGTAGCCATCTTGTTGAAAAACTGACCCAAGAAATCGCCGAAGAGGCCTGGGAACTCATCACGGAAATTGAGAAATTGGGTGGAATGACCAAGGCCATCGAGGCGGGCATCCCCAAAATGCGCATTGAGGAGGCTGCAGCCAAAAAGCAGGCCCGGATAGACAGTGGACAGGATGTTATTGTGGGCGTGAACAAATACAAATTGGAGAATGAGGACGAGCTCCAAATTCTGGAAGTGGACAATGTAAAGGTCCGCAAACAGCAAATGGAGCGTCTGCAACACATCAAATCCACCCGAAATACCGTTGCGGTCGAAAAAGCTCTGGAAAACATAAGGGCTGCGGCCAAAAAAGCAGTGCAACAGGAGACCGACCGTGAAAATTTGTTAGCTTTAGCAGTGGAAGCGGCCAAAGAACGTGCTACGCTGGGGGAAATCAGTGATGCCATGGAGAGTGCCTTTGGACGCTACAAAGCAAAAATCCAATCCTTTTCCGGAGTGTATTCCAAAGAAATCAAGAACGACGAAAGCTTTGAAAAAGCCCGAAAAATGGCCGATGAATTTGCCATTCAGGAAGGCCGTCGCCCCAGGATCATGGTGGCCAAAATGGGTCAAGACGGACATGATCGCGGGGCAAAGGTGGTGGCCACAGGCTATGCCGACCTCGGTTTTGATGTGGACATAGGCCCCTTGTTCCAGACCCCTTCGGAAGTGGCCAAACAAGCCGTGGAGAATGACGTGCATGTACTGGGCATCTCGTCCCTGGCCGGAGGCCATAAAACCTTGGTCCCGGAAGTGGTCCAAGAACTGAAAAAAATGGGACGGGAGGATATCATGGTGATCGTGGGCGGTGTTGTCCCCAAACAGGATTACCCACACCTGTTGGAACACGGCGCCGTAGCGGTGTTCGGGCCCGGCACCAAGATAAGTGATGCCGCCATTGAAATACTCAACATTTTGATGGGCTAATGGCTTAACGATCTAATACAGATAACTTTAACTTTCTTTAACGCCCAAAGCGGCCGTTATTCACCCCTTGTTAACAAAATACATTTTCTGGCATCTTAAATAATCGTATTTTTAGCACCTAACTTACTATGAAATGGGCAAGATTATTGCTATCGCGAACCAAAAGGGCGGTGTGGGCAAAACGACCACTACGGTAAACCTTGCAGCCTCCCTTGGCGTATTGGAAAAGAAAGTATTGTTGATCGACGCCGACCCCCAGGCCAATGCAACATCTGGCCTTGGCATCGATGTGGATTCCGTGGAATATGGCACCTACCAACTTTTGGAACATACCATGAGCGTGGACGAGGTCATCATCCAGACAGATTCCCCCAATGTTGATCTAGTTCCCGCACATATTGACCTTGTGGCCATCGAAATAGAATTGGTGGACAAGGACAATAGGGAATACATGATGAAAGAAGCCCTCAAGGACCTTGGTGACCGATATGATTTTGTCTTGATCGATTGTGCCCCATCCCTGGGCCTTTTGACCTTGAATGCCCTTACCGCGGCAGATTCGGTCATGATTCCCATCCAATGCGAATATTTTGCGCTGGAAGGTCTTGGTAAGCTATTGAATACCGTAAAAAGCGTACAAAAAATACATAACAACGACCTGGACATCGAAGGTATGCTACTGACCATGTACGATTCCAGGCTCCGTTTGTCCAACCAAGTTGTGGAAGAAGTGAAAAAACATTTCGCCGATATGGTGTTCGACACCATCATCCAAAGAAATGTGAGATTGAGTGAAGCCCCAAGTTATGGAGAGAGCATCATAAAATATGATGCCAGCAGCAAAGGTGCCTCCAATTACCTTAACTTGGCCAATGAAATTTTGAAGAAAAACAAGGAGAAAGTTTAAATGGCGAAAGCAACTAAAAAACAGGCTTTGGGAAGAGGCCTGTCCGCCCTATTGAAAGATCCCGAGAACGATATCCAATCCGTTTCGGACAAAAATGCGGACAAGGTGATAGGAAATGTGGTGGAACTGGACATCGAATCCATAGAGATGAACCCGTTCCAGCCCCGATCCAACTTCAATGATGAAGCTCTTGAGGAATTGGCCAGTTCCATTCGGGAATTGGGTATCATCCAACCCATCACCGTTAGAAAACTGGATTTCAACAAATTCCAGTTGGTGTCCGGGGAACGAAGGTACCGTGCCTCCAAACTGGTCGGACTGGAGACCATTCCTGCCTACATCCGCATCGCCAATGATCAAGAGTCCTTGGAAATGGCCTTGGTGGAAAACATCCAAAGGCAAGATCTTGACCCCATAGAAATAGCACTTTCCTACCAGCGACTCATCGACGAGATCCAGATCACCCAGGAAAAACTGAGCGATCGCGTTGGAAAAAAACGCTCCACCATCACCAATTACCTGCGCTTGTTGAAACTGGACCCCATCATCCAAACAGGGATGAGGGACGGGTTCATCAGCATGGGACACGGCAGGGCACTCATCAACATCGACAAGAAAAAGGACCAGATCTCCATCTACGAAAAAATTGTTTCCGATGGCCTTTCCGTCCGCGATACCGAACAATTGGTGAAAGCCTACAAGGAGCCCGAAAGCCAAACGGCGGCACCGAAGAAAAAAGGCAGCAAGGATGTTCCTGGATTTGTATCCAAAAGCATTGAAGCCATCAAAGAACACCTTTCCGCTAAAGTGGACATTTCCGCTTCCAGCAACGGAAAAGGCAAGATCGTGATTCCTTTCCATTCCGAAGAGGAATTCAAGCGAATAAAAAAATTGTTGACAGGTGAATAAAAACCTTCTCTTTTTGTTCTTTGCCTTGTTGTTTCTGCACATTGGTTTTTCCCAAGAAAAAGAGGAAACAGTCAAGGAAGAACCCCAACCCCAAGAAGTGGATTCCCTGGCCCAAAAAATGGAGGGCGAAGGCATCACTTTTGAGGAGGTGACCAAAAGGGAACGTGTGAACCCGCTTGCTCCCAGCAAAGCTGCATTCTATTCGGCCGTACTTCCCGGTCTTGGGCAAATCTACAACAAACGCTACTGGAAAGCTCCCATTGTCTGGGGTGCCATTGGAACCGGAATCTACGTGTATTCCTATAACAACACCGAATACAAGAGGGCCAGAAACGCCTTCAAACGGCGGTTGGCAGGCTTTACCGACGATGAATTTTTTGGCCGTATTTCCGACGAGGCCCTAGAGGAAGCACAAGAGAATACCCAAAGGGACCGGGACCTGGCCCTTGTGATCACCATTGCGCTCTATGCCCTGAACATCATAGATGCCAATGTGGACGCGCACCTGAAGCAATATAATGTTGACGACAATCTCGCGGTTGATTTTCAACCTTATATAGATGTAAACCCCGTGACCAACCAACCCAATTATGGAATGGCCCTGGTCGTAAAATTTTAATATATGAACATTGCGCTGTTCGGTTATGGCAAAATGGGAAAGATGATTGAGCAAATCGCCCAAGAAAGAGGCCATACCATTGTGGCAAAAATAGATGTTGGCACGGCAGATGTGGATTATGGCGCCATGGATGTTGCCATAGATTTCAGTACGCCCGGTGCCGCCTTTGAAAATATCACCAACTGTTTCAAAAACGATGTTCCGGTCATCAGTGGAACTACTGGCTGGCTTTCGCAGTATGATGAAGCCGTGGAACAATGCATGGAAAACAAAGGAGCCTTCATCTACGCATCCAATTTCAGTTTGGGTGTGAACATCTTTTTTGAACTGAATTCGTATTTGGCCCAAATGATGGCCCAATTGGAGCAGTACAAGGTTTCCATGGAGGAGATCCACCATACCCAAAAGCTGGATGCACCCAGCGGAACTGCCATCACCTTGGCCGAAGGGATCATTGGGAACTCTTCGTACAGGGATTGGAAATTGGACACAGCGGATGAAAAGACCATTCCCATCAAATCAATCCGGGAGGGCATGGTGCCCGGCACCCATAGCATTTGCTACGAAAGTGATGTGGACAGCATCGAGATAAAGCACACGGCACACAACAGGCAGGGTTTTGCCCTTGGGGCCGTGATCGCAGCGGAATGGATCCAAGGTAAAACAGGTGTCTTTACAATGAAGGACGTGTTAAACCTAAGCTAAAAAACGTAACAACAATTTAGGCGATCAGTCTAACAAAGAAAATATAATATGGACGGTACACAGTGGATCATTTTTATCCTGATCATCCAGATCATCCATTTTTTGGGTACTTGGAAACTATATGTAAAAGCAGGGCGAAAGGCTTGGGAAGCCGCCATTCCTGTGTATAACGGGATTGTATTGATGAGAATCATCAGCAGGCCCAAGTGGTGGGTCATCTTGTTGTTCATCCCCATCATCAATTTATTGATGTTTCCTGTGGTTTGGGTGGAGACCATCCGAAGTTTTGGCAAGAGCTCCCTCTTGGACACGTGGTTGGTCATCCTTACCCTTGGGTTTTACATTTATTACATCAACTACGTAGAGGATGTTACCTATATCGAAGACCGTAGCCTAAAACCAAAAACCGGTCTGGGCGAGTGGGTCAGTTCCATTGTCTTTGCCATCGTGGCCGCAACCTTGGTGCACACCTATTTCATCCAGCCCTATGTAATTCCGACGGGATCTTTGGAGCGCACCCTCCGTGTCGGGGACTTCCTTTTTGTGAGCAAGTTCCATTATGGTGCCCGGGTGCCCATGACCACCTTGGCCGCCCCAATGGTGCACGATACACTTCCCGTTCTTAAGACGAGGTCCTATGTGGCCGATGTGAATCCCGAAACCGCCAAGACTTCGTGGATCAACAAACTGCAATTGCCTTACATGCGCTTGCCCGGTTTTGAAGAAGTGAAGAAGAACGATATTGTGGTCTTTAGTCTGCCCTCGGATACTTTGTATCAGTTTTTCAAAGCACAAAAAGCGGTCATAAAACCTATAGACAAGAAATCCAATTATGTGAAGCGTTGTGTAGGAACGCCTGGGGATTCCCTTTCCGTGGTTGATGGCTTTGTGCACATCAATGGAAAAAAATTGCAGCTTTCGGACAGGGCCAAACCCATGTACAATTATGAGGTGTATGCCAAAAATGGCGTGTCCAGTCGCTATTTGGAGGAAGTGGATGCATCAGACTATTTGCGCAAATACATTGCCACCAGTATAAACGAAGCCCAGTATAATGCCTTGGCACCTTACGCCATGGGCGCCAACCGTACAAAGGATGGCAAAATAGAACTGATTACACAAGAAAAAGGAATCCCTACCGAAGTCATTCGACAATTGAGGCTTTCCTTGACCGAGGAAAAACCTTTGTCACGGATTGCCAACATGACTGCCGAAATGGTGGAAAAACTACGCCAAAACCCAGCGATTGACTCGGTGGTGATGACCGTTGAACCCAAAGGGAAATATGGAGGAGCCTTTCCGCAAAAACCCAACCTCTATCCGTGGAACAATGACAATTTTGGGCCCATTTACATTCCAAAAGCGGGAGCTACGGTGGAAATCAACTCCAAGACCATTCCCTTGTACAAAAAAATCATCAGGGACTATGAGCACAATGATGTGAAGGTGACAGGAAACAAGGTCTTCATCAATGGACAGGAAGCCAACTCCTACACCTTCAGACAGGATTATTACTGGATGATGGGGGACAACCGTGACCATTCCGAGGACAGTAGGACCTGGGGCTATGTGCCTGCCGACCATATTGTGGGCAAACCCGTTTTCCTATGGATGAGTTTTGACAATTTCACGGAAGGCATTGCCAATTGGAGACCCCGATGGGAGCGTGTCTTCACCACCGTGGGCGGCAGTGGGGAACCTGTTTCCTACCTCAAATATTTTCTGATCTTGTTGGTTGGATGGTTTGTGTTTGATTTCTTCCGAAAGCGAAAGAAGAAAAAGGCTGAATAACCCTTAATCCGTTTCCTTTGAAAATATTGCTCCACCCCACCTATTTTCCGAACGTGGCCTCATTTGCCGCCATGGTGCAAAATGATGTGGTCTGGGAAACCAAGGACAATTTTCAGAAGCAGACCTACCGAAACCGGTGCTACATCTGTACGGACAAGGGAAAACACATGCTCAACATTCCCATCAAACATGTTGGTGGTGATGAGGGCAGGCAAAAATATGCCGATGTGGAAATGGACAACAGCTATCCCTGGAAAAAACAGCACTGGCGCACCTTGGAAACAGCCTACAGAACATCCCCTTTCTTTGAATTCTATGAAGATGAGATAAGACCACTGTATGAAGGAACCGATATCTCTTTGTTTGATTTCAACCTAAAGACCATTGAGGTGATCAGCAGCTGTATCGGGGTTGATCTGCCTTACACAAAGACCGAGAAGTTCCAAATGGAGCCTATCGACCTTGTTGATGCTCGTTTTTTGGTAGAGGCCAAACGAAAAGGAAAAATACACTTGGAGCCCTACCCACAAGTGTTCGAGGAGCGGCATGGGTTCATTCCCGACCTGAGCATATTGGACCTTTTGTTCAACGAGGGTACCAATGCCCTTACCTACCTGAAGAACCAAACTTTGGATTTGTCCCATGCTTAGGCACATGGTCCATTATAGCATCCATTTCTTGGTGCCCATCCTTATTGCCGTCTGGTTTTTTAAGGGCAACCGATTAAAAATTGCATTGATCTTATTGGCAGGCATTCTTATCGATGTGGACCATCTGCTGGCAGACCCTTTATTCGACCCGAACCGTTGCAGTATCGGTTTCCATCCTTTGCACAGTTATTGGGCCATTTTGGTGTATTGCATCCTTCCCTTTTTCAAACCCACTAGGATCATTGGTCTAGCGCTCATCATCCACATTGTGGCGGACATGCTGGACTGTCTATTGATGTGAATTGAGGCGTAGCGTGGCCATCACAGGATAGTGATCGGACAGCCTTTTGTTGAAATTTTCATGGTCAAGAACTTCAAAATCAGAATCGCTCAAGATATAGTCTATCCTGATTGGGAATTTGAACAGGTCATAAGTTCGACCAAACCCCTCTCCTTTTTCCAAAAAAGTATCTTGTAAATCGCCTTTGGCCATTTTATAGATATTTGAAAATTGGGTGTTATTGAAATCACCACAAACGATGTTCGTGAAAGGACTCTTCTCAATATGCTCCCTAAAAATTTTTGCCTGTTCCAGTTGCTTGGTGAACGTATTCACCAAACGCCTGTATGCTTTTTCGGATTTGTCGCCATTGGAAAAGGAAGCAGCTCTCGGGACAATGTTGAAGGACTGTAAATGGATGTTATATACCCGTATGGTGTCCGCTCCATGCACTATATCTGCATAGATGATATTGTTGATGGTTCCTGGCAGATCCAACGAACCATTACCGATTATCGGATATTTTGAAAAAATGGCCTGTGTTGTACGCCTCGCAGGGTATGGGGTTTCACTTCTGTAGGGATATTGGCGCAATTGACGATGGCGATTCCTATCATACTCTTGGATACAAAGGATATCAGGATTCTCTTTCTTGATAAATTCAATTATGCTATCCCCTACACCGGGTTCCTTGATCCATCCATTTTTATTAAAGCCCCAAACATTGTAGGTCATTATTTTCAGATCAGTGGGCTCATCTTTTATCGTATCACTTTTGGAAAAGCCGTAGAAAAAACCAAAGGAAATGTATCCTACGAGCAATGCCGATAAAGAATAAACCGCCCTTTTTCTTTTTCTGAACAACCAGTACAGCAGAAACAAGATATTAAGTATGAAAAGAAAAGGCACAAAGAGGCTCAGGACGGAAAGGACTGGTATTGGCTGAAACGGCAAAAAAGAAAAAATGGATATGATGCCCAATAAAAGCGCAATCAAAATATTGATGGCAAGAATTATCCTATCCAGCATTGATGTTGATTTTATGTATCAATCTTCCTTACCTGCTTTAAACAAAAAGTCCTTTTCTTCTTTGGACAGGCTCTCATAACCCGACTTGCTGATCTTGTCCAAAATGGTATCGATCTTGCGTTGTCTGGCCTGCCTATCATAATCTGCCTGGGTATCCGCGGCAGTATTTTTTCTATATACGGTCTTCATCGGAGCCTTTTTCTCTTTTGGCTTGAACAGTTGTGCAATGGAGTTTCTCAACTTGGTGAAGCCAGCACCAATATCATTGCCCTTGAAGAGTTGACGGGCATACATATACCCTAGGAAAGCACCGCCCAAATGGGCCAACCGTCCTCCAATATTCGCGCCATAGGGTATCTGGATCAGATCCACCAAAACGAAGAACGCCCCCACATACCATAGTTTGATGTTGAAGAAAATTACCCTGACCTCCTGATTGGGGATGTACGTACACACAAAGATCAGTACGGCCGTCACCCCCGCCGATGCACCAATAAGGGCCGTATTGGTGTTCAACAGCGTTGGGAACACATTGTAACTGAGCAGAAAGACCAGTCCGCCCACGATGACACCCAAAAAATATACGTTGATGAACTTTTGGGCATCAAAAAGGTTCAAGAAGATGCGACTGGCAAAATAGAGCATGAGCATGTTCCAAAAGATATGCCCCAATCCTGCATGAAAAAAAGAATAGGTGACCAGAGACCACGGCTGCCCTACAAATTCCAAAAAATCCTTGGGCAAATGAAACCAGTGGGACACCGAATAGCCCAGCAAGGCTGTTGACAATCCGTCCAGAAGAAAAATCAGGACGTTGACAGCGATCAGTTTCTCAGCAATGCTGAGTCGGGCAAATTGATATTGAAGTCCGCCATTCGTCATAGATCAATCCCATCTGTTATTGTTGAACTGGTTCTTTTTCCAGTACCACATCATTATAAACCCGATCAGGGCACCGCCAATATGGGCGAAGTGTGCCACTCCCGTGTTCACGTTCCCTATTCCAAAAATCAGGTCCACAGCAATCAAAATGGGCACAAAATATTTCGCCTTGATGGGAACGGGCAGGAAGATGAGCATCAACTTGGCCTCGGAATACATAAAGGCGAAGGCCACCAAAATACCGTATATGGCCCCTGACGCCCCTACTGCCGGGGTATTGAATGCCGTCAACATACTGTCGATTGTACTTTTTGGTACCAAATCATACCACCCTGGGCTGTATTTTCCCTGGGCCAAAATATCCAAAACCTGCGTTCTTGCAATGCCTGCTCCTTCCAGAGCATTCAAACCCTCGTTGAAAAGAAAATAATTTACTCCGGTGTGCAATGCGGCAGACCCCAGTCCCGCTGAAAAATAGAAGAACAGGAACTTGTTCCTGCCCCACATTTGTTCCAAAGGTGTCCCGAAAGCCCACAAGGCGTACATATTGAACAAGATATGCATCAGGCTCCCGTGCATGAACATGTGCGTGACGACCTGCCACCATTCAAAATTATTGTTCTTGGGAAACCAGAGCGACATCCATTGGTACATTTGGTCCCCATATAGTTGTGTGGCAAAAAACAGGATCACATTGATGATCAACAAATGCTTTACTGCCTCGGTCATTCTACCCATCTAACTGAATTTTTTATCGATATCCCCTTCGGAGATAATGGTGTACGTTAATTTTTGGAACGGACTCAAAGAGGGTTCCTTACATGCGAACAGGTTGTCCAAAAGGGCCAATTGCGATTCTTGATCCAAAACCTCGCCGGTCCGTACCGCCAAATTCTTGGAAAGCACTTTGGCCAAGACCTCTGCCTGCGAAACAGAACCATCACTGAACCCCTCAGTATAATCTGCGATGAGGCGATCCAATACCGTGCCAATCCCACTTTCAGGGACCACCAACGGCACACCTGTCACTTTTACAGTCTCCTGTTCCAGACTTTCAAAGGCAAAACCGATGTTTGTCAGGCTTTCCTGGATCTCGTTCAGAACGGCCAGTTCCTGCTTGTTGAAGGTCAGCTCCATAGGAAACAACAGTTGCTGGCTCAGACCTTCCTTCACCGTGATCTCTCCTAAAAATTTTTCAAAAAGGATGCGCTCATGCGCCCTGTTTTGGTGGATGACGAGCATTCCGGACTTGACCGTGCTCACCACATACTTCCGTCGGAGCTGGAAGGTAGAGGCCAAATGCCCTGTCCCATCTTCCGGATACAAAGTGCCCTGCTCCTCGCTTTCCGATTCGATGACCACACTACTGAAACCTTCAAGATCGGTGCTTTTTTCCAATCCTTCGTACAGGCCCTCCCAACCCTTGGCACTGGTTTTTTGATAAGTCCCACCACCCGTGTTTCTTCGCTCCGTGGTTTGCTGGAAGGGATTGAAACTGGCATCCACGGTAATCTTGGGCAAGGTCGCCCCCTTTTCTTTGTACGAATAGGGCGTATCCAGATTGGGGTCATGCTCAAAATCGAGTACCGGGGCCACATTGAACTGCCCCAAGCTATGCTTTATGGTCGATCGGAGAATGGCATAGAGCGTGTTCTCGTCATCAAACTTCACTTCTGTCTTTGTGGGATGGATGTTGATGTCGATGGAAGACGGGTCCACTTGCAGGTACAGAAAATAGCCCGGATACAGGTCCGATTTGATCAAACCTTCAAATGCGGCGACCACGGCATGGTGCAAATAGGGACTTTTGATGAATCTTCCATTGGCAAAAAAGAACTGCTCCCCCCTACTCTTCTTGGAAAATTCGGGTTTGCAGACAAATCCTGAGATCTTGACCACCTCCGTTTCCTCCTGCACGGGCACCAATCGGCCATCCATCTTACTGCCAAAAATATGGGCAATACGCTGACGGTGCTTTGCCGATGGCAGGTTGAAGATGTCAGAACCATTATTGTAGAAATGGAACTCGATATCCGGATGCACCAAGGCCACCCTATGGAATTCGTCGGTGATGTGACGGAGCTCCACTTGGTCGGACTTCAAAAAATTTCGTCTTGCGGGTATGTTGAAGAAGAGGTTCTTCACTGAAATGGAAGTCCCCTTTGGGGCCGCCACAACCTCTTGGGAAACAATTTTACTCCCTTCTATTTTTATGTGTGTCCCCACCTCATTGGAAGCCGTCCGGGTCTGCATATCCACATGGGCAATGGCCGCAATGGAGGCCAGGGCCTCTCCTCGGAAACCCTTGGTCTGCAAATTGAACAGGTCCTGCGCTGACGATATTTTGGAAGTCGCATGGCGCTCAAACGAGAGTCGGGCATCGGTTTCGCTCATCCCAACACCATCATCGACCACTTGGACGAGGGTCTTTCCGCCATCCTTGATAATCAATTTGATGGTCTTGGCCCCGGCATCGATGGCATTTTCCAAGAGTTCCTTGACCACGGAGGCAGGCCGTTGGACCACTTCCCCTGCCGCAATCTGGTTGGCAACATGGTCTGGCAAAAGTTTGATGATGTCAGCCATTAGGGATTCAGGAATATCGATAGGTCGAAGTCGATGATAAAAAGGAACAACAACACCAATATGCCCACAATGATGAGAAGGCGCAGTTTCAGGTTCTTGTCCCCTTCTGTTTTCAAATCGTCCATTGCCGATGAAAACTTGTTCTTGAGCCCTCTATTGGTATGTGCCGTACTTCGAAACTTATCCAGTTTGTGTTCTATTTTATACGGATTGCCCTCTCCCTTGTAGTAGCGTGGGGAATAATCAAATGATTTATTTTTCCTAAGTTTTAAGGGGTTTCGCATAACATCCTTCTCCGTATCACCTCAAAGGTACTCAAAATAGAAAAAAAGCGTTGGACGGTGCTGCCAAAAAATGTTAACAGGGGAGAGACAAGCTCAAGTACAAGTCAAAGATTCAAATTCAAAAATACAACCATCCAAAAGTTCAACTTGATAAAGGACGGCCTATCTATGTTCTTGAACTTGATACTTGTACTTGATATTTGTTCTTGAACTTATTTCCCCAATACCGCCATCTGGATGGCCGCTATGGCCGCTTCCGTACCCTTGTTGCCGTGTTTGCCCCCACTTCTGTCCTTGGCCTGCTGAAAATTGTCATCGGTCAGGACACAGAAAATGACAGGAACGTTATAGGCCACGTTCAGATCTTTGATGCCCTGTGCCGTGGCACTGCACACAAAATCGAAATGGCTGGTCTCCCCGCGGATGACACTGCCTATGGCGATGACGGCATCCACTTTTTGGGTGTCCATCATTTTTTTGCAGCCAAAAGTGAGCTCAAAACTGCCTGGAACATCCCACACCAATATGTTTTCGGGAAGTGCCCCACAATCCAAAAGGGCTTCTTGGGCTCCTTCACATAGGGCTCCGGTAATCTCTCCGTTCCACTCCGAAACAACAATCCCAAACCGAAGGTCCTTCGCATTTGGGATTTTGTTTTTATCGTAAGTGGATAAATTTTTATTCGCTGTGGCCATAGTTTAGTTTTGGGCCATTCCGATCAGGGCTTCGACGCCATTGGCTTCTTGGGCGTTCGGATACTCCTCCTTGATGCGCTCAAAATATCCCAATGCCTTGTCTTTTTTCCCCAATTCCATGGCAACCACTCCTGCCTTGTACAGAAATCTTGGTGTGGTGAACTCATTTTCACTATGGGCAATCGCCTTTTCGTAGTAATCCAAGGCGTCTTCGGGCTGGTTCAACTGTGAAAAAGCATCCCCGATGCCGCCTTTGGCCATGGCACCCATGATATCGTCATCCGATGAAAAGCTTTCCAAGTGGGAAATGGCTTCATCGTATTGCTGAAGGTTCAAATAGGTCATTCCCGCAGAATATTTGGCCAAATTGGCCGCCTTGGTACCGCTATATTCCTCAATGATGTCCAAGAAACCATATTTCCCCTCGGCACCGTTAAGGGCCAACGTAAACAGGGAATCCTTCTCAGTCTCACTGTTCAGCGCTTGGTCAAAATATTGTTGTGGGTAAAAAAGCTCGTTGGCCGCAGAGGCCTCTTTCGGCTTTTGGATGAACTGGTGGTAACCCAAATAGGCGAGCACCCCGATGGCAACGGCCCCAATGACCCCCAAAATATAGTTTTGGTTCTTTTGTACCCATGCCTCGGTGCGTGACGCACTTTCGTCCAGCGTGTTGAATACTTCCGCCGTTGTGCTGTCGTGTTCTTCTACCTGAGCTTCTTCCGCCTTATTTTTTGGCTTAAAGCCTCTCTTCTTGTATGTTGCCATCCGTCATTTAATTGGTCGCGCAAAAATAAAGTTTTTATCCAAAACCAAAAGGTAATTTATTCGTTATTTTTGGAACCCTTTATGGAACACCAATCGGAAAAACCCACTTTGTCCCTTTAGATTTTTATGTTTTTAAGACATTTATCTTTAGTCAATTACAAAAACTTCGACTCCAAGACCTTGGAGTTCGACCCCGTCATCAACTGCTTGGTGGGCGATAACGGCGTGGGAAAAACGAATATTCTGGATGCCATTTACCACCTCTGTTTTGGCAAGAGCTATTTTAATCCGGTGGCCACGCAGAACATCAAACACGACACTGAATTTTTTGTGGTGGAAGGTGAGTTTGAAAAGGAGGGAAAAACGGAAAAAATCATCTGTAGTTTCAAAAAAGGGACCAAAAAGGTCATCAAACGCAATGGAAAACCCTACGAAAAGTTCTCCGAGCACATTGGCTTTTTGCCCTTGGTGATCATTTCCCCTTCGGACCGTGACCTCATCCTCGAGGGCAGCGATACCCGCAGGAAATTCATGGACGGTGTTATTTCGCAGTCGGACAAAGTTTATCTACAGAACCTCATCAAGTACAACAAGGTTTTGGTACAGCGCAATTCCCTGTTGAAGTACTTTGTGGCCAATCGCACCTTTGACCCGAACACCCTTTCCATTTACAACGAACAATTGCATGGACTGGGGACGGAGATCCACAAAAAACGTAAGGAATTCATGGCGGCATTTGTGCCCATTTTCAAGGAGCAGTACAGTCATATCTCGGAAAAGGAAGAACAGATCATGCTCTCCTACGAAAGCCCGCTCTCCGAAGGTCCACTCTTGAAACTTTTGGAGGCCAATGTGGAGAAAGACCGTGCCCTGCAATACACTTCGGTGGGAGTGCACAAGGACGACCTGGACTTTACGATCGCGGGGCATCCCATCAAAAAATTCGGGAGCCAAGGCCAGCAGAAATCCTTTTTGATCGCGCTGAAACTGGCCCAGTTCCACTTCATCAAGGAACAGGCGAACACCACGCCCATCCTGTTGCTGGATGATATTTTTGATAAACTGGACGAGAACCGGGTCTCCCATATTGTGGGCTTGGTGAAGAACGACAATTTCGGTCAGATCTTCATCAGCGACACGCATGCGGAGCGTACGGAAAATGTGGTGAAAACCATCCATCAGAGCTATAAAATCTTTACCTTGTAACATGCGACGGATTCTCCCTTTTATATTGCTATTGATGCTCATGGGCTGCAAAAAAAACGCTGTGGCCGAAGCGGACCTACAGTACCTGAACGGATATTGGGAGATTGCCGAAGTGGAATTTCCTGATGGCTCCAAAAAGCAGTACTCGGTCAACCCCAGCATCGATTTTATCAAATTGGAGGATGGCGAAGGGTTCCGCAAAAAAATGCAGCCCCAGTTTGATGGTTCCTACGACACCTCGAACGATACGGAGTTCTTCACCGTATCGAAAAACCAAGAGACCTTTACGCTACGCTACAAAAACGAGTTCAGCGAATGGGAGGAAAAATTGGTGTCCGTGGATTCCCTTTCGTTTTCGGTGACCAATGAAGAAGGGGTCACCTATTCCTACAAGCGGTTCCAACCCATCCAAATTCCGAAGTAATGGCCAAAAGGAACAACTCCCATTTGCCATTGAGCGAAGCCTTGAACGAGTTCATCAAGGAAAACAAGCTCCAAAAAGGCATGGACAAGGTGGATGCCCGAGAGGCATGGACGAACTTGATGGGCAATGGGGTGAACAACTACACCACGGCCGTGGAACTCAAGAACGAGACGCTCTACGTGTCGCTTTCCTCCTCCGTGCTCCGGGAAGAACTCAGTTTGGGCAAGACCAAGATCATTTCCATGATCAATGAGGAACTGGGCCGGGAACTGGTCAAGAAATTGGTGCTTCGTTGATGTTGATCCTTCATTTCCCATGAAAGTCATCCTGTCCACAGAACGGCTCGTCATTTCAGAAGCAGAACTTTCAGATGCCACATTCATCCTGGAATTGCTGAACAGTCCCAAATGGATCCAATTCATTGGTGACAAGGGAATACAAACGATGGAAGACGCGGAGAACTATATCCGGAAAAATCTGATAAATTCCTACCGGGCCAATGGTTTTGGATTGTATAAGCTATGCTTTAAGGAATTCATGGTCCCCATAGGCCTTTGCGGATTCTTGAAACGTGACTATCTGGATCATCCGGACATCGGTTTTGCCCTATTACCGAATCATGAAGGAAAAGGTTTGATGTTGGAGGCCGGCAAAGCGCTTATGGAACACGCCCGATCCAATTTGGGTTTTGATGAAGTGCTCGCCATTGTCCTTCCATCCAATGGTCGATCGCGCCAACTACTGGGAAAGTTGGGGTTTCAAGAAATGGGAAAAGTGATGCCGATAGGAAGCCAAGAGGAACTGCTGTTATTTTCCAATAAAAAAAGCCCCTCCAATGGAGCGGCTTCTTCTTGATATCTTTGGTTCAAATCAGAACACTTCCCTTCCCGAAAAATGGAAAGCACCTTCAATCGCTGCGTTCTCATCACTGTCCGATCCGTGGATGGCGTTCTCACCGATGCTGGCAGCATACAATTTGCGGATAGTTCCCTCGGCAGCTTCGGCCGGGTTGGTGGCACCGATCAAGGCACGAAAATCATCAACGGCATTGTCCTTCTCCAAAATGGCGGCCACAATGGGACCCCTGGTCATAAACTCGACCAATTCACCAAAGAAAGGACGCTCTCTGTGGATACCGTAGAATTCCTCGGCATCCCTTTTGCTCAATTGGGTGTACTTCATGGCCACGATCTTGAATCCGGCAGCCGTTATTTTTTCCAAAATCGCACCGATGTATCCGTTCTCAACAGCATCTGGCTTGATCATGGTAAACGTTCTATTTCCCATCATTTACTTTAAAATTTTGCGCAAAAGTACAGTTTTTGGAACAACGGGCAAGGCTTAATAGGTTTGTTTTAACTCCTGGAGCACAGCCCCATTGTCGCCCATGATCTTCATGTGGGCCTCTTTATCCTTGAAATTTAGGTCGATGATCCCGTAACTTTTATTGGAAACCACCTCACCTACCCTATGGCTATTGGGCTCCCCGCTGAAGGAGGCATAGGAATGGGTGAGCCCACTGCTCGTAAAATCCACCAAGGGATAGGGCAATCCAGTGACAGTGGCCCTTGAAAATTCAGAGATGTGACGGTCCCCTGACAAAATGATGACCCCCTTCGCCCCTGATTCTACGATCATGGTTTCCAATTTTTCGACCTCATGCGGAAAATTGCCCCAAGTTTCAAAACCGTGCTCCCCGGACAATATCTGGATACTGGACATGATCAGGTTAAAATCCGCATCGGAATTGGCCAACTCGCCCTGCAACCACTCCCATTGGGCATCCCCGAGTATGGTGGCGCCATCCTCGGTATTGGGCTTATATCTTCTTTTGGGATCTTCGTCCCTGATCAGGTCACTTCGGAAATATCGGGTGTCCAAAACAATGACCTTCACCTTGCCATTGTCCGTTTTAAACTCATGTGCGGCATATACCCCTTCGCGATTCCTTCTTTCACTATCCAAAGGCACTCCCATAAAATCCAAGAACACCTGCTGACTTTCTTTTTTCACGGCAAATCCCGAGCCGCCATCATTGATTCCAAAATCATGGTCGTCCCAAGTCCCGATGATGGGAACCTCGGCCTTCAATCGGGCATAGCCCTGAACCGTATCCTGCATCGCATAAATGGCCCTGATCCTGTCCACATCGTCGGTATCGGCATAGACAATATCCCCGCCCCAAATCCATACATCCGGGTTTTGGGCCAGCACATCGTCCCAAAACGGGTTGGGTTCCTGGGGCATGTTACAGGAGCCAAAGGCCACCACAAAATCAGGCCGTTGCTTTTCTTTTTCCAATGGTTGTTTCCCTTCTTTCCTTTTGCATCCCATAAAAAGGACCACAAGGACCAGCAAAACGGAAGTGTGCTTCATCGTCAGTGTTTAGAGGTTCAAAAATAAGGATATTGCCAGTTACCTCTATATTATATTATTGTATATTTGGCCGCATGAATTCAGCGGATATCACGACAGTAAAGTCGATACTTTCCCAACCTCAAAAAATTGTGATCGTCCCTCATAAAAACCCCGATGGCGATGCTATGGGCTCTTGCTTGGCACTGTATGGGTTTTTGAAGGGAATGGGCCACACGACCCATGTGATTGCCCCGAACGATTACCCCAAGTTCCTGAAATGGATGCCCGGCAACGAGACGGTCATCAATTACGAATGGGAGACCCAAAGGGCCCAGCGATTGTTGGATGAATCCTCCTTGATCTTCACTTTGGATTTCAACGACCTGTCCAGGGTTGGACAGATGGAATCAGCACTAAAGCAAGCGAAGGCCGATTTCATCATGATAGACCACCACCAACAACCCGGTGATTATGCCACGGTGACCTATTCCGATGTCAGCATGAGCTCCACCTGCGAAATGGTCTATAATTTTATCGACTTCTTGGGCGGAGCCGAACGAGTGACCAAGGAAATCGCCACCAACCTCTACACGGGCATCATGACCGATACAGGTTCTTTTAAGTACCGCTCCACATCGAGCAAAACCCACCGCGTAGTGGCTGAATTGATAGACCGGGGCGCGGAGAACATGGAGATCCACAGGCAGGTGTTCGACACCAATTCGCCTTCCAGACTACATTTATTGGGCGTTGCCCTGAGCAATATGGTCATCTTGCCCGAATATCGGACGGCATACATCACCCTTACCCAGGAGGAACTGGATGCCCATGATTTCAAGAAAGGTGACACGGAAGGATTTGTGAACTACGGACTTACCTTGGAGGATATTGTTTTTGCTTTGATCTTCATTGAAAACAAAGAAGAAGGCATCATCAAAATCTCCCTGCGTTCCGTTGGGGACTTTTCGGTGAACGAATTTGCCCGAAACCATTTTCAAGGAGGTGGGCACGACAATGCCGCAGGGGGCAAAAGTGACCTGGGCATGGAAGAGACCATCGAACAGTTCCGTACCATCCTGAAAACCTATAAAAGTCGATTGAACCCATGAGAATTGTCCTTTTGTGCATAGCTGTAATCGCCTTTGCCAGTTGCAGAGGCCCCGAACCACGAAAACCAGTGGAAGTGAAATCCGGCAGTTTTTACAAGGAATCCATAGAACGGAGCAAGCAATTGTTGGCCAAGGAAGAGGAAATGATCAAAGAACTCATGGCCAAGGACACGCTGCACGAATACATTACCAGTCCCAATGGCTTCTGGTATTATTATGAAACAAAAAACGATACGGCCACCTATTTGCCAAAAACCGAGGACCAAATCTTGTTTTCCTATAATTTGATGTCCTTGCAAAACGACACCATTTACACCGCCGAGCAGATAGGCCCAACATCGCACGTAGTGGACAAACAGCAATTGTTCCCAGGACTCCAAAATGCAGTGAAACTACTCAAAATCAACGAGAAGGCCACTTTTATATTCCCATCATTGCAGGCCTATGGCTATCAAGGAGACAATAAGGCGATTGGCCCACGGACGCCATTGAAATCTTCGGTGGAACTACATACGATCATTATCCATAAAGACAGTTTAAACTAAATCCATACACAATGAAACAATCACTTTACATCATAACCCTGTTCTCCTTAGTCATCTTGGGGTGCAAGTCCAGCCAGCATGCTGATCTGGGCGATGGCATCTTTGCCGACATCCAGACCACCAAAGGAGACATCATCGTCAAACTGGAATACGAAAAGACGCCCGTCACAGTGGCCAACTTCGTGTCCTTGGCAGAAGGTAACAACCCCTTCGTGAATGACGAGTACAAAGAAAAAAAGTTCTATGACGGCATTGTTTTCCACAGAGTCATCAAAGATTTTATGATCCAAGGCGGAGACCCTTCGGGAACAGGCAGTGGAAATATCGGATATACGTTCAAGGATGAGATCCATGACTCCCTGACCCATTCCAAAAAAGGGATCATTTCCATGGCCAACCGAGGTCCAAAGACGAATAGCAGCCAGTTTTTCATCACGCACAACGAAACCCCATGGCTCAATGGAAAGCATACCGTTTTTGGGGAAGTGGTCAAGGGAATCGAAGTGGTGGATTCCATCGCCAACACCGAAACAGGACCTGGCGATAGGCCAAAGGTAGATGTGGTGATGAACAAAGTGGCCATTGTCCGAAATGGCAAGGAGGCCAAAAAATTCGATGCCGTGAAAGTGATGAGCAACTATTTTGAAGAAGCAAAGGCTGAAGAAGCGGCTTTCAAAAAAATGAAAGAGGATTGGGTCGCTGAATTTACTGCACAAATGGCCAATGCCGAAGAGACCCCTTCCGGCCTGAAAATAGTCAAACTGAAAGAAGGAGAGGGCGAACAGCCAAAAGTAGGCCAAAAAGCAATGGTAAACTATGCTGGATGGTTAGCCAATGGGGAACTGTTCGACACGAACATTATGGAAATTGCCGAAAAGTTCAACCAAGTGAACCCTGGCAAAAGAGATCGCGGACTTTACAGCCCCTACCCTATGGATTACAGCCCGGACGCCCAATTGGCCGCAGGCTTTAGGGAAGGATTGCTTACCATGAAAGTGGGCGACAAACTGCGTTTGTTCATCCCACCACATTTGGGGTATGGCGACAATGACTATGGTCCTATCCCTGGAGGTTCCACATTGGTCTTTGACCTGGAGGTTGTGGGCATCCAAGAATAAAAACCAGCGATTGAACATAAAAAAAGCCGTACTTTTCCGTGCGGCTTTTTCATTGATGCACACACCTATTTTCGCTTTGTTATATTGATGGGACAAAAAACGAAAACAATCCTAGCCATTGCGCTTCCAGTCCAAATCGTATTGGTCAAATGGATGGGCAGCCATCCCCTCTTCGTCGAGAATTATTACAGTAATGGGATTTATCCTTACATCTCCCAATCGCTGCGGACGCTCTTCGGATGGATTCCATTTTCCATTGGAGATTTGATGTACACCGCCTTGGCCGTGATGGCCATCAGGTATTGTTACCTCCATTGGAAGACCATCAAAAAGAAGCCGCTCCTTTTTCTCAAAGACATCTTGGTGGTGCTCTCCATTGCCTATTTTGCCTTCCATATCCTTTGGGGGCTCAACTATTACCGCCAGCCCATCACATGGCGGTTGGGCATAGCACGCGAATATACCCTTGATGAATTGGTGGATTTTACCGAATATCTGGCTGAGAGGGCCAACCACTATCAAAATGAAATCACCGGGGACAGCCTTTCCCCTATCCAAGTGCCCTACCCCAGAAAGGAAGTCTTCGAGAAAACGGAAATGGCGTACCGTCTCTTACAAAAACAGTATCCCTATTTTCATTATGAAACCCCAAGCCTGAAATCATCCCTGTACAGTCTTCCCTTGACTTATATGGGATATGGGGGCTATCTCAACCCTTTTACCAATGAGGCACAGGTAAACGGCATGATCCCCTTGTTCCGATTGGCGGCCGTGAGTGGACACGAAGTGGGACATCAGTTGGGCTATTCCGCTGAGGATGCCACCAATTTTATAGGTTTTTTGGTCACATCGCAGAGCGACGACCCCTATTTCAAATATGCAGCATACAACCATGCATTGGGGTATTGCCTTGTGGACCTGTACAATAAGGATGAATCCAAGTACAATGAAATTTTGGACGCCCTCAACCCTGGTGTGAAAAAAAATTACAAGGAATTGGCAGATTTTTGGAAAAAATATGAGAATCCGATGGAGCCGGTCTTCAAGGCCGTGTTCAACACTTTTTTGAAGGTGAACAACCAAAAAGAGGGAATCAAAAGTTACAACTCGGTCGTTGGATTGATGATCAACCACCAAAAACAGCTGGGGAGCCAGGAATGAAACTTGTGCGATAGGTACACTTCCTTTATATTTAGACGAGCTAAACTAATTCAATTATAACTTTATGAAAATTAAACTCTTGGCACTGTCCTTTCTTTTGGGCAGTATTTCTTTGTTCGCACAAGATTATTTTCCAAAAAATGACGGTGTAAAGACAAAGAACAACAACTACACGGCATTCACCAATGCCAAGATCTACATGACCCCCACCCAGGTCATTGAAAAAGGTACCCTACTGATCCAGAACGGCAAGGTGGTCCAGGTCGGAAAATCTGTGAGCATTCCCAAAAATGCAGTGATCGAAGACCTTGATGGAAAGTCAATTTACCCCTCTTTTGTAGATATTTTTTCAAGTTTCGGGGTCAAGATGCCAGAAAGGGCAAGTGGTGCCGGAAGATCTGCCCAATATGGTCCTGAAAGGGAAGGATTCTATTGGAACGACCACATCATGCCGGAAAACAATGCCGTGAACAATTTCACCTACGACTCCAAAAAAGCCGAAGAGCTCCGAAAAGCAGGTTTTGGGGCGGTCAATACCCATATCCAGGACGGTATTGCTCGAGGAACTGGGCTATTGGTCGCATTGAACGATGAAGGTTCCGAGGCGCAGAGAATCCTTTCGGACAAGTCCGCACAATACTTTTCCTTCGAAAAAAGCGTGGCCAAAAGGCAATCCTATCCAGGTTCCTTGATGGGTGCCATGGCCTTGATGAGACAATTATACTATGATCTGGACTGGTACAGCAAGGGCAATGTGGACACCAAGGACCGCTCTCTGGAAGCCTTGGCCGCCAACAATGGATTGACACAGATCTTTGCTGCCGGAGACAATGGAAATGTGCTTCGGGCCGATAAAATCGGCGACCTTTTCGGCATCCAATACGCCATTTTGGGCGGGGGTGATGAATATGAGCGCATTGAGGACATCAAGGCCACCAAGGCCAAGTTGATCCTTCCCTTGAATTTTCCGGATGCCTTCGATGTGTCCAACCCCTATCAGGCCGAATATATTGCCTTGAAAGATATGCGGCATTGGAACTTGGCGCCGTCCAATCCTAAGGTATTGGCAGATAACGGTGTGGAATTCTCCATCACGTTGCACGAATTGAAATCGCCTTCCGACCTGAAGGAAAAATTGATGAAGGCCATCACCTATGGTCTTTCCAAGACCAAGGCTTTGGAAGCCCTGACCACTGTGCCTGCGGGCATTTTGGGCATGTCCGGCCAAATCGGGTCCCTACAGACCGGTAGCCAGGCCAACTTCCTGATCACCTCTGGCGAAATTTTTGATGAGAACACCATCCTCTACGAAAACTGGGTACAGGGAACCAAGAACATCATCCAGTCCATGGATTTGGTGGACATTCGCGGGAATTACAATCTCAATGTGAATGGAAATAGCTATACCGTGGCCCTTACCGGTTCCATTGACAAGCCCAAGGCCGAATTGAAAAAAGGTGATGAAACTGTCGATTCCAAGATTGACTTCTCCGACAATTGGTTGAACCTTTCCTTTTCAGACGATAACATAAGTTCTTACCGTATGATTGCCCGGGTTGTCCCAGGCTCGAACACAATCAGCGGCAAGATGGTGCTTCCCAACGGAAACGAAACAACGGCCAGCCTGACCAAATCATCACCTTTTGAGGAGAAATCCGAAAACAAGAGTGCCGAGAAGCCAGAATTGGTGGCACTCTCCTACCCTAATGTAGGTTTTGGATACAAGGAAAAGCCCAAACAAGAAAACATTCTTTTTAAGAATGCAACGGTATGGACCGGAGAGGCCATTTTGGAAAATACCGATGTGTTGATCAAAAATGGAAAAATAGAAAAGGTCGGGAAAGACCTTCGCGCAGGAGGGGCCACCGTGGTGGATGCCACTGGAAAACACCTTACCGCCGGGGTCATTGACGAGCATTCGCACATTGCCGCTTTGGCCATCAACGAAGGAGGCCATAATTCTTCCGCGGAAGTGCGGATGAAGGATGTCATCGACCCAACGGACATGGACATCTACAGAAACCTTGCAGGCGGTGTCACTACGATCCAACTGTTGCACGGTTCCGCCAACCCGATTGGGGGCCGTTCCGCCATCCTACGCTTAAAATGGGGGGAAAACGCAGATGGATTGGTATTCCCCAATGCACCAAAGTTCATCAAATTTGCACTGGGCGAGAACGTGAAACAGTCCAATTGGGACAGTTTTTCCCGTTTTCCACAGACCCGAATGGGCGTCGAGCAGGTATATACTGACTATTTCCAGCGTGCCAAAGAATATGATGCAAAAAAGAAGAGCGGACAGCCCTTCCGTTATGATGAGGAAATGGAAACCCTTGCCGAAATCCTGAATGGCGAAAGGTTCATCAGTTGCCACTCCTATGTGCAGAGTGAAATCAACATGATGATGAAGGTGGCGGAAAAGTTCAACTTCCGTATGAACACCTTTACCCACATCCTGGAAGGGTACAAAGTGGCCGATAAAATGGCCGAGCACGGAGTTGGAGGTTCCACTTTCAGTGATTGGTGGGCCTACAAATATGAAGTGAACGATGCCATTCCCTACAATGCCGCCATCATGGCCAGCCAAGGGGTTACCGTGGCCATCAACAGTGACGATGCCGAAATGTCCAGAAGACTGAACCAAGAGGCGGGGAAAACCGTCAAGTATGGGGGAATGTCCGAAATCGAGGCTTGGAAAATGGTCACCCTTAACCCTGCCAAACTGTTGCATTTGGACGACCGTGTAGGCAGCATCCAAGAAGGCAAGGATGCCGATGTGGTGCTTTGGACAGACCATCCGCTATCCGTATATGCCAAGGCAGAAAAAACCTTGATCGAGGGTAAAGTCTATTTCGATTTGGAAAAAGACCAAATGCTCAGGGAATCCGTGAAAAAGGAAAGAAACCAATTGATCGGCATGATGCTGAACGAAAAGAAAAATGGTGGAAAGACCCGTACACCTGCCCAAAGCAAGAAAGAACGATTTGAATGTGAAACCCTTTAAAGTAAGATAATGAAATTTTCAGATATAAATTCAGGCAATCATTGTCCCCTTGAGGGGACTTTAGGGGTGTTTTTGAGGCGCATTGCCTTCGTGGTCATGCTAGCTTTGAGTTTTACAACTTCCGCCCAACAGACCCCAGCCCCCAAACAGACCGAACAAGTTGCCATCTTTGGGGCGACCGCCCATATTGGCAATGGAGAGGTCATAGAAAACTGTACCATCATATTTGCGGATGGAAAGATCACGGCCATAGGTTCCGACCTTATGGCACCGACCATTGGCACCATGATAGATGCCAAAGGAAAACACGTATATCCGGGCATTATAGCACCATCCAAATCCCTCGGTCTGGTAGAAGTGGATGCCGTAAGGGCCAGTGATGACCAAGATGAAATCGGGGAAATGATCCCACACGTCAGGAGCATCATCGCCTACAACGCAGAATCCAAAGTGGTGGAAAGTATGCGTCCGAACGGGGTTTTGTTAGGTCAAGTGACCCCTCAAGGTGGAACCATTTCAGGCACATCGAGCATTGTACAGTTCGATGCGTGGAACTGGGAGGATGCCTCTGTCAAGACGGATGATGGCATCCACTTGAACTGGCCGTCCTTCTTCAGGAGAGGAAGATGGTGGATGGGAGAAGACAGAGGCTACATTCCCAACAAGGAATATACAGGACAAGTAGGCGACATCGAGGTGTTCTTCCAAAATTCCAGTGCCTATGGAAACTCCGTGGAGAAAGAAAGAAACCTTCCCTTTGAAGCCATGCAGGGCCTTTTTGATGGTTCCAAAAATCTGTACATCCACGCCAATGGCGAAAAGGAGATGATGGATGCCGTGGCGACCGCAAAAAAAGCGGGAGTGAAGAATGTGGTGATCGTAGGTGGATATCGTGCCAATAAAATCGCTGACTTCCTAAAGGAAAACAACGTTCCCGTATTGGTGAATCTCACCCATTCATTGCCCGAATATGACGATGACGATTACGATCTTCCCTATAAATTGCCCAAATTGCTCGTGGATGCCGGACTTTTGGTCGGGTTGCAAAATGAGGAGGCCGCCAATTTCCAGACCAGGAACCTACCCTTCTACGCAGGACAAACCGTGGGCCAAGGACTGGACAAAGAGACCGCTCTGCAATTGGTGACAGGGAACACCGCAAAAATACTGGGCATCGACGACATGTACGGCACTTTGGAAGTTGGCAAAAGTGCCACCTTGTTCATTTCGGAAGGAGATGCTTTGGACATGCGCACTAACAAACTATCCAAAGCGTATATCGATGGCCGGGATGTTTCATTGGAAACCCATCAGACCGAACTTTGGAAAAGGTATATGGGCAAGTATGAAGACGAAGGGAAGTAATAATTAACCCGACCTGCCTTAGTATTGAAATTTGTCAGGTTGAGCGCAGTCGAAACCTAAAACATTCTCGACTGCGCTCGAATTGACAAACAATTCCTAACTCTTACTCAAAGGAATGAATTCCGCCCCTTCAGGCTTGGCATACATACTTTCCAGTTTGGCATCCTCGGACAGCATCACATTCTCAAAGACCACGGTACTCTTTGCATCCAATATGGTGCGTCCTTCATAATTGTACCAGGTGATGGCCTTTGGAAGCAACACGCCATTGACTTCCTGCCATTCGTTGTAATGAATCCATCTAAAATTATCCGAAGGCTCCCCGGTGCCGTAGGTCACGGTATAGCCCAACCAGGCCATCTGGTGGGTTTCGGGGTCAAAATGGATATAATATTCATCCTTGGATGAAGCCCCTACCCCAGTCTCATAACCAATCTGGATACCCGGATAGCTTTTCCCTTCAAATTCCAAGTCTTCCGCAGCGGTGTACACGATACCATCATCTGCCAAAACAAAGGGCATCGCCTGAAAATAGAACATCAGGTTGTGGTAAAATGCGGCATCTCCCTTATAGGCTTCTTGGGAATCATGGAGCCAAACTTGTGCTCCATCAAATCCTAGGGAAAATGAATCGGTATCCACTCTATCCCTTCGTGACCACAGATCAATGGTGTGGGTCTCGGGAAGTTCGGGATTGGGCAGCACAAAGGAAAGGGTCCGCTGCTTTTTCCAGAGCTTCAGGCCGCCGTGGGCATCAAAAACCTTGGAAAGTGCTTCTGGAAAAGCATGCTGGTCCATCTTCTCTTCCATAGAGGTCTGCGGTTCTTTTTCTTCATTTTTCGGGGACTGTTTGCAGGCAAAAACGGCCAATACAGTCAATAGGATGGTTGTTTTTTTCATGGTGTAAGTTTGGTCACTTGGTCGAAAACCCCTTTTTTACATTACAGGAATAGCTATTTTTACTTTATGATGGAAACCAAACTGATCAGCAGTCTCCAAAATCCATTGGTAAAAAAAATACTGCTCCTTAAAGAAAAATCCCGGGAACGTAAGACAACGGGACTTTTTGTGGTAGAAGGGCAGCGAGAATTGGAACTTGCACAAAAGGGCGGATACCCCTTGGAGACCCTGTTATATTGTCCGGATATTTTGGATTCCTCCCAAATTCGACCATTCCTGAAAAATTCCAAGACCGAAACTGTACAGATTACAAAATCGGTCTATGAAAAAATGGCCCACAGGGGTACCACCGAAGGCGTTTTGGGAATCCTGAAAGCAAAGGACCATGGTTTGGACAAAATCCATTTCAAGAACAAAGAACCTTTGGTTCTGGTTGCCGAAGCCCCGGAAAAACCGGGCAACATCGGTGCCCTGCTACGGACTGCCGATGCCGCTGCAGTGGATGCGGTGCTGATTGCCAACCCCAAATCGGACCTGTACAACCCGAACATTGTCCGGTCCAGTGTGGGCTGCGTGTTCACCAATCAGATTGGCATGGGTTCCACCGAGGAAATCATCCATTTCCTCCAACAAAACCACATCAAGATCTATTGTGCCGCACTGACCGCCTCCAAAAATTATGTGGATTGTGATCTTACGGGTGCCACGGCCATTGTGATGGGAACGGAAGCCACCGGATTAACGGACGTTTGGCTCAAAAGTTCCGACCAAAATCTCATAATACCGATGCAAGGAGAAATAGATTCCATGAACGTTTCCGTATCGGCGGCAATACTTATATTTGAGGCGAAGCGGCAACGCGGATTCTAAGCTATGGAAAAGACTTTGCTCTTTTATGTCATTTTGGTCATCCTGATAGTCCAATATTTGGTCCATCAACTTCTGGAATACCTGAACGCCAAGCGTTTTGGGGCAAACCTGCCCATGGAACTTTCCGATGTCTTTGATGAAGAAGAGTATCGAAAATCACAACAATACAAACAGGCCAATTATCGGTTTGGGTTGATTTCGGATGGCTTTTCGTTGGCCGTCACCATTTGTTTTTTGTGGTTTGGCGGATTTGAATGGGTCGATGGCATCACCCGCTCCCTTACCGAAAACCCGATTCCCATGGCATTGGTCTTCTTCGGGTTGATCACCTTGGGAAGCACCGTTCTTGGATTGCCCTTTTCCTATTACAGAACCTTTGTCATTGAGGAAGCGTATGGGTTCAACAAAACCTCCCGAAAATTGTTTTTCATGGACAAACTGAAAGGTGGCCTGCTCACGATTGTGTTGGGTGGCGGCATTTTGGCCTTGTTCATGATGTTCCTCCAATGGACCGGTCCCAACTTTTGGATCTACACCTGGGCCATGATAGGCGTAGTGATTCTTTTTGTCAATCTTTTTTATAGCCGTTTGATCGTCCCTCTTTTCAACAAACAGACACCACTGAAGGAAGGCAGCCTAAAAAAGGCCATTGAAAACTATGCCCAAAAAGTTGGGTTTGAATTGAAGAATATTTTTGTAATCGATGGATCTAAGCGCTCCACCAAGGCCAATGCCTATTTTTCGGGATTGGGAAAAGAGAAACGCATCACTCTTTTTGACACTTTGATAGACGACCTGAGCGAAGAGGAAATTGTAGCGGTACTGGCCCACGAGGTAGGACATTACAAGAAAAAACACATCATCTTCAACCTGATGGTTTCGTTGGCCCTGACAGGCTTTACCCTTTATGTGCTCTCCCTTTTCATCAACCATCCCGAGATATCGTTGGCGATTGGGGTGTCCACACCCAGTTTTCATGCGGCTTTGGTGGGGTTTGCCCTTTTGTACAGCCCCATTTCAGAAATAACGGGACTGGCGATGAACTATCTCTCCAGAAAATTTGAGTACCAAGCAGATGACTTTGCCAAAAACACTTTTGCGGCAACACCTCTGGTCACTTCGTTAAAAAAGCTTTCAAAGAACAACTTGAGCAACCTGACCCCCCACCCTGCTTACGTTTTTGTGCACTATTCCCACCCTCCGTTGATTGAGCGCATCAGAAACCTTAGGGCATAGTTTTTGTTGTCTAGCTGATAAGATTGTGCTAACTTTAATATACTATGACAGAGGCTGCGATTGAAAAAGAGAACAAGGAGATTGCAAAGCAGTACAAGGAACTGCTTCGCATAAGCTATCAAACTTTGACCGATGAGGACAAAAAGTTGATACGCTCCGCCTTTGATGTGGCCGTGGATGCCCATAAGGACCAAAGGCGGAAATCTGGCGAGGCATACATCTTCCACCCCATAGCCGTGGCCAAGATCGTGGCCTCCAAGATAGGTCTCGATGCCGTGTCCATAGCAGCGGCCCTGTTGCACGATGTGGTCGAGGATACCCCCTACACCCTTTCCGACATTGAGCGGATGTTCGGGGAAACTGTGGCCCGTATCGTGGACGGCCTCACCAAGATCGCCCACCTCAAAAAGGACATGGACATCAGCCAGCAAGCGGAGAATTTTAGAAAAATGCTGCTCACGCTGCATGACGATGTCCGGGTCATCATCATCAAGATTGCCGATAGGTACCACAATATGCTCACCATGGAGTCCATGCCAGAGCACAAGCAGGTCAAGATCGCTTCGGAAACCCTCTACATCTATGCTCCGCTGGCGCACAGGATCGGGCTGTACAACATCAAAACACATTTGGAAGACCTTTCCCTAAAATATACCGAACCAGAGGTGTACCATGATATCAAGGCCAAGGTCGAGGATACCGAAGAGGAGAGCTTGGCCTACATTGATGCCTTCTCCAATGTGATCAAAAAGTCACTGGACAAGGAAGGGCTCAATTACCAGATCAAGGGCCGGATGAAGTCCATTTTTTCCATCCGAAGGAAAATGAAGGCCCAGAATGTCTCCTTTGACGAGGTATATGATAAATTTGCCATCAGGATCATCTATAAATCTGACCGAAAGAACGAAAAGTTCCTTGCCTGGAAGATCTATTCCATCGTAACGGACCACTTCACCCCCAACCCCATCCGCTTGCGCGATTGGATCACTTCTCCCAAATCCACGGGCTACGAGGCGCTCCACATCACCGTAATGGGTCCGAAAGGCAAATGGGTGGAAGTCCAGATCCGAAGTGAGCGGATGCACGAAATAGCGGAAAAAGGCTATGCGGCGCACTTCAAATATAAACATGGTGACCAAAAGGAGCAGGGCATCGAGGAATGGCTCAATAAATTACAGGAAGCCCTTGAAAGTGCCAATGGCAATGCTGTTGACTTTGTGGAGGAATTCAAACTGAACCTCTACGCCAAGGAAATCTTTGTGTTCACTCCGAAGGGAGATCTAAAATCCATGCCCAAAGGGGCCACGGCCCTGGATTTCGCCTTCAACATCCATACCGAGATTGGCATGAAGACCCGTGGGGCCAAGGTGAATGGGAAATTGGTACCGCTGGGCACAGAGCTCCACAGTGGCGACCAAGTCGAGATCATGACCTCGGAAACGGCCAAGCCCAACCAAAGCTGGCTGGACTATGCCAATACGGCCAGGGCCAGGGCGAAGATCAAATCCTCATTGATGGAGGAGAAAAAGGAAGTGGCCGAAGAAGGCAAAGAAATCCTTCGCAGAAAGCTGAAATCCCAAAAGATCACCCTCAACGAGGACACGGTTAACAAACTGGTGAACTACTTCAAACTGAAGACCAGTCTGGACCTGTTCTATCGAGTGGGCATCGGGGTCATAGACAATGACAAGCTGAAAGATTTTGCATCGTCCTATCACAACGCCTTCATCAACTTCTTCAAGAACCGGATACGGAAAACCCCTGTCCCGAAAGATGTGGACAAGGACGAGATCACCACCAAGTACGACATGCTCGTGTTCGGCAAGGAAGAGGAACGGTTGAACTACAAACTTTCCCAATGCTGCAACCCCATTCCAGGGGATGAGGTGTTCGGCTTTGTAAGCGTGAACGATGGTATTAAGGTGCACAAGAAAAACTGCCCCAATGCCATTTCCCTGCAATCCAACTATGCCTACCGCATCATGACCGCCAAGTGGATTGATTCTACCCAGGAAGAATTTTCGGTGGACATACAAATTACGGGAATCGACAACCTCGGACTGGTCAAGGACATCACCAAGATCATTTCCGAGAACATGCACGTGAACATGCGGAACCTCAATTTCAGTGCGGATGGCGGCACCTTCAAAGGGAAGATCACTCTCGTGGTAAAAAACAACAACATCCTGAAAAGGCTCATGGACAATCTAAAGCAGGTAGAGGGGATCGACAAAGTCACCAGAATTTAATTTTTAGCTGTACCTTTGTGCATTAGCATAGGTAGAAAGCCATGGGAAACAATAAGAATCAGGAAATTGTAAAAAACGTGTTCACTGCGTTCCTTGAGGAAAAGGGGCACCGGAAGACACCTGAGCGCTACGCCATTTTACAGGAAATCTATGAAAGTGACGATCATTTTGACGTGGAATCCCTCTACATCAAAATGAAGACAAAGAATTACAGGGTGAGCCGCGCCACGCTCTACAATACCATTGAACTCTTATTGGAATGCAAACTGGTACGCAAGCACCAATTTGGAAAAAACCAGGCACAGTACGAGAAATCCTATTTTGACCGTCAGCACGACCATGTCATTCTTACCGATACCGGAGAGGTGGTCGAGTTTTGTGATCCCCGCATCCAATCCATAAAAAAGACGATCGAAGAGGTTTTTGACATCAAGATCAACAACCACTCGTTATATTTCTACGGAACCCGAAACAAAGAAGAAAACCTAACAGAATAACCAACACATTTCATGGTAGATTTATTGCTTGGACTCCAATGGGGAGATGAAGGAAAAGGAAAAATTGTTGATGTACTAACCAAGGAATACGATATTATCGCCAGATTTCAAGGAGGCCCCAACGCAGGGCATACCTTGGAGTTCGATGGCATAAAACATGTGCTACATACCATCCCCTCTGGAATTTTTCACAAAAATGCCATCAATATTGTGGGCAATGGTGTGGTCATTGACCCCGTCATTTTCAAAAAGGAACTGGACAACCTCGAAAAGTTCAACATCGATATCGTTTCCAAGCTGTTGATCTCGCGCAAGGCACATCTCATTCTTCCCACGCACCGTTTGCTGGATGCCGCTTCCGAAGCCTCCAAGGGAAAAGCCAAAATCGGTTCCACCCTCAAGGGCATTGGCCCTACCTATATGGACAAAACCGGACGCAACGGAATGCGTGTGGGCGATCTGGAATTTGACGATTGGAAGACGAAATACCGTGCCCTCGCCGACAAGCACGAGGCCATGATCGATTTTTACAATGCGGAGATCGAATACAACTTGACCGAATTGGAGGCCGAATTCTGTGAAGGTGTGGAAACCCTCAAAAAATTGACCTTCATCGACAGTGAGGAATACATCATCAAAGCACAGGCAGAAGGAAAGAAAATACTTGCCGAAGGAGCCCAAGGTTCCCTTCTGGACATTGATTTTGGGACCTATCCCTTTGTCACCTCATCCAACACCACCGCAGCAGGCGCCTGCACTGGACTGGGTGTTGCCCCCAACAAGATCGAGAAGGTATTGGGCATTTTCAAGGCCTATACCACCCGAGTGGGCAGTGGCCCCTTCCCCACCGAACTTTTTGATGAGGATGGAGCGACCATGGGACGCGTGGGCAATGAATTTGGTGCCACCACGGGAAGACCAAGGCGTTGTGGCTGGTTGGACCTTGTCGCATTGAAATATGCCGTACAGATCAATGGCGTGACCGAATTGATCATGATGAAAGCTGATGTCCTCAGTGGATTCAAGACCATTAAGGTCTGTACCGCCTATGACTATAAAGGAGAAAAGATACAGCACCTTCCCTACAATATTGAAAGTGAATACGTTACTCCTGTTTACACAGAAATGAAGGGTTGGGCGAAGGACCTTACCAAATTAACCACAGCGGAAGAGCTTCCTCCTGCACTAGAGGATTACATTACATTTTTGGAAGAACAACTACAGGTACCGATCAAGATTGTTTCTGTAGGGCCTGATAGATTGCAGACAATACATCGGTAATATCAAGGTTCTGATAGAAAAAGGGCATGGGGTCGCATTTGAGCCGTTTCCCAAACCTTTCTAAAGGATTGGTGCCACTTTCGGCAAAAACCCTACTTTTGGGCAAAATTCCATGGATTTGAAAAGAATTTCTTTTTTCATTCTATTGCTGTGTTTTTTTGGGGCATCTGCCCAGGAGAATGGCCAAGAGACCCAAGGCAGGCAAATCAATATTGTCTATGGGGCCAACTTTACCAAAGATGAGGCCCAGTTCCCGGGTGCTTCCATATTCAGCAAGGACGATGAAAGACAGGTACAGTTTGAACACCAAGGTGCCGACCTTTGGTGCGATATCGCCATTTTTTACACAGAAGAGAACCGTCTGAAGGCCATTGGCAACATCCGTTTGCAACAAGGGGATTCCATAGAGATGAACAGTGGCAAGATGGATTATGACGGCAATACCAAACTGGCCAAGGCTTGGGAAAGTGTGGACCTGACCAACGGACAGATGACCCTCACCACGGACACCCTTTATTTTGACCGTGAAAAACAATTGGCCTATTACAACTCTGGCGGTAAGGTGGTGGATTCTGCCAATGTGCTGACCAGCAAGGTGGGCACCTATTTCATGACCCCAAAAAAGTACCAGTTCCAAAGGAACGTGCACATAGACAACCCCGAGTACATCATCGATTCGGAACAGTTGGATTATTACACGACCTCCAAAAACGCATACATGTACGGCCCCTCCACCATCACGGGGGAAGAATACAAAATTTACTGTGAACGTGGGTTTTACGATACCAAAATCGAACGGGGATATGGCATCAAGAACACACGGATCGATTATGACAACAAGATCATAGAGGGCGATAGTCTTTATTTTGACAAGGTCAGTGAGTTTGCCTCGGCCACCAACAACATCAAGATCACCGACACCATCAACAACGGGGTGATCAAGGCCCATTATGCCGAAGTCTATAAGGCGCTGGATTCCGTTTTTGCCACCAAGCGGGCCGTTTCCATCAGTCTGGTGGAGAATGACTCCCTCTACATGCACGGCGACACCCTTATGGTGACCGGAAAACCTGAAAAAAGAATCCTTAGGGCTTTCAGAAATGCCAAATTCTACAAAACGGACCTGAGTGGCAAGTGCGATTCCATCCATTTTGATGAGACTACCGGAATCACCCAATTGATCAAAAATCCCATTATGTGGAATGTGGACAACCAGATCACGGGTGACAGCATCCACCTAATTTCCGATATGGAAACCGAAAAAATGGATTCCCTCAAAGTCATCGAAAACGCCTTCATCATTTCCCTGGACACCATAAGTGGAACCGGATACAATCAGGCCAAGGGAAAAAACCTTTATGGGAAATTCATCGAAAACGAACTGAAAATCATAGATCTGGTCGCCAATACCGAGGTCATTTATTACATGTACAATGACGACCAAGAGCTTATCGGCATTGACAAGACCATCTGTAGCAAGATCCGATTGATCATGGCCGACAATGACATTCAGGACATTACCTTCTTCGTCAATCCCGATGGGGACATTTTCCCCGAAAAGGACCTGCCCGTGGAGAGTAGGAAATTGAAGGGTTTTGTCTGGCGGGGCGATGAGCGCATCATGTCCAAGGACGAAATCTTTGATGAGGACGACAATACTATTGAACTGGTAAAGATCCGCGGAATCGATAACCCCATAGACATCGATGCAGAGGAAGAGGAACGGCAAAAAAATGAGAACGATCCCATCAACGCCCCCAACAACAAGGCCACACAGCCAAAAAAGACCCAAATAAAAAAAGTACAGGCCCCCTAATGTACAAAGACGACTTTTTCATCCATCAAGCCCAGACCACACCACATCCCTTGGGGTTGGAGGTTTCCCATGCAAAGGGCAGCTATATCTACGACCAAGAAGGCAAGGCACACTTGGACTTTGTGGCCGGCGTGTCCGCCTGTGGGTTGGGCCATGGTCATCCCAGGGTGATCGAGGCCATCAAAGAACAGGTGGACAAATACATGCATGTGATGGTCTATGGGGAATATGTGCAGCAGCCAGCGGTGGAATTCACCAAACTATTGGCCGCCCACCTACCCGAAACTTTGGAGACGACCTATTTGGTCAATTCCGGCACAGAGGCCATGGAAGGAGCCATAAAATTGGCCAAAAGACATACCGGAAGATCGCAGATCATTGCGGCCAACCATGCCTACCACGGCAACACCATGGGCAGTTTGAGCCTTATGGGCTATGAAGAACGCAAAAGTGCGTTCAGGCCGTTGATTCCCGATGTGCGCTTCATCAGCTTCAATGTTGCGGAAGATTTGATAAAAATCACCGAAAAAACGGCCGCTGTGGTCTTGGAGACCATACAAGGCGGAGCTGGTTTCATCCTTCCGGAAAATGGGTATCTGGAAAAGGTCAGAAAACGCTGTGACGAGACGGGCGCTCTGCTCATCCTTGATGAGATCCAACCCGGGTTTGGAAGAACAGGAAAGCTTTTTGCCTTTGAACATTTCAACTGCGTGCCCGATATCCTTGTGATTGGCAAAGGAATGGCTTCCGGCTTGCCCGCAGGTGCCTTTGTGGCCTCAAAAGAGATGATGGCACAGTTGCAGCACAGCCCAAAACTGGGACATATCACCACCTTTGGTGGAAATCCCGTGATTGCTGCCGCCAGTTTGGCCACTTTGCGGGAACTAACGGAAACCGACCTGATCGCACAGACGCTGGAGAAGGAAAAGCTGTTCCGAAAACTGTTGGTCCACCCCTTGATCACCGAGGTACGGGGCAAAGGACTGATGCTGGCCGCAATGCTGGAAACCAAGGAAGTGGCCGACTATTTGATCTTGGAGGCTGCCAAAAGGGGACTCATCCTTTTTTGGCTGTTGTTTGAAGGTAGGGCAGCAAGAATTTCACCTCCTTTGACCATTTCGATGAAAGAAATTGAGGACGGTTGCGACTTAATCATTACGATTTTGAACGAGTACAAACCAGACACTGTTAACTAATTTGTTGATAACATACCCGATTTTTGGACCTAAAGAGATACCCAAAGGGTTAATTTTAAGTCCATAGTCAAACCAAAAAAGTTCCTATGGCGTTAGATTCTAACGAATATCCTGACAAATCCATCAGCAAATTCGAGTCAATGCTCAAGACGGACGACGTCTATTTCTTTGACTCCGAGGACTTTGAGGAAATCATTCACCACTACCTCAACAACGGAAAAATCTCCCTTGGGAAGAAGGCCATCCAAATTGGTCTGGAGCAACACCCAAACTCCTTGGAGCTAAAACTGTTGCAGGTTGAAGTATTGGCATTTGAGGACAAATTCGAGGCCGCTGAAAAATTATTGGACGAAATACAGGACATAGACGCCCTCAATGAGGAAATCTATATCCAAAGGGCCAACATCCAATCCAAACAGGACAACCACCAAGCCGCGGTAAACCTGTTATTGGACGCCCTGCACCTCACGGACGACACTTTTGACATCCATTCCCTCTTGGGCATGGAATACCTGTTCATGGACGATCATGAACGTGCCAAACTCAGTTTCATGAAATGTGTGGAGTATGACGAAAGTGACTATTCATCGCTCTACAATGTCATCTATTGTTTTGAGTTCCTTGAAGATTTTGATGGTGCCATACATTACCTGAACGACTATTTGGAACGCAATCCCTATTGCGAAGTGGCCTGGCACCAGTTGGGCAAGATGTACTACGCCATGGACATGTTCCAAGAAGCCCTGACCGCATTTGATTTTGCCGTTATTTCCGATGATTCCTTCATCGGGGCCTATTTTGAAAAAGGCAAGGTGCTCGAAAAGTTGGGACGGTACAACGAGGCCATAGAAAATTACGAGGCCACCATTTCCATGGAGGATCCCACTTCCCATGCATTCCTTCGTCTTGGGAAATGCCATGAAAAACTGGGCAACTACGATCTGGCCAAGTACTATTACTATCATACTGTACACGAAGACCCTTTGCTGGACAAGGGCTGGTTGGCCATTACGGATTTCCATTTCAGGCAAAAGAACCATGAGAAGGCACTGTATTACATCAACAAGGCCATCAATATTGATGGAGAGAACCCGCTCTATTGGAAAAAAGCCGCCAAGATCTACTTTGCCCTGGAAAATCTGGATGAGGCCGATTTCGCTTACAAACAGACTGTGGACCTAGGAAACTATGAACTGGACACTTGGAAAAATTGGGCAGAGGTCCTGAAAAGAATGGGCGATCTGAATTCCGCGATACAAGTTTTGATCCAAGGGTTGGAATTTTATCCCGACAGTGCCAAACTCACGTATAAACTGGCCGGAATCTACCTCAAGAACAACGATGTTGCCGAAGCCAAGAAAACTCTGGCAGATGCCATGAAAATGGACTTGGACAAACTGGAACTGTTCGACGGGGAATTTCCCGAGTTCAGCGAAGTGAAATGGGTAAAGGCCTTGGTTTCCAAAATAAAAAAGACCTCGACCTAATCCCCTACCCTTATATCCCAGCTACATGAAACCACGCCGAATAGCGGACTATATTATTATTACCCTCAAAGGAATGGCCATGGGTGCCGCAGATGTGGTCCCTGGTGTATCTGGGGGTACCATTGCCTTTATTTCGGGCATCTACGAGGAGCTTATTACCTCCATCAACAATATTGACCTGTCCCTTATCACGATTTTGCGGAAAGAGGGCATCAAGGCTTTTTGGAACAAGATCAACGGCAATTTTTTACTCGCTCTTTTTGCGGGCATTTTTATCAGTGTGCTTTCCTTGGCCAAGTTTCTTAGTTGGCTTTTGGAAAATGAGCCCGTACTGCTATGGTCCTTTTTCTTCGGATTGGTAGTGGCCAGTGTGTTTTTTGTGGGGAAGGAAATCAAAAAATGGAACTTGAGCACTGTGGTCGTTTTTGTGCTAGGTGCCGTCGTTGCCTATTTTATCACCGAACTTCCCGTCGGCGCAAACACGGACAGCCTGCCCTATCTTTTCATGTCGGGGGCCTTGGCCGTATGCGCTATGATTCTCCCAGGTATTTCCGGAGCTTTCATTTTGGTACTGCTGGGCTCCTACAAGACCATTTTGGATGCCGTGCATGAAAGGGACATCAAAATAGTCCTCACCGTTGCCCTGGGGGCCATTGTGGGACTTTTGAGCTTTGCCCGCCTGCTGAAGTGGATGTTCAACAACTATAAAAACATCACCTTGGCTCTGCTCACCGGTTTCATTTTGGGCTCCCTGAACAAAATATGGCCTTGGAAAAAGGTACTCCAGACCCGCACTTTTGGGGATAAGACCATTGTTGTCGATGACATCAACGTTCTGCCCGATGCGTTTGAGGGCGATAATCAATTAATGCTTGCCATAATCTTAGCCATCATAGGTTTTTCGCTTATTTTTATCCTGGAAAGAGCAGCTTCCAAAAAATAGGAAAAACATATTTTGGCCCATGCACCAACCTAGGACGTTTCTGGATAATTTCTTCTTGGTCATCAAGGGCCTCTGCATGGGGGCGGCCAACAAGGTGCCTGGGGTATCCGGCGGCATCGTGGCTTTCGTGGGCGGCTTTTACGAAGAGTTCATCTATTCCCTCCAAAAACTGAACTCCAAGGCGATGAAACTGCTGTTCAATGGCAGGTTCAAGAGTTTTTACAAATATACCAACGCACAGTTTTTGGCCCTGCTGATTTTTGGGATGCTGGTAAGCTATTTCAGTGTTTCAAGGATCTTGGATTATTTTTTGGATCATAACGAAATCTTTGTCTGGGCCACATTTTTTGGAATGGTCATCGGGTCCATCTACTACATCGGCAAAGATTTTGAACCCTGGAACCGAAGAACGCTTACCGCGGGCATCATCGGACTGGTCATCGGCATTTCCATCAGTTTTCTCAGTCCAGCCAAGGAGAACGACAATTTGATCTTTATTTTTTTATGCGGGATCATCAGTGTTTCCGGAATGACACTCCCCGGCCTTTCAGGTTCCTTCATCTTGATCCTTCTGGGCAACTATGTGTTGCTTCTGGTGGACTCGGTAAATGCCCTCTATGACACCTTTTCGGATATTTTTTCGGGAGATTTCAGTTTTGTGAACAACCCCGAACGGATGGAGACCCTCAAAATATTGGCGGTGTTCACGACGGGATCGGCATTGGGACTGGTGACTTTCTCCCATTTGCTGAGTTATGTGCTCAAACATTACAAGGCCACGACCACGGCCGTGATCTTGGGTTTTATCACAGGTTCGCTCGGGGTGCTTTGGCCATGGAAAAAGACCATGTTCAAACTCAGTCCGGAGGGAAACCCCTTGCTGGATTCCAACGGGGACAAAATAGTGCTCAACTACGAACGCTACCTTCCCGACATGGCATTGGCCGAAACCTGGTGGGCTTTGCTTTTTATAATCCTTGGGATTTTGGTATTATTGCTATTGGACTGGTATGGAAAGAACAGAAATGAAAAAAAACAGGTACGGACTTCTCGGTAAGAACATCTCATATTCCTTTTCCAAGAGCTATTTCACCCAGAAGTTCAAAGATCTCGGGATGGATGACCACAGTTATGAAAACTTTGACCTTCAGGACATTTCCGAACTGGAAACCATTCTTTCACAGGACAACATCAAGGGATTCAACGTAACCATCCCATACAAGGAAGAAGTATTGGCCTATCTGGACCAATTGGACTTGAAGGCTGAAAAAATCGGTGCCGTGAACACCATCAAGATCATCGAAAATGGTCTGAAAGGCTTCAACACAGATGCCTACGGTTTTGAAAAATCCCTTACACCTTTGCTAAGACCCCACCACAAAAAGGCCCTGATATTGGGTACGGGCGGAGCCTCCAAAGCGGTCCGTTTTGTGCTCGAAGAGATGGGCATAAGCACCACCTACGTTTCGCGAAGCAAAAAAGCGGGACAGTACACCTATGATGAACTGGACAAGGCCATCATGGAAGAAAACACCCTCATCGTGAACTGCACGCCCTTGGGCACCCACCCCGATATTGAAAAAAAACCTGACCTTCCCTATCAACATATCGGAAAGGAACATTTGCTGTACGACCTAATCTACAACCCCGACAAAACCGCTTTCCTTGCCTTTGGGGAAGCCCATGGCGCAACCATCCAGAATGGTCTTGGGATGCTGCAATGGCAAGCCGAAAAGGCTTGGGAAATCTGGAACACACCTTAAAAAAGGCCCTCCACATACCATTTTGATCGATCCAAACATCTTATTGCCAAGGCAAAAGAAGAATCAATACTTTTGCTAATGGCCAATTAAGTTGTTAAATTGGCTATAATTATCATCAATCAAAAGCTAAAGCTACTTACTAATGCAGGACAACGAACACAAACTTCAGCAAGCTGAAGGTGGCACAGAGCAAACATCGGACAACAACAAAACATCTTTGGAAGAAAGCCCCATTTCTGAACCGAACGTGTCCGAGGAAACTGTATCTGAACACAAGGAAGAAACCAAGGAGGAGAGCAAAGTCTCCAATGAGGATCATACAAAGGATGCCGACCCCGACGATCATTTGGATGAGATTGATGAATCCAATGCGGAGGATGCGGAAGATACCGACAATGAAAAACGGCACTACATCCCCTTCCTGGATTACCACTCCATGCCCATGGAAAACTTGGTGGGCGAGCTCCAAAAATTGGTTCGAAACGAAAAGGTACAGGCCATTGGCAAACATGTCAGTGCCATAAAATATGAGTTTGACCAAAAATTCCAGGAGTTTTTGGAACACAAGAAAGAAGAGTTCGTGTCCAAGGGAGGCAATGAAATCGATTTTAGGTACAACTCCGTCGCGAAAAGGCAGTTCAATGAAGTATATGCCGATTACCGCGAAAAACGGGACCAATACTACAAACAACTGGAGCAGAACTTGAAAAACAATCTCCAAAAACGGTTGGAAATCATTGAAGAGCTGAAAGGACTCATCGATGTAGAGGAAGACATCAACACCACCTACAACAACTTTAAAAACCTGCAGGAAAGTTGGAAAAATGCAGGGCCCATTCCCCGTAACAACTATAACGACGTTTGGCGCACGTACCATCACCATATGGAAATCTTCTACGATTTCTTGCACCTGAACCGGGAACTGCGCGACCTGGACTTCAAACACAATCTTGAGGAAAAACAAAAATTGGTGGAGCGGGCCGAGGCCTTGGCCCATGAACCCGACCTGAACAAGGCCTTTAGGGAACTCCAGACCCTTCATAAAATTTGGAAAGAGGACATTGGTCCCGTGGCAAAGGAGAATCGGGAGGAAATATGGGAAAGGTTCAGCAATGCCACCAAGGCCATGCACCAACGTAGGCAGGAGCATTTCCAAGAACAGGAAAAGGTCTATGAAAAAAATCTGGAGAAAAAACAGGAGATCATAGCCTCCATTGCACAGATTTCCGGAAATGTGGCCAATAGCCATAGGGCCCTTCAACAACAGATCAGTGAAGTTGAAAAGCTGAGGGATTCCTTTTTCAAGGCCGGCAAGGTGCCGCAAAGGGTCAACGAGGAAACCTGGAGCCACTTTAAGGATGCTGTCCGTAAATTCAATAGGAACAAGAACGCTTTTTACAAGAACCAGAAAAAAGAACAACAGCAGAACCTTGATAAGAAACAGGCCCTTTTAGATCTGGCCCTTTCTTTAAAAGATCGGGATGATTGGGATGAGGTCACCCCCGAAATGAAGCGCATCCAGAGTGAATGGAAGAAAATTGGCCATGTCCCCAGAAGGTATTCGGACAAGATCTGGAAAGAGTTCAAGGATGCATGCAACCACTATTTTGACCGCCTTCACTCGGAAAAAAACGAGGCACAGAAGGACGAATATGAAAATTATGAGAAGAAAAACGCCTGTCTGGAACGATTGAAGGAGTTCCAACTCAGTGGGGACAAAAAGAAAGACCTGGCCGAGATCAAGGAGTTTCTTGCCGAGTGGAAGCAATACGGACGGATTCCCTACAACAAGAAACACATCAATGGGAAGTTCAATAAGATCGTGGACGCCCTTCTGAAAAAGGTGGGAGTGAGCAGGCAAGAGTCGGAGCTCATCAAATATGGAAACAAGGTGCAGGAGCTGGCCAAAACGGAGGACGATCGTGCCATTGGCAATGAACGAGTCTTCATCCGAAAGAAAATAGAAGAGAGCAAGTCAGAGATACGCCAGTTGGAGAACAACCTTCAGTTCTTCTCCAATGATTCCGAGGACAACCCATTGGTACAGGAGGTCATCAAAAACATAGACAAGCAGAAAGAGGCCCTTCAGACCTGGAAGGAAAAGCTCAAAAAGCTGAACATCCTAGAGAACAGGCTCAACCGGGAGGCCGAAGAGGAAGAGAACAGCAACGAAGAAGAATAACGAAATCGCCCCAAAATTGGGGCGATTGCTTTTGTTACCGGTTCAATATTGTTCCAACAGATACCGTATCAAATCGGTAGTGGTGACAATGCCCACCAGCTTTCCGTCATCCACAACGGGAAGGGCATGAAATTCCTTTTGTGATAAAAACTGTGCCACATCCCTGATCGTGGTCTTGGAGGTTACCGTAACCACATCATGCACCATCACTTGGGGTATAGTGAACATGTTGTAAACTATGGAGTCCACATACTCCTCATGTTCGTCAATGGCATCCGCAAAACTGATGCGGAGTAGGTCCGTATAGCTCAGCATTCCAATGATGGCATCTCCCTTTACCACTGGAATGTGTCTGATATGATGCTTCTTGAAAAGTCTTTCTGCAGTGACTAGGTCATCTTTTGGTCCCAATGTGACCAATTTTTTGGTCATGATCTCGGAAACAGGTACGCCCTTTTTCATCGTTGTAAAAGTTTATTGTTCCGAGCATAAAGCTACCCTGATCAATCTGGGAAAAGTATGATAATTGTCAGCCCTCCAACCCTGCTGACCTCCAAAAATCAAACATTGGTTATCTTTTTTGGACCGTACACCGCATTTCTTTTGAAGATTTGGGAATAAAAAGGAAATTTCACAGGAAATTCAAACCCGTGACCAACCAACACACCTTTTACCAATGACCAAAAAAACAATTTTCCTGGCCCTTTACCTATTGTTGGGCTTCCAAGCATTTTCTCAATCCCCTTATTACGAAACCAGTTGGATCAGCAACAACGTAAAATATACGGGCTTTGTACTCTTTTTTAGTGATACCGAAGCCCTGATACGCATAAAATATTTTGCCAATGGCAGTGACAAGGTCGCACAATACATAGGTACTTTGAAAGAGTTTACCAAGACCAATGGCATCAAAGATCATTTTTTGGATGGAGAAAACGCGGTCATCATCAGAGGTCCTGAAAATTCCAGTTACAGTCCGGACAACTTTTATATGGAAGATATGCCCGATGGCACCTACAAGGCCTATACAGTGGATGACAATGCTTTTGCCGGTGGGGACATCACGCAATACATGAAACCTATGCTTTATTGGATCAATTTAGATCCGAAATCGGTAAACGAAGGTTATCTGGACGATTACATGGACAAGGATGAAGACATCTATAAGGCTGTATTATTTGACAATTTCGGGGAGCTGGAACTTCCCATATATACCAATGCCATAACGGCGTTCGCAAATGGAGAGATAGATGGTAAATCCGCCTGGTCCGTAGTAATGAGCAACATGGTAAACAATTCCTATGAAAAACAAAAAATATTCCATTCCGCCCAATTCCCTTCCGATTGGGTCAAATCCCAATGGGACTTGGGGTACACCATTACCTCAGTCGAGTTTGACAAGACCAAGAAGACCTATTTAGTGGTCATGAGCAGGACTTCCCGTTGGGGGAGCCAATCATGGAAACTATCAGAAATTTTTCCCAAAGATTGGATTACTGAAAGGTGGAACAACGGTTATCGTATCACTTCGACCGCCTATGGCAACGGGCAATGGGTCGTGGTCATGAACCAAGATACAGGCTATGACCAACAGCGATGGAAAACCTTCGAGTCGGAGATTCCCAAAGAGTGGATAGAACAGAATTGGAACGAAGGCTATTCCATTACTTCGGCCGGCTATGGGAACGGCCTTTGGGAAGTCACCATGACCACAAACTCCAAATTGGGCCTTCAGAGCTGGAAAACGTGGTCTGATTACCCACTCGAGTATATCCAGGAAAAATCGAATGAAGGGTATGATGTTACGACCATTGCCTATGGTAACGGAAATTGGTTTGTGGTGATGTCCAAAAGGACCATCTACGACTACAACACCTCATACTCCAGTTATGACAACATTCCTTTGGAATGGATATTCAAGAATTCCAGGGATTAAAAATATCCGAGAATAGCTTATTTCGCCACGTTCACAGAGCGTGTCTCACGGATTACGGTTACTTTCACCTGACCGGGGTAGGTCATATCGGTCTGTATTTTCTGGGAAATCTCAAAAGATAGTTCAGCGGCCTTGTCGTCGCTCACTTTTTCACTTTCCACAATGACCCGAAGCTCCCTTCCTGCCTGGATGGCATAGGCTTTCTGTACCCCGTTGAACCCAAAGGCGATGTCCTCCAGGTCTTTCAAACGTTGTATGTAAGAATCCAACACCTGTCTTCTTGCTCCGGGACGTGCACCACTGATGGCGTCACATACCTGAACGATGGGTGAGATCAAGGTGGTCATCTCAATTTCGTCGTGGTGGGCACCAATGGCATTGCATACCTCGGCTTTCTCCCCATATTTTTGGGCCCACTGCATTCCCAAAATGGCGTGTGGGGTTTCCACTTCCACTTCGGCCATGGGCACTTTACCTATGTCGTGCAGAAGTCCTGCCCTTTTGGCCAATTTGGGGTTGAGTCCCAGTTCGGCGGCCATTACGCCACAGAGCTTGGCCACTTCCCTAGAGTGCTGCAACAGGTTCTGCCCATAGGAAGAGCGGTATTTCATTCGTCCAACGGCCTTTATCAATTCTGGATGTAGTCCGTGGATGCCCAGATCGATCACGGTACGCTTACCAATCTCGGCTATCTCCTCGTTGATCTGCTTTTCGGTCTTCTTCACCACTTCCTCGATACGTGCAGGGTGGATTCGTCCATCGGTCACCAACCTGTGCAATGAAAGTCGGGCAACCTCCCTTCGCACTGAATCGAAACAGGACAGGATGATGGCTTCCGGGGTATCGTCCACAATGATCTCCACCCCAGTGGCCGCCTCGAGGGCACGGATGTTCCTTCCTTCCCTACCGATGATGCGCCCTTTGACGTCATCCGATTCCAAATTGAAAACGGACACACAGTTTTCCACTGCCTCTTCGGTCCCGATACGTTGAATGGTATTGATGACTATTTTCCGAGCCTCTTGCTGTGCGGTGAGTTTGGCTTCTTCCAAAGTGCTCTGCAGATAGGCCATGGCATCCGATTTTGCGGTTTCTTTCAAGGATTCCAACAATTGGCTCTTGGCATCTTCTGCGGACAGCCCGGAAATCACTTCCAATTGCTGCACTTGGCTTTTGTGGAGTTTTTCCACCTCCGACTGTTTCTTGTCCAGTATCTCTCCTTTATAATTGACTTCCTTGATCTGGTCCTGCAGTTGGTCGTTCAGTTTTTTGTTCTTGGCCAGTTCGCTGCTCACTTGGGATTCCTTGTCCCTGATGCGCTTCTCGGCCTCCGCGATCTTTTTGTCCTTGCTGATGATGACTTTTTCATGCTCTGCCTTCAACTCCAAAAACCTCTCCTTCGCCTGTAAAATCTTGTCCTTTTTGATGTTCTCCCCTTCCTTGTTGGCTTCTTTTAATATATTCGATGCCTCCCGCTTCGCGTTGGCAATGGTCTTGGATGCCTTGCCCTTCTCCATCATCTTGGCTATGGCGAATCCTATGCCCAGCCCTACAACAGCTGCTACAACGATCACTATGATATTATCCATGTTTGATTATGTTTAGTTAAAAAAAAGCCCACATTGGCCGAAGTTTTGTACAAACTCCTAATTACAGGTTTAGGGCTAACAGGCTGATCAAGGATCCCTTGGACAGGGCATGCTTTTACAACCTAAACTCACCCTTTTTAATTATAATAGTGTTGAGCTTGTCAAAAATGTATTACCAATGTGGGCAGTAACAATAATTTTATTTAAAAGAACTTATTCCCCCAGCTTGGAATGTACCAGCTCGTTGAGGGCCTTGAGGCGCTGCATGGCGGCCTCTGCATTTTCCGAACGGTCTATTCCACCTTGCTCAATTTTTGAGGCAAATTGTAAGGCGCACATCGCCAGAACATCCTGCTTGTCCCGAACCGCATAGTTCTGCTCAAACTTTTTGGCCAAGGTTTCAATGTTCTTGGCCGCTTTTCGCAATCCTTCCTCCTGCTTGGGATCTATCGTCAACGGATACACCCTGTCAGCAATGGAAAGTTTTATTTTGAGCTTCTCTTCCATGGTTTGGTTACAGATCAATCCGAGAGCTTGGCAATGCAAACATCCAATTCGCGGATCAATGTATTTATCTTGAGCTTAGCTTCTGTTTTGCTAGTATTACTACCCAGCATCGTGTTTGCCAGTTTCAGGGAATTGTATTTCTCTTCCCATTCTGCCAGAGCGTCCTCTTTGAGCTTGCTTTCCTCTTTTGCAAGTTCCAATTCTTCTTTCAACTTGGCGTTCATCTGGTGCAACAGTTCCATTTTGTGCAGCAGTTTGCTCACCTTGTTCTCCAAAGAATCCACAATCTCAACAAGTTCGCTCATAGATGCAAACAACAATGCGTATCACACAAAGTTAACGATCCTCGAATAACTTCACAATACTTTTCGGTATTTATTCTTTGGGGCGGTCAATAGGGCCCAAATCGTTTTTCATGAACAAAACATTGGTTACTTTCGTATGTACTTATAAAAAACCTTATGCGCCTTTCTTTTTTTGTCCTGCTCTTTGTAGTTGCCCCCATACTCCAAGCCCAAGATAAATACCCCCAGGATGTTTTCCAATCCCCTTTGGAGATTCCCTTGGTGCTTGCCGGAACATTCGGAGAGCTACGCTCCAATCATTTCCATGGAGGCATCGACATCAAGACACAGCAAAGGGAAGGCCTGCCCGTTCTCGCCATTGCGGACGGCACGGTGACGCGGATAGTGGTCTCGCATTGGGGCTATGGAAAGGCACTCTATGTGGCCCACCCCAACGGATACACTTCCGTATATGGACACCTGAAAAAGTTTGGGCCGGGTATTGAGGAATATGTAAAAAAGGTACAGTATGCCAAGCAATCATACGAGGTGGAAATCTTCCCTGACTATGGGGAGCTCAAGGTATCCCAAGGCTCCACCATCGCCTTTTCAGGAAATACAGGTGGCTCATCCGGACCTCATTTGCATTTTGAAATACGGAGCAGCGTCAATGAAAAACCCACCAATCCCCTGCTCTATGGCTATGAGATTAGGGATGCCACCGACCCTACCCTCTTGGGACTCTATGCCTACCCTTTGTCCAAGGATGCTTTGATCAACCAAAGTGAGGAGAAAATACAGATCAACTATACGAAACAAGCGGATGGTTCTTTTTTGGCGGACAAGGTCACCGCTTCGGGTTCCATCGGTTTTGGGGTCAACACGTTCGACCGACAGGACATGGCGGCCAATCAAAATGGGGTCTATTCGATACGACAAACCGTGAACGGCAGGGTGTATTCCGAGTTCGACTTTGAAACATTTTCCTTTGGGGAGACGCGCTACATCAACACCTTGATCGATTATGCCCATTTTTATAAATTCAGGCAACGTATCCAAAAATGCTTCAAGGAGCCCTTCAATCATTTGAGCATTTACAAATCACTCTACAACGATGGGAAAATCGATTTAGAGGAAGGCATGTCCTACAATGTGGAGCTTCTCATATCGGACATCGCCGGCAACACCACCAAACTCATCATCCCTGTTGAGGGCAAAAAGGAGTCTCCCAAAAAACTAAGGAACGATAAGGCCACTTCCGATTTCATCATTGCGGACAAACCCAACAATTTTGACCTTGGTGCTGCAAAAGTCTATTTTCCGGCCAATACTTTTTATGATGATTTTTACATCGACCTGAAAAAAGGGAATGACACCGTGGCCATCCATGACAACAGTGTGGCGGCCCACCGAAACTTTACCATTAGTTTTGACCCTTCCAAACACTCTCTTTCGGACCGAGACCAATTGTTCATAGCCCATTTGGACGAGAATGGACGCCCCTCCTATTCCAAAACCTATAAAAGGGACGGTTCCTTCACCACTCGTACGCGCACCTTGGGCACCTATACCTTGGCGAAGGACAGCATCGCCCCCTCCATTTCTCCAAAAAATTTCAAGGAAAGACAATGGTTGAGCAATTACAGTTACCTGAGCCTTACCATTACCGACGACCTGAGCGGAATAGACACCTATTCGGCCACTCTGAACGGGGAATGGATCTTGATGGAATATGAACCAAAAACCAATACCATCACTTATAATTTTGACGACAAGATCCTGAATGCCACGGAGTGCGAACTCAAGGTCATCGTAACCGACAATGTGGGTAATTCAAACACCTATAATGCCACTTTTTTCAGGAAATAGCCTTATTTTTGGCAGCGGAAAATAGCCAGCCAGTCGATTTTCATAGGAATACTTCCCCACAACAGGGTTGGCCATAACGTTTTTTGGCAGATACGTCCGTGAAGATCAAGCACCTGTTCCCGATAAAAGATATGACCATGAAAAAAATCGTCTTCATTTTTGTTCTGTTCACAACGGCCTTTGCTTCGGCCCAAAAGAACATTTATGAGAACACCCGGTTCGATGAACTGAGCGAAGACCATGAAATGTTGGCCATTGTCCCTTTCATTGCCCATTTGGAGCTAAAAAAGACGGTGGACAGGGAGGAATTGGAAGTTTTGTCGGAAAAAGAGGGGTATGCGGTCCAGAATGCACTGGAAACGTATTTTGCCAAACGGAAAAAACGCAAAAAGTTCAATGTGGATTTTCAGAACATACGCAACACGAACGCCATTTTGGCCCAGAACGGCATTGGGTACAACAACATTGACACCTTCACCACACAGGAGCTCTGCGACATATTGAAAGTGGACGGCATCATCAGCGGCAACCTCAATCTCAACATCCTACTTTCCGAAGGGGTGCCAACCGATTTTAGTCTTTTGGACTATTTCAGCGGGGACGCCAATTATGGCCGCATCGGTGTGAAGATCAGTGACGGTAAAACCGGAAAACTGCTCTGGAAGTACGAAAACGAGATTACCAAAAAAACGGGGAAGAACACCACGGAACTCATCGACAAGATGATGAAAACGGCCTCCCGAAAGTTTCCCTACGACAAGGAAAAGAAAAGAGACAGGGATTGAATCATCCCCGTACAAACTCCTTGAGCACCCCAACCGTGTAGTCCAGTTCCTCTTTGGTGTTGTACATGGAGAAGGAAAAACGCAGTGATGGTTTTTCCAGTTCCTCGTCCGAAAGGATTTCCGTGAGTACGTGCGACCCTTTGTCACTTCCGGATTGGCATGCACTTCCTTTGGAACAGGCAATTCCCTTCATGTCCAAATGGAACAGGAGCATCAACCCTTTTTGCTTGTCCAAGGGCAGGCGCACATTCGCAAGGGTGTAGGTGCTTTTGTCCATATCCCCCGAAAGTCCATTGAAAGCTGCTTCGGGAATTTCTTCCTTCACTTTTTCAACAAAGTATCTTTTGAGTTCTTTCACCGCTTGGGTCTCTTCTTCCAAATGCTCGTATGCCCGCACGAAAGCCTCCTCCAGCCCCACGATATTGTGGAAAGGTTCGGTACCGGCCCTGAAACCTCTTTCCTGTGCACCACCCACGATCAGTGGCTTCAATCCTGAATTTTTTCGGATAAAGGCAAAACCAATGCCCTTGGGACCATGGAACTTGTGTGCGGCAGCAGTCATAAAATCAACAGGAACGGATTGCACATCCCATGGGTAGTGACCAATGGACTGCACGGTATCGGAATGAAAAAGAGCCCCGTTCGCCTTGCACAATTTTCCAATAGCCTCAATATCAATGATGTTTCCAATCTCGTTGTTCACATGCATCAAGCTGACCAATTTTTTGGAACTGTCTTTTTGAAGAAGTTGCTCCAAATGGTCCATTTTCGGATTGCCTACCTCGTCCAGGTCCACGTACCAGACCGTAATGCCATATTCCTTTTCCAACTCTTCCACAGTGTGCAGCACGGCATGGTGCTCTATTTTGGAAGTGATGATGGTCTTCACCCCTAAATCCCTGACGGCACAGCGCAAGATCATATTGTCCGCCTCTGTCCCGCCCGAAGTGAAGATGATTTCCGAAGCTTGGGCATTCAAGGTCTTGGCAATGGTCTTTCTGGCCTGTTCCACCATGGTCTTTGCCGATCTTCCAAAGCTATGGGTCGATGATGGGTTGCCATAATGCACGGCCAAGGCCTCTTGCATCCTTGCGATTACCTCATCCCTTACCTGCGTTGTGGCCGCATTGTCCAGATACACTTTTTGCATGGTCCAGTTGTGATTTTAGAGGGGCAAAAATACGGGAAATAAAGTTAATTTCTTTTAAAGTGACGGGAAGGATTGGGGTATTAAAATGGAATTGCTTTAAATTTGGTGCATGAGAAAACTTTTCCTTTCGATGCTTTGTGCCGGGATGATTTTTTCCTGCAGTGATGGCGATCTTCAGATAGAGACCATTGATTTTGACAGTGTCTCCCCTCAGTTTTGTGTTGCGCCACAGACAACTGCAAAAAACATACTGTTCAAGATCAATGAAAATGAGGCATTGATATTGGAACTCCAGAGCGGTGTGCTGAACAGGGGTGTTGTGGGCGATACCATTGTGACGGAAAGTACCGTGCCCTCCCAATCACAGATCACATACCGGATTTTTTCAGATGATGTGGACAAAAACTATTTCTGCGACGACATCCCCACGACAGATCCTGTGGTGATCGACGAAGTTGAAGCCGAGGACGGACTGGTCTTTATTGAGACCATCATGGATGCGGACAGTACCAATTTTGTCCATACCATAAGTTTGAGCGGTATTTCTTTTGTGACGGGCAATGGGGAGCGCATCACCAACCTCAGCATCAATGAATTTGGCGAGGTCAGCACTGCCATCCCGACCGAGGACTAAGGATTCTGAAAAATGTAAACCTCTGTAGCGCCCAACCCATATTTTTGGTAATCGGCATCGTAATACTTCACATTTTCATATTTTCTGAAGAGCCAATGCAACTCTTCCTTTAAGATTCCCTCCCCCACACCGTGGATGAACACTACCTTTTGGATGCGTTTTTGCATGGCGAACTCCAACTGTCCTTTGGCCCTTTCCAATTGGAGGTTGAGCATGTCAAAATTACTGAGCCCTTTAGTGGATTCCACCAGTTGATGGATGTGTAGGTCCACCTCCATCTTGGGGGCATGGCGCTCCTTTGGCTTTTGGCCCGTGGTCTTTCTCCGCTTAGGGAGTTCCTTTTCTTTTTTCACTTGGGTCACCTCAAAATTGGAAACGGAAATGTTCTTGCCCGTTTTCACCAGATCTTTTGAGGCATATTGCATAGGGAAGCCCTCACCGGTAATCAGGGTCACCCTATCCCCGTCCACTTTCTGCACAGTTCCCGAAATGGCCTCGTCCAGCACCTCTACCTTATCCCCAACCTTAAAAACGCCCATACCTAAATATCTGTTAAAAAAATGATGGGAAAGATGAATCCCGTAAGCAAAAATAATAGTATTTTTCGGCTGTCACAGTTATGATGTACCTACAACCGACCATATTTTCCCTTAGCCTGAAGGACTATATGCTTCCCTGCCTCAACAAAAAGTTGTTAGGGTTGGACTGTCCCGGTTGTGGCATGCAGCGTTCTGTCGATTTATTGTTGCACGGAGAGTTTGCGGCCGCGTTCAAAATGTATCCGGCCATTTACCCCATCATCCTCCTGCTGCTCTTTCTGATTTCCAACCTGTTCGTGAAATTCAGGTTCTCCCATCAGATCCGATTGGCCCTGATGCTTACGGTTGCGGGAGTGATCATTGTGAGTTACATCATCAAAATGAATAAACTGTTTAATTAAAAACCCAACATTATTATGGAACAACAAAAATTACCAAATGCAACACTGATCCTTGTATTTGGCATCATATCGATAGTGACTTGCTGCTGTTATGGTGTCATCGGCCTGATTTTCGGGATAATCGCCTTGGTCCTGGCCAATAAGGCAATGAAGCTACATGCTGAAAACCCGGAAATGTATGATGGAATACAGAATGTAAAAACAGGGAGAATACTGGCCATTATTGGAGTTATCCTCAACGTATTGGCCCTCGCCTATTTCATCTGGGCCATTTCCTTCTTTGGATGGGAAACTTTGCAAGACCCAGAAAGAATGCAAGAAATTTTGGAACAATACCAATAATAATATATGAGCCTACAACCCTTACCCGGGGCAAGCACAGTGTTGACGATGGGGATACTCTCCATCGTCGGTACGCTGTTCTGCTGCGGTCCCTTTGGGGCCATTTTCAGCATCATCGCATTGATCAAGGCCAAAACTGCCAATCAATTATACCAACAAAGTCCTGAAAACTACACGGATTACAGCAATGTAAAGACCGGTAAGATATTGGCCTACATTGGTCTGGCCATTTCCTTAATCTCATTGGTGTTGCTCATCCTGTACTTCGGATTCATCATAGCAATGATAACCGCAAATGGAAGTAATTGGGGTGGCGGATATTAATTCGCCACTTCACTTATAAATTTCAATCGGTACAGCCTGAGTTCCTCATCCTCGTAATCGCCATCGAACTCCTCAATGGCCTGTGAGATGGAATCGGTATCGGCTTCCAAGAAATATTCATGGATTTCTTCCTGTTGGTCCTCATCCAGGATTTCATCTATCCAGTAGCCAATATTGAGTTTGGTGCCACTGAACACGATCTGCTCCATTTCCTTGATGAGCTCCGAAAGCTCCAATCCTTTGGCAGAAGCAATATCATCCAAGGGCAATTTCCTGTCTATGCTCTGGATTACATATAATTTCAATCCAGAATTGGCTCCAGTACTCTTTACCACAAGATCATCGGGCCTCACAATATCATTTTCCTCGACGTATTTGTTGATCAGGTCCAAAAAGGGCTGACCATATTTTTTGGCCTTTCCCTCCCCTACGCCTTGGATGTTGAGAAGCTCATCCATAGTGATGGGATATTTGAGGGACATATCTTCCAATGACGGATCTTGAAACACCACAAAAGGGGGCACTCCCCGCTTTTGGGCCTCCTTTTTCCGAAGGTCCTTGAGTATTTTCAACAAGTTGTCATCTGCCACGGCACCTACGGATTTTGTGGCCGTGGCCGCAGCTTCCATACTTTCCTCCGTGTAGGTATGATCTTTGGTCATCAAAAAAGATTCTGGCTTTTCGAGGAATTCCCGTCCGGCATCGGTCAAGTGCAAAATGCCATATCGTTCTATTTCCTTTTTAAGAAGCCCGGCCACCAGCACCTGTCTCACCAAGGCCATCCAATAAGCCTTGTCCTTTTCGGCCCCGATACCAAAAAACGGCTTTTCATCGGTTTTGTGGGACGAGATCATGGCGTTCACCTTGCCCACCAAGATCCTGACAATTTCCTTGGCCTTGAACTTTTCATTGGTATCCCTCACCACACTCAACAACTTCACCACTTCGTTCATGGCCTCTTCCTTGGGCTTGGGATTTCTGGCATTGTCGTCCATATCCGCCCCTTCTCCGTTCACCTCATCAAATTCTTCACCGAAATAATGGAGGATGAACTTTCGGCGTGACATGGAAGTCTCGGCATAGGCCACGATTTCCTGGAGCAGGGCGCTCCCTATTTCCTGTTCGGCCACAGGCTTTCCGGACATGAACTTTTCGAGTTTTTCCACATCCTTGTAGGCGTAGAACGCCAGGCAATGTCCTTCGCCCCCGTCCCTTCCGGCACGGCCCGTTTCCTGATAGTAGCTTTCGATGCTCTTTGGGATATCGTGGTGGATCACAAAACGCACATCGGGTTTGTCTATCCCCATCCCGAAGGCTATGGTGGCCACCACCACATCCACTTCCTCCATCAAGAACATGTCTTGGTACTTGGAGCGGGTCTTGGCATCGAAGCCGGCATGATAAGGCACTGCACTTATCCCGTTCACCTGAAGCACTTGGGCCAGTTCTTCCACCCGCTTTCTGCTGAGACAGTAGATTATGCCCGATTTTCCTTGATTCTGCTTCACAAAGCGAATGATGTCCGCATCCACATTTGGTGTCTTGGGACGCACTTCATAGAACAGGTTCGGCCTGTTGAACGACGCCTTGAACACTTTGGCGCCCGTCATGCCCAAATTCTTGATGATATCTTCCTGCACCTTTGGGGTTGCCGTGGCCGTAAGCCCAATAATGGGAATATCGTCTCCCAAGCGATTGATGATTCCCTTCAGGTTACGATATTCAGGTCTAAAATCATGCCCCCATTCCGAGATGCAATGCGCCTCGTCCACTGCCACAAAGGAAAGTGACACCTTCCGCAAGAACTCCACGTTTTCCTCTTTGGTCAAAGATTCCGGAGCCACATATAACAGTTTGGTGGTCCCATTGGCAATATCCTCTTTTACTTGTTTCACCTCGGACTTTGTGAGCGAGGAGTTCAACACATGGGCTATGCCATTCTGTTCGGATATGCCCCTTATGGCGTCCACTTGGTTCTTCATCAGGGCGATCAAGGGCGATACCACGATGGCCGTCCCCTCCTTCATGATGGCAGGCAATTGGTAACACAGTGATTTTCCGCCACCCGTGGGCATGATCACGAAGGTGTCCTTGCCCTCCATGATGTTCTGGATCACATTTTCCTGAAGACCCTTGAATTTAGAAAAACCAAAATATTTTTTGAGAGAGGAATGCAAATCGGTGTTCATTAGGCTCATTTCCGCATTTTTCTATTTTATGACAAGCAACCTGAGGGGCCGTTGAATCTGTATTTTTTAATGTCCATCAAAAGTACGAAGTATTCTAGCTTCCATTATAGTCTGTAAAAGATAGTTTGATTAGTTTTGTAATCTTAAATATAAGACATTCTTTTAGGAATGCAATCAGATAATCCGTTAATTACCTTGAGCGACACACAGTCCATTTTGTCCATTGCAAAACGAACACTTGAAATAGAGAGCAAGGCCATTGGGGATTTGATCGGTCAACTTGACGAGCAGTTTGCCCATGCTGTCCAATATATATTGGAATCCCAGGGAAGGGTCGTGGTCTCTGGGGTCGGGAAGAGTGCCATTGTGGCCTCCAAGATCGTGGCCACGCTCAACTCCACCGGAACCCCGGCCATTTTCATGCATGCCGCCGATGCCATCCATGGAGATCTCGGCACCATCCAGAAGGACGATATTGTCATCTGCCTTTCCAAAAGCGGCAACACCACCGAAATCAAAGCTTTGCTTCCCCTCATCAAAAGTGGCGGGAACAAGCTCATTGGCATAACAGGCAACATGGATTCCTTTTTGGCCAAACAAGCGGATTTTGTGCTCAGCACCTATGTGGAAAAGGAAGCCTGCCCCAATAATCTGGCCCCCACCACAAGCACATCGGCACAAATGGCCATGGGTGATGCACTGGCCATCTGCCTATTGGAGCTCAGGGGTTTCAGCAGTGCCGACTTTGCAAAATACCATCCCGGTGGGTCATTGGGCAAAAAATTGTACCTGCGCGTGGCGGACATTGTGGTGCACAATCAAAAACCAGAGGTGGATGTGAACTCGGGCGTAAAGGAAGTGATCGTGGAGATTTCCAAAAAGATGCTCGGTGTGACCGCGGTGACGGAAAATGGCAAAGTAGTGGGCATTGTGACCGATGGGGATATCCGAAGAATGCTCAGCAAACATGACAATATCAGTGGACTTACGGCCAGGGACATCATGACCTCCGATCCAAAATCGGTAAAGGTGGACACCCTTGCGGTAAAAGCGCTCAAGCTGCTCCAAGAGAAGAACATATCGCAACTGTTGGCCTTTGATGAGGGCAACTACGCTGGAGTGGTCCATATCCATAACCTTATAAACGAGGGAATCCTATAATGGCAAAAAAACAAAAGAAAAGTCCGGATGAAATGTCCTTTTTGGACCATTTGGAAGAATTGCGCTGGCATCTCGTACGTTCAACCTTGGCCGTGGTCATCATTGCCTGTGTGGCATTTGTGTTCAAAGGTTTCATCTTTGATGTTATCCTATTCGGGCCCAAGAGCATGGATTTTCCCACTTACAGGTTCTTTTGCCAGATTGCCACTTACTTTGGGGTGACATCCGAGTTTTGTGGGGATTCCCTTCCGATCACCATCCAAAGCCGATTGATGGCCGGACAGTTCTCCGCACACATCTGGACCTCGATATGGGCCGGGGTCATAGTAGGATTTCCCTATATTTTGTATGAACTCTGGAAATTCATCAGCCCGGGACTGTACGAAAACGAAAGAAAGCATTCCAGAGGCTTTATCTTGACAGCCTCCTTCCTGTTCTTTTTGGGCGTACTCTTCGGATATTATGTGGTAGCCCCGCTCTCCATCAACTTTTTGGGAACCTATCAGGTCAGTGAAGAGGTGCTCAATCAAATCGATTTGGCATCCTATGTTTCCACTGTAAGGGCATCGGTGATCGCCTGTGGCATCATGTTCGAGCTTCCCATCGTCATCTATTTCTTGACCAAAGTGGGATTGGTGACCCCCGAGATCCTTAAAAAGTATAGGAAAATGGCCTTGGTCATTGTCCTGATCCTATCCGCCATCATCACCCCACCGGATGTCACCAGCCAAATTGTGGTCGCCATCCCGGTACTGATCTTGTATCAGATAAGCATACAGATTTCCAAAATAGTCGTGAAAAGAGAAGCCAAAAAAGAAAAAGCGAGAAAGAATGCCAAATAAAGTAGAGGAATTCAATGCCTATCGTTCCCAAATGAACGAAAAGTTGCTCGCCGATAACAACAAGCTCATCAAACGCATCTTCAACCTGGACACCAACGCTTACATGGCTGGTGCCCTTGACGTGAAGACCAAGGAACTGTTGGGACTGGTCGCTTCGGCCGTGCTCCGTTGCGACGATTGCGTGAAATATCACTTGGAAAGCTCCAAAAAGGCCGGTGCCAACAAAGAAGAGGTGATGGAGACTCTGGGCATTGCCACTTTGGTGGGAGGTACCATCGTTGTCCCACACTTACGGCGCGCCTATGAATTTTGGGAAGCACTGGAGGAGAACGATGCTTAAAAAAATCCAAAAGAGCGCCCTGTAGAAAAAGAATATGTTTAGTTTTGGCCCATTCCTATGAAGCTACGTGCAGAAAATATCATGAAGGCCTATCGGGGCCGTAAGGTTGTGAAAGGCATATCGCTGGAAGTGAACCAAGGGGAGATTGTGGGGCTTTTGGGACCCAATGGGGCCGGGAAGACCACCTCTTTCTACATGATCGTGGGGCTGATCAAACCCAATGGTGGCAACATCTACCTCGAAAACATGGACATCACCAGCTTTCCCATGTACAAAAGGGCCCAGAACGGCATAGGCTATTTGGCCCAAGAGGCCTCCGTGTTCCGTAAGCTCAGTATCGAAAAAAACATCCTCAGCGTGTTGCAACTCACCAAATTGAGTAAAAAGGAGCAACACATGAAAATGGAATCCTTGATCGATGAGTTTGGCCTTGGGCACATTCGCAAAAACCGTGGCGATCTACTCTCCGGAGGTGAACGCCGACGTACGGAAATTGCCCGTGCATTGGCCACCGACCCCAAGTTCATCTTGTTGGACGAACCTTTTGCCGGGGTGGACCCCGTAGCTGTGGAGGACATTCAGCGCATTGTGGCCCAATTGAAGAACAAGAACATCGGCATCCTGATTACCGACCACAACGTTCAGGAAACCTTGGCCATCACGGAGCGTTCCTACCTCATGTTCGAAGGAGGAATCCTAAAAGCGGGTGTTCCCGAAGAATTGGCCGTGGACGAAATGGTACGGAAAGTATATCTGGGGCAGAACTTCGAGCTCCGCAAAAAGAAACTGGATTTCTAGATCCTTTATTTTTCTGAGGACACCAACAAAGAGGCCAAGATATAGAACAAGATGATCAAGGGTATGGCCAAAAACTTCAAGGTCAGCAACATGATCAAACTTCCAATCAAAAATAAATAACGCACACCATTGTCCTTAAAACTCCAATTTTTGAACTTCAGGGCAAAAAGTGCAATGGGTGAGTTCAACAAATAGGCACTTAAAATTGTTAATCCAACCAAAAACCATGGGTTCAGGATAATCCCATTCAGCAATTCGTTGTTATGGTACAAAAGGATCAAAGGCAACGAAAGGATCAACAGCGCATTCGCAGGTGTAGGCAGTCCCACGAAGGACGAAACCTGGTTCTCATCCACATTGAACTTGGCCAGCCGATAGGCAGATGCCAAGGTGATCACAAACCCCAAAAAAGGCAGCACGGTCATTTCGGTACCATGTCCAAAAACTCCCAAGTTCCAACCTCCCCTTTCCGCCATGTTCAGCAATTGGAACATGACCACCCCAGGGACCAGACCACTGGTGATCACATCAGCCAAGGAATCCAACTGCACGCCAACTTCGCTCTGTACCTTCAGAACGCGGGCAGCCAAGCCATCAAAAAAATCGAAGAATATCCCAATAAAAACAAAGAGGGCCGCCCATTCCAGTTGGTTCAGCACCGCAAAAACCGTGGCAATACAACCACTCAACACATTCAACAAGGTCAAAAAATTGGGGATATACGACTTCATACAGGGTCAGATTTTCGTAAAAATAAGGCAAAGAAGTCGTTTTTCAGTTATTGGATGATTTGATTTGAAGTTTCAGGTTTCAGGTTTTTTTGGACTTCCGACTTCTGACCTCGTACTTGGTTATTCGTTTGTTGACTCGAACTTATTTCAATAGTACCTGCCTTCATTGTCTTCCTTTGTCCAGTCATATCGTATTTATTCTGATATTTGTCGTGATGAATTTCAGGATGAGACCCAAGTACCTTTTTTCATTTCTTTTGCTGTTAATCGGAAATGTGCTGTTTTCACAAACGCCACAACTCACCGAACAATCACAGGTAAGCCTGCTCACCTGCGCAGCGGGCGATGAGCTCTACTATGCCTTTGGCCACAGTGCGTTTCGGGTGCAAGATCCTGTTTTGGGCATTGATGTGGTGTACAATTATGGCACATTCGATTTCAATCAGCCCAATTTCTATCTGAATTTTGCAAAGGGAAGAATGATCTATTCCCTTTCCCGCCGAAGCTTTGATGCCTTTTTGTATGAATATGAGTTGGAGAAAAGATGGGTAAAAGAGCAAATTTTTGACCTGACCTTGGAACAAAAGAACCAACTGCTCGTCTTTTTTGAGAACAACTATCTCCCCCAAAACAGGGACTACTTATACGACCCTCTACTGAACAATTGCTCCAGCATCACAGGTGATATTTTGAAGAAACAGTTTGGCGATGCCATTGAATTTGATGGTTCCTACTTGGAGAAACAATATACTTTCCGTCAATTGGTAAGGCAGTTCTTGGACACCAATTCTTGGTCCATGTTCGGTATTGACCTTGCTTTTGGGGCCAATGTGGACAGAAAGGCCACAGTGCAGGAACATATGTTTCTCCCCTACTATGCCATGGAACAGATACGCTATACGAGTCTCAATGGCAAGCCCCTCCTAAAAAGGGAACGCATCATTTTGGACTATAATGAACACACACAACAGCGTTTTTTCCCTTTGTCCCCGTTGTTTTGGTTCGTCCTATTGCTGGCCTTTACCTGTGCCATCACGTATTTTGATTATACCCATAAGACCCGTAGTCGTTGGTTGGACTTTTCGCTCATGTTCCTGACAGGCTTGGTGGGGACCTTCCTGTTGCTCCTTTGGTTTGCAACAGACCACACTTCGACCCCAAAAAACTTCAACGTGCTTTGGGCATTTCCGCTGAATGTGGTGGTCGCCTTTATTTTTGCCTTTCAGGACAAACTGCCCGAATGGTCATCGAAATACCTCTGGTCCGCTTTGGGACTTATCGGAATTGTACTGCTGCTTTGGATAATCCAAGTGCAGTCTTTTTCACCTGTGCTGATTCCCTTATTTTTGACCCTGGCCATACGGTATGTGTACCTGATCCGGTATTCCAAACTTTAAACCTGGCCCGTAAACAGCATCCATGAATTTATTGACCGTAGAAAACATATCAAAATCATATGGGGAACTGGTACTCTTCTCCGACATCTCCTTTGGCATCAACAAAGACCAGAAAATTGCACTGATTGCCAAGAACGGGAGTGGAAAAACCTCCATTCTCAATATCATGTCGGGCAAGGACACTTCCGAAACGGGACAGGTCACCATCCGCAAGGACATCAAGATCTCCTTTCTGGAACAAGAGCCTCGTTTGGACCCCAACCTGACCGTTGAGGAGACCATTTTTGCGACGGACAATGAGATCCTCAAGATTATTGCCGCCTACGAAAAGGCCGTGGAGAATCCAGAGGACAGTACACGCTACCAAAAGGCCTTCGAAGCCATGGAACGGCACAATGCCTGGGATTTTGAGACGCAGTATAAACAGATTCTCTTCAAACTGCAGCTTACCCAACTCGATGCCAAGGTGGCCACATTGTCGGGTGGGCAGCGAAAACGACTGGCCTTGGCCAATGCCCTGCTGAACAAGCCTGAACTGCTCATTATGGATGAGCCGACCAACCACTTGGACCTGGAGATGATCGAATGGCTCGAGGCTTATTTTTCCAAAGAGAACATGACCCTGTTCATGGTCACCCACGACCGGTATTTCTTGGACCGCGTCTGCAACGAGATCATAGAACTGGACAACAACCAGTTATACACTTACAAGGGCAACTACTCCTATTACCTGAGCGAAAAGGAGGGCCGAATGGAACGCGAGGCCGTGGAACAGCACAAATCCAAGTTGCTCTACAAAAAGGAACTGGAATGGATGCGCCGACAGCCCAAGGCACGTACCACCAAATCCAAATCACGGATAGACGATTTCAATGAGATCAAACAGCGGGCAAACCAACGGAGAAAGGACCACCAAGTGGAACTGGAACTCAATATGGAGCGTTTGGGCAGCAAGATCTTGGAGCTCCACAATATCTCCAAATCCTATGGGGACAAGACCATTTTGAACAAGTTCGATTACAACTTCACCAAAGGTGAACGGGTCGGGATCATCGGGAAGAACGGAACGGGGAAATCCACTTTTTTGAACATCATCACCCAAAAAGAAGAGGTGGATGGCGGAAAGGTGGTGGTTGGGGACACCATTAAGTTTGGCTACTATACCCAAAAGGGGATTCCAGATAAGGAAGGACAAAAGGTCATCGATGTCATCCGCGAGTTTGGGGACTATATCCCGCTAAAAAAAGGGAAGCAGATTTCCGCACAACAGTTGCTGGAACGTTTTCTCTTTGACCGAAAAAAGCAGTACGACTTTGTGGACAAACTCAGTGGCGGGGAACGCAAGCGACTGTATTTGTGCACCGTACTCATCCAAAACCCGAATTTCTTGATCCTGGATGAGCCCACCAACGACCTTGATATTGTGACCCTCAATGTTCTGGAAAGTTTCTTGTTGGATTTTCCGGGATGTTTGATCGTGGTGTCGCACGACCGCTACTTCATGGACAAGATCGTGGACCATTTGTTCGTGTTCAGGGGCGAGGGCGAAATTGAAGATTTCCCCGGCAACTATACTGATTACAGGGTCTATGAGAGCAGCAAGCTGATTGAGGAACGGGAGAACAAGGAGATTCCTGAAAAAACGGAGAAGACCCATTGGAAAGAAAAGGAAAGCGGCGGCAAACTTTCGTACCTGGAGCAGAAGGAACACAAACAATTGGAAAAGGACATCCAAAAACTGGAAGAGCAAAAGGTGGCCCTGCAGAACAAGTTCACCGACCCGGACCTGAACGGGGACGAGATCAACCAACTTTCCGTGGAACTGAAAAAGTTATCGGATACCATCGAGGAGAAAACAGAACGTTGGTTCGAGCTTTCATCCATTTTAGAGGGATAATGTCCCCTTGAGGGGACCATAGGGGTGTCAATTATGTTTTTCAAATTGTTTTCTTACTTAAACTTCCTACTCAATTCCACCAATGCGCATGGAGTGCACTCCCCCTTTGTCTTCCAATATGTGACCCAGTGCCTGTATGCCGGAAATAAAATGCACAAGGACAAATCCATCAATGTGCTGCTGAAGAGCATTGCCTATTTCAAGGCAAACAGCATCCATATGGACACCAATCCTTCTCTTGAAAAAACCGTCAAAGAAATGTTTCCCAATACTGATTTTGACACCAAACCTGCGGATATTATCTATACCGACATATTGGACACCATGCACTTTGAAGAACTTCTTTCCAAAGGAAAATTGCACAATGACAGTATGATCTTGGTGGATGGCATCCATCAGAATGAAAAAAAATGGGAAGATTGGAAGATGCTGATCGCTTCGCCCAAAATCACGGTGAGCATCGATATGTTCCATTGCGGGGCCGTCTTTATCCGAAAAGAACAAGTGAAGGAGCATTTTACGATTCGGATTTAAAACGGTAATTTTAGGTTATGGAAAATGCAGCAACAGATAACACCGTTTGGTACGTTCTCGCCATATTGGGGCTCATCTATCTGATCATTCTGTTCAGGAACAAAAAATCGACCCGACAACGAAAGTCGCGAAGGTTCATGGATGGCAAGCGCAGACATGATAGGGACAATGAAAAATGAACAGGACTCAAATCCCTTTAAAACGTCCTATCCACCCAAACCAATTTGTACTCATATTTGATTATTGATAACAGATACCATGAAGATATACACCAAAACAGGTGACAAGGGCACCACGTCACTGTTCACGGGCACTCGGGTGCCCAAACACCATATCCGCATCGAGAGTTATGGCACCATTGACGAACTCAATTCCTTTTTGGGACTGCTGCGCGATCAGGAGATGGACGCCCATTTCAAAGATGTGCTGGCCCTTATCCAAGAAAAACTCTTCACCGTGGGATCTATCCTTGCCACGGAACCCAAAAAGGACAAACGTCTTAAAATACCCCGCATCAGTGATGCTGACATTGAGCTTTTGGAAAAGGAAATGGACCAAATGAACGAGGAACTGCCCGAAATGACACATTTTATCCTTCCGGGTGGGCACACGACCGTGTCATACTGTCATGTGGCCAGAACCGTTTGCCGTAGGGCGGAACGGATGGTCTCCTACTTGCACGAAAATGAACCCGTTCCCGACACCTTGCTTTCCTACATCAACCGTCTTTCCGATTATCTTTTTGTATTGGCACGGAAATTGTCCAAAGACTTAAAGGCCCAAGAAGTCAAGTGGATCCCGGAGAAGTTGGACCAATAAAATCGTTTTTTTGACGCAATAGTTTTGTCAACATCAAAATAATTTTTAAATAATGTAGTTTTTACTTGGCGAATTGGGTTTAAAAATTATTTTTGCAAAAAATTTAAAATCAAACCGTTACTATGTACTGGACGTTAGAACTAGCCTCATATTTGAGTGATGCGCCTTGGCCAGCCACCAAAGACGAACTGATAGATTATGCTATCCGTACCGGAGCACCATTGGAAGTTGTTGAAAATTTACAGTCCATGGAAGAAGAGGGCGGCGAAATATATGAGTCCATCGAAGAAATATGGCCCGATTATCCCACCGAGGAGGATTACCTCTGGAACGAGGATGAATATTGATATCGGAAAAACAAGCACGTTAAAAAGTCTCTTTTGAGGCTTTTTTTTATGTAATTTTGACAGCCCAGCAAAAGAATTTCCCGACATTCCCGTCAATGGAACAGCTTTTGCCATTCTAACGAAAATACAATTCATGAGTTTTATCAATTCCGTACTAAAGGTTTTTGTGGGAGACAAATCGGAGAAAGATGTAAAGTCCCTGCAACCCTTGGTCAAAGAGATAAAATCCTTTGAGCAGCAGCTGGAAGGATTGACCCACGACGAACTGAGACAAAAAACGGTCGCCTTCAAGGCAAGAATCGCGGAGGATTGCAAAGATGTCAATGACAAGATCGCTGCCCTGCAAAAAGAAGTCGAAAGTTCCAATGACATCGACCGCAATGAAGAAATCTACGCCGAGATAGACAAACTGAACGAAGAGGCCTATAAAATTTCCGAAAAGACACTCAACGATATCCTTCCTGAAGCCTTTGCCGTGGTAAAAGAGACCGCCAAGCGGTTTGCCGCCAACGAGACACTCACTGTACTGGCCACCGAATTTGACAGAAAACTGTCCGGCGACAAGGATTATGTGACACTCGAGGGCGACAAGGCCATTTGGAACAACTCCTGGGACGCTGCCGGAAAAGAGGTCACGTGGGACATGGTGCACTACGATGTACAGCTGATAGGCGGTATTGCGCTCCATCAAGGAAAAATTGCGGAAATGCAGACCGGGGAAGGTAAGACCCTCGTGGCCACGCTCCCGCTCTACCTGAACGCCTTGGCCGGCAAAGGGGCACATTTGGTGACCGTGAACGATTATTTGGCCAAAAGGGACAGCGCCTGGATGGCCCCCATTTTTGAGTTCCATGGACTTTCTGTGGACTGTATCGACAAACACAGGCCCAATTCCGACGGAAGAAGGGCGGCCTATAATGCCGACATCACCTACGGAACCAACAACGAATTTGGTTTTGATTACTTACGTGACAATATGGCGCACACCCCGGACGATCTGGTACAGCGCCCACATCATTACGCCATTGTGGATGAGGTGGATTCCGTTCTCATCGACGATGCCCGTACCCCATTGATCATCTCCGGTCCCGTGCCCGAAGGTGATCGACACGAGTTCAACGAGCTACGGCCCAAAGTGGCCGACATTGTACAGCAGCAACGCCAACACTTGACAGGCGTGCTTGCCGAGGCCAAAAAACTCATTGCGGCCGGAGACACCAAAGAAGGTGGGTTCCTACTGCTCCGCGTGCACCGCGGACTTCCCAAGAACAAGGCACTCATCAAGTTTTTGAGTGAGGAAGGCGTGAAACAACTCCTCCAAAAAACAGAGAACTACTACATGCAGGACAACAACAGGGAAATGCCCAAAGTGGATGCCGACCTGTTGTTCGTGATCGATGAAAAAAACAACCAGATAGAACTGACCGATAAAGGGGTCGATTACATTTCCGGTGACAAGGACAAGGATTTCTTTGTGATGCCTGACATTGGCAGTGAGATTGCCAAGATCGAGCGTCAGGATCTGGAGATTGAAAAAGAAGCCGAACTCAAGGAAGAGCTTTTCAAGGATTTTGCCATCAAGAGCGAGCGGATCCATACCATGACCCAATTGTTGAAGGCCTATACCCTATTTGAAAAAGATGTGGAGTATGTGGTGATCGACAACAAGGTGATGATCGTGGATGAGCAGACCGGACGTATCATGGACGGTAGGCGATATTCCGATGGACTCCACCAGGCCATCGAGGCCAAGGAGAACGTGAAGATCGAGGCCATGACCCAGACCTTTGCCACCATCACCCTTCAAAATTACTTTAGGATGTACAACAAGCTGGCCGGTATGACCGGTACGGCTGTTACCGAAGCCGGTGAGTTTTGGGAGATCTACAAGTTGGATGTCATGGAAATCCCTACCAATAGGCCCATTGCCAGACACGACCGGCACGATTTGATCTACAAGACCAAACGCGAAAAATACAACGCCATCATAGAGGAAGTGATCAACCTTTCCAATGCGGGCAGACCGGTTCTTATCGGTACCACTTCGGTGGAAATTTCGGAACTGCTCTCCAAATTGTTGAGTGTCCGAAAAATTCCCCACAATGTTCTGAACGCCAAATTGCACAAAAAGGAAGCGGACATTGTCGCGGAAGCAGGAAAATCCGGGGTGGTCACCATTGCGACAAACATGGCCGGTAGGGGTACGGACATTAAGCTTACCACAGATGTGAAGGAAGCGGGCGGACTTGCCATCATTGGTACGGAGCGCCACGATTCCAGAAGGGTGGACCGACAGTTGAGAGGTCGTTCCGGGCGTCAAGGAGACCCAGGAAGCTCCCAGTTCTATGTTTCCTTGGAAGACAACCTGATGCGTTTGTTCGGATCGGACCGTGTGGCCAAGATGATGGACCGTATGGGTCTCGAAGAAGGCGAAGTGATCCAACACTCCATGATGACCCGATCCATAGAACGGGCCCAGAAAAAAGTGGAGGAAAACAACTTTGGCATCCGTAAACGTCTGTTGGAATATGATGATGTGATGAACGCCCAGCGCGAGGTGGTCTATAAGAGAAGAAAGCACGCCCTTCAAGGTGAGCGCCTCAAAGTGGACATTGCCAACATGATCTATGACACCTGCGAACTGATTGCAGAGACCAACAAAATGGCCGATGACTTCAAAAACTTCGAGTTTGAGCTCATCAAATATTTCTCCATCACTTCGCCCATCAGCGAGGAAGAGTTCAAAAAGATGAACTTCCAGGAAATAGCCAATACCATTTACAAGGCATCTTACGATTTCTACAAGAACAAAATGGAGCGGAGTGCCACTGTAGCCTTCCAAGTGATCAAAAAGGTATATGAGGACCAGACCAACAAGTTTGAGCGCATTGTGGTCCCTTTTACGGACGGCATCAAGACCTTGAACGTGGTCACCAATCTGGAAAAAGCCTACAACACAAACGGGAAGCAATTGATCACGGATTTTGAGAAGAACATCTCCCTGGCCATCATTGATGACTCCTGGAAAACCCATTTGCGCAAGATGGACGAACTGAAACAATCCGTCCAGTTGGCCGTCCACGAACAAAAAGACCCTTTGTTGATCTATAAGTTTGAAGCATTCGAGCTTTTCAAGGAAATGATTGACAAGGTGAACAAAGAGGTGATTTCCTTCCTTTTCAAAGGAGAACTACCATCCGAGAACACCAATCAGATCCAAGAGGCCAGAAACGTGCAACGACCCAAGGAAAACCTTCAGACCTCGAAGGAAGAGATTCCCAACAGCGATGAGCTTGCCGCTCAGCACAGGGCAGCTGGCCAGACTCAAGGACAGCGTCAGCAAGTGACCGAGACCATTGTGAGGGAAAAACCAAAAATTGGCCGTAATGACAAGGTCACCATCAAGAACGTAATGTCCGGCGAGAGCAGGACCATGAAATTCAAACAGGCAGAATCCCTTATCGAAAAGGGGGAATGGGTGCTGATCGAAGAGTAAATTAGGTTAAAAGTGGCAGCATGTTGCGCTTTCTGACTGAAAACTGTCAGTTCGAGTGATTTTTCGAAAGAAAAATTGTATCGAGAACCAGAATAATAAGTCCATAACCGATTAGCTCCGCTGAATCTTTGATTTCTCAATACAAAATTCCTCTGGGATTTCACTCGAATTGACGGTTTTGACATAAGAAGCCTTCGAAATGTATAACAGGTAAGTGACAGTTATTTTATAGCTGTCACTTTTTTTATATCAAAAACATATTTAGATTTACATCCAGAAACACCCCATTAAGCTACTTTTGCTACCCCTTTATCAACCTTGGTAGTGGAGGATTACAATCACGTGCAGTATATGAAAGTTCCTGGTAAGGATAAATATCGGTTACAAGACAAGATTGATTTGATACTCAAGGTTAATTACAGTTCCTCCGTTTTTGCAGCCCTGTTCGGGCTGATCTGCTTTTTTTTCCTGGACATTCGTGAGGTAATCCCTTATACCTTTATTGGATATGCCTTCATCAACCTACTGAATACCAGCCTGTACCAACGTCATAAAAATTTGGTGCTCACCTACAACCTTACCTCCATCCTATCCATGATCGGGGCCATCATTATCACTATGTATAGCGGGGGCATCCAGAGCCCTTTTATTTTTGTGCTGGCCATCATCGTCTTTGCCGGTTATGTGACGACCAAAGTTTTTGGGCAGTTGTACCTGATCGTCAACTTGGCCGTACTCACCATACTTTTTCTGTACGACACCGGGGATTTTAGCATTTCCGAGAACACTGTTCCCTTGGAATCGCGCAGCTGGTTTGCCTTTCTCAGTGCTGTTTTTGCAGTGTACCTGCTCGGCGGGGTTTTTGGGAAGAACCTGCTCATGGCGCATCACAAATTGTACAAATCCCGAAATGAGATCCAAGAACGGATAGAGGAAAAGGAAACGTTACTGAAAGAGGTCCATCATAGGGTAAAAAACAACCTCCAGACCGTTTCCAGTCTGTTGAGCCTACAGTCCAGGGCCATTGCCGATGAAAAGATCAGCAGCATCATCAAGAGCAGCCAGAACCGTGTGGTGTCCATGGCGATGGTACACGAAATGCTCTACAAACGGGACGATTATCTTTCCAAGATAGAGCTCAGGCCCTATGTGAAGGAACTCTGCGATTATTTGGTACGTTCCGTGAAAGGGAGCAACAACACTGTAAAAGTGGATTTGGACATTGACGATCACAAACTCAGCATCGACACCGTGATCCCCATCGGTCTGATCATCAACGAGACCATAACCAATGCCCTTAAATATGGTATAACCGAGCCAAAGGGTGGCGAAATCCATGTTTCGGTCAAAAAGATAGGGGAAAAACGGTATCAAATGTACCTTGGCGACAATGGGATCGGATATTCGGAAGATATCAACCCAAGGACGACCAATTCATTGGGCCTTAAACTCATCTACAACCTGAGCCGACAGCTCCGGGGAACTATCAGCAGGGATTATGACAAAAAGGGCACCTACTACTGCATCGAATTCGAGGAGGTCATTGAGGAGTTCAATTCCGTGGATTGACGGAGGCTATCCGCTTTAAAACTTTTTTGCCCTGAAAGAAAAGGCAATCGTGGCCAACACAAAGGCCAAACTGATGAAAAGGGTAAATGGGATCAATAAGTTGAAAATCATGATTAGGCCAATATTGATTTGTTCTTTTTGGTAGAAAAGGAAAGAGCCTGTTTTACCCTAGAATTCTTGAATTTATACAACCTGGCCACTTTATCATCTTTACGGATGTTCTGCGTAAGGTCGATATCCAAAACCACTTCCGCAGTAATGGTTTCCACTTTTACCTCTTTGGAAATGTCCTGTGCCATGGCCAGGGTTCCGAAAAAAGCTACTGCGATGATGGTCAAAATTGTTTTCATGATTTGGGTTTGTATTACGAGGTAAAATTACCTTCGTGCCTACCCGATCTAGATTTCTATCGTCCAATAACCCTCTTTTTTCGGTATAAAAATTTTTCTTGGGCGAAGTGCATTTTATCGACGATGAACGTATTGGCGGTAAAAAACGGGATGCCGAGCGCATATGCATTTCATCGATCTTTTGAAAAATGACCTTTCCTAACACATTGGTTCAGTGATTTTTATTTGTAGGAAAAACTTTTCATTTATAGCCCTTCAATACATATAACATCGCATTGGTCTTTGGTATGAACAAAGGAAGTTGACCATCCATTAACATATTTTAACAACCTTTGGCGTAATACTTAGTACCTTAAGGCAACTAAGTAAAAAAAATGAAAATCGTGAGAATCCCACTTTTATCCCTTCTTATTCTGGTATCCACCAGTTGCCAACCCAAAAACAAATCGGGCCAACAGGAAACTGCCCAAAAAGGCGAAGAAAATACCTTGATGGAAAACAGCCTTACCGCGGACGAATTACAATGCTATGAGACCGCCTATTTTGCAAGTGGCTGCTTTTGGTGCGTCGAGGCCATTTTTGAAAGTGTAAAAGGTGTCAAGGAAGTCTATTCGGGCTATTCGGGCGGAACGGAGAAAAACCCGACCTACAAAGAGGTTTCCTATGGAAAAACAACCCATGCGGAGGCCGTGGAAGTGTATTACGACCCCAAGGTCATCTCTTTTACCCAATTGGTACAGGTCTTCTTTGGCTCACACGACCCCACTACCCTGAACAGACAGGGGCCGGACAGGGGTGCCCAATATCGCTCCATTGCCTTCTATAAAAATGAGGCACAAAAGAAGATCATCACGGATTACATCGCTCAACTGGAAGCTGAAAATGTCTATGATCGCCCCATTGTGACCGAGGTGAAAAAATTTGACAAGTTTTATAGGGCGGAAGAATACCATCAGGATTACGAAAAAAGAAATCCGAACAACAGCTATATCCAAAATGTGTCGATACCAAGATTGAACCGGTTCAAGGAAAATTTCAAAGCTTATTTGAAAGAAGGGACGCATTGACCCAAATTATGGGGAACGCTATTTTAAACGGAAGGAAACTGCTTTGAGGTTTTGGGCAAGAAGAGTTGAAAGGCCCGGAAGTGATGATGGAGTTTTATCGGTGCTTTGTCGGAAGCCTTATTTGTCCTTCAGCACCACCTCGCTATATTTGGAATTGATGGTGATGGCTTTGCCCCCATTTTTGTTGAGATGGTACCCCTTCAATACAGTAGCTCCCTGATTTTTTGAACTCTCCAGCTTCAATGTTTGGGGATATTGAAGTTCGGATGTGGTCTCGTTGACCGAAATCACAAAGGGTGTGGACGGCAATTTACAGTCCAACTCCCCATTTTCCACACACACCTCAAGGGATTTGAACCCATCGGACACCGTATTGATGCTCAAACTGCCAAAATTGTTCTTCACCACAGCCCTACTGGCCAGCTTCCCTATCACCACTTTGGAAGAAACCGAACTAAGGTCCAGTTCCACCACCTCTTTCAAACTCACCTTGTCGGAATAATCCGTTTTCAATTTCCCATAGTTCCACTGCTGCACCACTACGGGGGAATATGAGGCACGGATATAGGTTTTTTCCCCATCAATGGTGGGGGCATGCAAGCTTGCGTAGGACAAGCTTGCATTGATGTTCTTTGTATTGGCCGCCAGTTTCACTTCCCCATGCCTCACGTTCATGTTCAGTTTGAGGTACTTTGGCATTTTAATCTTGATGCGTTTTTTCACCTTGTACTCCTTGTTCTCCCCATCAGAGGAAAAATAGAAGACATTGGGGCTGGAACGCAACGTCCTGGCTTCTGCCGCATATTGCTTTCTCATCTCTTCCCTTTGGCTCCTGAGTTCCTCACGTTGCTGCCTCAGGTCCTCCTGCATCTCCTTGCGCTTCTCTTCACGTTCTTTTTGGAGTTCTTCCCTTTGCTTGATCATTTCTTCCCTGTGTTTGTCCCTTTCCTTGGCCATTTCCTCCATCTCCTTGCCCCATTCCTCAAAGCGCTTTTTGTACTCTTCATCAAAAATCTTGTCAAACTTATGCTTCCATTCCTTCAAGTACTTTTCCTTGTCCTTTTTATAGGCATCATAATCAAACTCCACAAAAGGCGTCGGGGGCATGGGTGGCATGGTCGGCATGAAAGAAATCTCAGGAAGTACGGCTATCTCTGGCATTTCGGGAATTTCTATGGTGGCCATGATGTGTTCGATGGAAGGAATCTCTGGAAAATCGAAATTCATTTCCTTAAAGTTGTACAAATAGGGGCCCGCACCTTTGGTGCTCACCTCAATTTCCTTGCTGTTGCCCATGATCTTGACGAGGTCCTTTTCAAAATACGCCTTGGCCTCCTCATCACCCACTCCTTCGAGTTCCACCACCACGGTGATCTCCACTTGGTCCTTGTCCCAAGTTTCAAACTCAATGTCCGCATGGCTGGTATTGAGGTTCAGTTCGGTGTCCTTGTTGACACTGTAGGTTTCCTTGTAGGTCTTTGATTTCTCCTGGGCACGGCAGACAAAGCCTGCGAGCAGCAAGAGCAACCCGTTACATAATATGAGACGATTCCTGTTCATTTTTTGATGATTTTAATTGATTCAACTTTGTTTTTAATTTTTGCAGCAATTGCAACCTGAGCTGCAGGTTCATGATCAAGGCACTTATGGTCTGATCGTTGGGTCCCAGTTCGTTCAGCTCCTTGTTCAATTGTTGGTATTCGTCGTTCAGTTCCGCCAATCGCTCCAAGTAGCTGTCCATGAGCTCCTTGTTGTCCGCGTTCATCTCCAGGTCGGACAATTGTAGATTGATATTGGTGGTATAATAAGTTTCAATTTTTTTGAAATCCGGGGAGAGGTCACCCAGTGAAATGGTCTGTTCCTGCCCATCCGTGTTTTGCCTATCCACAACGATCACATTTTCATCGGGCAAATCCCCTTTGCCTGAACTGCCCATGAAATAAACTGATAATCCCACCGCCACTATCACGGAGGCCGCTATTTGCAACCACAGGGTATAAACCTTTTTCTTGTGTGGCCCTGCTGGCAGCTGTCCATCCAATTTTTCAAGGAAACGGGCCTCATGTCCCTCCTTCATGGAGTAGCTTTTCTGCTCCCTTTCCTTTTCGAACATTTTCCGAAGATCATGTGCCATATACCAAATCTTTTAATTTCTCTTTCAATTGTGCTTTTCCGCGTAACAACCGCGTCCTGGATGCCGTGTCCGAAATCCCTAACACCTGGGAGATCTCGCTGTGATCATATCCTTCCACCAAGAACAGTTGCACCACATACCTATATTTTCCCGGCAACTCCTCAATCGCCGCTTTTACCTGTTCCAAGGAAATGCTTTCCTCGACCGACCAATCATCTTCTTCTGCGACATGCATGTAGTTTTCATCCAGTTCCTCCGTCCGTTGGTGTTTCGATTTCAGAAAATCGATACTCCCGTTCACCACTATCCTCTTTAACCATGCCCCGAACGTGACCTCTCCCTTGAACTGATGGATGCGTTGGAAGGCCTTTATGAACGATTCTTGGAGCACATCCTCTGCATCATCCGCATTTTTGAGGAAACGCATGGCCACCCCGAACATACCATCACAGTACTGTCGGTACAGTTTCAATTGTGCCTGACGATCGTTGGCCTTGCACTTTTCCACCAGTTCAATATGAAACAAGCTCGGTTCTATGTTTGGTCTTTTAGCTGTTCAACTTAAGGACGATGCGAAAAACGCAACGTTGCAAAATAGGTTGTTTTTGGCTCACTTTTAACAAAAAAATCCTGCCGACTTTCACCGACAGGATTCATTTTGAACAAGTTATGATTTTTTATTCGTCCAACATCAAGTTCAAGTGAACGGTAATATTGTCCCTTGTCGCCTTGCTGTATGGGCATATTTCGTGGGCGGCATTGATCAAATCCTCCCCGGTCTCCTGATCTACCGTTGGCAAATAGGCGTCCAAGGTGGCTTCCAGAAAAAATCCATCCTCTTCTTTATTGAAGGCTATGGTGGCCGTCACATTGAAATCCCCAAGATCGTCCACTCCATGTTCCTTGGCCACGGCCTGCAAGGCACCGGCAAAACAGGTGGAATATGCGGCCGCGAAAAGTTCCTCGGGATTGGTGGACTTGGGGTTGGGCTTGCCTTTGGCATTGGGCATGGAAATATCGAAATCCAATACGCCGTCCTCGCTCTCCACATGTCCTGCCCTGCCTCCCGTATTGGTGGCCTTACTTTCAAAAATTGTCTTCATCATATCTAGTTTATAGGTTTCCGTCCGGTTCCTTGAAATGACCGAACATTACGTTGAGAAGTTACCAATTTGAATTTGGAAGTTCCCTACAACAGGTATTAAATTTTTGTGAAATGACAATAGAAAGGCACCGCTCCCATCTCCTTTAACCCATAAAAACTTTATACCTTAGTGATGAATTGAACCAGCATCGACCCTTGGCAAAGAAAAAGAGCACACCCGAAGATACCGTGTCGAAGATCAAAACCCTCCGCAGGCAGGAAATTTCTGTGGATACCCTCACCGAAGGTATCTTCAAGGGGGACAAGGCCATGTTGGCCAAGGCCATCACCCTTTTGGAAAGTACACAGCCCGCCCATTTTGAAAAAGCCAATGCCGTGGTGGAAAAATGTCTTTCAAGGCCGGGCGAGAGCATACGGTTGGGGATTACGGGCGTGCCCGGTGTGGGCAAGAGCTCGTTCATCGAAACCTTGGGTACCACACTTACGGCCATGGGCAAAAAAGTCGCTGTACTGGCCGTGGACCCCACCAGTTCGCTGAGCAAAGGCAGTATTTTGGGCGACAAGACCCGGATGCAGACCCTTTCCAATGACCCCAATGCCTTTATCAGGCCCTCCCCTTCGGGAAGTTCGTTGGGCGGGGTGGCGCAAAAGACCCGTGAGAGCATCATGCTCTGCGAGGCAGCCGGGTATGATGTGGTGCTCGTGGAGACCGTGGGTGTGGGCCAGAGCGAGGTGGCCGTGCACAGTATGGTCGATTTCTTTTTATTGTTGAAGCTATCGGGTGCCGGGGATGAGCTACAGGGCATCAAAAGGGGCATTATGGAAATGGCGGATGCAATAGCCATCAACAAGGCCGATGGCAGCAATGTGGAGAAGGCCAAGTTGGCCGTTACCGAGTTTCAACGGGCCTTGCACCTGTATCCCCCAAAGCAGAACGGATGGACCCCAAAAGTGATGAAATGTTCTGCTTCCGAAAACACCGGTGTCCGAGAAATCTGGGCCATGGTAGAAGATTTTGCCCATCAGAACAAGGAAAATGGGTTCTTTGAAAAGAACAGAAAAAACCAGAACAAGAACTGGTTCCTTCAGACCGTGGACGACCACCTGAAGCAGTTTTTCCATCAAAAACCAGCGTTTATCAAGGTGCAGAACGAATTGCTCAAGGACATTGAACAGAACAAAGTGTCCCCTTTTTATGCGGCCAAAATCCTATTGGACAAGATTACCAAGGAACTTTAAATAAAAGCGATAAATTTGCACAGATCAAAAATGAAATGAGCACCGTCACCGATTCCCTTTTATCCATAGTGGTTCCGTTATACAATGAAGAGGACAATGTGGTCCTTCTCACCCAAAAGATCCATGAAAGTCTTGAAGGATACAACTACCAGATCGTGTATGTGGACGATTTTTCCACGGACCAGACCCGAAAAAGGGTCAAGGATATGGATGATGACAAGGTCCATCTCATTGAACTGAAAAAAAATTACGGACAGAGCCTTGCCCTGGCTGCCGGACTTGACTACGCGGAAGGGGAATACATCATCACCATGGACGGCGACCTTCAGAACGACCCTTCGGACATTCCGCACATGCTGGAATATGCCGTGAGCGGGGAATATGATGTGGTCACGGGCATCCGTCAAAAACGAAAGGATTCACTCGTAAAGAAAATCCCTTCCAAAATCGCCAACTTTTTGGTGCGAAGGGTAACCAAACTGGACATCAAGGACAATGGCTGCGCCCTGAAGGTATTCACCAAGGATATTGCCAAAGGACTGAACCTGTATGGCGAAATGCACCGTTTCATCACGCTTTTGGCCTTTTTGGAAGGCGGGCAGATCAAGCAGGTTCCCGTAAAGCACCATGCGCGCCATGCCGGGGTCTCCAAATATGGACTGGAACGCGTTTTCAAGGTGGTGGCCGACATGATGTTGTTGCTCTTCATCCGGAAGTATTTCCAACGTCCCATCCACCTTTTCGGAATTTTCGGGGTGTTGTTGATCATCCTTGGCATATTTATCAACATCTACCTGTTGATCGTGAAACTTGGGTTTGGTGAGGACATCGGCAGTAGGCCCTTGCTCATTTTTGGGATGATGTTCATCTTGGGGGGCATCCAATTGTTCACCATCGGGATCGTGATGGAACTCTTGATACGCACCTACTACGAATCCCAACAGAAACGGCCCTATCGCATCAAAAAAATTACCATAGGTGACGGAAAAGCTGCGTAAACAGGGAATCACTGTCCTAAAGATCGTTGTAAGTGCAGCGCTAATCTATTTCATTTTCACCAAAATAGATCTGAAGGACGTTTTGCAGACACTCCGAAAGAGCGACCCGCTTTTTCTGTCCCTTGCACTCCTATTTTTTGTGGTTTCCAAAATATTGTCCGCATTCAGGTTGAACCTGTATTTTCACCAAATAGGAGCCCAACTTTCGCACATCAGCAACCTGAAATTGTATCTGCTCGGGATGTTCTATAACCTTTTTCTTCCCGGGGGAATCGGTGGGGATGCCTACAAGGGCTACGTGGTCCAAAAAGCCTATAACCCGGGTACACAAAAAGTAGTTTCAAGCTTGCTACTGGATCGGTTGAGCGGGATGTTATTATTGTTCATTTACGCCTGTGTGTTGGCAATCCTATCGGACAATGGTCTTTTTGGTGACTTTTTATGGTTTTCTATTTTAGCCATTCCTGTAAGCTCTGTATTGTTTTGGACCATGAACAAACTTGCTTTTCCGACCACCTTTCCCGTTTTTTGGAAATCTTTTGGGTATTCGGCACTCGTGCAATTAGCACAATTGGTCTGTGCGTTCTTTATTTTAAAGTCATTATCGGTGACGATAGACCCCATCGAATATCTTTTCGTTTTTTTGATTTCGTCCATAGTATCGGTCATTCCATTGACGATCGGTGGGATTGGAAGCCGGGAAGTCACTTTTCTCTATGGCGCCAAATGGTTGGGATTGGACGCAAGCACATCTATCGGTATCAGTTTCACCTTCTTTTTGATCACGGCCCTCGTTTCTTTTGTGGGAATCGCGTACCATTTCAAAAAACCGGAACTGGAATCGAATCAATCCAAATGAACCAAATGCATGTGGTTGAGCTTGCCCTCACGAGTGTTCGGGTTCAGGAATTTGGCCTGTAGGCGGGTGATCCGGAATTGATCTACCGTGATCTGTTCCTCCCACTGGAACCCATTTTTTTGCAGTTGCTCCAGTTCCTCGTCCGTGGCATACACCCAAATATCCTTTTTATCGGCTATTTCCGACAGTGAAGTGATCTGTACCGGCTTTTTGTTATAGAAATCCAACGACCAAGAGTACCTTTCCGAAATCTTATAGATCTTGTCCACGGGAATGTTGTTCTCCCTCACCTTTTCCGCCATGGTGGAGCCTCCTTGATATTCAAGCAATTTGGGATAGAATTGGGCATTCATCAACCCGTTCAGTACTACCGAGCTGAGAATGGCGACCGTCACGATCTTAGCATAGACCGTTTCTTTTTTCAAGATGAAATAGGCCACTAGGGTCAATGCTGCGACCAAAAATAAATACCCGTACCACTGTTCCAATCGGAACACATAGAAACAGACCAACAACGAGAAAACGACCACCAATCCCAATATAAAATATTGGATGCCTAGGATCACTTTGGCCATTTTCTGTTTTCCCCGTTGATAGAGCCCAAACAGGAAAGCGGCCGACATCACGGCATACAGGGGAATCAAAATATTGATGTAGTGCGGCAGTTTGAACTGCGCAAAACTGATCAGAAAGAATAGAATGGAAATGCCGCCAACGGTCAGAAATTCTAATTGCGGACGCTGGGCAAACCTAGCTTGCCATAATGCTTTCAACTGCGTCCAATAGCCGACCAATGCCAGAACGGTCCATGGCAGGAACACCCACAAAAAGGTATGGAAGAAGAAAAAGAAATCGCTACTGTTCTTTCCAACGCCTTCGCCGCTCATCCGCTCAAAGCTCTGTTCCCAAAAAATGAAAAAGATACCGCTTCGGTGGTCCTTGCCGCGGATCACTTTTTCCGGGTGCAGGTCAAATTGATGGTAATAGGCATACAGCATCGGGGAGATGGTCAACCCAAAGACCAAAAGGGCCACCAGCAACCGCCAATTGAGCAAACGCGCCCATTTTCGGGTATAGGCCAAATGGCACAAAAGGGAAATCCCAATGACCACAAGAGCTATCTGCCCCTTGGTGGAAAAGGCCATCCCAGCCCCAAAGGCACCCAATACAACACTCTGTAAAGTTACTTTTTCAATAAAGGTCGCCAATTGCCATATCGCAAAAATGGTGAATCCGGTCAGCACGGCATCGGTACGAATATCGATATTGGCCAGCACTATGGTCTGTGCGGTCATGAATATGAGGGAGGCCAAGCGTCCCACATCCTTGTTATATAGCAATTTTCCGAGCCCGTAGCAGCTGTAAGCGGCCAAAAACGTGGCCAATATGCCCGGAATGCGGTAGGCCCAATCGTGTATTCCAAATACTTTATAGGAAAGAGCGGCCAACCAATAGTGCATGTGAGGCTTGTCCAGATATTCTTCCGGACCTTTGAAGAGACTCAAAAAATCATTCTCTTGGACCATTCGCATGGCCATTACTGCAAATTGGGCCGAATCGTTCTCGAAGAGGGTCACGAACATCCCCACGATGTATACCAATACAATCAGGACAATAAAGAACCAATACCGGGTCGTGGAGATCATGAACCTATTTTTTGGAATGCAAATATAGCCAACCTTGCAAATACCCATCCGAAGAAAGAGCCGACCAAAGCCCCAGTGACCACATCCAAAGGATAGTGCACGCCAATATAGATCCGGCTGTAGGCCACAACACAGGCCCAAAGAATCAAGATCCAGCCTATGTATTTCACCTTATTCCGAAAAAGAACGGTGAAGAAAATGGCCGGGCCGAAAGAATTGGCCGCATGGGCCGAAAAATACCCGAACTGTCCGCCACAATAACTCTTCACCAGGCGCATCATGGTACTGATTTCCGGCTCGTGGCAAGGTCGTAACCGGGCCAAGCCATATTTGAAAAAATTGGACAACTGGTCCGTGCAAGTGATCAGCAAGGCAATGCCAACCAACACAACGGCAGTTTTCTTCAGTCCAAAATGTTTGTAGGTAAGATAGAGCAATAGTAGATAGAGCGGGGCAGAATTACGGGTGGTGGTCATGAACATCCAAAAACCGTCCCATGCCTCCGTTCCCAATCCGTTCAGGAACAGGAAAAGGTCTTTATCTAACTGTATGAGCTGGTCCAACATTATTCGTCGTATCTGGAGACTTCCCTATCGTAAAACGCCGTGGCCGCCTCGATAAGGCCTTCGGCCTCTTCGGCAAGCTCTGCTTCGTCCTCTGGGGAAAATTCTTCCAGCCACTCCACTTCATCATCTTCCAAATTGATGACAAAACGTGGGTATTCGGTATGGACTATGAAAATGGCCGTGGGATAATCGGTGTTATCGGCCAATAAAAATTTAGGTAGTTCCATGTGCTTTTAATTTGGTCCCGAACATTGGGAAACTTAGGTTTAAATTGCTGTTATATTGTTTTTATGTCACCCTGAACGGTCTATCAACAACGTCTCGACTGCGCTCGACGTGACAATTCCGATTCCAAATTAACTTTTGTCAACTTGGGCGGAGCAAATATTTAGTTTGCAATCAATTTTTTCGTCAAATAGTTGAATCGAATATACAACATTACCGCCGATGCTGTTAGCCCCGACAGCAATCCTATCCAGATGCCCGTGCTGCCAAAATCCGTGAACAGTCCCAAATAATAACTGATCGGAAAGCCTATCAACCAATAGGCCACAAAGGTAATGAGCGTTGGGACCCTTACATCCTGAAGCCCACGAAGTGCCCCGAGCACCACCACTTGCAGTCCATCCGATATCTGAAAAAAGGCGGCGACCAGCAACAGTTTGGCCGCTATAACGATCACCTCAGTGTTGTCCGCTTGGTTCATCAAGTCGTCCACATCCAAATAAATGGTGGGAAACCAGTGTCTCCCCATCAAAAAGAGGGCGGCGAACACAATTTCCAATAGCAATGTCAGAAAAAAGATGGATTCGGCGATGCGCCTGAGCTCCCTGAAATTTTGGAGCCCTTTTTGGTTGCCCACACGCACCATGGCTGCCACGCTGAGGCCCATGCCCACCATGAAGGTCATGCTGCTCAGGTTGAGGGCAATCTGGTTGGCCGCCTGTGCATTTTTACCCAATACGCCGCTCAGCCAGATGGCCGCCGTGAAAATGGCCACTTCAAAGAACATCTGCAACGCAGAGGGAAACCCAAGGTTGATGATTTTTTTCATCACCTTTTTCTCAATTTTTTTGAAATTGAAATGGGTCACATAAACCTTGAACTTTTTCTTTTGCTTCAACAAAAACCAAATAAAGGCAACCATTACCACACGCGACGCCAAGGTTCCGATGGCCGCGCCCACAATGCCCAACTTAGGAAATCCAAGAGACCCAAATATGAGCAGGTAATTGAGGGAAATATTGACCACATTGGCCAAAATGGTGGCAATCATGGGGTATTTGGTCTGCGACAATCCATCAGAAAACTGTTTGAACGCTTGGAACATGACCAAGGGGACCAAGGAAAAGGCCACCAATTCCAAATACGGAATGGCGAGTTCCACCACCTCGGGAGGTTGCTCCATATGGTACAGCAGGGGTTTGCAAAGCAAAATGACCCCGAACAGGGAAAGTCCCAGTAGCGTACAGAGTACCAAACCGTGTTTGAGAGCGTTCTTGCCTGCCGCTTGGTCCCCTGCCCCATCGGCCTCTGCCACCAAAGGGGTTATGGCCGTTGAAAAGCCAATGCCCAAGGACATGGCAATGAACACAAAACTGTTTCCGAGGGAGACCGCGGCCAATTCGGCCGTGCCCAATTGCCCAACCATGATGTTGTCCGCAAAGGCTACAAAAGTATGCCCCAACATCCCTAAAATAACGGGGTAGGACAACTTGAGGTTATACGTGAATTCTTTGGTGTATTGCTGGAACACTTCGGTGGTTTAAAAAAGAGCGTAAAGATAGTGGTATCGGAAAAATTTGGAGGTTATTCAAGGTTAGATTTTTGATAAATCAACCTATCGCTATGATTCAAAGACCTTTTGCCTCTTCCCAAAAAACGTCCATTTCCGCCAAGGTCATTTCCCGTAAGGTCTTTCCCGATTCCTTGGCCTTGCCCTCCAAATATTGGAAACGCTTGATGAATTTCTTGTTGGTGCGTTCCAGGGCATTCTCTGGATTGATTTTCAGAAAACGGGCGTAGTTCACCATGGAAAAAAGCACATCGCCAAATTCGGACTCCATCTTGTCCTTGTCATTCTGCTTCACTTCATGCTGGAGCTCTGCCAATTCCTCCTTCAGTTTTTCAAAGACCTGTTCCGGGTACTCCCAGTCGAACCCCACCCCGGCCACTTTTTCCTGAATGCGGTTGGCCTTCACCAATGCCGGGAGGCTGTTGGGCACACCCTCGAGCACGCTTTTCTTTCCTTCCTTCAGTTTGATGCTCTCCCAGTTCTGCTTTACCTCTTCTTCGTTCTGCACCTTGACATCGCCATAAATGTGCGGATGCCTGTTGATCAATTTTTCGCAAATACCATTGGCCACATCTGCAATGTCAAAATCCCGGGTCTCGGAACCGATCTTGGCATAAAAGACAATGTGCAGCAACAAATCACCCAATTCCTTCTTCACCTCATCAAGGTCATTGTCCAGAATGGCGTCGCCCAGTTCGTAGGTTTCCTCAATGGTAAGGTGGCGGAGGGTCTGCATGGTCTGTTTTTTGTCCCATGGACATTGCTCACGGAGCTCGTCCATGATGTTCAACAGTCGTTCCAATGCCTTTAGCTGCTCTGGTCTTGCGTTCATCTATAATATTTTAGCCAAAAGTACAAATCCCCTACTTTAGACCATATTGGATCTTGGTGTTATTTCTGAAGAGTATCAACCATTTTTCAACACTTTTTCAAACGGAATACAAAGGAAAGCCCTAGGATGAAGTTCATATCCCTTATTTTTGGAAAAACATCTCGATCCATGAAGAGAATCCTAGTTGCCCTATTGCTCCTCTCCTACTTTGGCCATTCCCAATCCCCCGAACCTTTCAAAAAAGAGGTGACGGATATCCAGAAAAAATATGACACCCTCTGGGATGCATCCCGTCCGGCCATCGTATTTACGGGAAGTTCCAGCGTCCGGTTGTGGGAAGATCTTCAAGAACGCTTCCCCCATCACCAAGTGCTGAACACTGGCTTTGGTGGTTCCCAATTTTCGGACCTGGCCCTCTATCTTGACGATCTTATTTTGGACTACAGCCCGACCAAGGTCTTCATTTATGAAGGGGACAATGACATCTCTGCAAAAAAAAGACTGAGGGACATCCTTGACACATCTGAAAATATCATACAGACCCTTCAGGAAAGAAAACCGGACATGGATATTGTCCTTATTTCGCCCAAACCCAGCATTTCCCGATGGAAATTGCGTGGCAAGTACAGGCGTTTGAACAGAAAGTTGGCCCGATTGGCCTCAAAAACCAAAGGAGTGGAGTTTGTGGATGTCTGGTACCCGATGTTGGAGAAACGGAAACTAAAACAGGACATCTTTATTGAAGATGGACTCCATATGAATTCAAAAGGGTATGACATCTGGTATGATGTCCTCAAAAAATACGTAGAATAACCAATCGATAATCATGATATACCGATCTCTAATACTGTTCGCTGCCATCATTTGCTTGGCCGCCTGTCAAACCGAAAAAAAGGAAATCGTGTTTCCAAAAACGGATTTGACCACTGTTCCCTTGATCCCCAAACCAGTCAAGACAATCGCCACGCACAGTGCCTTTGGATTGGACAGCAGTACAACCATCTATACCTCGACGATAGATCCCAAATTTGAGGAGGTGGGCAAATACCTATCCGAAAAAATAAAGGGAAAGACCGGTTTGGACCTTACGGTGAATGCCACGCCTGACAGCAAGGTGGAGCGGATGATCTACATCAACCAATCCGACAGTTTGGAACTGGAGTCGGCCGAGGCCTACCAGCTCTACATCAAGAAAGATTCCATTCTTTTGAACGCCAAAACCGCTGCGGGCGCCTTTAGGGGCATACAGACCCTTAGACAGCTTATCCCACAGCAAAGCAATGACACACTTACCGACCATCCTTTGTGGCTGATACCGACCGGAAAAATACTGGACGCACCCAAGTTTGCCTATCGCGGAGCCATGCTGGATGTGGCGCGTCATTTCTTTACGGTGGACGAGGTGAAAAAATTCATGGACATCCTCGCCTATTACAAGTACAACACGCTGCACTTGCACCTGACCGACGACCAAGGATGGCGTATCGAGATAAAATCTTGGCCAAAATTGACGGAGATCGGCGCAGCGACCGAAGTTGGCGGTGGCAAAGGTGGCTTCTTCACCCAAGAGGATTATAAGGAATTGGTGCGATATGCGGCGGAAAGACACATCACCATCGTTCCCGAGGTTGACATGCCCGGACATACGAACGCCGCTTCGTTGAGTTATCCCTTTCTGCACTATGCTAGAGCTGAGACTCCGCGTGTACGAACCGATATGAAGGTAGGATACAGTTCTTTTGACGCCCAAAAAGATACCGTTTACAGTTTTCTGGACGATGTGATAGGCGAAATCGCTGCCATTACCCCTGGCCCTTATTTCCACATCGGCGGGGATGAAAGCCATGTGACCAAGAAGAAGGACTACATCCACTTTGTGGAAAAAGTGGAGAAGATTGTACTGAAACATGGCAAAAGATCCATCGGCTGGAACGAAATTGCACAAGCTGACATAGACGCTTCCACCGTGGTCCAACTATGGAACGAACCGGAGCATGCCACCAAAGCTGCCAAAAACGGGTCCAAAATCCTCATTTCGATGGCCGGGAAAACCTATATGGACATGAAGTACGATTCCATTTCGGAATATGGGTTGACCTGGGCAGGCCTTATCCCTGTGGACGTGGCCTACAATTGGCTCCCTGAAACCTTGGTGGAGGGTCTTCCTGTGGAGAGCATCCTAGGCATTGAGGCCCCTTTGTGGTCCGAGACCATCGACGACAGTGCCGGAATGGAATATTTGGCCTTTCCGCGCGCCATTGGATATGCCGAACTGGGCTGGTCCCCAACGGAACATTGCGATTGGGAGGACTACAGAAAGCGATTGGCGCAGCAAGTGCCCTATCTGAACGAGATGAAAATCAATTATTATCCAACAAAGTTGGTGGACTGGGCCAAGGAATAAAGTTTATTCTTCCTCGCTGGAAGCTGTTTCAGCGGGGACTTCTTCAGCGTCTTCGGCCACAACAAAATCGGTGATCTTGTTATCGATCAAGATGTTGTACCATTGGATGATCTTCTTGATATCACTGGCATACACCCTGTCCTCGTCATAATTGGGAAGGATCTCGAAGAAATATTCCTCCAACTCAATTTTGTCGGCCTTGTGGTTGATGGCGGTCTTTTTGCCGTCTTCCTTTTCTTTTATCTTTTGGAAGACTTCACGAAGTGGCACTTCCTCTTCCAAGGTATAAATGGCGATTTCGGAAAGTACGCTCACATTGCTCCGCAATCCTACGGTAACACGCTTGCCGTCCAATAGGGATTCGCCGACAAAGCCGCTTCTGGTTTGGGTCAGTAGTTTGTAAAGTCCGGGCTTTCCGCCAATAGATAAAATCTTGTCAAGTGCCATTTAAAATATTTTATGCGGGCAAAAATATGGTATTATCGGAAACTGTGATTTTTTTAACGTCCTTTTTTGATATTGGGAAACCTCATTCTATAGTCCACATCAATCTTTCCTTTGGAAATCTTTTCCAAACGGCCTTTTAGCAACCGTTTTTTGAGGGAAGACAACTTGTCCGTGAACATGATGCCCTCAATGTGGTCATATTCGTGTTGGATTACCCTAGCCAACAGACCATCGTAAGTCTCGGTATGTGGCTTGAAGTTTTCATCCATATAGGTGATGGTGATCTCCGGTTTGCGTTTTACATCCTCCCGGATATCGGGTATGCTCAGGCAACCTTCGTTAAAATCCCATTCCTTTCCGGTCTCCTCGGTGATCTTGGCATTGATGAACACTTTTTTGAAACCGTTCAACTTTTCCTGATCTTCTGGGCTCAGGTCTTCATCATCGGAAAAAGGGGTGGTATCCACTACGAACAACCGTATGGGCAATCCCACTTGGGGAGCCGCCAATCCAACGCCATGGGCATTGTACATGGTCTCCCACATGTTGGAGATCAATTCTTCCAGCTTTGGGTATTCGGGGGCAATATCACCTGCTTTTTTTCGTAGGACGGGATCACCGTATGCAACAATGGGTAAAATCATAAAACTAAAATCGGTTTAAGTAGGCCTGCAATATGAGCGTGGCACTTATTTCATCGACCAAGGCCTTGTCTTGGCGCTTTTTCTTCTTCATTCCACTGTCCAGCATAGATTGTACCGCCATTTTGGAAGTGAACCTCTCATCCTGGCGCTCCACAGGAATTGTGGGAAACTTGGTCGCTAATTTCTTTAAAAAATCTTGGATAAGGGCTTCGGATTCCGAGGGCGTATTGTCCATCTGTTTGGGAAGTCCCACCACGATCCGCTCCACTTGTTCCCTTTGAAAATAAGCTTCCAAAAACGGGATCAGATCCTTGGTCTCCACTGTGGTGAGCCCGGAAGCAATCAGTTGGAGCTCGTCCGTGACAGCAATTCCCGTCCTCACCTTACCATAATCCAAAGCCAAAATTCTTGCCAAGACAATTTTTTGGCAAAAATAACCCTAAAAATGTTATGGCCTTAAAATATGGGCCAATATTCTGTGGAGGGGCGTATCTTTGCGAAAAATTTAAGGAAATGACAGAATTAAGGACGCTCATAGAAAAAGCGTGGGACAATAGAGCATTGTTGGAAGAGGAAACGACCCAAACGGCCATTCGTAAAGTTATAGACCTAATCGATTTGGGCGAGCTGCGCTGTGCAGAGCCTACCGAAGAGGGATGGCAAATCAACGAGTGGGTGAAAAAAGCAGTGGTACTCTACTTCCCCATCCAAAAAATGGAGGTCCTTGAAGCTGGCATTTTTGAATATCACGATAAGATTCCACTGAAAAGAGGATATAAAGAGAAAGGCGTTCGTGTGGTGCCCCATGCGGTGGCCAGACATGGCGCGTACATTTCCAAGGGAACCATCCTCATGCCCAGCTACGTGAACATTGGCGCCTATGTGGATGAAGGTACCATGGTGGACACTTGGGCCACTGTGGGCAGTTGCGCCCAGATCGGGAAGAACGTCCACTTGAGCGGTGGTGTTGGCATCGGAGGTGTTTTGGAACCTTTGCAAGCTGCCCCGGTCATCATTGAGGACAATGCCTTTATCGGTTCGCGCTGTATTGTGGTAGAAGGGGTCCGTGTGGAAAAAGAGGCCGTACTGGGAGCCAATGTGGTCCTTACCGCTTCCACCAAAATCATTGATGTCACGGGTGATGAGCCTATAGAGTTGAAAGGAAGGGTGCCTGCAAGATCGGTGGTGATCCCCGGAAGCTACACCAAAAAATTCCCTGCAGGTGAATACCAAGTACCCTGCGCCCTTATCATTGGGAAACGCAAGGAAAGTACGGACAAGAAAACATCCCTGAACAACGCCCTAAGGGAACACGACGTAGCGGTATAAAACCTGTTACGCCAACTGCGCCAAGGCATTTGTAACGGCTTCCTGTAAGAAGTGGCCATTGGCAATCTTATTCCGCATGATATGCACATTGGCAACCATTTGTTCGTAAGTGGCGGCATCGATTTGGGCGAGTTTTTCCGACAGTTCTTCCAAGGAGGCAATCGCAAACCCTATTTTTTCCCGTTCCACCACTTGGGCAACGGCTGCTTTGTCCCAAATGATGATAGGAAGGCCCGCCAATAAATACAGGGAGGTTTTGTGTGGATTGTTGTATTGGATGTACTTGCCAAAGTCACCATCACATTCCCGGATGGCATTTCCGTTCCATACCAGGCCAAAGTTTCCCTTCAAGTGGTCCAGAACCTCATCGGGAGCAAAGACCCCTTGGTAGTTCAATGCGGAACCTTCCTTTATTTTCTCCTTTTGAAAACCGTTCCCATAAAGTTTGAGGGTAAAGTTCGGATGCAATTCATCCAACTGGTAGAGGAAGGCGCTTTTTTCCATGCCCAGTCCCCCTGCAAAAACAATTTCATTCCCTTGACCCAAAGACTGTTCAGGCAGTTCTTGCCCTTCGGCCAACAGATAATCGAAGAGATACAAGGGAACCATTTTCCCTTTGTATCCATTTTCTACAAACCACTGCATCATCACCTGATTGTGCAAGATGAGTACATCGGCCTTGTTGAACCACTTCATCTCCTTTCCTGCATCCCTGTTCTTGCCCATTAGCGTCTTTACATCGTGGACGATCAAGATCACCTTACACCCTTTCAGTTTGGCCACGGCCACCTTGTAACCGAAAAATTTACTGAGTGGATATTGCATACAGAGCACCGATGAAAATGGCAACCTGATCAATCCCCAAGTGATGCCAAAAAAGCTGACGATCGCCCCAATGGCCGAACTGGGATGGTTGCTTTGCCGGAACCCAAGGTTCCTAAATCCCGATTTGGACAGTACTTCCTCGCAGTCCATTTTGGGTTTGGATGCCGCATTTCTGGAAAACTTGTAATTTCTGGAGATATAGAACAGTTTTCGGTTTTGCATTTTGGTCCGTTTTTTTCAAAAATATCCTTTTTTATTTTCTCGAATCCATAAATTGCGACCAATCGCCTTTGAATTGTAAACCAAAGATTGTGGACAACATGCGTGAACTCGAATATGATTTTCTGATTGTAGGTGCTGGACTGTATGGTGCCGTTTTTGCCCATGAAGCCCACAAAAAGGGAAAAAAATGTTTGGTGATCGACAAAAGGGAACATCTTGGCGGCAACACCTATTGTGAGGATGTGGGCGGCATCAACGTGCACAAATATGGGGCCCATATTTTCCACACCAACGACAAGTTCATTTGGGACTACGTGAACAGGTTTGTCCCCTTCAACAGATATACCAACTCGCCGTTGGCCAACTTTGAGGGTGAACTCTATAATCTCCCGTTCAACATGAACACGTTTCGCCAATTGTGGGGAATTGTCACTCCAGATGAGGCCAAGGCCATTATAGCGGAACAGACCAAGGAATACAAGGATAAGATACCCTCCAATTTGGAAGAACAGGCACTTTCGCTGGTGGGTAGGGACATCTATGAAAAATTGATCAAGGGATATACCGAAAAGCAATGGGGCAGAAAGGCAACGGAACTGCCGGCCTTTATCATCAAAAGGTTGCCCTTACGCTTCACGTATGACAACAATTATTTCAACGATAACTACCAAGGTATCCCCATAGGTGGCTACAACAAATTGACCGAAGGTCTTCTGGAAGGGATTGAATGCCGAACAAATGTGGATTTTTTCAAGGACCGAAAAAAATTGGAAAGCTTGGCCAAACAAGTGGTGTTCACCGGAAAAATCGACGAATATTTTGATTATCGCCATGGTAAGCTGGAATACCGTAGCCTTCATTTTGAACACACCACCCTCAATCAGGACAATTATCAAGGCAATGCCGTGGTAAACTATACGGAAGCCTCCATCCCCTACACCAGGATCATTGAACACAAACATTTTGAGTTTGGCAAACAAAAGACCACGGTGATCACCAAAGAATATCCATTGGAGGCCTCTTCGGACAATGAACCTTACTATCCCATCAACGATGCCAAGAACACTGATCTGTTCAATACATACAAAAAATTGGCGGAGCAGGAGACAACAACAATTTTTGGGGGCCGATTGGCAGAATACCGCTATTATGACATGCACCAAGTGATCGGTGCCGCTCTGGCCAAAATACGAAAAATAGTGTCCTGATAACTTTCCTACATCTACAATAGGACAAAAAATCCGCATCTTTACGCAACCATCCCCACAGGAACCTATCTAAAGGAAAGAAACTGGATTGTGAAGAATCCACCTATTGCGAACATCATAAAGTAGGGTATTCAAGCAGTCAGTTGTTGTAAGAAAAAGAAACGGAAAACAATTTTTAACCTGTTTTTTTGTTATAGTTTTGTAAAACCATTAACCCCATCCCAATAGTATGGCTGGATTGAGCGCCCCAAAGCAAAAATTATCAGCACTCATCATCACTTACAACGAAATGGGCTACATCGAAAGGTGTATAGATTCCGTTTCCTTTGCTGATGAGATTCTTGTTGTGGATTCCTATAGCACGGATGGAACCTACGAGTATTTGGCAAAACACCCCAAGGTGAAGGTCATCCAACATCCGTTTGAAAATTTCACCGCCCAAAAGTCGTTTACGCTCAAGCAAGCGGCCCATGATTGGGTACTGTTCTTGGATGCGGACGAAGTCGTCACTGAAAAGCTCCAAAAAGAAATCAGGGAGACCATAAACAACCCCAATGCCCATGAGGCCTATTGGTTCTATCGCAAGTTCATGTTCCAAAATGAACCGTTGCATTTCAGTGGTTGGCAGACCGATAAAAACCATAGACTTTTCCGAAAAAGCAAAGTGCAGTTCACGGATAAAAAGCTGGTGCACGAGACCCTTGAGGTGGAGGGAACTTCGGGCATCCTCAAACAACGACTGACCCACTACTGCTATAAAAACTATGAGGATTACAAAGGCAAGATGCTCAAGTACGGTCAACTGAAGGCCAAAGAGGATTTTTACAAGGAAAAAAACTTCAACTACCTTTTGATGACAGTTAAACCCTTGTGGAAATTCTTCAACCACTACGTGATCAGGTTCGGCTTTTTGGACGGCAAAAAGGGAATCACCATTTGCTACCTCAATGCCCTTGGCGTTCTGGAACGATTTAGGGAGTTAAAAAGATTGGAAAAAAAGAACGAGCTGGCCTATTATTTGGTAATGCCGTAATGCGTCCAAACCGCTTTTTTGGACCTCGTTTCCTTTCGTATGGCTTGGTTTTTGGCAATGGACTCCGGTGTCTTATAGCCCCTTTTGTGATCTAGGTGCACACAGACCGCACTATAGCGCAGCTGCTTTGACTTTATTCCAAAATTGAAGAGACGTTCGCCCAATTCCCGGTCCTGTCCCCCATATTGCATGCGCTCGTCAAAACCGTTGACGTTGAGGATGTCCTTTTTCCAACCTGATGAATTGTGGCCGTTCCAACTGGCATTGGTCGGAGTGAAGGTGTTCAACAACTTCGAAATGAAACCGCTCGCAGTGAGCTTGTTGTTCTTGAACGTTTTTGGAATGCCCTTGTCCATCAACCAATGGATGTTGAAGCAATTTTGCTTTTCAATATCCTCCAAAGTGATCATTTTGGAAATGTTCATCGGCAGCATATAGTATCCTCCCGAGATAAAATACCCAACCTCCTTGTTGATGTAATGCACCTCCACAAAATCCTCGCGGGGGATGCAGTCCCCATCCGTCATGATGATGTATTCCGCATTGCACGCCTCCACGGCCTTGTTCAATATCCTTGATTTTTGGAACCCATCATCCTCCTGCCACACATGCACAATGTTGTAGAACACCTTTTCGGAAAGTTCCTCCAGAAGTTCCTTGGTCTTGGGTCCCGAGCCATCGTCCGCAATCACCACTTCAAAGTCCTTGAAAATCTGACAATTGAATCCCCAAAGCACCTTTTTCAGCCATTCCTCGGCATTGTAGGTGCTCACTATCACGGATATTTTCGGTACTTCGCGTTCTTCGTGGCTCATTCAGGCAAAAATAGAAATATTAAATGTTATCACATATCCTTAATTTTGTAATTCCAAAAATACCATAATGAAACTCAAGGAAATACCTGTTTCCCTCTTTAACCAAATTAAGCTAGTTTCGAAATCCCCAAAAAAACTCATTGGGAAAAAAAATAAAATCCCCGTGATAGTCTCATTGGCTTCCATTCCATCAAGGCTTGGTATTGTTCATATTACGGTTAGGAGTATCATGAATCAGAACATCCTACCCGAAAGAATCATTTTGTGGCTACATGAGGACCTAAAAACACAAATCCCCAATGAACTTACAGAATTGACCGGCAGTTTATTTTCAATTCATTTCACAACCTATTCCAGTTCGCACAGAAAACTTGTGGAACCCCTTAAAGTATTCCCAGATAAAACTATCATCACCTGTGATGACGATATGATATACAGAAAGAATTGGTTGTCCAATCTTTATGCAGCACACCAAGCAAATCCCGGTTGTATCATGGCCAATCAAACCCGCTGTATTTCCTACGACAAAACTGGAAAACTGCTCCCATACAAAAATTGGGTATCAAACACAACCTGCCCCGACACCAAAGCAACTTTGCCCATTGGTGCGGGAGGCACGCTCTACCCCCCTGAAACATTGTACAATAAGGTCTTTGATCAAGAACTTTTTCTGCAACTTGCCCCTAAAGCCGATGATCTGTGGTTCAAAGCCATGGGACTGCTTAAAGGTACAACCTCGATGCAGACATCCAACAGTGGAAAAGAGCCAATACCTATTTTGGGTTCACAAAAGGTTTCTCTAAAAAAGTCCAATATTAAAGGGGACATGAACAGAACCCAATGGTTGGCACTTACCGAACATTTTAACCTTAAATTTTAAATCTTGACCGAAGAAATCAACAACTGCATCAAAGTGCTCAAAGAAAGAGGCCTTATCCTCTACCCTACCGATACCGTGTGGGGCATTGGCTGTGATGCCTCCGACCCCGAAGCCGTAAAAAAAGTATATGCCCTCAAAAAAAGGGAGGACAGCAAGGCCCTGATCTGCCTTGTCGCCAACCAAGCGATGCTGGAACGCCATGTGAAACAGGTGCCCGAAGTGGCCTATGACATCATGGACCTGGCCACCAAGCCCACCACCATCGTCTTTGACGAACCGAAGGGTGTGGCCCCAAATCTCGTTGCCGAAGACAACACATTGGCCATCCGGGTGGCGTCGGACAAATTCTGCCAGTACCTCATCAACAAATTTGGAAAACCCATTGTTTCCACCTCGGCCAATATCTCCGGGGAACCCACCCCAAATCGTTTCAAGGATATAGCCCCGGAAATTTTAAAAGGAGTGGACTATGTGGTAAATTTGCCGGACGAAAACAAAAACCCTTCCCCTTCCTCCATCATTAAATTGAGCAATGACGGCCAGGTGAAGGTAATCCGGGAATAGCATGACGAAGGAATTCCATACAGAAGCCATACAACATCCCATTTTTGAGCTGATCGGTTCAACTGCTGATGAACTGGGAATCGACTCCTATGTGATCGGCGGCTATGTACGCGATTATTTTTTACAACGAAACACCCCGAAGGACATAGACATTGTGGCCATCGGGAGCGGAATTGAACTCGCCCAAAAAGTGGCTTCCAAACTCAAGGGAAAACCTGAGGTCTCCGTGTTCAAGAATTTTGGTACGGCCATGATCAAACATCAGGGCATGGAACTCGAGTTTGTGGGCGCGCGAAAGGAAAGTTACCAACGGGACAGCCGAAAACCCATTGTGGAGGACGGTACCTTGGAAGATGACCAAAACCGAAGGGATTTTACCATCAACGCCATGGCCTTGTCGCTGAACAAGGACAGCTTTGGACGACTGTTAGATCCTTTTGATGGATTATCCGACTTGGACAAAAAAACCATCAGGACCCCATTAGAACCTGGCATTACCTATTCCGATGACCCACTTCGCATGATGCGCGCCATCCGTTTTGCCACCCAGTTGGGATTTGCCATCGAGCTCAGGTCTCTTCAGGCCATCACGGAAAATAAAGAACGTATCAAAATCGTTTCCAAGGAACGTATTGTGGACGAACTGCACAAAATAATGATGGCCCGCAAGCCGTCCGTTGGGTTCAAGTTGATGCTCCAAACTGAACTTTTGCCCTATATCCTCCCTGAATTGATTGCCCTGCAGGGTATTGAAGAGGTGGAAGGCCAACGTCATAAGGACAATTTTTGGCACACCCTGGAAGTGGTGGACAACATTGCCGAAACCACGGACAACCTTTGGTTGCGCTGGGCCGCCCTGCTCCACGACATTGGCAAGGCCCCTACCAAAAAGTTCCACAAAAAAATCGGTTGGACCTTCCACGGACATGAATTTGTGGGATCAAAGATGGTGTACAAGCTCTTCAAGCGGCTGAAGATGCCCTTGAACGAGAAAATGAAATTTGTGCAACAAATGGTATTGATGAGCTCCCGCCCCATCATTCTGGCCGAGGACCATGTCACCGATTCAGCGGTCCGCCGTTTGGTTTTCGATGCCGGGGACCATGTGGATGACCTGATGACCCTTTGCGAGGCGGACATCACCACCAAAAACCCAAAAAAACAGAAAAAATACAAGAACAATTTCCAGATTGTACGCCAAAAAATAGTGGAGGTCGAGGAAAGGGACCATGTGCGCAACTTTCAGCCCCCTGTTTCCGGTGAAGAGATTATGGCCACCTTCAACCTGAGTCCCTCCAAGGAAATCGGTATCATAAAGGATGCCATAAAAGAGGCCATTCTGGAAGGGGAAATTCCCAACGAATATGAAGCCGCTTACCAATTTATGCTGGAAAAGGGCAAAGCAATGAACCTAAAAGTACACTCGGAATGAAACCGACATGACCAAAAGAATCGCAGGCAGGCTCATAAGGCTATGATTATTTTGGTCATCAAAGGTTACATCTGACCATTAAAAAAAATGAAAAAGAACAGATGAAAAAGAACAAAGCTGTGATCTACTGGCTATTGACGGGCTGTGCCCTGATTTTTGTAATGGTCCTCGTTGGTGGCATTACCCGCCTCACCCATTCCGGGCTTTCCATTTCCGATTACAAATTGATTCACGGAACCTTGCCCCCGATGAACGAGCAGGCTTGGGAAGAAGCTTTTGAACTTTACAAACAATATCCTGAATATCAAAAACTTAACTCCCATTTTGATTTAGAGGATTTTAAGGACATTTATTTTTGGGAGTGGTTGCACCGATTTATTGGGCGATTTATTGGAATCGTTTTTATCCTGCCCTTCCTCTACTTTCTTTTTACCAAAAAATTGGACAGACCCACCATCAAAAAATGTCTTATTCTGCTTTTTTTGGGAGGTTTTCAAGGATTTTTGGGTTGGTATATGGTCAAAAGTGGCCTCGTGGACCGTCCGGATGTGTCCCATTTCCGACTCGCCGCCCATTTGACCACGGCCTTTGTCACCTTTGCCTATAGTCTTTGGGTCGCTTTGGATCTGATTTATCCCAACAAAAAAGAAGTCAATACAAAAATCAGGAACCTTGTCAGGGCAGGATTGGCCGTCCTCTTGCTCCAAATTATTTGGGGAGCCTTTGTGGCCGGTCTGGATGCCGGGTTCATCCACAACCACTGGCCCATGATGAACGAAGGAAAATTGATGCACGAAACCGTGTATATAGAGCATCAACCCATCATCAAAAACTTTTATGAAGGAAAGAGCGGGGTGCAGTTCGTACACCGTTATCTGGCCTACATTGTCGTGGGCTTTATCCTTTGGATATGGTTCAGCACCCGCAAAGTGGAACGGACACCTATTCAGGAAAATGGCCTGGAAATCTTGCTGGCCTTGGTTTTTTTGCAATTTGTGCTGGGCGTGTTGACATTGATCTATGCCGTTCCCCTGTGGTTGGGCATTGCGCACCAAATAGGGGCGTTTTTCCTTTTGGCCGCCATGACCTTTACCTTGCACCGGTTCACCAAATAAGGGGTATTTATTGTAACTTTGTACATTCTATAATTTTTTTTGATGATTTATAAAATCAGGATAATACTTGATGCTGAGGAAGATATCTTTCGAGATATCGAAATTGACGAAAACAACACACTGGAGGAATTCCACAATGCCATAACCCAAGCCTTTGGGTTTGGTGGAAGTGAAATGGCCTCTTTTTACACCTGCGACGAGGAGTGGAACCAAGATGAGGAAATCGCCCTCTTCGACATGAGCGATAACGGTTCCGATGTTCGATTGATGAACGAGACCACACTAAACGATGTGCTTTCCGAACAGACCCCAAAAATGATCTACGTGTATGATTTCTTCAGCATGTGGACCTTTTTTGTGGAGCTGGCCGATGTCGTAGAAAATGAAGACGGAAGAATTTACCCCAATCTTTTGTTCAGTTTTGGGGAACTGCCCGATTCCCCGCCGGAGAAAAAATTTGAAGCTGAGGAAGGTGATCTTGAGGACAGCTTTGGCGAGGACGATGATTTCCTCGACAGCTATGACGACATGGATTTTGACGAAAACTGGAACTAACTTACTTAACCCTTAACCCTTAACCCTTAACCCTTAACCCTTAACCAAAAATATGCTGAACCTATATCCCGCCCAGATTGAAAGCATCTCGCTCCACCGTGTGGGCAACAAGAGCAAAAATGAAGCTGCTTTTCTATCCGCCGAGCCTTTCTCGCTCAATGATGAGATGGCTGGTTTGCTGAAGGAGTATTTCTTTAGGCCATTTAGGGAAAAGGAAGAGAACTATTTTAGGTTCGCCCATGATGTGGACCTGGAGTTCAATGAGGTGTTCAAATCCGTTTCGGAACTGTTTGAAAACCCATCGAATGGGCACCAGCTTTCCAAAAAGATAACCCAGCACCTTTTTGACCAGTCCAACCACCCGCACATCAAAAGTGGGGAGGTATATGTCGCCCATTTTTCGGACATGGTCATCGACAACAAAAAAACGGATGCCGTGGGCATTTTCAAAAGTGAGTTGAAGCACGATTTCCTCCAGTTTCAGGAAAAGGAGCAAAACTTGGAAATCCTTATCAAGCAGGGCATCAACATCAATAAATTGGACAAGGGCTGTATCGTTTTCAATGTGGACAAGGAAGAAGGGTACAAAGTCCTATCTGTGGACAGCAACCGCTACGATGCCAAATACTGGTTGGAGAATTTTTTGGGATTGGAGCCGCTGACCGATGAGAATTTCTACACCAAAAATTACCTGAAATTCTGCCAAAACTTCGCCAAGGACGTGGTCCTTCCGGCGGAGGACAAGCAACAGGAGGTTCTCTTTATGAACCGCGCGGTGAACCACTTTGCCAAAAACGATGCCTTTGAAGAAACCGCTTTTTTGAATGAAGTGATGGAAAACCCGGAACTGATTCCCGAGTTCAAGCACTACAAAGTGGAAAAGGGGCCAAAGTACAGCATTGAGGACGTCTCCAATTTTGACATTGCCAACAAGGCCGTCTCCGATGCCCGAAAAAAGATAAAGAATGTCATCAACCTCGACACCAATATTCAGATAAAACTGGATTTCATCAACCCTGAATCTGCTGAAAAATTTGTGGAAAAGGGCTGGGACGAGGAGCGACAGATGTACTATTATCTGGTCTATTTCAACAAAGAACAGAAGAGCTAGAACTTCTTCTCGATGATCTGCTTCATGCTGACATCCTCATAGTTACGCTTTACAAAATCGAGGGCCAGGGACAGTACTTCGCCCATGGTCGTGCTCTTTTTAAAATCGATGTCCTTCGTAAGGTCATAAATTTCGTGTTTTAGGCGATCGATGTTTTCCGGCAATGATATGGTATGCGGTTTTACGGCACCTATCAGGCGTTTGATGCGGTTGCCCGAACTGAGGATCCGCTTGGCCACGATGGACCGCTCCTCTATTTTGTACTGGTCCACGGAGTTTTTCTGCAATTTGTCGCGCACCAGCTCCACCATTTTATAGTTTTCCTTGAAAAATTGGGGCCGATATACCTTCAGTTTCCCTTCGAAGCATTGTTGGTCAAAATCGATGGCCCTGATCTTATACACCACATGGTCAAAATCGTGCACGGGGACAATCACATAATTGTAGGAGCGCATATCGCCCAACAGGCGTATCATGCAGCGCTCATTGAACTTCACAAACTCCTTGGCCAATTGGGCCTTTTCGGACTCCGAACATTTGGGCAGCATGTCCTTGATGAACACATCGCCCGGAATGCCTGCAATGTGCTCCTCTATCAAAGTGTCCTTGTACACCAAAAAGTTAAGGTTGTAGGGCGAAAGCATGTGTTCCAGTTCCAATCCATAAATCCGTGAAGCATCGGTCTTCTTCACATAAAAATAAGTGTAGTTGTCATTGAGGATGTTCCTCACCTTGATGCGGAACGGCTTGGAATTGCCAAAGGTGCAGAAATCAACGGCATCCACATTCAAATATTCCTGGATACGGTCACTACCATCCGAATGCAGGATGGAATAGACCTTTTTTAGGCTGATGTCGATTTCCTTTCGGTCAAAATCCGAATAATAGACCCGTACCCAAAGGGTATCCTCGCCATCGGAATCGTACACGACCACCGATCCGGAAAAACGCAACAGGTCATCATAAAAAATAGGGATCTCTATTTTTCGGTTGTATCTGTGCAGATAGCTATCCAGTTTTTTGTTGACCGGATAGGCCGGTTTTTTCTTCGACATCAATTTTTCCTCGGACATATTTCTTTATGGTTCTGGATATTGGACATAAGACATAGGACAATGGGAACTAATCCCATTCAAACTTCTGACCTTGTCATTGAGATATTGGGTTATTCGGTTATTGCCCGTCTTCATTTTCGACTGCGCCTTGGACTTGCTTCAATTGAGCTCAGCAACCAACGCACAGGGTGACAACTCAGGATGATAACTCAGTGATTCATGTTTCAAGTTCAAAAGTATGGATCAGAAAACCTGAAACCAAAAACTTGGAACCACTCCCGACGTTTCGACTACGCCTGTCTGCCGACAAAGGCAGGCTCAACGTGACACTTCCGACTTCCGACTTCCGACTTCCTACTTCCGACTTCCTACTTCCGACTTCTGACATCTAACATCTAAACTTCCCTTATTTGTCCTATATGGTCAAAAATTTTGTTTTATTGTAACAAATTCCATTAAACCTCGTCAAGTTACTATAAACAAATCAAAAAACGATTCCGTCTTGGAAACAATACTGACCGTAAACCATCTCACAAAAAAATTCGGGTACCTCACAGCTGTCAAAGACCTGTCCTTTACCATTGAAAAGGGCAACGTGTATGGCATTCTAGGTCCCAACGGAAGTGGAAAATCCACCACTTTGGGCATCATTCTCAACGTAGTGAACCGCACCTCGGGCGATTTCAGTTGGTTCGATGGCAACACCTCGACCCATGAGGCCTTGAAAAAGGTAGGGGCCATCATCGAAAGGCCCAACTTCTACCCTTACATGACCGCCATACAAAACCTGAAACTTGTCTGTAAGATCAAGGAAGTGCCAGAGACCAAAATTCAAGAGAAATTGGAACTGGTCGGACTTTGGGACCGCAGGAACAGCAAGTTCAAAACCTATTCCCTGGGTATGAAACAGCGTTTGGCCATTGCCTCTGCCCTGCTCAACGACCCGGAAATATTGATCCTTGACGAGCCCACAAACGGACTGGACCCCCAAGGGATCCATCAGATACGGGAAATCATCAAGACCATTGCAGGTCAGGGCACGACCATTTTGTTGGCCTCCCACTTGCTGGACGAGGTGGAAAAAGTATGTTCGCACGTGGTCATTCTCCGAAGGGGAGAAAACCTGTACTCCGGTCCGGTGGACAGCATGTTGGCAAGCCATGGCTTTTTTGAGCTGCGCTGCCAAGATATGGAGCAGTTGAAATCCCTATTGGAGAAAAATGCAAGTTTTGGGAAGATCGAGAACTTCAACGGGACACTGACCGCTTACCTCAAGGAAGAAATGGACGCCGTGACACTCAACAAGATGCTCTTTGAAAAAGGCATTGTGCTCTCCCATCTGGTGAAACGCAAAGAGAGTCTGGAAGAACAATTTTTAACCTTGACCAAGAACAACTAATCAAAAAACGAATGTTACGTCTCCTACACATAGAATTCATAAAACTTTGGAACAACAGGGCGAGCAAGGTACTGATCATTGCCTATTTTGTACTCCTGACCTCCATTGCACTCATCGCGGCCATCAAGTTTGATATTGGACCGGTCCAGTTCCATTTGGCGGACCAGGGAATCTTCAACTTTCCCTACATCTGGCATTTCAACACCTTTGTGACGGCCCTCTTCAAGCTGTTTTTGGCCATTGTCATCGTTTCCATGATGTCCAACGAGTACAGCAACAAGACCATCAAACAAAATCTCATAGATGGCCTTTCCAAGAAAGAGTTCATCCTTTCCAAGGTGATTACTGTGGTATCCTTTGCCTTGATATCAACTGTCTTTGTATTTGTGGTTTCCATGATTTTGGGGCTTGCCTATTCGGATTACAATGAAATGTCCATTATTTTTTCCGACTTGGAGTTTTTGCCCGCTTTTTTCTTTAAGCTTATCGGGTTCTTCTCGTTCTGTCTCTTTTTGGGAATCTTGGTGAAACGCTCCGCTTTTGCGTTGGGGTTCCTTATCCTTTGGACCATTTTGGAACAAGTGGTATTTGGCCTCTTGGGGTGGAAAGTGATGAGTTGGGAAGCTGCACGCATGGTAAAAGATTTTTTTCCGCTACAGTCCATGTCCAATCTTATCAAAGAGCCATTTACCAGACTTTCTGCCGTACAGAACATCGGACAACAAATTGGTGAGGACATGAAGTTCGATTATCATGTGTATTGGTACGAATTCCTGATTGTCTTTATTTGGACAGGGATTTTCATCTATTTATCCTATGCTTTGTTGAAAAAACGTGACCTTTAAAGACCAGTCACCCCGAAAGACGAAACATTTACACCTGACCAAAAGATAATCTTCCCCTTTTGCTTCCGTTTGGGCGCAGCCTTTAGTATTTTTATCGAATGAAATTTCAGGTAGTTTCGGGATTCAAACCCACGGGTGACCAGCCAAATGCTATTAAGCAATTGGTGGAGGGCATTGAGGGAAATGAACGGCATCAGACCCTGCTTGGGGTAACAGGTTCGGGCAAAACGTTCACTGTGGCGAATGTGGTGGAGGCCGTGCAGCGACCTACTTTGGTATTGGCCCATAACAAAACTCTGGCCGCCCAGTTGTATTCGGAGTTCAAGCAGTTTTTTCCGAACAATGCCGTGGAATATTTTGTATCCTACTACGATTACTATCAGCCAGAGGCCTATATCCCTTCCAGCGGACTCTATATCGAAAAGGACCTTTCCATCAATGAGGACATCGAAAAACTGCGCTTGAGTGCCACTTCTTCACTCCTTTCAGGGAGAAGGGATGTGCTGGTGGTCGCATCGGTATCCTGTCTGTATGGTATCGGGAACCCTATCGAATTCCAGAAGAACGTAATTTCCATCCATAGGGAGCAAGTGATATCCCGCACCAAGTTTTTGAAACAATTGGTGCAAAGCCTGTATTCCCGCACCACGGCCGATTTCAGGAATGGCAATTTCCGGGTGAAGGGCGATGTGGTGGATGTATTCCCCGGCTATGCCGACCATGCCTTTCGCATCCATTTTTTTGGGGACGAGATCGAGGAGATTGAGGCCTTGGATCCTTTCAACAACAAGGTCATCGAAATTTATGACTCCCTGAACATTTATCCGGCCAATATGTTCGTCACCTCTCCCGATGTGCTGCAAAATGCCATTCGGGAAATTCAGGACGATCTGGTGAAACAGGTGGACTATTTCAAAGAAATAGGCAGACCACTGGAAGCCAAACGCCTGGAAGAACGCACCAATTTCGACCTTGAGATGATCCGCGAACTGGGCTATTGTTCGGGCATTGAAAATTACTCCCGCTATCTGGATGGTAGAAAACCAGGTACACGACCTTTCTGTTTGTTGGATTATTTTCCGGATGATTATCTGATGGTAATCGATGAAAGCCACGTGACCATTCCGCAGGTACATGCCATGTACGGCGGCGACCGATCGCGTAAAGAAAACTTGGTGGAATATGGATTTCGATTGCCTGCAGCCATGGACAACCGACCCTTGAAGTTCGAGGAATTTGAAGCCCTACAGAACCAAGCCCTTTATGTGAGCGCCACCCCGGCCGATTATGAGCTGGAACTGAGCGGAGGGGTCTATGTAGAGCAAGTGATACGCCCAACGGGGCTCTTGGACCCCGTCATCGAGGTGAGGCCCAGTGCCAACCAAATTGATGATTTGGTGGAAGAGATACAGCAACGGGTGGAATTGGATGAACGCACCTTGGTGACCACACTGACCAAACGAATGGCAGAGGAACTTACCAAATACCTATCCAGAATCGATGTGCGTTGTCGATACATCCATAGCGATGTGGATACCTTGGAACGCGTGGAGATCATGCAGGACCTTCGGAAAGGACTTTTCGATGTGCTGATCGGTGTCAATCTGCTCCGGGAGGGATTGGACCTGCCCGAAGTTTCCTTGGTGGCCATATTGGATGCGGACAAGGAAGGTTTTTTGCGAAGCAACCGTTCGCTGACACAAACGGTGGGCCGTGCAGCCCGTAACCTCAATGGGAAGGCCATCATGTATGCCGACACCATCACCGAGAGCATGCAAAAGACCATCGACGAGACCAATTATCGTAGGGACAAACAGATGGCCTATAACAAGGAGCATAACATCACCCCCAAGGCGCTCAACAAAAACCTGGACAATGCCCTGGTCAAAAATTCCGTTTCCACCTATCATTTTCAAAAAGAAGAACTGCGTGCCGCAGAACCTGATCTGGACTATCTGACCGAGGACCAAAAAGAGAAATTGATCCGGGAAAAGCGAAAAGCCATGGAGAAAGCGGCCAAAGAGCTCAATTTTATGGAGGCGGCCAAATTAAGGGACGAAATAAAGATGTTGCAGGAGAAGGAATAAAATAAACGCGCCCCAAGCATTTTGCAAGGGGCGCGTCAACAAACTAACCAACTAATCCAACCATCATGAAACACCTAGTTGGTGCTTTCATTATCTTATCCAATCGAAATCAATCGTTTGGGTTTGGGTAAAGCTTCTTGCTTCTTGGGCAAGGTCAGCTTCAAAATTCCGTCCTCGTACTTGGCATCTATCTTGGAGCCATCCACGGTCTCTGGTAAGGTAAAGGCCCTTTTAAAAGAGGAGTAGGAGAATTCTTTTCGGGTATAATTTTCCTTTTTTTCTTCGTTCTCTGATTTGATTTCACTTGAAATGGTGAGTACATCATTGTCCACCTCCACGGTGAAATCATCTTTTTTCATGCCTGGAACGGCAAGTTCCAATTCAAATCCATCCTCATTGTCCTTGATATTGACCGCTGGTAGAGAGGTATTCCACTTTTCAGTGCCACCAAACCAATCAGGGGAAAAATAATCGTTCATCAAGGAAGGAAAAAACAGGTTGTTTCTTTTTACTATACTCATGGTGATTCAATTTTTTAAATTAAACTTCAAAACACCTAACTATAGACAAAACCTGTACCCAAAGCCAAAAGCATGACACTATGGCATTTTTAATAAGGAAATTAATGTCAATGTGGCATTAGTTGTAATGTGCCTTGAAGATATTGATCAACACATCGGGAGGAACCACTTTGTTGGGATAGCGGTGCATGATTTCCAGTACTTGGGCCATTGCAGCGGGTGGCAGCCCCATTTTCAGGCCTATGTTGTACAAGGTATCTATCTCTTTTTTATGCTGCTCTTGGTCTATGTTCATCAAAAGCAACAACCTGTGGAACTGCACGATACGCTCTGCTTGTGTCTTGAGCTTCACTTTGGGAACTTCTTTCTTCAGGAGTCCATCGAAGGTTTCCTTGTCCACGCCGAGGTTGGAGGCCACCTTCAATAAAAACTCATACTCTGATGATTTCAATGAGTGATCCACCCTGGCAAAGGAGATCAGTTCCGAAAGAATGCCCAATTTTTCCTCATAGGTACCCATAGCAATTCGGTTTAGTCGTGCACTTATATAGATAACTCCAATGTGGTTCATTTTAGTGCACAAAAAAGCCCTGAAAATTTCAGGGCTTGACTGACTAACTCAAAATAATTCCGACAACTAAGCGGTAATCCTTACGGGAACAGTGTAGATCCTAACTTCAGTGACGACACCAGCGTCCACTTTTTGATAGTTCAACCTGCTCTTCACAAATTTCTCCAAAACATCGTTCTTGGTCTCCACAGAAAGTACTACCAACTCCCCTTTGTTGTTGATCGTAAAACGGACATCTGCCGTCAACTCGGTATATTGTACCTCAAATGAATTGTCTTCCAACATTTCATAGATTTGGGAAGACAGGCTCTTGGTTGTCGTTTCCTTTTCACCTTTGTTGGCGAATACACCCAATGTGGCGAACAACATACATACTACTGATGCAATTTTAATTTTTCTCATGATTTTTGTTTTTTGATTGTTGATGAATGATTCTTGTTTTGTCAAAAAGGATACGCTTATTTTATTGACGCTACAAAAATAAGACGAGCAAAATTCTAAAATGCTACACTCTACGATGATTTAACCAAGGTTTAACCTCTGTAACGATGTGCTAATATTGATGTTTTTCGAAAGAAATTCATACAAACCTGAAAACTCATCAACCGAATTTGGAAAAGGATGGGCTGCCTTCAAAACAATCAAATAAATTCCAAAAAAAAAGTAAAAAGGCAACCACTGCATTTTTTCAAAAACAAAAAGGGCAACGTTAAAACAACGTTGCCCTTTATCTGTTCGGTTATTGTAATCGGGAAAACTATCCCAATACTTCTTTTACCTTATCGGCAGCCTCTTGGAACTGCACTGCGGAATGTACCGCCAATCCTGAATTATCGATGATTTCCTTTGCCAATTCGGCGTTGGTACCCTGCAAACGCACAATAATCGGCACCTGAATGGCATCTCCCATGTTCTTATAGGCATCCACCACACCTTGCGCCACCCGGTCACAACGCACGATACCTCCAAAGATGTTGATCAATATGGCCTTTACATTCGGGTCCTTCAAAATGATGCGGAACGCCTCTTCTACCCTTTTGGCATCCGCAGTACCTCCAACGTCCAAAAAGTTGGCCGGTTCACCACCCGCCATTTTGATCAAGTCCATCGTGGCCATGGCCAATCCGGCACCATTCACCATACAGCCCACATTTCCATCGAGATCCACATAGTTCAGACCAACTTCACGGGCTTCCACCTCAATGGGGTTCTCCTCGCGAAGGTCGCGCATCTCTGCATATACTTTTCTTCTATAAAGGGCATTGTCGTCAATGGACACCTTGGCATCCACCGCCATGATCTTGTCATCTGAGGTCTTCAACACAGGGTTTATCTCAAAAAGACTGGCATCACTTTGCTCGTAAGCTTTGTATAGAGCAGTGACAAATTTCACCATCTCCTTGAAAGCCGTCCCGGACAATCCCAAGTTGAAGGCGATTCGTCTAGCCTGGAAGGGCAACAACCCCAATCCCGGGTCAATTTCTTCAGTAAAAATCAAGTGAGGGGTCTTTTCGGCTACCTCTTCGATGTCCATACCGCCTTCGGTGGAGTACATCACCATGTTCCTTCCCGTGCCCCTGTTCAAGAGAACGGACATATAAAATTCGTTGGTCTCACTGTCACCTGGATAATATACATCCTCGGCAACCAACACTTGGTGTACTTTTTTACCTTCCGCAGATGTCTGTGGCGTAACTAGGTTCATCCCAATGATGCTTCCTGCCAATTCTTCCACTTCCTTCAGGTTCTTGGCCAATTTTACACCGCCACCCTTGCCACGGCCACCAGCGTGCACCTGTGCCTTTATAACATGCCACCCAGTACCGGTTTCTTGGGTAAGTTGTTTTGCGGCATCCACCGCTTCCTTGGCATTTCGGGCCACTATGCCCCTTTGAATCCTAACGCCAAAGCTGGCCAAAATCTCTTTTCCTTGATATTCGTGAAGGTTCATCTGCGATTTAACTTTTGTTTGCCGACAAAAATAGAAAACACCATCGACAAATAGAAGGTCAAAAAAGAATAATTGCCCATAATGGGCCTGAAAAAGTTTGTTTTATACCCTTGGGGCTCAAATCTTGAAATCGGGGAAGTCCAACGGGTCAAAATTCTTGAAATGTCCGTTCATTTCGATGGTGGCCTTGGTGCGGTTCACCTCGCCCAGAATATGGGCCGTAGTCTCCAAATGGGCCTTGATGTACAGCAGCCTATTCTTTTCGCTGGTCATCTGCAGCAATTCAAATTCCTGCTCAAAGGAAAGTCCCATTTTATGGGCAAGGACATAACTGTTGAACTGTTTGGGCGGTGTCTTGGTGAACGGCACATCCATCAAATCATACAAGGTCTCCACTTTCTGCATCACCTCTTCCCTGAGCCCATCATCCGCATCGTTCTCCATATCCAAAAATTCCACTTCCCCACCGGCGTACAACTTTCCCTGCATCTGGTTTTCAAAGGAGAGCACCTTGAACACCTGCCGGGCCACACAGACCACGTCCATTTCACCGGAGCCGTAGGTATTGACCACTTCCACCAGTTGCACTTCGGTGCCATAGGAAATGGTATTGTTGATAAAAACAGGAATGCCAAAGGTGAGGGCCTCCTTCCGGCAATCATGGATCAACTCCTTATAGCGTTCCTCAAAAATATGGAGCGGCACGGTCTCACCTGGAAAAAAAACGGACTGCAATGGAAAGAAAGGTAGCTTCATATAGGGAGTTTGTCTAAAAATACGATGTGCAGACCAAAGCAGCAAATCCATTGGAATCCCCCTACATCAACTTGCGGGATTTCCACAGCCGGTAAAATTTCAAGTGTGATATATAAAACATTTTGTTATAAAATCATCGGATTATACTTTTATTCTTGTAAAACCGAAAGACAAACTTTAGATTTGTCGGTTAAATATTGATACGGCATGAACCCTAAGGATCTATTGAAACTCACAGAGCAATTTGGTGCTCCCCTATATGTTTATGATGCGGACAAAATTGCTTCGCAATACCAAAGGCTCACCAAGGCTTTTGAAGGTGTTTCCAGCCTCAGGCTGAACTATGCCGCAAAGGCTCTTTCCAATATCAGCATCCTTAGGTTGATGAACCATTTGGGCAGTGGATTGGACACCGTGTCCATCCAAGAGGTGAAATTGGGCCTTATGGCGGGATTCAAACCGGAATCCATCATCTTCACGCCCAACGGCGTCTCTTTGGAAGAAATCGAGGCTGCTGCTGCACTTGGCGTACAGGTAAATATCGACAACCTTTCCATTCTGGAGCAATTCGGCAGCAAACACCCCGATATTCCCGTTTGTATCCGTATCAACCCACACGTGATGGCGGGTGGCAACTCAAAGATCTCCGTAGGCCATATCGATTCCAAATTCGGGATCAGCATACACCAGATACCCCATTTGTTGCGCATTGTGGAACTGACCAAGATGAACATCAATGGTATCCACATGCACACGGGCAGTGATATTTTGGACATCGATGTGTTCCTCTATGCCTCCGAAATACTCTTCGATACAGCGAAAAATTTCAAAGATTTGGAGTTTATTGACTTTGGTAGCGGTTTCAAGGTACCGTACAAAGAAGGTGACATCCAGACCAACATTGAAGAACTCGGCAAAAAGCTTTCGGACAGGTTCAATGAATTCTGTTCCGAATACGGTCGAGAACTCACCTTGGCTTTTGAACCCGGTAAATTCTTGGTCAGCGAGGCAGGCTATTTTTTGGCCAAGGTCAATGTGGTGAAGCAGACCACTTCGACCGTTTTTGCCAGTGTGGATTCAGGTTTCAACCACCTGATCCGTCCCATGCTCTATGGGTCTAGCCATGAGATCATCAACATTTCCAACCCAAAGGGAAGGGAACGTTACTATTCGGTGGTGGGCTACATCTGCGAGACCGACACCTTCGGCAGCAACCGCAGGATCAATGAGATTTCCGAAGGGGACATTCTTTGCTTCAGAAATGCAGGTGCCTATTGCTTCACCATGGCAAGCAACTACAATTCCAGATACAGGCCCGCCGAAGTACTCTGGTACAAAGGAAAAGCGCATTTGATCAGGGAGCGGGAAACGTTTGATGACATTGTGCGAAACCAAGTGGATGTCAAAAACCTGTTTGAAGCCCCTAAGAAAGAAACGGTAAAGTAAGCCACGGTTTTTCAGCGCAGAGACCAGATACTTTTCTGGCACAATTTTCGTTATTTTTGTATGGATGGGGCGACAAATGTCCCAAAAACAGAAATTATGCGCACTACTTTTACCCAAATCGGCTTGATTTTTTTTCTATTGATGGGGTTCCAGTCCCAAGCACAAGATATCAAATGGATTTCTTGGGATGAAGCAGTACGACTGTCCCAGACGGATGCCAAACCCAAAAAGATGTTCATTGATGTCTATACGGACTGGTGCGGATGGTGCAAAAAAATGGACAAGGATACTTTCCAACATCCCGAAGTATCGAAATACATGCAGGACAATTTCTACATGGTGAAATTGGATGCAGAGGGCAAAGACCCTATCGAGTACCAAGGAAAAACCTTCAAGTTTGTTCCGTCGGGCCGAAAAGGCTATCATGAGTTGGCCGCAGCACTGCTACAGGGCAAACTGAGCTATCCTACCGTGGTTTTCTTGGATGAGCAACGAAATATGCTATCCCCTGTCCCTGGATACCAAAAAGTGGAACCGTTCATGCAGATTGCCCGCTATTTTGGTGACAATATCTACAAGGACAAGGATTGGCAAACCTATGCCGGGAAATAAGAACCTTCCCTTTCCCAGCATTTCGCTTTACCGTATTATCTATCGACTGTAGTTTGGACTTTCCTTGGTGATGGTCACATCGTGAGGATGGCTTTCGTGGATACCGCTGGAGGTTATTTTCACAAAGCGGCCCGTTTCCTTTAATGTGGCAATATCCTTTGCACCACAATAGCCCATACCGGCCCGCAAGCCACCAATAAATTGGTGCATACTCTCATACAGGTCACCTTTATAGGGCACACGGCCCACAATGCCTTCTGGCACAAGTTTCTTGATATCGTCCTCCACATCTTGGAAATAACGGTCCTTGCTGCCCTCTTTCATGGCTTCCACGGAACCCATTCCTCTGTAGGATTTGAATTTACGCCCTTCGTAAATGATGGTCTCCCCTGGGGATTCCTTGGTACCGGCCAACAACGAGCCTAGCATCACGGTGTCCGCTCCGGCAGCAATGGCCTTGGGAATATCGCCCGTATAGCGGATACCCCCATCGGCAATCACAGGAACGCCACTGCCCTTTATAGCTGCGACCACTTCCAACACAGCGGAAAATTGGGGAAAACCGACCCCGGCCACCACTCGGGTGGTACAGATGGAACCAGGTCCAATACCCACTTTCACCGCATCCGCGCCAGCTTCCACCAAATATTTAGCGGCTTCTGCCGTGGCTATGTTGCCCACGACCACCTCTAGTTCGGGGTAGGATTTCTTGACTTCTTTTAAAATACCGACCACACCTTTGGTGTGCCCATGTGCCGTATCAATGATGATGGCATCCACGCCGGCCTGCACCAATGCGCCTGCCCTTTTCACGGCATCTGCGGTTACGCCAATGGCGGCAGCCACTCGCAAACGTCCATATTGGTCCTTGTTGGCAATAGGTTTTTGGGTGAGTTTGGTAATATCCCGAAAGGTGATCAGTCCGATCAACTCATTCTTGTCGTTCACCACCGGGAGTTTTTCAATTTTGTTTTCCTGCAAAATAACCTCGGCTTGCTCCAAAGAGGTCCCTTCGCCAACGGTCACCAAATTTTCAGAGGTCATTACTTCTGAAATAGGACGATCGTTGTTTTTTTCAAAGCGCAAGTCGCGATTGGTCACGATTCCCAGCAATCTTTTGTTGGCATCCACAATCGGAATCCCCCCGATGCTGTGCTCCTTCATGCTGGCCTTGGCATCGCGCACCTTGGAATCCAAAGGAAGGGTCACGGGATCCATGATCATACCGCTCTCCGCCCTTTTCACTTTTCTCACCTTGAGCGCCTGTTGCTCAATGGTCATGTTTTTATGGAGCACACCGATACCTCCTTCCCTGGCCATCGCAATGGCCATGCGTGATTCGGTCACCGTGTCCATGGCCGCGGAAACGATGGGCACATTGATGGTGATGTTCCTTGTGAATTTTGATTGGATATTGACTTCTCGGGGAAGTACTTCGGAATATGCGGGCACTAGAAGGACATCGTCATAAGTAAGTCCTTCGCCAACAATTTTGTTTAGGTGGGCTTCCATTGCAATTACGGATTAATTGCGTGCAAATATACCACTATTTTTATTGATTACACTCCCATGCTTCCTTAGACATTTTTTAGCCCAAAAATTCCAGTCAAATTATACTTATTTAGACTTAATATAAATAATTGTTATCTTTACGATCCAATAGAAGAATATATGTGCAGATCCTTGAACACTTTGAGCCGTTCCAAAAATGGAATACTGACCTTTTGCAACCACAGCAAGCTGTTCCAATTGATTTTCAACAACCTGTGCTTTGAGTTGTATGAGTGGGAACTTGAGGCCCTGAAGGAATACATTGGCCAATTGGACATTGCCTATTGGGAAAGCCATCTGAAGAATTGGGCCCATCAGCGCAAGATTCCCATTTCGGTAGGGAAAAAACATTTCATCATTTTGGTGAACCGGGAGGAAGTCCATGAAATCATGAACCTACTTTCTTATGAAAAGACCAAGATTGAACTATTGGATTATCAGGATATCGATTATCAATTTATAGAAAACTGACCCCTACTCCACCTTTGGTGGTTTTGCACATTGCCAAAGGACCAAACAGGCTGCTCCTGTAAAGCTTAGGGTCATCAATGTCCCCGAAAAAATCACCACATATTTGAACCAACTGATCCCGATCCACATCAGATAAATTCCCCCAAAGGTCAAGATGACCGAAAGAAAAGGCTCTATGGTCAACAAAAGTTTCCACTTTTTGGGTGCTTTGGAGATCCATACCAATCCGCCCAACAAAAAAAAGATAAGCGACATGGAAAGGATATGGGTGTGCACAATGGTGAGCATTTCCCTATTCCCTTTCTTGAACTTCATCTCGGTGGCCTCCTCGTCCTCCTCGTTGCCCAAGTAGTTTTCCTCAATTCCAGCAGGGGTGGTGGATTCCGTCTCTTTGATGAATAGCAGGCCCGTAAAGAACCCAACCGAAAGTATCACCACAAAGGTGGCTATGAACAACCTGATTTCTTTGGGAAAAGTGGCCAGCAGACCATTGTATGTCATTGTGGTGTGTATTAACTGCCCAAATATATTGATTTAGACTGAATAAAAAGATGAAGAATGAAGGGCTGTACGATCAATGATACACAGAGAACAGCTCCGTTGCCTTGTTATAGGCCGCTTCAAAAACCATCCAGTTCACTCCGGTATCGGCCTTTTCCGCGGTAAAGTAGGACAACATTTTTTCGGTGGGCATGTTCCCCGTCAGCTCATCCTTGGCCATGGGACAGCCCCCAAATCCCTGTATCGCACCATCAAAACGGCGGCACCCAGCTTTGTATGCAGCGTCCACTTTCTCATGCCATTGGGTAGGCGTAGTGTGCAAATGCGCCCCAAATTCGATATCCGGGTATTTGGGAATCAAATTGGAAAAGAGGTAATCAATCACTTCCGGAGTAGAACTTCCAATGGTGTCCGAGAGGGAAAGAATGCTGGTCCCCATGGTTGCCAACCGTTCGGTCCACTCCCCTACGATCTCCACATCCCAAGGGTCTCCATAGGGGTTCCCGAATCCCATGGAGATGTAGGTGACCACTTTTTTATCGTGGGTACGGGCAAGGTCCAGGATTTCCTTCAAAGTCTCCACGGACTGTGCTATGGTCTTGTGGGTGTTCCGCATCTGAAAGTTTTCAGAAATGGAGAACGGAAAACCCAAATAATCTATCGGGCCGTGCTGACAGGCATCCTCGGCCCCCCGAACATTGGCCACAATGGCCAAAAGCTTGCTTTTGGTCCGCGTCAGGTCCAACTGGGCCAATACCTCGGCCGTGTCCTGCATCTGCGGAATGGCTTTGGGCGACACGAAACTACCAAAATCGATGGTATCAAAACCACAACCTAGCAAGGATTGGATATACTTCACCTTCTCCTTGGTGGGGATGAAGGTCTTTATACCCTGCATGGCGTCCCGCGGACATTCTATGAGTTTGATCTTTGACATAGGCTCCCGTAAAAATAGCACTATTTATCCGATAGCAACAGGTAAACGGCAATGCCCACAAAAACGATGATCTGTACCCATTTCAGGTACAATCCGACCTTATTATGGCTCTTCAAATAATTGGAAATACTTCCGGCCAACAGGGCAATGGACCCAAAAATGAGCAAGGCGGACAGCATGAAGAGAAGTCCCAACACGTAAAACTGTACCACTGGGTCCAATTCCGTACTGAACAGAAATCCGGGAAAAAAGGCCAAAAAGAAAATTGTGACCTTGGGGTTGAGTACGTTCATCGTAAACCCTGTCCAAAAGAGGTTTTTTGGACTTTTGGCCGCCTTTTTACCTTCCAATAGGATGTCACCATCACTTTTGAAAACTTTGTAGGCCAAGTAGAACAAATAAAGCGCCCCGAACAATTTTATACCGAAAAAGAGGGCATCGCTCCGCTTGATGATTTCCGAAACCCCGAAAGCCAATAAGGTGGTATGCACCAAACAGCCACTCACCAACCCAAAAACGGTCGCCAGACCTGCCTTTACCCCGTTCGAAATACTTTGTGTGAGCACAAAAATATTGTCCGGTCCAGGGGAAATGGCCAATGCGGAGGCTGATAGCACAAACCCCACAAGAATGGGATAGTTCATGGTCTCTCCACTAAACAAAAGTAAGCTGTGCATGGGTTTAGGTCGTCCGCTCCAAAATGGCCCTGTTGATTTTCTTGACAAGACCCGGGCCTTCATAAATGAAACCGGTGTACAATTGTATCAGATCGGCCCCGGCATCCAATTTTTCCAGAGCATCTTCAGGGGAATGGATCCCGCCCACTCCTATGATCGGGAAGGACTTATTGCTCTTTTCGGACAAAAAGCGGATGACCTCGGTGCTTCTGTTGCCCAAAGGTTTACCACTGAGCCCACCATTTTCTTCGGATAGGATCAAGTGGGATTTCAATCCCTTTCTTTCGATTGTCGTATTGGTGGCGATCACCCCTTCGATTTGGGTAATCCTGACAATGTCGATGATGTCCAAAAGTTGGTCATCGGTAAGGTCAGGTGCAATTTTGAGCAAGATGGGTTTTTCCTTCTGCACCAGTTTTTTGGCCTGTTTGCTGTTCTGGCGTTTCAGTTTTTTCAAGAGGTCCGTCAGCGGTGCTTTGTCCTGGAGCTCACGAAGGCCGGGGGTGTTGGGCGAACTCACATTCACCACAAAATAGTCCACATGCTCAAAAAGTGCCTCGAAACAAATCAGGTAGTCCTTGATGGCATCCTCATTCGGGGTCACCTTGTTTTTTCCAATGTTGCCGCCTATGATGACGCGGTGCTTTTTCTTCAATTGTTCAACCGCCTCAAAAACTCCTTTGTTGTTAAAACCCATCCGGTTGATGATAGCCTTGTCCGCCAACAAACGAAACAACCGCTTTTTGGGGTTCCCGTCCTGCGGCTTGGGGGTCACCGTCCCGATCTCCACAAATCCAAAACCAAAATCCGAAAATTCGTTGTAGCGTCTGGCATCCTTATCGAAACCTGCTGCCAAACCTACTGGATTCTTGAACTTTACCCCAAACACTTCCCGTTCCAACTTTGGGTCGTTAAGCACAAATGCCTTTCGGAAGAATCGGGTGAGGCCCAGTTTTGAAAAAACTCCAATGGCCCCAAATGTAAAGTGGTGGGCCGTTTCAGCATCAAACAAAAAAAGTATCGGTCGGATGAGGATTTTGTACATTCAAAATTGGTTTGGACAAAAATAAAAACTCTTAAAACAGATTTCCGCTATTCGACTATTTTTCGTCAATCGACCTGTTTACATGGATAGGACGCAAGGCAAGCTCGTTGCAGAAGCCCAAGTAGCGCTGATATTGCTTATCGTTGAAAATGGTCAACAACCTTTTGTCCATCATCCGCACGTTCTGTACCATGCTGTCCTGGATGGTTTTGTACTGTTGTGAGACCGTCAACAAGACGTCGGGGGTACTGTTCTCGTTCTTCTTCATCAAATATTCGGCCTTTTCCCTCAAAATATCATTCCGCACCTTCAGTTCCGCAGCCCAACTTTTGAGCTTTTCCTGCTGCTCTTCGCTCAACTGGAAAACTTGGACAATGGTATCCCCATCAGGACCTCCAACACCCAAAATACAATCCATCTGGGCCGACCCGTATAGGCCGGAAATCAAAAAAAGATATAAAACCACCGTTTTCAATGGAAGTTGTTTTAAAGTTGGGGAAAGATACTTTTTTAAACCGTTTGTTTTTAATTTAACCCTCGAATATGCATTATTTTTGATGAAATACCAGCTATGGAAAAACTACTGCCCCGCTTTCTGGACTATGTGACCACGGACACCCAAAGTGACCCCTACTCCAAAACCACCCCGAGTACCGAGAAACAATGGAACCTAGCCAAAAAACTGGTCATGGAGCTGCACCAGATTGGTTTACAAGAGGTCTCCATCGACGAAAATGCCTATATCATGGCCACGTTGCCCAGCAATGTGGACAAGAAGGTGCCAACCATCGGTTTTATTTCCCATATGGACACCTCCCCAGACTTTTCGGGAAAAAATGTAAAACCCCAGATCATTGAAAATTATGATGGGAAGGACATTGTGCTGAACAAGGCCATGAACATTGTACTGTCGCCAGATTATTTTGAAGACCTGTTGCAATATGAAGGCCAGACCTTGATCACCACCGATGGCACTACCCTTTTGGGTGCAGATGATAAGGCGGGAGTGGCAGAAATCGTTACCGCTATGGAATATTTGGTGCAGCACCCTGAGATCAAACATGGCAAGATCCGTATCGCCTTCACCCCCGATGAAGAAATTGGCAGGGGCGCCCATAAATTCGATGTGAAAAAATTTGGTGCCGACTGGGCCTACACCATGGATGGTAGCCAAATCGGCGAACTGGAGTACGAAAACTTCAATGCGGCCAAGGCCAACATCACCTTTACAGGCAAAAGCGTGCACCCGGGCTATGCGAAGAACAAGATGGTGAACGCCATCGGCATTGCCAACGAATTTTTAAGCTTGCTTCCCCCACGCGAGGTTCCCGAACATACCACGGGCATGGAAGGATTTTTCCATGTGCACAAGATCAAGGGTGAAATTGAAAAGGCCGAAATCGAGCTCATCATCCGCGATCATGACGCCGTCCATTTTGAGGCCCGAAAGGAATTGTTGAGGGAAGTTGTGGACAAGCTCAACCAAAAATATGGCGATTATGTGAGTTTGATCATTGAGGACCAATACCGCAACATGCGTGAAAAGGTGGAGCCCGTTTTCCATATTGTGGAGATTGCCGAAGAGGCGATGAAGTCGGTGGGCATTGAACCCATCATCAAACCGATCAGGGGCGGAACGGACGGTTCCCAGTTGAGCTTTATGGGACTCCCCTGCCCCAACATCTTTACGGGTGGGCATAATTTTCATGGAAAATATGAGTATATTCCTTTGGAAAGCATGCAAAAAGCGGTCGAGGTCATTGTGAAGGTCTGTGAACTCACTGCCCGTCAAATCAAATAGTATGGAAAAAGCCAAAAAACTGGAGTCCTACTACAATTCGGACCATCTTTTTAAGGATGGTATTGCCCAATTGCGGGAATTGGCCCTGCAATCCGGAGCACAAGAGGATTTTAAATGGGGTATCCCAGTTTACACCCTGAACGGCAAGAACATGTTCGGCATCTGCAAGTTCAAGTCCTATTTTGGGGTATGGTTTTTTAATGGCGTGTTCTTGAAAGATCCCAAAAAGGTATTGGAAAATGCCCAAGAGGGAAAAACAAAGGGCATGCGGCATTGGAAGTTCAATTCGTTGGAAGAACTGGACGAAAAAGGGGTGTTTGCCTATATGCTGGAAAGTCTGGAAAACCAAGAGAAGGGATTGGAAATAAAAGCGGAAAAAACCAGCAAAATACTTATCCCCGAACAGTTGCAGGCCGTGTTGGACCGGAACAAGGCCTTACAATCCAGTTTTGATGCATTTACGCCCTACAAACAAAAGGAATTCTGTGAATACATCACCGACGCCAAACAGGAGGCCACCAAATTGCGCAGGCTGGAGAAAATCCTTCCCCTCATCGAAAAAGGAGTGGGGTTGAATGATGGGTATCGATGATTCGCGCTGTAGCTATTTTAAATCTTAATTGAAAACACCAAAAATCCATGGAACCCATCAAAAGAACCCTCGAAGAACAACGCCTAGCGTTAAAAAAACGGAAAGTTTCTGGCCACTCCATTGATGGGACTGATAGCAAGGCATCGGTCGATCTAATTCATTCAAAAGCGAATCATATTTTTAACGTTGTACAGCATTTGGCGAATGACAGAAACAAACGAGCAAATAAAAGTAGATTATAGAAATCGTGTCAATCGAGTTTTTGAATTTATTGATAAAAACTTGGATGCCGACTTATCGCTTAAAACTATTTCTGAAATCGCATATTTTTCGCCATTCCATTTTCATCGAGTTTTCAAGTTTGTAACTGGTGAAACCCTTAATGAATACGTGACAAGGCAAAAAATCGAGAAGTCGTCCATGGCTTTGCTGCATAAGAACATAACTACAACAGAATTAGCGCACAAATTTGGATTTAGCGACAATTCTTCCTTCTCACGAACTTTTAAAAAATATTTCGGAGTAAGCCCGACCGAATTCAAAAAGCAGAATCCGAACAGACATAGCAAGATTCGTCAACTTGAAAGCAAGAACGGACAAGACTATCCTGAATATGAAAAATACATTTGCATCATTGATAATCTTAAAATTTGGATAAAAATGAACGCAAATGTTAAAATTAAAGAAGTGCCAAAAATGGATTTGGCTTATATTTCAAGTATTGGACCTCAAAATCTCGAAACGGCTTACGGAAAGTTAATGCAATGGGCAACACCAAAAGGTCTAATGAATGACCAAACAAAAATGGTAACCATTTATCACGACAGTTTTAAAGTTACTCAAGCCAACAAAGTAAGAATGAGCGCCTGTATTGTGTTAGGCAAACCTGCCGAAATCGAAGGCGAGGTGGCAAAGACTTCTATCGAAAGAGGAAAATTTATAGTTGGCAGTTTTGAAATTGGATTAAATGAATTTGAGAAATCTTGGGCAAGTTTGCTCTTATGGATGAACGAAAACGGATATAAAAAGGCTGACAGAGAACCCTTTGAGATTTATCATAACAATTTCATTGAGCATCCAGAAAGAAAAGCCATTGTGGATTTTTACATACCAATCGAATGAAAAACGCTGTACAACACAGTGTATCAGCAATATCGGTTTAGGTGCTAATCCAAACTGTTTTTGTGTAAATTAAAATATCTTGTCATGCGAAAAGCAGTTGCGTAAAACCCGCTACTGCCCATGCACTAAACCGATAAGTGCCACCCTAAAAAACTCCTTTTTTCAAAAACCACTACCCCATCTTCGGAAACTCCCACCCATTGTGGTACTCCTTGGCCAATAGGGCATCTGTTTCGGCATGGTTGAACTTGCCTTTTTCGGCATCCCAGAACAGCCTGTCGCCTGTTTTGTAGGCAATATTGCCCATGTGGCTCACCATGGCGGCATCATAACCAATTTTGATGGGTGCGTTCAAGATGTTCTTGTCCCTTTTCTTCACTGCATCGAGGAAGTTGACGGTATGCAGGTCCAATCCATTGGCATCCACCTGCTGTAGGGGAACCGCTTCTATTTTGGGGCCAAGGTCTTGGCTCCAATCGGGCCTGTTGCGTTCGGGGATCACTTCCCAGCCCCCACGGTCCAGCACCAAGGTCCCATTGTTCCCGATGAAGGCGATACCGTGGTTCCGTCCATAATTTCCACCATCAATGCCCGTAGCATGTTCCCACAATAGGGAAAACCCATCGAACTCATAAACGGTCTGAAGGGTATCTGGGGTTTCCGAGGCATCATCGGGATAGGCAAACTTGCCGCCCATGGCCATCACCGATTTGGGCAACGAGGCCTTCATGCCATAGAGTGCATAGTCAATAAGGTGCACCCCCCAATCGGTCATCAGTCCGCCAGCATAGTCCCAAAACCATCTAAAATTGAAATGGAACCGGTTTTCATTGAAAGGTCGGTCCGGTGCCGGTCCAAGCCACATTTGATAGTCCACACCTTTAGGTGCGGTTCCATTGGGCTGTACGGGAACAGGCTTCATCCATCCTTGATAGGCCCAGGTCTTTGCCAATCGAATCTGGCCCAGTTTCCCTGAGTGCACATAATTTATCGCATCCACAAAATGGGGCTGGCTCCGCTGCCACTGGCCTATCTGCACCATGCGGTCACTGGCATCCACCTTGGCCAACATGGCTTCGCATTCGGCCACGGAATTGGCTATGGGTTTTTCACAATAGACATCTTTACCTGCATCAACGGCATCGGTGAGTTGCAGACAATGCCAATGGTCCGGCGTACCGATGATCACCATGTCCACATCCTTATCGTCCAACATTTTGCGGTAATCGGTGTACCACTTTGGTTTTTTGATGCCCCCTTTTTCAAGGTCGGCCGTTCTTTCCGCGAGCACATTTTCATCCACATCGCAAAGGGCCACCACTTCCACCTCACTGTTCTTCAAGATGGACAATAAATCTGTGAAACCCATGCCTTTGCAGCCAATGAGCCCTACCTGTATCTTATCGTTCGGACTTATGGTCCTTCGTATGGTTGCCAGCATTTCCGCGGGAAACAGAAACGAAGTTCCCAATCCGGCCATACCCAATGTGCTTCTTTTTACAAACTGTCTGCGTGTACCCATTTTTTTTAAATTTGGGATAAGGTACAAAAAAAACGTCCCTCGGAATGTATTTTCCGAGGGACGCTATGGGTAAAAAATATGTCTTTCGACTATGCTTTACTTTCTGGAGTTGAGTTCAACTTCTTGCTCATTTCCATGGAAATGGCAGATCGGTCAAATTTTAGACGACCGGCCATGGTCTCGATGACACAGGAAAAATCCTTGTCGTTCAATTCCACGATCTTGCCGTGAAGGCCACTTTTGGTGATGATCTTATCACCTTTTTTCAACTCCGAAGTAAATTTTTTCTCATCCTTCTGACGTTTGATCTGCGGGCGGATCATAAAAAAATACGCCACGGCAAAAATCAATATCAGAGGTAAAAACTGTTGTAAGTTTTCCATTCAGGTATTTTACTTATTTCACAGGACCTGCGGGTACTGCATTCTTGGGGTTAACAAATGCCTTGATCCTCAAAATCTCTGAACCCTTGGCCGTATTGGCAGTGACCGTGATGGTCTTGGTCACTTGGTTTTGCCCAGATCCGTTGAACTTCACCAACAACTCTCCTGTTTCGCCAGGGGCAATCGGTGTGTTCTTGGGATAATCGGGAACTGTACAGCCACAGCTGCTCTTGGCGTCGGTGATGATCAAAGGCGCATCGCCGGTGTTGGTGAACTTGAACGTGGTCTCCTGTGGGGTTCCTTGTTCAATGGTACCAAAATCATGTTCCGCTTTGTCAAAGGTCATTACGGGAACTTTCTTCTGGGCCTCATCCCGTGAAGTGGCATTTTCAACATTGTCCGCAACTATTTTGTTGGAGGCCTTGTCCTTGCAGGAAACACCCACTAGGGCCATAGCGAAGACCAAGCTAAAAAGTGTTGTTATTCTTTTCATGATAAAAATTAGTTTTTCCAAAAATAATCAATTATTGTTTATTGCAACCCTCTTCCTATTTTTTGCAACCTTCCCTCTGTTTTGTATTCCTTGGCCAGCTTGTCCAACACCCCATTGATAAAGATGCTGCTCTTGGGAGTTGAATATTCCTTCGCAATCTCCAAATACTCGTTCAGGGTCACTTTTTCTGGGATGGAGGGGAAGTTGAGCAGCTCACAAATGGCCATTTTCAGGATGATGGAGTCAATCTCCGCAATCCGGTCATTGTCCCAGTTGGGGGTCTTCCCTTCTATCTCTTTTTCCCATTTGGCATCGTTGAGAAGGGTCTTGGTCAAAAGGTCGTTGGCATAATCCATGTCCTGGGCGTCCTTGAGCAAGGCGGGTAAAAAGAATTTGTCGCCCGAATTTTCGGTGGCCTTCTTCAATCGCTTGACCAAATAAGTGTTCACAATGGGAAAATCATCGACCCAAGTGAGCTTGTCGTCCTCAAAGTACTCGTAGATTTTCTCGTTGGGGGCCACAATTTCCCGGAACAGTTGAAGGACCACGTCGCGGTCGTTCTCATAACTGTCCTTCGCATTGGTCATGTATTCCTTGTAAATGTCACTGGCCACAATTTCCTTGTAGAGGATCTTGATGTATTCCTCGTTCAGGTACCAATTGTTCAGTTTTCTTCTGGATAGTTCGTTCTTCAGCGACTCATTGTTCGCGATTTGAAGCAACAGACGGTTCTTTATGAATTTCTCGCGGTCAGGATAGTTGTCCTCTTCGGTGGCCACATATTTTTTGGAGGCGTGTCCCACGTGTTTTTCGGCCATTCGGTGCAGTTCGGCCAACAGGCTCAAGATGAGGAGGTAGAGCACGTACATATTCTCTATGCTCATTCTTAGGAATTTTTCCTGCTTTACCAAGGAATCGTCCTTGGACTGGATCAGTGCATAGATACACTGCATCACTTTTACTCTGATATGCCTTCGGGTGAGCATTTGTAAAGAACTTTTAAAGTCGTTGATTGGCTTTCACGCCACAAAAATAACCTTATATTTTAATCTTACCTACCAAAGTTGCTTTCTTATCAGTTTTATAACATTTTGTTTGTTTGCTATACCATATCTTTGTTTGATTGTCCTGAATGATTGACAATCGAAAAACCGCCTTTCCCTTTTATGAAGGAGCTCAAACACCTTAACAAATACTTTAAAAAATACTGGTTCAAACTACTAATCGGGGTGTTAATCACCATTATAGCCCGTATTTTTTCGCTGATCATGCCCTCTTATGTGAATAAGTCCATACAGGCCGTGGAGGACTTTATGGCCGAGACCATTTCCATTTCCGAGGCCAAGAGTATGCTGTTGACATATATCCTGATCATTGTGGGGGCCGCCCTGCTCTCCGCCCTTTTCACTTTTTTGATGCGGCAGACCATCATCAATGTGTCCCGGTACATCGAATACGACCTGAAGAACGAGGTCTTTGACCATTACCAATTGCTCAGCCTCAATTTTTACAAAAAAAACAGGATAGGCGACCTAATGAACCGCATCAGCGAGGACATCAACCAAGTGCGTATGTATGCCGGACCCGCCATCATGTATGGCATCCAGACGCTGACGCTTTTTGCCTGTCTTGTGCCATTGATGTTCATAAAGGCCCCCACCTTGGCGGCCTATACCTTGCTTCCCCTGCCCATCTTGTCCGTGTTGATCTACCAGATCAGCAAGATCATCCACAAACGCAGCACCAAGGTGCAGGAATTCCTGTCCACACTGTCCACTTTCACCCAAGAATCCTTTTCCGGGATTTCCGTGATCAAGGCATACAGCATAGAGCCCCGTATCAATGCAGAGCTCAGGGAACTGGCCATAGAGGGAAAGGATACCAGCATGTCCCTTGCCAAAGTGAACGCCTGGTTTTTTCCCTTGATGATCCTATTGATCGGCATCAGTAATATTTTTGTGGTCTATATCGGGGGCAGGCAATACATCAATGGCGATATTGAATCCATCGGGGTGATCGCGGAGTTCATCCTCTATGTGAACATGCTCACCTGGCCCGTGGCCATCGTAGGATGGCTCACCTCCATCATCCAAAGGGCCGAGGCCTCCCAAAAGCGGATCAACGAATTTTTAATGGAGGAGCCTTCCATCAAGAACGAAGTACTGCAACCCACGGTCATTCATGGCGATATCGAGTTCAAGAACGTGACCTTTACCTATGAGGACACTGACATCACTGCGCTCAAGGATATTTCCTTCAAGGTAAAGGCAGGACAGACCGTGGCCATTCTGGGCAAGACCGGTTCGGGAAAATCCACTATTTTGGATTTGGTGGCACGGTTGTACGATGTCACTTCTGGTGAGGTATTGATTGATGGGATCCCCGTGCAAAAACTGAACCTGAACAGCCTTCGAAATTCCATTGGCGCCGTTCCGCAGGATGCTTTTCTTTTTTCGGACACCATTGAGAACAATATTCGCTTCGGTGATGAAAATGCCTCCCATGATGAAATTGTGGCCGTTGCCAAAAAAGCCGTGGTGCACAAAAACATTGAAGGATTCGCCAAAAAATACAATACCATCCTTGGGGAAAGGGGCATTACCCTGAGTGGTGGACAAAAACAGCGGGTTTCCATTGCCAGGGCATTGCTCAAAAATCCTCAGATCTATCTGTTCGACGACTGCCTCTCCGCCGTGGACACCGAGACCGAGGAAGAGATCCTGAACAACCTCAAAAAAGTATCGGAGAGCAAAACCACCCTCATCGTGAGCCATCGGGTATCCTCCGCCAAAAATGCCGACAAGATCATTGTGCTGGACAATGGCAAAATTATTCAAGAGGGCACCCACCAAGAGCTGAACAATGTGGATGGCTACTATAAGGAACTCTATCTCAACCAACTTTCGGGCAAAGAATGATAAAAAAGTTGCTGAATTAGCATTTTTTTTACATTTTTGGTAGTGTAATTCAACATAGTTCTAAATACACTATACCGTATGGGCGAGAAAGATATAATGGATCAGGAAGAGATTTATTCAAAAGTTTTAAGGGCCGGAAGAAGAACTTACTTTTTTGATGTAAGGAGCACCAAGGCAGGTGATTATTACCTTACCATCACTGAAAGCAAGAAGTTCACCCACGATGATGGTTCCTTCCATTACAAAAAACACAAGATCTATCTGTACAAGGAGGATTTTACCGCCTTTAAGGAGATTATGGAGGAAATGATGGACTATATCATCGATGAAAAAGGGCAGGAAGTGATATCCGAACGCCATCAAAAGGATTTCAAGAAGGAAGAAGAAGAGACCACGGTAAGCGAAAACGGCAGCACGACGGAAAGTTTCACCGATGTGGATTTCGACGACATCTAGGATTCATCCATAAAAAAACTGAAAACGGCCTGCCATTCCGCAGGCCGTTTTTTATTTTTATATTCAAAAAGCAGCACACATGGCGAGGACACCCAGCAATATGCTCCCTTTGGGGACAAAGGCACCCGATTTTGAACTGTGGGACACCGTTTCAGAGGAAAACATATCCCTGAAAAACTGCAAGGGGGACAAGGGCACGGTGATCATGTTCATCTGCAACCACTGCCCCTTCGTGATCCACGTGAACCCCAAAATCACGGAACTTGCCCGGGAATATCAAGCCAAGGGAATCGGTTTTGTGGCCATTTCCAGCAATGATGTGGACAACTTTCCGCAGGATGCCCCACATTTGATGAAAGAGAAAGCAAAGGAAGAGGGATACACTTTTCCCTATCTGTACGATGAGACACAGGAAGTGGCAAGGGCCTACGATGCGGCCTGCACTCCCGACTTCTATCTTTTTGATGGGAATCTAAGTTTGGTCTATCGCGGGCAACTGGACGATTCAAGGCCCGGAAACGACATTCCATTGAGCGGAAACGACCTGAAAGCTGCCATGGATGCCCTTCTGGCCGGAAAAAACATCTCACCCGAGCAAAAACCCAGTCTGGGCTGTAACATTAAATGGGCAGTAACCTAATTTAACAGGGCGATGAAAATAAGTCCAAAAGAAGCATTGGGACAACTTTCGGGGCAAGACTCCCCTTTTTTGACCCTTTTTGAACATGGATCGCTGTCCGTTGAAATCTATCGACCCGAAAAGGTGGACCTGCAGCAACCCCATACCCGTGATGAAATCTACGTAGTGGTTTCGGGCAGTGGTGAATTTTTGAACGGGGGAAAACGCACCTCCTTTTCACAGGGCGATTTTCTATTTGTTCCCGCTGGTGTGGAGCATCGGTTTGAAAACTTTACGGAAGACTTTGCCACTTGGGTGTTTTTTTATGGTCCTGAAGGAGGGGAAAGCAATACATGAGCCTCCCCGTTGTTTTGGAAGAGATAGGTCCATCCACTCTGGAGACCTATATTTCCGTAGGAATAAAATCCTATAGAGAACACTACTTGCACCTTTGGGAAAATGAGGATCCTACGCCCTACATCTCCAACAGTTTTACCCAAGCTGTTGTGGAACAAGAGCTGGCAGACCCTAATTCCTTCAATTATTTGATCAAAGTGGAAGATACCGTGGTCGGCATAGTAAAGTTGGTCCGGGACCGTGGGGTGGACGAACTTTTGCCCGAGGAAGCACTAAAGGCCGAGAAAATTTATCTCCTGAAGGCCCATTCAGGTCAAGGATTGGGCAAAAAAGTGCTCCTATGGATAGAGGACCATGCCAGAAACCTCAATAAGAAGGTGGTTTGGTTGGACACCATGCAAAAAGGAAACCCCATCCAGTTTTATCAAAAAAATGGGTATGTGATCAAAAGGGAAAGTGAGGTCACCCTTCCCAGGGTAAAACCATCGGAAAAAGCCATGTGGATTTTGACCAAGCAGCTCTAGATCACCACCCTTCGCGTTGGATCAAATTTTCAATATGGGCAAAATGATGGTTGCTGTGCCATGCATATCGGCCTATGTTCACTTCCAAAGTAGATTCCACATTTCCATCGGGGTGGATGAATTTCCGTTGTAGATTGTCCTCAGAAAGTCCTTTCAATAGATAGACCAGTTTGGCATGCACTGCCTTTAGATGGTCCAACGACATTTGTATGGGTGCGGTCTTAGTATCGAAAAGATTGGCCCAAGCTTTTTCGTCATAGGGTTTTATGACAGGATTGTCTTCGGTCAAGGCCCATTTGAATCGGATGTAACTGTTGTGATGGCTGTCGGAGATGTGGTGCACCAATTGCCTCACGGTCCACCCGCCAGGCCGATATGGCGTTTCCAATTGAATGTTGGAAAGCGGTGCGACCAAATCGTACAAAGATTGGGGAAGGTGCTCCAGCACACTGATCCATTCTTTCAATTGTTCCTTCGTGATGACGGAAGGAACCTCAAATTTCCCGATAGGGTAACGCAATTGTTCCAGTTGATTGTTTTCCATGGCATAAAATTAATAAACAATGGGTCGCAAAACGAAGCGGAACATTTCCAAAAGGGTTTAAAATTCCAGGTCTCGACCTGTCTGCCGGCAGGCAGGTACAATTTTTCTTCCAAAAAATCACTCGAACTGACAGATTCGGACAAAATTCGCAATAGCAATTTTTAATACACTTTTAACTGAAATTAAATGTAGTCATTGATTTATCTACTAAATTTGTAGGATATTCGTTTATCAACTTTAAAACAAGACACATATGGCAACTCTAAGATTGGGCGACACCGCTCCCGACTTTACTGCGGAGACCTCTGAAGGTACCCTTAATTTTTATGAATATCTGGGTGATGGTTGGGGCATTTTGTTCTCACACCCTGCCGATTTCACCCCTGTGTGCACCACCGAACTGGGCACTGCGGCCAAATTCAAGGATGAGTTTGAAAAAAGGAACGTGAAGATGATGGCCCTTAGCGTGGACGGGGCCGCTTCCCACAAGGAATGGATCAAGGACATCAACGAGACACAGCACACCGTGGTGAACTTCCCGATTGTTGCGGACGAGGACAGAAAGGTTTCCGACCTCTACGACATGATCCACCCCAATGCCAACGACACCCTTACCGTACGCTCCGTGTTCATCATTGGTCCGGACAAGAAGGTGAAACTGACACTGACCTACCCTGCATCGACTGGACGAAATTTTTATGAACTGCTCCGAGTGGTGGACTCCCTACAACTGACCGCGAACCACAAAGTGGCCACTCCCGCCAATTGGGAACATGGACAAAAAGTGGTGGTGAGCCCGGCCATATCCACCGAGGAGGCCAAGGGAATATTCACCAAAGGTGTAGAGGAAGTGAAGCCCTACCTGCGCCTCACTCCCGACCCTACCGCTTGATTTTTCAAGAATTTTTCGAAAATTCCTAATTATCAATAAATTAAATGTACCTTTGCTCATTATTTAATTTTTTAATTTTTATTATGAGTAAAGGAACAGTAAAATTCTTCAACGATTCTAAAGGCTATGGCTTTATCACTGAAGAAGGTTCAAACGCAGATCACTTTGTACACGTTTCAGGTTTAATCGATGAAATCAGAGAAGGTGACGCTGTAGAATTCGAACTACAGCAAGGTAAAAAAGGATTGAACGCCGTTAACGTACAAGTTATAGATTAAGGTACCAGCACACTTTTTTATACATCAGGCCCGGACAATTGTCCGGGCCTTTTTATTTTTCTTCCCTTTTTACGCAACCATTCCAATTTTTCCCTATCTAAAGGGTGAAACTGACAGTGTTCCCCCACAACCTTAAACCAATATATGCATGGACACTTTTTTTGGAGTACTATCTTTTCTGTTGATCATCAACGCACTTTTGCTGGTATGGAGCGTGAATGGGTCAAAAAAATGATTTTGTGCGGCAATAGGTAGGGTATTTTACCGTTAAATTGTTACCTAGTAAACACCTTAACCATGAATACGTTTTTTAGCATTTTGCTTCTTTTGCTTGCCCTAAACCTTTGTCTGCTTTTGGTAAGCGTGAATCGTACCAAATAAAAAAGCTCCCTTTTCGGAAGCTTTTTTTATTGCTGTAAATGGCACCAAATCGGTCATTTCACCGCCATCAGTTCCACATCAAAGATAAGGGTGGCATCCGGGGGAATCACCCCACCTGCACCAGTACTTCCGTAGGCCAAGTGTGATGGGATCACAAAACGGCCCTTGTCCCCTACTCTCAATAAGGCAATACCTTCTTCCCAACCTGCTATTACCTGGCCAATGCCCAAGGTGAAGTCGATGGGTTGTTTTCTTTTATAGGAGGAATCAAAAACCTGCCCATTGGAAAGACTGCCCTCGTAGTGCACGGATACAATTTTTCCGTTTTCGGCCTTGGGACCGTTTCCTTTTTGGACAATCTTGTATCGAAGTCCGCTCGGGGTCTTTTCAAAACCGGCAGCCAATTTTTCTATTTCGGCCTCTGCCCTGGCCTTGGCCTCCGCGATACGTTTTTCCCTGGCTCCTTCGAATACCCTAAAGGCCTCGATGGCGTTCCAGTTCTGGGCCTCGTCGCCCACCCTTACAATTTCCACACTTTCTATCTGGTCGCCCTGGGCGATGGCGTCCACCACTTCCTGGCCATGCTCCACAAAACCGAACACGGTATGCTTATTGTCCAACCAAGGTGTCGGGCCGTGGGTAATGAAAAACTGGCTCCCGTTGGTGCCCGGTCCTGCATTGGCCATGGAAAGTACGCCCGGTGCATTGTGGGTCAGTTCGGGATGGAACTCATCATCGAACTTATAACCGGGATCTCCCGTTCCTGTACCCAACGGGCATCCGCCCTGTATCATAAAATCGGCAATGACGCGGTGGAACTTCAGTCCGTCGTAATACGGTTTTCCCTGTGGCCTTGCCTTGTTTTCCATATTGCCCTCGGCGAGCGCAACAAAGTTGCCGACCGTTCCCGGCGTCTTGTCGTGGGTGAGTTTCACCAGTATTTCCCCCTTGGGGGTATTGAACTTTGCATAGATTCCGTCTTGCATGTCTTTCTTAGTATTTGATTAATCGATTTCAGTGCCCGGAGTTTTTCCAAGGGTTGCAAAGGTAGGGGTTTTGCGGGGCAATACCTTGTCCACGGGAATGAAATGGGCTTTGATGTGCTTTCACTGCTATTTTTCCCCAGCAGCTACACAATAGGACTACCTATTCATTATATTTATCATACATTTACTCAGAATGGTCGTTCGTGGCATTAAAAAAAGAGCCTTATTCCCATATACTAAAGAAAAAGAAAAAATTATAACCCCATCACACATCATGAAAAAATTACAGTACAAAAAAGACATCCATGCATCCGCGGAGAAGGTCTATAACACTATGCTCGGCATAGAGGATATTAAAACCTATGAGCAATGGACCTCTGAGTTCAATCCCACCTCCACGTATGAGGGAAGCTGGGAAAAAGGGTCAAAAATGTACTTTGTCGGAACGGATGAAAATGGCAAAAGGGGCGGAATGGTTGCTGAAATTGCGGACAACGTGCCATTCCAGTTTGTTTCCATTCGCCACTACGGAATTTTGGACGGCGACCAAGAGATCACCGAAGGTCCCGATATTGAAAAATGGGCAGGAGGACTGGAAAATTATTCCCTAGAGGAGCACAATGGTGTGACTACCGTAGTCGTGGAAATCGATGTGACAGAAGACTATATCGAGTATTTCAATACGGCTTGGCCCAAGGCCTTGAGCAAGCTCAAGGAGCTTTCGGAAAAATAAAATCAGACAGGGGCCATCAAGTGCCCCACTCTTCTTCATAGTTCCCTTGAGTAGAGCTAAGGGCCCACACCCTGTTCGCCCCATACAAAATCAGGAACAACACTCCCACAAACACGGGGGTCTTGGGCAGGTTAATCTTAAGGTCTACCACTGAAAATGAAGGTACACCCACAAAAAACAAAACAGCCCCGATACCGAGCAATAGGGCAAATGAAGCCAAAAAATAAAATTTCGGTCGGACAGAATCCATATTTTTAGGCTCTTCCGCGACTTCTCTTTGCAACTCCAGCATAAGCCTGTCCGTGAAATCCTCCTTGGTCTTCAGGCCGCTTTTTTGAATGATTTTTTTAATTTCCTCTTCGTTCATAGCAGTTCGTGTATTTCGTTACCCAATAATTTTTTCAGCTCCTGTTCCATATTGTTGCGGCCCCGGTGCAGGGCCACCTTTACCTTGGACTTGCCAAATCCCGTGATTTCCTGGATTTCGGCAATCTTGTGTTCATACAGATAAAAAAGTCTCAGCACCAGGGCTTCATCCGGTTTCAAGGCATCCAAGGCCTGATGGATATATTTTTTTTGGTCCTGCTCCTTGGAATTGCCATTCCCAAGATCTGTTGCCTCCTGCACCTCCCCCACGGCAGCAAGGTCCACAAACTTTTTGTGTTGTTTCAGCACGTTGTAGGAAGTATTGATCACAATACGGTACAGCCATGTCGAAAACTTGGATTTTTGTCCAAAGGTGTGCAGTTTTTGATGTACCTTGATGAAAGTGGCCTGCACGGCATCCTCTGCGATCATGGAATCCTTCAAAATGGAACAGGCAAGGGTCAGCGAGGCATCCTTATGGGCGTCCACCAACTCCCGAAAGGCCTGCATATCCCCTTGCAAGCTCCTGTTTACCAGTGCAATGTCTTTGGAATTGCTATCGCCCACCTTCCTTTTTTCTCAACCAATGCGCCGTGAGCAATCCCAATGCACCAAAAATCAGTATGGTTCCCCAAATGAACAGGTCCGCAGTATCTTCTGCAAGATCCATCGTGGTGAAAACGGACGATACCATCAGCCCTATCCCCAATCCGAGCACAATGCACCCGATATCCACATATTGCATCCTCTTGTTTGAAGGGGAAGGCTGCAGTCCTTTTTCGATCATGGCCTTCTTCAAAAGGTAGGTATATCTGGCGATGATGAAGATCACGGCCACCAGTCCGAGTACCAGAAACAGTGCCCCAAGGGCCTCTTGTACGTTTTCCATTCTATTGTTTTTTAGGTATTATCAGCAAGTTACGTTTAAAATTGTTCCCCCAATATGTTCGAGATTTCCTCCAAAAAAATGGGCATTTTGTCACAATTGGTAAAAACCACCAACCCATATTCCTTTTCTGGGATGAACATGGCGTAAGCCTGAAAATCGTGGTTGTTCCCCGTGTGCATGTGCATCGTGCCGTTGGGTCTTATCTTTTGGGCAAACCCAAGGCCCCATCCGGTCTGGCCAATCTCTTTTTTGAGCGGATTGTCTTCCGAGAAATGGGTCTCTTCTTTCAGCATGGCATCAAAAGAGGCTGGTGAGAGCCCTTCGCGCTTGAGCATGGCAATGATGAATTTTGCGTATTCCGAAGCTTCACTGTGGACGCTGGAAAAAGCATTGAACGTTTTTCCACTCCAACGGCCCGCAACCGGTCTGTTGGCCGTAGGGTTCAGTTCCTTGTCATGCCCATATACCTTATGGTTTTGGAGATAATCGTCCCAAACAAAGGTGGTATGCTCCATTTGAAGGGGTTCCGTCACTTCTTTTTGAAACAGATCGTTCATGTCTTTTCCCATACCAACACCTTTCAACATTCCTATAATAGCGGCCAAATATTGATAGGCTTCCCCAGAGTACATAAAATCAGTTCCCGGGGTAAAGGCCAATTGTATGGGCTTGCCATTGGCATGGTTGGGAAATCCTGTTTGGTGTGCCAATACCATGCGCGCGGTGATCAACTTGTAATCTTCCTGGCTTTCGGGTGCGATTCCCGGATGCGGGAGGTACTCGTGGAGCGGTCTGTCCAAATCCAACACCCCGTTATCCGCCATTTTCATTACAAAATAGGCGAAAATGGGTTTGGAAAGTGAGGCCCCCTCAAAAATGCTCTCATTGGTGACCAATTCCTTTGTTTCGGCATTCGCCACTCCAAAAACGTTATGGTATGCCAGTTCGTTCTTGTTGATGATGGCGATGGAGATTCCCGGGATGTTCTTTTCTTTTATGATTTTTTCTATCCCACGATCCAACGCTGCATGGGTGATGGTTTTTCCCTCAGGGGTTTCCACGGTCTTGCTCTGGGAAAAGATTCCCATTGGCATAAGGGCCAGCAAAGAGATGCCCAAAAGTTTATATATTCGTCTCATGTGTAAAAGTTTATCTTATTGAATGTGTTTTTGGTGAATTCACATCCATTGGACAAACCGAGACGGGCAAAAGGTTACAAAACAGCTGTACCTTAACGGGATTTATTTAAAACAGGGAATGACGTCCTCCTCAAAATAAGGTTTTTGATTGACCCAAAACATATAGTTGACCTTCAGAAAGTCCTTGGCAAATGCATGTAAAATGGGTACCCTATTCTCTTCACGTCCATTTCCCTTATCATCTACTTCACTATAGTCCATATCGGCACCTGTTTTACCTATATAATTTCCATCTTGTACAGCGATACCCAAAGGGACCGTGAACCTTCCTTCGTGCATCTGTGCTAGAGCGTGATTCAATTGGCCTTTTCGGGTCACCATTAAATCAGGGGCACCGAGTCCAACTCCTATCTGCTCACCATATTGGTAAATCCCATGCAAATAGCCTTTGTCTTCAAATGGCAACCACTCCCCGGGCATAAAATTGGCATAGACCATCGTTGTCGATTTGGGAAATGCCTTTTTTAGTGCCATCATGTTATCTTTTATCCCCTCAACATAAGCTGAAGGGGTAAAATCCGGATTTTTTTCCTCATCTATCCCAATAGCCGTTTCTTGAAGGTTGATTCCCTCTATTTGGCCGTCGAACACATTGCCCATAGCGATAAGAAGTGCGGCGAACCGTTCCCTCACCTTCTTGTTCCAGCGTTTTGCCACCCAGCCTTCCGGGGTACCATTATCAGTATATTGCACAACGGCCCCACCTTCGTATTCGTTCCCCAACAAATAATCGGGGACAGCATTGTATCGGGAATCAAATGTTGCATCTTGGAGCTGTATGAACAATTTTTTTTCAAACTGGTTCAAATACGCGATATCTTCTTTGATCTTGGAAAAATCATATTCTCCTTTTCTGGGTTCCAAATCTTTCCAAGGATACATGATCTGTGCACCCTTGAATCTTGTATTTTGGAGGAGAGGATGCCCCATCAGCGACTCCCTGTCCCGTGAGAAATAAACAAAATGTTGGATATGGTCCATTGGAACAGGGCAAGTGGCCTCCATATATTTTTTGTGGGCGTCCGTATATTTTTCAGAAGGATTCTCCCATTTTTGGGCATTGGCGGAAAACCCTATAAGGATAGGTAGTATAAATGGAATCCTTCGGAACAATCTTTCGATCACAGGTGCTTTTTTACCAAATATAGCCACTTCTGTTTTTCCCAGGACTTATCATTCTTTACCAAATTGTCCTTTTACTTCCTCTAAAATCCGTTTAGGATTATACCCCACTCCTTGTTTAAAGACCGTTTCCACTTTTTTGATGATGGTGGGATCCTCTTCCAGATTTCCATCGAGAACCACAAAATCTGCCCTTTTGCCTTGCTCAACAGTGCCGATATCGGTTCTTCCCAATGCCTTTGCCCCGTTTCCGGTCATGATCTGTACCGCTTCTTCGGTAGTAAAGCCGGCTTCTCGGAGCAGTTCGTAGTTCCTTTGGTCCCCAAATCCGGGAAGCACGTGCCTGCCCGCATCCACACCACTGCACAAAAGCCCACCCATTTTATGGAACTGGTATTCGAATTGCATGATTCTTTTAAGGCGCCCTTCTCGGGTGAGGTCCTTGATCTCTTTATCAAACTGCTTTCTCCGCTCTTGGTACGTTTGAAGCAAGTAAGGTGACATTGTTTCCAACGTTCTATCATCGGCATAGGCCCTATTCGGCACACTGGCCTCATAAATGGAAAGTGTTGAGGTCAACACTACCTCGTTGTCGATCATCAATTGTTGTAATTTCTTTACCTCTGGCCCAGCGATAAGGAGCTCGTCCATGTATTCCCTTCCGCCATTGCAAATACCGGCTTCCTTATGGGTCCTAAAATCACTTGCACTGTTCAACCCATGTTCAATACCATCAATTCCCATTTTTGTGGCCTCCTCGAAGGTAACGGAACATAGATGGCCCCTCACCTTAGCATTGTTCCTGTGGGCTTCGTCGATGATGATTTTTAAATCCTCGGGGCTGGTGTTGCGATATACCTTGAACCACTTGACCCCTTTTTTCATCCAATATTGCATGGTATCCCTCAAATGCTTCTCATTTCTGGGAATGATCATATTGGGGTTCCCGCCTTCGCCGGTGATAAATGGGGCACTGGGAACTATATCAGGACCTACCTTGCTCCCTTCGGCTATTTGGTAGGCGAGGTTTAGCTCCTCTACCGGAGATGCCGCCCCACAGGTCTGTATGGTGGTAACACCCGAAGCTAGGTACAATTTTGAAGCTATGTCGCCCACAAAAGGGAACCTTGGAATGTGCAAATGGTTGTGCATTCCCACAAAACCGGGAATCACGGTTTTACCCTTTAGGTTGATCAAAGTACTTTTTGGGGGAATCTCAGTTTCTGAAGCTTTGCCAATTGCTTTGAACCGTCCATTTTCGACAATGATGGTTTGGTTTCTTTTGATGGAATTGCCCGTACCATCCACAATCGTTGCATTGATCAGAACAATACTGCTGTCCTGGTACTTGCTATAGCGTTGGATTTGGTCCGGAACCTCACTTTTGGCAGATGGATTCATTTCTGGACCGGAAATGGCCAACTCCTTTTTGTTGGAAGTTTTGCAGCTTATAAAAAGTATAGCGAGCGCAAGAGCCTTCCAAATTGATATGCTTTTGGACATTGCTTTTTAGGTTTGGATGAGGGATTCCTCAAAAAGATAGGACAACCGCATCCATTCAAAAGGTTACAAAAAAAGCATTTTTAAGTGTAACCGCGGTTCCATCGAACCCTAAAAAAGTTTAAAAAGATGCTGGAAGCGGGCTCGAAGCCTGGAAGTAGGCCACCAGAGCATTATCTTCTTGTTGACGTTGGGCCGTCGTAAAAGAGCCTGACGGGTCAAAATTCCGGGCCAGGATGGAGTAGAGAGGTTCTGGGGTTTCTTTGCCAATGGAAACGGTACCGTTATCCGCGCACACCTCAACAATGACCAATGACAGATAGTCCATCAAATGCTCTGCTTCTTTGATGAGGGTCATCCTTACCTGCAATTGGACGGCGTATTCCAGATGTATGCGCTGTAGCGGGTTATTGCCAAAAGATTTCCAGTGAATTTCCAAGCTTACTTTTTAGGCAAAAATAAGCTATTGTCGAAATAAATTTACAATTGCATTACATTAAATTAACATTGAGGGATGACTCATGTCACTGTTCGCTTTTCGCTTTCATGTATACATACCTTTTGAAAAGGTTGGACGTGTTCTTGCAAGCAAAACCATCGCTACTCTTCGGACGAATCCCTGCTCAAAGAGACCACGACCCCCAAAATAAGGGCCACCGCAATGAAGCCAAGGGAGAGCCATTCCGGGAATGTGTAATGGTGCGCCAATATGAGCTTGATCCCCACGAAAATAAGGATGGCCACCAAGCTGTATTTGAGGTAGCTGAACTTGCTGATCATGTGGGCCAAGAAAAAGTACATGGACCGCAGCCCCAAGATGGCAAATATGTTGGAACTGAACACCAAAAATGGGTCGGAAGTGATGGCCAATATGGCCGGTACGCTGTCCAGCGCAAAGAGAATATCGGTGAATTCAATGACCACCAATGCTATGAACAAGGGAGTTGCCGCGGTGATATGCCGACGTTTAATGAAGAATTTCTGTCCCTCCATATGGGTGGTTATCGGCATTACTTTCCTTAAATTTCTATAGATAAAGGAATTCTTTGGGTTGAAACTTTCTTCTTTGGAGAAAAGCATCCTAAAGGCCGTGATCAACAGAAATGCCCCGAAAACATAGGTGGCAAAACTGAACTTCTTGATGATGGCGATCCCAAAAAAGATCATGAGTGCCCTGAACACTATGGCACCCAGAATACCCCAGAACAATACCCTGTGCTGATAGCGTTGTGGAATGTTGAACGAAGTGAAAATAATGGCAATGACAAAAATATTGTCGATGCTCAGCGACAGCTCTATGAGATATCCGGTGATGTATTTCATGCTGGCACCCGTTGGGGTCAACTGGTCCGCATTATCGATACTGCCACTGGCATATAGCCAATATACCACCCCGGAAAAAATAAAGGACATTGTGATCCATATGACGGTCCATAGGGAGGCTTCCTTTACGCTTATGATGTGTGGGGTTTTGTTGAAGACCCCAAGATCCAAGGCCAAAAAAATCAATATTGCAGCAATGAAAAGTCCCCAGACCAGCATAAATTTCTTTTAGCTGCAAAGCTAATCAATCCGCAAATAACAATAATGGGGTTATTGTCAAAAGAAAGTTCCAGCTATGGAACAAGCTAGTAAAAAAACGAAAAGAGCAACAAATAAAAAGTGATGAAATCCTGCTTTTTGTGGGACCTTAGAAAAGCATATGCCCTTTTCATCTGGGTCTTTACGGTATTGATGGACACCCCGTTGGATTCGGCAATTTCCGAGTAGCTTTTTCCCTGCACGACAAACGAAATGAAGATTTCCCGTCTTTTGTCGGGCATTTGGTTCAGCAGTTCATAAAGCTTGTTGTTTTTTTGAGGCTTGTCCAGCAGGGGCTGGGGGTCTTCTTTGCCCATATCAAGGTCATGTCCCAGCCTGCGTGTTCTCTTTTCCTTTTCGAGGTATTGAAGGCTGAGGTTCTTGACCGATTTTCTTGCATAGGACTCGAAGGAGGTCGTAATGGTTATCGTGTCCCTTTTGTTCCAGAAGGAAACAAAAAAATCCTGCACTATATCCTTTGCAACATCCCTATCCTTCACGAAGGAAAACGAGACCAGACATAATAAAGCATAGTTATCTTTAAATAACTCCTCCACCTTATTTGTCATATTTTTTTGGGTTTGGGGGTTATTAGGAGATTTAAAGTTAAGGAAATATAAATTTAATATTCATCAAATAGTGGATTGAGTATCAAAAATTAACGTTTTAAAAAAAAACATCCAATCTGTCACCCTGATCCCAAAAAAAGACAACTCCTATATAAAGAAAAACATTTTCATGTCCAAGAAGGAGCTATTGCACACCTATTTACAAAAGATGAAATCTTCAGGAAACCTAGAAGATATTTCCCCTGACGGACTCACCGATTCCGATAGGGAACTTTTGGAGAAAATATGGGAAGAAGGGCTGGTCGATGAATCCTTGGAGTTCATGGAAACATTGAATGAGGAGAAAGACTGGGCCGATGTACAGAAACGCCTATCGGCCAAAAAAGTAAGAAAACTGTCCACGTCCACCATTTTAAAATACGCAGCCATCTTTATAGGAATAGTGTCCTTGGGAATTGCCCTGAAGTTGACCCTACAGCCCAATGAACAACCCGTTCTCGAAAATACCATTACACTCAATACCGGAGACGCCGTAAAACCGATACAGGAGGGCAAAAAACAATCCATTGTTCTGGCCTCCGGGGAAGTAGTTGCCGTACAGGAAGGCAATACCCTCAGGTATGGCCTAGGAAATGTGGACCATCCCGTGTTCAATGAACTCCATGTTCCCAATGGGAAAGTGTTCACTCTTGTGCTTTCCGACGGAACAGAAATACAATTGAACTCCGGAACCCACATCAGGTATCCCGCCAAATTCCCAACAAAGGGCAACAGGGAAGTGACCATGACGGGTGAAGCCTATTTCAAGGTATCCAAGGACAAGGAACATCCCTTTATTGTCAATTCCGAACAAGTGGCCGTCCAAGTATTGGGAACAGAGTTCAATGTGACCGCCTACAAAGAGCAAAGTACCATCAATACAGTATTGGTGGAAGGTTCCGTGAGCCTTTCACATGAATCAAACCCAGAAAATAAAACCGTACTGGAGCCCGGCAACAAGGGTTCATGGGACAAGGTCCAAGAAACCATGAGCGTGGAAAAGGTGGACACCCTGCTCTACACCAGTTGGCTCAATGGTGAGATTGTGTTCAGGGAAACTCCTTTTTCAGAGCTCCTGACAAAACTGGAAAGGGCCTACAATGTAAGTATTGTCAATAAAAACATGGGATTGGAGGAAAGAGCCTTCAATGCCAGATATAATAGAAAGGTCGAAAGCATCGAAGACGTGTTGGATGCGCTCAGGGTCATAGCACCGTTCAGCTATGAGATCCATCAAAAGAGCAATACCGGCAACAAAGAAATCATAATCAACTGAACCATATATGAACATTGAAAAACCCCTCTGCCTATGACATAAGTATTTTAATCAAATACACAAAAAAAGGGAATGTTGGCCCATTCCCTCTCTCAAACTGTGTAATAAATAACGATTCAAACTAATTTAAATCACTCAAAATTATGAAAAAAAAACCATCTAGATTTCTTTTTCTGAAGGGATTCTTGAAGAATGGTTTACCAACCAAACTGACCATTTTTCTGATTATCGCCTCAATTGTCCAGATTCAAGCAGGCACAGGTTCCCAAGGGGACAAGCTATCCCTTGAACTGGAAGGAGTTACCCTTGAAAGGGCACTGGGAGAGATTGAATCCCTCTCAGAATACCGTTTCATGTACGAATACAACCAGATTCCTCTCCAAAAGAAAGTCACGCTACGGACCAATAACCAAAATCTTGACGAAGTACTTACCCTTTTGTTCAAGAACATGCCCATAATATATAAGGTAAGGGGGCGTCAGATCATTTTGATGAGATCCCCAAATTTTCAGCCCGACCAGGGAGCTTTCGTGGAACCAGCAACCACCCCCATTTTGCAGAACACGGTAACGGGCAGTGTTGTGGACAATACCGGTATGCCCCTTTTGGGTGCCAATATCATGGTGAAAGGAACCACTGAAGGCACACAAACCGATTTTGACGGAAATTTTACCATTGAAGCTGAAGTAGGTGCCATTCTGGTCGTTTCCTACATTGGTTTCAAAACTGCAGAAGTAGAAGTGACGGGTACTTCTCCGATAACCATCACACTGGAAGAAAATTCGGCCCAGTTGGATGAGGTCGTGGTCACCGCCCTTGGTATTTCCAGGGAGAAAAAGTCGCTGGGATATGCCACCCAAGAAATTGACGGTGAAGAGGTAAACCGAACCCCTACCGACAACGTGGTCAACTCACTTTCCGGTAAGATTGCCGGGGTGCAGATCAAAAGGAACACCAACATGGGCGGATCTACCAACGTGGTGATCCGAGGGAGTACTTCCTTGACAGGGAACAACCAAGCCCTTTTTGTGGTGGATGGGGTTCCGGTGAGCAACTCCAACTTCAATACTTCGGACCAGCAAAGCGGTACCGGGGGGTTTGATTATGGCAACATGGCCTCGGACATCAACCCGAACGACATCAAATCCATCAACGTGCTGAAAGGTGCAGCAGCGACCGCTCTTTATGGGTCCAGGGCCACAAACGGTGCCGTGATCATCACTACAAAATCCGGGGCCGGGGCAAAGCAAAAGCCCACGATCACCATCAACTCCAACATTACTTCGGGTTGGATAGATAAATCGACCTGGCCCGATTTCCAATACGAATATGGTACCGGATACGGAGCTGTATATGGCAGTTCGGGCAACAGCTTTTTTGTGGATTCCGATGTCAACGGTGATGGGGAGCTAGATCTCGTCACACCGGCCACGGCCTATGGGTCTTACGGAGCCCCGTTCGATCCCAATTTATTGGTGTATCAATGGGATTCCTTTTACGAGGGTTCCCCTTACTATCTGCAACCCACTCCATGGGAAGCTCCAAACAGCAGGTTGATCGACTTCTTTGAAACCCCCATAACCACCACAAACAGCGTTGCGGTCGCCGGAGGTAGTGACAAGGCCACCTATCGGATCGCCTATACCCGTTTCAGCCAAGAGGGCATCATGCCCAATAGCAACCTGAACAGGGACAACATTTCCATCAACACATCTTTTGACATTACCGAAAAACTTTCTGTAAGCGGTAGTGCCAATTATATTTTGACGGACGCCTTGGGACGAAACCGTACCGGAAACGAAACAGGTGCCAATGCGCAGAACGTGATCTCGTCCATGAGGAAATATTGGGCCATGAACGTGGGCATTGACGAATTGAGGGATGCCTATTTCAACACGGGGCTGAACGTGGACCCTTTTATGGGAGGAACCATCGACAACCCGTATTGGGTGGTGTATGAAAACTACCAAAACGATTCGCGTAGCAGGGTCTTTGGAAATGTATCCGTAAAATACAAGTTCACCGACTGGCTGAACATCGAGGGAAGGGTATCCTTGGACACCTACTCCTTCATACAGGAAGAAAGGAACAACAAGGGCACGGCTGGAGCTGTTGGCCGGTATTCCCGCAGAAACGTCAACTTTAGTGAGGAAAACTATGATCTGATGCTCAACTTCAACAAATATGTGACCGATAAGTTGAACATCAGCGGGGTGCTTGGAACCAATATCAGAAGGACAGACCTAAGCTCCATCTATGCCGAAACCAACGGCGGATTGGTATTGGAAGGCTTATTTTCCTTGTCCAATTCCCTGAATTTGCCCCCTGCCCCCTTGGAAAATGTAGAAAAAGTAGGTGTGGACGGTTTTTATGGTCTGGCCTCTTTCGGATATGACAACTTGATCTATCTGGACCTAACAGGGCGATTTGACCATTCCTCCACATTACCTTCCGAGAACAGTACCTACTTCTACCCCTCCATTTCCTCCAGTTTTGTCTTTTCCAACTTGATAGAAAAAAGCTGGTTGAGTTTTGGTAAGCTACGGCTCAATTATGCCGAGGTAGGAAGCTCCGCCCCTGCCAACAGCTTGGTGGATGTGCTCAACAAGCCCACTCCCTTTGGTTCCGTGCCGTTGTATGGTACCAATTCGACCAAAAACAATGCAGAGCTGCTACCGGAAACCACCATCAGTGTAGAGGCCGGTCTGGAAATGCGGTTTTTAAACAGTAGGCTGGGCATGGACCTTTCCGTTTACAAGACCAATTCCAAAGACCAGATCATTCCCGTTGCCATCTCCACGGCCACAGGATACTCATCCAAGTTTGTGAATGCGGGTGAGATAGAGAACAAAGGTATAGAAGTGGCATTGAACGGCTCCATCATCCCCACGGGTGACTTCCAATGGAGGGCCAACGTGAACTGGGCCAAAAACCAGAGCGAGGTGCTTTCCCTTTTTGAAGGCGGAAGCAATTTGCAGCTCGGCAGTGTCAGTGGTGTTTCCATAAATGCCACTGTGGGCGAGCCCTATGGGACAATTCAAGGAACAGATTACATTTATGTGGATGGAAAACCTCTGGTAAACCAAACCACGGGAGCCTATGAGCGCACCACCACATCCAACAATGTGATCGGCAACATAACCCCTGATTGGACCGCCGGTATCACCAACTCCTTCAAGTACAAGAATTTTGACCTGAGCTTTTTGATAGACATCCAAAAAGGAGGCGATGTGTTTTCCAATGATATTTCCACTGGAAACAGATCGGGTCTGTACACTTGGTCAGTAGGTCTCAATGATCTTGGCAACCCCATCCGTAATTCACTGGCCAATGGCGGGGGCATCATCTTGGACGGTGTGGCGCCAGATGGTTCGCCCAATACGGTAAGGACCGCTATGGACAATTATAGGAACGCCACTGGAAGTGTTATGGCGCCCCAGGCCTACTTTATTTATGATGCCTCGTATGTGAAGCTCAGGGAAGTTGCGTTGAACTATAACTTTCCGAAGATGGCCTTTATGGAAAAGTTGAGCATCCAATCGCTAAAGTTGGGACTGGTAGGCTCCAACCTATGGATCATACACAAGAACCTTCCGTTTGCCGATCCTGAGGCGGGCTTGAGTTCAGGAAACCTTCAAGGTTCGCAAAACGGGGTATTGCCTACGGTAAAAAATCTTGGTTTTAACCTTCAAGTTCAATTCTAAACCAGAAAAAAATCAATTATGAAAAATTATTTTGTCATATTTCTAATAGCCCTGTTTTTTTCGTGCTCTGGAGATTTGGAGGATATGAACGTGGATGTCAAGAACGCCACTGAAGCTCCTGCGGAAAACTTCTTCAACAACGCCGTCAAGAACATGTCGGACCTATTGAGCGGCATTACCTATGGTGCAAACGGAAACCCGTTCAACACCACAAGATTGCTGGTTCAACAGATTTCATCGGTCACCTACAACGAAGGGACCACCTACTACTCCAATTTTACGTGGAACAATGTGTACATGGGCGTCTTGATCAATCTCGACCAAAGTGCCCAGGTCATTGCGGACACCCCACCGGCCAATGCCACAGTGGCAGCCAACCAGCTGGCCATCATTGAGATCATGACAGTGTTCACCTATTCAAAATTGGTGGAATCCTTTGGTGATATTCCCTATTCCCAGGCCTTGGATTTCAACAATATTTCCCCCGAATACGACAATGACGAGGTCATTTATTCCGATTTGATTGCCCGATTGACCTCTGCCATTGCCACATTGGACGATTCAGAAGGGTCTTGGCAGCAGGACATCCTGTATGATGGGGATGTCGCCGGTTGGAGAAAGTTTGGGAACTCATTGCTTTTCCAAATGGGCATGCGTGTCGTGGAAGCAGACCCAACGTTGGGAACACAAGCCATCACTACGGCCCTGCCCAACATTTTCGCTTCGAATGCGGACATCGCCCAAGTGGAACATCTGGAATCCCAGCCCAACACCGCAGAGCTTTGGACTGACCTTGCCGTTGGAAACCGTAGGGATTTTGTTGGGGCCGAGCCTTTTGTGGATTACATGAACTCGCTGGACGACCCTCGCAGGGCCGTGTTCTTTCAGGATGTGAATGGGGAATACATAGGATCACCCTCCGGGCTTGTGGTTCCTTATGACAATTATTCCAAGTTCGGCACCCTTTTCTATCAACCCACCACCCCTGTTATTTTCTTGGACTATAGCACTATTGAATTTTTGTTGGCAGAAGCTGCAGAACGCAACATTGGTGGTGTAACGGATGCCGCGGGCCATTATACCGAAGCTATCAGGGCCTCTTTTGAGTACTATGGCCTTGCGGACAGTGCGGATGCCTACCTGGCCAATCCCGATGTGGATTACGCCACGGCACCGGGAACTTGGCAGGAAAAGATCGGGATGCAAAAATGGGTGGCCCTTTTCAATCAAGGATTGGAAGCTTGGACAGAGTACAGACGACTGGATTATCCAGTTCTCGAAGCCCCACCACAATCTTTTGTCCCTACGGTTCCGGTCAGGTTGATCTATCCGATTTCCGAACAGACATTGAACAAGGCCAACTATGAAAGTGCGGCTTCATCCATTGGTGGTGACGTTTTGACCACAAAACTGTTCTGGGACGTCAATTGATGATGACCATTTTAAAATAACTTAAGAAACCGGGACCCGATCGGGTCCCGGTCATCAAAGATCTTGTTTGTTTGATTGATTAGCTAGGAAAAAGGGCAGAGGTGTTCTCTCAATTCACTTTGATCGTTCAAAATCAGCCTCTGCCCTTTTTACAAACCGACGTAATTCGTAAAACTGAAACACATCATATTCAGAAATAAAATACATACTTTTCATCCAACCAACCCAAAAAAACAGATGAGCATGAAAACCTGTACTGCCCTCTTGACTTTCCTAATGTTCACAATTGTCTCTACGGCGCAGCAGTTGAACACGGCGATGGATTCAACGGTCACCACATCCAGGGAAGTCACCATTAAGGGAAAACCTGTAAAATACAAGGCAATTGCCGGAAAGCAACCTGTGTGGGACGACAAGGGCAACATCATTGCCGGGCTTTATTTTACCTATTACGAGAGAACCGATGTGAAGGACAGATCTAAAAGACCTCTCTTCTTTTCGTTCAATGGTGGCCCAGGGGCCGCTTCGGTCTGGATGCACTTGGGATATACCGGCCCTTATCGCGTAAAAGTGGATGATGAAGGCTATCCGGTACAGCCCTATGGCGTTGAGGAAAACCCCCACTCCATTTTGGATGTGGCCGATATCGTGTACATAGAACCCGTCAACACCGGTTTCTCCAGGCCCATCAGCACTATGGACGAAAAAGAAGTCGCGAAGAGATTTTTTGGTGTCAATCAGGATATTGAATACCTCGCTTCATGGATCAACACCTTTGTGACCCGTCAAAACCGTTGGGCCTCCCCAAAATACCTGATCGGGGAAAGTTATGGGACCCCCCGTGTCTCTGGGCTTTCATTGGAACTGCAAAACTCCCATTGGATGTATCTGAACGGGGTCATCCTGGTATCGCCGACAGGTCTCGGGATTGAAAGAGGCACTGCCGTGGAAGCCGCCAATCTTTTGCCCTATTATGCCGCAGCTGCCTGGTTCCACAAAAAATTGCCATCGGATCTACAATCCAAAGACCTCGACAACGTATTGCCCGAAGTGGAACGATATACCTTGAACCAACTGATCCCCATCATGGCCAAGGGAGGTTCCATCACAGATGCGGAACGAAAAGAAGCGGCCAAAAATATTTCCCGATATTCAGGATTGTCCGAAAAGGTCATCTTGGAACACAACCTGAGGATTCCCGAACAATTTTTCTGGAAAGAACTGCTTCGCGATGAAGGATTCACCATTGGCCGGCTCGATTCCAGATATTTGGGCATCGACAAAAATGATTCTGGCGAGCGACCCGATTATGCGGCGGAAATTCGTTCTTGGCAACACTCGTTCACCCCGGCCATTAATTATTATTTCAAAAATTTCCTGAACTATAACACCGATCTGGATTATTACATCGGGGGGCACACCCGCCCGTGGGACAGGAGCGGCAACACCACGGGGGACGACCTTCGTCAGGCCATGTCGCAGAATCCTTATCTTCACGTAATGGTACAGTCAGGCTATTATGATGGGGCAACGGACTATTTCAATTCCAAATATAACCTCTGGCAAATGGACCTGAGCGGAAAGTTGAAGGACAGGATGAGCTGGAAGGGCTACCGTAGCGGACATATGATGTACCTACGCACCGAGGACCTGGAGTCTTCCAACGAGCATATCCGTGAATTCATCAAGTTGTCCACTCCAAAAGATGGACAACCGGCACAATATCTACGAAAAACCAAATGATCAACCTTATGAAATTGTACAGATTTTTTGCAATTGCCATCGTATGGATTGCTTTTAGCCATCCGATACAGGCACAACAATTGAACACCGACATGGATTCCACGGTCACCACCTCAGGGCAGGTGACCATCAAGGGGGTCCCCGTAAAATATACTGCTACCACTGGGAAATTGCCCGTCTGGGATGAAAAAGGAAAAATAATCGCAGGGCTCTTTTTTACGTACTATGAAAGAACCGGAATTGCCGATAGATCCAAAAGGCCACTGGTCATTTCCTTCAATGGAGGACCTGGTTCCGCATCGGTCTGGATGCACATTGCCTACACCGGCCCCAAGATCTTGGCGATTGACGATGAAGGTTATCCCGTTCAGCCCTATGGCATCAAGGACAACCCTAACTCGATTCTGGACGTGGCCGATATTGTCTATGTAAACCCGGTGAACACTGGCTATTCCAGGGCCATCGATGAAATGGACGACAAGACGAAGGCGAAAAACTTTTTTGGGGTCAAACAGGACATTGAGTACTTAGCCACATGGATCAATACCTTTGTGACACGCTACGACCGTTGGACCTCACCCAAGTTCCTCATAGGAGAGAGTTATGGTACGCCAAGGGTATCCGGCCTCTCGCTCGAGCTTCAAAACTCCCACTGGATGTACTTGAACGGGGTAATACTGGTATCGCCTACCGACTTGGGAATAGAAAGGGGGACCGTGCCAGAAGCAGCAAACTTTTTGCCCTACTATACCGCCGCGGCCTGGTTCCACAAAAAATTGCCTTCCGATCTGCAATCCAAAGATTTGGTCGATGTGCTTCCCGAAGTGGAGAAATATACCATAGACGAACTTACCCCGGCCATATCCAAGGGAGGATTTCTTCCCGAAGCAGAAAGGAAAGAAGTTGCTGCGAGAATAGCAAGGTACACCGGGCTATCCGAAAAAGTGATCTTGGAACACAACCTGCGCATTCCCAAAACCTTTTTCTGGAAAGAGTTGCTAAGGGATGAGGGCTTCAATATCGGTAGATTGGATTCCAGATACTTGGGAATTGATAAGGAAACTACTGGGAGCCGACCAGATTATGCCGCGGAGCTTACCAGTTGGTTGCACTCCTTCACCCCTGCCATGAATTTCTATGCCAAAAACCATCTGAAATACGAAACCGACCTCAAATACAATATGTTCGGCCCGGTGCGTCCATGGGACAGGAGCAACAACACCACGGGCTACGACCTGAGGCAGGCCATGGCACAGAATCCCTATCTGAATGTTCTGGTGCAGGCCGGGTATTACGATGGAGGGACGGATTACTTCAATTCCAAGTACAATCTCTGGCAAATGGACCCCAGTGGAAAATTACGTGATCGAATGGACTGGAAAGGATACAGAAGCGGACACATGATGTACCTCAGGAAGGAAGACCTGAAAACTGCCAATGACGACCTTCGGGAGTTTATCAGCAAATCGCTTCCTGCCGAAGGGGTGCCAGCACAGTATAAGAGATAGAAAATAGATCAAACCAACCTTGACCAGTGGGCCTGTCCCCAAAGTAAAATGGCCCACTGGTCTAAAAAATAACTCAAATACTCAAGAATGATGACAATGAAAACTTTAAAACTCGGTCTCCTGCTGGGCTTTTGCTTCCTGATGTTCCAGAACGGATTTGCTCAAATAGAAAAAGCCCCTGCAAGAAGCGAAGGTGAAGGTCCTTGGAGCCAATTGATCATTAGAGGTGCCACCATGATCAACGGTACTTTGGCCCCACCACAAGGTCCTGTGGACATCGTGGTCGAGAACAACATCATAACCCAGGTAAGCGTGGTAGGATATCCGGGGGTGCCCATCAACCCCAATAGACGTCCGGCCCTAAAACCCGGAGGCAAGGAACTGAATGCCGAGGGAATGTACATCATGCCCGGATTTGTGGACACCCACGCCCATATCGGTGGCACAGCGCAGGGAACTCCTGCCGAATATGTGTTCAAACTCTGGATGGGCCATGGAGTGACCACCATTGCAGATCCAGCTTCGGGCAATGGGATAGATTGGACCTTGGAACATAAACGAAAAAGCACAAAAAATGAAATAACGGCCCCAAGGATAATGGCCTATACCGCTTTTGGCAGCAAACTGAACGGCGGTATGGGAAGGGAAGACCTATCCACACCGGAGCAGGCAGTGGAATGGGTGCGCCAAAATGCCAAAAAGGGGGCGGATGGCATCAAATTTTTTGGTGCTGAACCAGAAGTCATGGCAGCGGCCATCAAAGAAAACAAAAATTTAGGCCTACGGTCCAAAATGCACCATGCCCAGGTCTATGTGGGCAGATGGAACGTGCTCCACAGTGCCAGGGCCGGCCTTACTGCCATGGAACATTGGTATGGGTTGCCGGAAGCCTTGTTCGATGACAGGACCGTCCAAGATTATTCCTTGGACTACAATTACCAAAACGAGCAAGACCGGTTTGGTGAAGCGGGACAATTATGGGCACAGGCCGCAAAACCCTATTCCGATAAATGGAACGAGGTGATGAACGAACTGCTCGAACTGGATTTCACCCTTTCGCCCACCATGGTCATCTATGAAGCAAACAGGGACCTTGCCCGTGCTCGTCGCGCCGAATGGCATGAGGAATATACCCTCCCCTCCCTTTGGGAGTTCTACTCCCCAAGCAGGCAATCGCATGGGTCCTATTGGCATTATTGGGGCACCGAACACGAGATTGATTGGAAAAAGAACTATAAGCTATGGATGACCTTCATCAACGAATACAAAAACCGTGGTGGCAGGGTTACCGTGGGCACAGATGCCGGGTTCATCTATGAACTCTATGGTTTTTCATACCCCCGTGAAATGGAACTTTTGAGAGAGGCCGGGTTCCACCCACTGGAAATCATCAAGGCTGCTACGTTGAACGGTGCCGAATCTTTGGGTATGGACGATAAAATTGGAACAATCGCCGTTGGCAAACTGGCCGATTTTGTGATCACGGAAGAAAATCCGTTGGTCAACCTAAAGACACTTTATGGAACAGGAGCCATCAAACTGATGGAGGACAATACCATCCAAAGGGTGGGTGGCGTCAAATACACCATCAAAGATGGGATCATCTATGATGCCAAACAGCTCTTGGAAGATGTCAAGGAAATGGTGAGAAAAGAAAAGGAAAAGACCAATTACAAAATTTTACAACCAGGAATAAAGGGCTAAAATAGATTGTGAAAACATGAGTTGTTTTTATAGTAAAATAGGTTAGTGTAAGCCCTTTTATGTATCGTGGCGACGTACCCATCGCCACGATACTTTCTTCTTTCAGAATTGCCTGGACCAAGGCAAGTCAACTAAACATTTTTAGGAATCCGTGCACCCATGTTGGGTTTTTCCTCTATGCGCATGCCATAGGGCCAAATCCAAAATCAATGGGGTGTGGAGAAACGTGCAATCATTATGTCGGACACTATAAATTTCAATAACACGGAAATCGCCTTTGGCACCAAGACCAAAAAAGAGCTGTTGCGGGCAAAATTCCTTTTTGGGATGCTGGAATATGGTTGGCTCACGCGAATGGCAAAACCTTTACTGAACATCGCTTTCAAAAGTCGGCTGCCCATTGACCCCATCATCAAAAAAACCATCTTTTCCCAGTTCTGTGGCGGGGAGAGTCTCATGGAATGTAAAGCCAGGATAGATGCACTTTACAATGGCGGAGCCATTATGTCAATTTTGGACTATTCGGTGGAAGGGGCAAAAAACGAAGCAAGCTTTGACCAAACCTTGGAAACCTTGCTGAAAATCTGCCAGTTCTCAGAATTCCAGAAACAGGTGCCCTTTTTGGTATTCAAACCTTCAGGCATTGGAAAACTCGAACTCTTTCAAAAAATTTCGGAAGGCACTCCCTTGGGCATATCGGAAATGGAAGAATGGAACAAGGTAAAGAACCGGTTTGAGCTGATCTGTCAATCCGTGGTGAAGATGGATAATCTCAAGATCATGGTCGATGCGGAAGAATCGTGGGGCCACGCTGCCATTGACGGACTCACCGAAGAGATGATGATCAAATACAACACCCAACGAACGGTCGTATTCACCACCGTACAGCTCTATTTGAGCAAAAAACTCGATTATCTGAAAAAGCTGAAGGCCCTTGGGGAACAACACCACATTAAGGTCGGGGTAAAATTGGTGCGGGGCGCCTATATGGAAAAAGAGCGTGACAGGGCCCTAGAGCATGGCTACGAAAGTCCCATCTGCGAAGATAAATCCAGCACCGACCAAAATTTCAACAATGGATGTAGCTATGTCCTGGAAAACCTCTATGTGTTCGACCTGTTCCTGGGCACCCATAATGAGTTGAGCTGCCTTCAATTGGTAAAAAAACTCAAGGAGAAGGGCATTTCCAATTCAGATAAACGCATTTGGTTCGGACAGCTCTATGGTATGAGCGACAATATCAGCTACAATCTGGCCGAACAGGGTTATAACGTGGCAAAGTATGTTCCTTTTGGTCCTGTTCGGGATGTGATGCCCTATCTGATCAGGCGTGCAGAGGAAAATTCCTCTGTCGGCTCCCAATCGTCAAGGGAAATGGAGCTGATCAAAAAAGAGTTGCTCAGAAGAAAGAATTCAAAATGACCCAACTTTCCCCAAAAAAAGAGGTTGTTCAAAAAACAATAAAATTTTGAATTTGTCAGGTTGAGCGCAGTTGAAACCCATTGATTATCAACATATTTGAGATTCTCGACTGCGCTCGAACTGACAGATAATGAGCCTTTTGGACATTCATTTTTCATCGTAAATGATGACATCCATCAAAATAACTTTTCAAGGGCATTGCTCACCTTGGCCCATCCTGTTTCGTTGGCCCGCAGTTTGGCCCTTTCCTGTTCAATATGGACAAACCTGCCCGTGGTGTTGGTAGCCGAAACACTGCAAGGATTGGGTGAACCGTTGATATAGCGTCCCTGGGTATTGTCGAACGCCGCATAGCGGGTCCAATTCACATCGATATGGGGTATTTTGAAAGTCAAACTGTTATCTTCTTGCAGCAGAGCATCCCGGAGCATGGCCACATAATCTGTCTGCGGGGTCTTGTTTGTCCCATTGCTTATGATCAGGGAAGGGTCGGACGCTTCCTTGTCAAACCCATGCAATTGTACAAACACACTGTTGGGCAGCGCATCGTACATCATTTCCGTGGTCTTCTGGAACATGGAATTCACACTATGCGGCACATCTGAAATGCGATATGCCTGGGAATTGGTACTGCAGGCACTTGTGGTCCCGGAACAGGGAGCGGGCTCTTCCCTATTGCAGCGATGTGCGCCACTGATAAAAAGGGCTTTGGGTACATTCTGCCTAAAGACATAGGCCGCTTGGTAACCCGTGTTCTGGTCATGGATAACGTGTGGGGCCGCCAGTACAAGATTTTCCCTTTTTGGGGTCTTGCTGAACACGAAGGTGCCCCAATAGTTGGTCCGTATAGAAAATTCCTTGAGGACATAAAAGACTTGGTTGGGGCTGGAAAACGTATCCGTGAATTCCACAATCTGATAGTTTACATAAACGGCTTGCTCCACCGCTTCGGGTATGTTATCGTCCAGAAGGGCATCGATGATCAATTCCCATTGTTTCATGTCGTTCTCTGTCGGCACTTTATAGTTATTGCCCAAAAATCCAGCTACATTATCGACAAAACCTCTCAAATAGGTTTCGATGTTCCCGGAATCGAACTGGAGTTCTGCTTCAAGTTTATCCAAGGTCGATACCATCAAGGGCTCACTGAGCTCTGAGGAGTTGCCGGCCGCATCATTGGCCTGAATCTGGAATGAGTACATTTTCCCAGGTTCCAAATTGGCCAGTGCATAGGAAGTTTTGCCCGAACCCACCAAAAACTCGCCGTTTAGGTACAAGGAGTAGTTCTTCACCTTTACATTGTCGGTAGCGGGCTCCCAATACAGGTAGAGGGAATTCTGGGTGACCTCCTCGGCCACCAATCCTGTGGGCTTGGATGGGGCTTGCGCATCGGGTGCCGGTGTTTCTTCACCTTCGCTCCCCGACGAACAGGCTATAGCGGCAACCAACACGAGGAGGGCCGCTGTTCTTTGTAGGCAGATGTTGTAAGATTTGGTTTTCATATCATTCTTTTTTTAATGTTTTTCCATTCAGTTGTCCGTTAAATGTTCCTTTTTCCACCGATAGTTTTCCATTGATGATGCTATATCGTAAGCCTTCTGAAAGTTGAAAAGGGTCTTGGTAATCCGCTTTGTCACCAAAAGTCTCTAGGTCAAAAATGATGATATCGGCATGGTATCCTTCCTGGATTTTACCTCTTTGAACAATTCCAAAGATGTCTGCGGTGCGCGAGGTGCTTCCGTTGATGAAATCAGCTAAATTGATTACCTTATTTTTCACATACTCCTTGTACTTCCTTGGAAAGGTGCCATATTTTCTTGGGTGGCCCGTGTTGCCATCCGAGCTCGTCACGACCCAATCCTGCTGCATGAAATTTTTGATGTCATAAGGTGACATACTGAACGAAGCCACCCGTGCATGGCCCTTGGCAAAGATCTCAAAAACAGCTTCATTGGCTTCCAACCCCATGTCCTTTGCTATTTCCTGAACTGTCTTTCCTTCAAATTCCTTATGGTCTGAATCGACAATCAACAGTTTATCAGCGCCCCCTCGTAGGACGATGTTCTCTGCCACTTCGTGCAGGATCTGGGGTTTCAACCTGGCATCCGCATACCGGATGAACAGGGAATCCTTGCCCCCACTTTCGGCCCAGCGTGGCACAACGGCCGATTTTAGGCCCGTGGCCGATGCCTCGTAGGGGTACTGATTGGCCGTCACCTTCACTCCTCTTTTCTGGGCTTCCTCAATAATCGTGATCAATGAATCGCTCTGCTCCCAAACCTGTTTTCCCAAACATTTGATGTGCGATATGTGAATGGGCAGATCCGCTTTTTCCCCAATTTCGATGGCTTCTTGCACAGCGGCCACCAAACCGATGGAATAGGCTCCTTCGTCCCGCAGGTGCGTGTCATAAATTCCACCGTTCTGTCTCACAACCTTTGCCAAGGCAATCACTTCATCGGTGCTCGCATAACTTCCTGGCGCGTAGAACAATCCTGTGGACATGCCAAATGCACCAGCATCCATTTCCTGTTGCACCAGTTCCATCATTTTTAGGATTTCGACATCGGTGGCCTCCCTATCACTTAGGCCCATCACTTTTTCCCTGATGGTTCCCTGTCCCACCAAAAAGGTCACATTGGTGCCGATGCCATTCTTTTTGTACAACTGTTCATATTCGGCCAAGGGGTAATCACTGCTCCCATCGTTTCCCACAACCACTGTAGTGACTCCTTGGAACAAAAAAGGTTTGTTATGCGATTCCTCAGGATTTTTCAAATCCCTGTCGGCATGGGTATGTGGGTCAATGAATCCCGGAGACACGATCAAACCCTCGGCATCGATAGTCTTTTTTGAGGAAAAATCAATCCGCTTCCCGTTGCCGACATAGGCAATCCTGTCGCCAACGACCCCAATGGTCAGCATGGTGGGAATGGAATCGACCCCATTGTAAACCGCTCCGTTCTCGATGAGGATATCCACTTCCATCCTGTCCTTTTTACAGGCACCTAAACCCAACAACAGGGTCAAAAGAATGATGATCTTGTGCTTCATGGTCATTGTAAATTTTTGATATTCATAAATTTACTTCATTTCAAGGGTTGTTATTGGACTTTTTAATCTTCTTCGGGCTCATAAACAATGATGTTGTCGAGGTCAAAGAATTCAGGGGTGGCCCCAGACTGTATCTGGATGACCAATTGATAGGACCGTATCCCCTTGAGAAATCCACTATTCACCTCTTGCCATCTTCCTGCCAAGGTTTCCACATCATTATTATAGGCGCTGATCAATTCCAACACCTCATTGCCTTCATCCGTGGTGATATTGGCATAGGCATGGATGCCATCCAATTCTTCCCAGGTAGTATCCCCAAAGAAAACCTGAAAGGAAATGCCTGAATTGTTCTGTCCCTCGGGAACCTCAACGGTATCAAAAGTGATTTTGATCGCACCGTCGGCATCCTCGGAATGAAATCCTTGGACACCATCCGGATAGGATTCAAAACTTTCCAACAAAGCAGTGACTCCTATTCGCTCTTCGGAAAATCCCAGACTGCTCTCACTGATATTGGTAATGGCAACGTACTCGGAATCGAACCCAATTTCATCATCCGTTCCCGTGCCCTTCGCCACATAATCCACATATGGTGGATCAGCCCCATTGACAAGATCGAGTGTCTCGTCATTGGCCCCGTTCCTAACATACACGGCATCATCGGGACCAACAGATACTTCCTCAAAAGAGGTACCCCGTATTTTTCTTCCGGGGGGTTGGTAAAAACTAAAAGAAAATTCCATCGCATTGTGCTGCCCGGGATATTTCAATCGGTCGGTGGTGTCCCCGCCCTGGTTGATGTTGTTAAAATCATAATCGGGGGAACGACCATCAAAGACACCATCCGGGGTAGTGACCTTGGCCACAAAAGTGATCCTATCCGCAAGACCGATATCATCCGTCGTCAAATTGAACATTTCCAGAATTTCCGCAATGCTGAACTCCAAAGTGGCGGGAAAAGTGGTCGTCTGGAACACATTTTCCACCTCAACATCGTCATATATCACAGTCAAGGTATAGCCGGTCGCATTTTCATTGGGGTCGAACAAGGTTGCATTAAAAACTTCGGTGTCCAGTTTCAAAATATTGAAGCTCAGGTTGGGTTCTTCCGTAAAAACAATATAGCCACCTCGTTCGGTGATGTCCTGAAATGTGTTGTACTCGTTGGTACAGCCAAACATTAACAGTAGTCCGGTCAAAAATCTTATACTTCTTCTCATGACGCTCCTTTTATATTATTTGATGAATCCCTGAGGATTGGTGTCCCAGAACACCCGTTCGGAATTCTGTTTCTGCTTGATGAATCGGTTGATTTCCACCGCATTGGAGGAATACGGAAAGCTTCTGGGAAAGCTGGTGTCCCCGTTGATGGGTTCTTGTATATTGGAAGGGTATCCTGTCCTTCGGTAGGCATTGTAAGCTTCCACGGAATTGCCATAAGCCGCCAAATAGTATTCGGTTATGATGATATCCAATCTTTCTTCATCAGTGGCAGCATTTCCATAATTGGTCATGACCTCGGCCACATAGTCATCCACATCGGTATCCGTGGCCTCATATTCGGAGCTGACATTGCCAAATCCAAGTACTTTTTCCATGGAGTCCCTGATGGCTTCTTCCAGCAAAACCGCTGGGTCACCATTGGTTTCAAGGACAAGGGCCGCTTCGGCCATCAGAAATTTCACAAAGGACGATGTGAGCAAAGGCAAGATGCCGGCCCCTTCCAAATGGGAAGAGGTCGTGGATGCCCTAAGAAACTGGTCCTCATCAAAAGTGCCCCCACCTGGATAGATGCCATATACCGCCCTTTTGCTATTATCCCCAAATCCTGTTCGGTTCTCGCCATGGTCCAGCCCCCTGTAGTAGTCCCCCACATAACAATAATCCACATTCGACTCGTTTTGGCACGTTGAATAGGGCGGGATACTAAAAGGATCTTCATCGGCCTGGCGGTAGAGGTAGTAGCGAAGTCGGGGATCCTGAATGCTTTTGGAGTCCTTCAGCATGAACATAAAGTAATTGCCCATGTATTGGCCAAAATCGCTTACGTAGCCTCTTTGAAAATAGCGATGTCGGCTTTCCGGTTCGACCACTGTGGAATAGTTATATTGGAAGTCCTCCGCAGCGGTATCGATCAAATCCTCTTCCAAGAGCTTGTTGATCTCTGTTGCCACATTCGCAATGCCCAATGGTGAGCTGGCCAATCTGGTCTGCACCAATATGCGCAACTTAAGGGTATTGGCAAAGGCTTTCCATTTTTCCTTATCGCTATTGTAAAAAAGATCTGTGGAGAAATTGAAATTGGAAGCCTCGATATCCAATATCGCCTGATCGATATCCGCCAATACACTTCGGTAGATGTCATCCCCATCATCCAACCTTGGGTTGGGATATTCGGAGGGGTTGACCGCCTCCGTATAGGGTATCTTCCCCACAAAGTCCACCATGGTGATGGTGAGATAGCCCATGAGCAATTTGTTAATGGCATTGTGGAACAATAAGCTCTCATCTTCCGCAGCCAATGCCTCTATCGTTCTGGAATTGTTCAGGGCCTCAAAATAGCTTTCCCACTCTGTATCAAGAACATCCACGGACACCACATCCCTGTAGTTATCGGTCAAGGCTTCGTAGCGCATCACATCATCCGTGTTCAGGATCATCAAACCCATAAAGTACTGGAACTGGTACTGCATCTCGTTCAGTAAGTATTCGGGGTCGGCACTTTCCGGGGTAAGGAAATTGGGGTTCTCCTGCAGGTCAAAATTTGAAATTTCACAGCCCAAAAAAAGCAGGGAGGCCGATACCATGACACCAAAGCGTTTTATTGTTCTTTGCATTTTTGATACTTTTTGATTCGTTAAAATGTTACCGATACCCCAAAAGCGAACCTCTTGGTCGAGGGGACCGTGCTGTCTCCCTCAAGACCATCACTTTCTGGATCGTAGTTCACATACTTCGGAAAATTGGGGGCACGGTACCACAGGTTTCTGCCCGAAAGGGTAAAATCGATCCTTTGGAAAGGCAGCCGTTCGCCCTTTTTAGGGCTGAGGGTATATCCGAGGGCAATTTCCCTCAATCGGAATATGGAAGTGTCCCACATGGCCAAATCATTGGCATTGTAATAGTTGGAAAAACCGACCCTTCCGCTGTTGATCTGAATGGTGTTGGGAATCTGGTCACCATTGGCATCCAGCAATAGCTCGCCTGTATCATCATCTGCCAAATAACCTGGAATGATAAAGGAGCCTTCCCTATCCTCCGTCTCCTTGGCCACACCGCGCTGCAACATATTTGCCACACTGCTGGAATAGATTTCCCCACCATGGGTGTATTCCAACTGTGCGGATATGGAAAATTTTTTGATTCCGATGGTGTTTATGGTCGTCAACCGCCAATCGGGGTTGGGGTCACCGATTACCTTGGTCTCCAGACCTATATCGCTGCTTGTGATCACTTCCCCGACCCGGGTTGCCGAACCGTTTCCACTGATCAACAGGTTGCCATTTTCATCCCGAAGGGCATAATCCCCTTTGATCACCCCAAAGGGTTGGCCTTCCACCGCGAACCGATCTTCGGTGATGTTGATGTCTGCCCGTGTGGGCGTGGTCTCCACCACGAGCGATTCATCCGCGGTAAATATGTTCCTGAGGTTCCAACTAAAATTGTCCCCTCTGAAAATATCGATCCCCAGATCCACCTCCACTCCTTCGTTATCTATCCGCCCAAGATTGATAAACTGGTCATCATAGCCTGTGGAGGGAGCCAAGGGGGATTCCACAATCTGGTCCTTGGAGACCCGTATGTAGGCCGATGCTTCCAGGGTGATCCTATTATGCAACAGCTTAGCCTCCATCCCCACTTCCACTTCCTTGTGGAGCTCTGGCCTGAGGTTCAAGTTGGCATATCGGGTGCTGTACCTGTTGGTGACCGGGTATGTTCCATCTGCTGCGGCAAACCGTAACAGGTCTATGATCAAGGTGCTCCTGGTCCTGTAAGGGGCCGGATAGCCTGATGAAGTGGCATAGGCATATCTGAATTTCAAGTAATTGATCGCGTTTCCTCCAAAGTTGAAGGCGGAAGTGGGAATGAACGAGAATGAAGCTCCGGGGTAGAACAAAGACCGATTGTCCAGTTCCACGGTACTCCCCCAATCGTTCCTACCAGAAAATGTGGCATAGAGATAATTTTTATAGGCAAATTGGAGTTGGGCAAAGGCTCCCGCCAGATTTTCATCCGTTCGGGTGTAACTGGCCTCCGTGGTGGTAAAGTTGCTCGGTCTGAGGAATCCGTACACAATCTGTCCGTCCGAATTGGTCGAATTGCTAAAGAAACGGGTCAATTGGGAATTGAAGCCCAATTGGCCTTCTAGGTTGAAATTTTTGAACAAATCCTTGTTATAACCGAGTAGAGCCGTTTGGTTGATGATGACCTCCTTGCTGTCCCCAATGTTCAAATAGCCCAATCTATAGCTATCATCACTATATCCTCCTTTGTTGGAATAATCAAAACCCATATAGGTCTCACTGTCAAAACCAACTCGATAGGTCAGGTTTAGGCCATCTGCAATCTGATAGTCGGCGGCAACGTTGCCGAAGACCCTTACCTTATCATCATAGTTCCCCGAGTTGTGGAGTATCCAAAGGGGATTGGTATCATTCCTATAATAGACCGATTCGCCTGTCAATGGATTCTGGTAGGGCAGTTCGGTAAGGTCGATCCATCGGGGAAGGTGATAGACCACACTAAAAATGCTCTCGTCATTGATAAGGTTCACCTTTCGGGTGGAGTAACCGATATTGGCCGACACATTGAGTTTGTCGGTGAGTTGGGCCTTTCCTCCCACGCTCAGGTTGAAGCGCTTGAGATCGTTGTGGTCTATGATTCCCTGTTCATCGGCATAGCCAGCGGATAGATTGAAACCTACTTTTTCTTTTGACGCTGCAAAGGTGAAGGAATGGGTGGTTCCGATACCCATCCTGAAAATGTTCCGTACATTGTCCGGCTTTGCCGCTATTTGAATCGTGGCATCTTGATATTCCGGAAAAATGTCTCCCAAGGCTGCATACGGATGGGCCACTTCCCCCAAAGTGGAAAAGGCAGGTCCAAAGTTGGATAAAATTGTGGAATCGAACTGCACCCCTTCCAATCCATTTGAATAGGTATTCTGGAATTCAGGGAGTTGGGACACCGTATTGGTATAAACCGTCGTGGAGTAGGATGCGGTTGTCCGAACCTCTCCTGTTCGTGCCGACCCACTCTTGGTCTGGATCAAGATGACCCCGTTCCGCCCCTCGCTTCCATAGAGCACCGATGCATTGAAACCTTTCAAAATACTGATACTTTCGATATCATTGGGGTCGATATCACGTAGCAATCCGTTGAAGGGTACATTGTTCACTACGATCAATGGAGCGTTTGTTCCGGTCAAAGAGACATTTCCCCGTATCCTGATTTCGGAAGAAGAACCCGTTTGTCCATCCGCCGGAGTGATGCTAACCCCCGCTACTTTTCCTTGCAGGGCCCTGGCCATATCGGCTTCGGGTCGTTTTTCGACTTCATCTGGTCTCACGTTGGCAATGGCATACCCCAACGCTTTTTTCGACTTTTTTATCCCCTGTGCGGTGACCACCACTTCTTGAAGTGCTTCGGCATTTTCTTCCAAGGTGACGTTTACGACAGTCTGCGCGCCCACTTGTATTTCCTTGGTGAGATAGCCCACATAACTGAACTGTAACACATCCTGTCCATCCCGTAGTGTTAGGGTATAGTTCCCGTCGAAGTCCGTGGTAGTGCCCACTGTGGTTCCTTTGAGGACTACACTGGCCCCCGGGAGTGGCCCATTGGCATCTGTGACGGTACCGGTTATCTGCTTTTGTGCGTGTACCATTCCTCCAAAAAACAGCAGGATGCATAAACATATCATCTGGGTTTTGGCCATAATCAAGCTAGTTTAAGTTAGTATTAGAGCGTAAGATTTTCATCATTTCCTGGGCAGATACCCTGCCTATGGTCCTTATCCTGTCCCTTGGGGTGTTGTCCCCTATTTCGTAGGTGATTCCAACGGCCCCATGCCGTTTTAAAAACCAGCCTTTTGAAACTGGTTTGGTACTGTTTCCCGAAGATTCGTTGACCTTGTAGCCTGGTATGTTTTCCTCCAAAGCGGAGAACCATTCCTTTTCAAAATGGGGAAGTGTGCTACCTTCTTGGGAGGTGTTGGTGTAAAAAACATCTTTATGGGTGGAATGGAAATCAAGTCCCAAAAGCATTCTTGCCCCATCATTTTTTAATTGCTCCTCAATAAATTCCACAGTTTGACGGATCTCTGGCTGACGGTACTTGGACCAATCCCTGTTGGTATCCACCCCACCTGCATTGTGTCGCCAATGGCCAAGGTCCACCCCATCTGGGTTCAACATGGGAAAAGCCAGTACTCGATGGGTCTCCAAGAATGCTTTGGACAATGCTGAATCATCCAAAATGGTTTCCAAAAAGGCCTTGAATGCAAAGAATCCAGTGACTTCCGGGGGGTGTTGACGCGTTAGGAGTACTATGATGGGTTTGTTCGTCTTCCCGCCATGATATATGTCCAAAACAGGAAGTTCCCTACCCATTTTGGAAGTTCCATAAATGTATGATCTCACATATTCCTTTCCCGAAGACAGGCCATGGTACCAATCCTTTACCTGTTCCCAGGTTTGCAGTTCCTGGGCCGCAATAATGATTGGTTGTTCCTCCAAGAAAAGTTCGAGTGTGACCAAGGAATCTATCCTAAAAATCTTTGTGGAATCCAAAATTTTCCAATCTTCGGTCGGTTTCTTCACCTTTGGAACATAGCGGTGTACATGGCCCTTCGGATACTCCAGGGACACATATATTTTTTGGGGATGATGGGATGCTATTTTAAAAGCATAGTACGGACTGCTGTTGATGGGTTCGTTTTCCGGTCGGATGATGGCCTTGATAGTACTGTCGTTCAATCTTTCAATCCCGTTCAGCCGAGCACCATCAAACGTATTGTCCACAACAAGACCAAGGTCTTCCTGTAAATAAACTTGCCTTTCCTGAAATGTGATCTGCTTGTCGAAGGTATCGACCGGGGTTTCAAAATCAACTGTACGAACACCTGAACAACTGATCAGCAATCCTGCACTACAAAAGAAAATCGGCAAAGTTCTAATGATAGGATTTGGGACTTTCATTGTGAACTTTCTGTTAAAAACCAGAAAATTAAAGGATAAACTTCTACCTTCCACCTACCAATTCTTATCGGATAGGGCATACCAATTATGCATTTCAATATTAAAGGCATTTTAATACGAAATGGCTTAAGCTTGAATGTCAACCTCCAACCTCAAATTTATATCAGTCTATACGACGCGCTCAAGAAAGCCATCCTTACGAGGTCTTTGGAACCAGGTTCCAAGCTACCTCCCTCCCGGATTTTGGCAAAGGACCTTGCCATTTCCCGCAGTACGGTCCTGAAGGCCATGGATTTATTGCTGGTGGAACGCTACATCGAGTCTGTCAAAGGTTCTGGTTACTACATTCTATCTCCAAAGGACAAGAAGTTGAGGCTCAATTTTACACTGGCGGACAAAAAAGGGAACTACCCCTCCCTTTCCCATAAGGGAAAAGCATTCGCGCAACATACGGATTGGTCGGGGGAAAGTGCTGAAAAAGGGGTCGCCTTCAGGCCTGGACTCCCACCTTTGGACATATTTCCGGTACAGTTGTGGAAAAAACTGATCAGTGATTATTGGAGGCGTGTAACGCCTTCGGAGCTTTCCTACTCCAATACGATCGGCCTGCACTGCCTACGGGAAAACCTGGCCAAATATCTGAGGGTGTATCGGGACATCGACTGTAATCCCAATCAGATCATTGTCACCACAGGGTCGCTGCACTCCCTCTACCTTGTTTCCAACGTATTGCTGGAAGCCCATGACGAGGTAGTGGTGGAAAACCCAACCTATCCCATGGCGCATGCCCTTTTTAAAAGTCTGGGGGCCAACATATGTGCCACCGATGTGGACGACCAAGGCCTACGTATCCAGCATACCTGCTGCCAATCCCCAAAATTTGTCTATACCACCCCCTCCAGCCAGTATCCCACTGGCATAAAGATGAGCATGGAACGGCGGAAGGAACTTCTGAAATGGGCTTCGGAAAAAGAGACCTTCATTGTGGAGGATGACTATAACCACGAGTTCAGCAATTGGGAAAGACCGATCGGTTCCCTGTTCGGGATGGACCAGCAGGAACGGGTCATCTACCTAGGTACGTTCAATAAACTGATACACCCTTCCATGCGACTTGGGTACATGATTGTTCCCCAATACCTGTTTGATGCGGTGGTTGCGCTCTACCAGCAATCGAGCCGATTTGTGTCCATACAGAACCAAAAGGCGATGAGCACCTTTATTGAAAAAGACCATCTGAACAAACATTTAAGGAACGTGATAGACGTCTCCAATGAAAGAAAAGAGGTGTTTGTACATCATTTCAGAAAGGTCTTGGGTCGTTATTTTTATTTGGACACCTCAAATCCGGGGCTACACCTCATAGCCCATATCACCAAAGAAGGTCTGAGCGATGTGCAGTTGGAAAAGGTTCTTTTGGAACACAACATCCTGGTGCATGCCCTCAGCAAATATTATGTGCACTGCAAAGGGGAAAACGGATTGGTGATGGGCTTTTGTTGCGTCAACCCTAAACAGATCAAGGAAAGTATCACTAAAATGGAATGGGTCATCTCCCGTTTTGTGGGCCGATAGGTTTTATTTATTTGCCCATAGAATCCAATACCCGTTGTGCTTGTTCCAACTGTGATTGAAGACGGCTGTTTTCCTGCAGATACTGTTCCTGTAGCAGTTCCATTTTTCGTTCGAACTCGTCCGCGGGCACATATTCAGGTTTCAGGAAGGTTTCGTTGAAAATGCTGATCACCGTGAAGAGGAAGCTCACAGCTATGGCCGAGATAAGGACCAAGAGCATGGTTTTTTCCTTTTTCAAGCTAGGTGCCTTGAACAGTTTGTTCTGCGCGTTCGACGGTTTTCGCGTGCTGGACAATTGTTCCAAGAACACATCCCACTTTTCCTCTTCCTTTACATACATGTCCATGAACCCGCCATCTTCCAAAAAATCCCCGGTGGTTGAAGTGGAGGCCAGCATAAAAATGTCCATGCCGTTGCCGCTCATCACATCCAAAAGGTTAGGGTCATATTCCAGTATCTCCCCCACCAATCTTTCCACATACTGCAAGCTGTAGTTGGGCCGGAGAAATTCATCGTAAAGGGTCTGTATCTCGAAATAATCGCTACGATCCAAGGCATACTCCAAAAAACGGTCTTTCAGTTCTGCCTTAAAAAATTCGCTCATGTTTCACGAAGGGAGGTTAGTGGTTTTTGTTTTTCTTGGTTGTTGGTAAATGTACAATATACAAGCGTTTCCCATCTTTGATTTTTGTGAGGAATCCCTATTTTTTGACATTTTATATTCAGCCATCAAAAAGATTGCCCGCAATCATCACATGACACATAAAGGCAAGTTCAAAAAAGGGATTTGGGGGGATGTGAAGGGCTATACGATCTCTGCGCTCAGCCCTGCCTCCAGAAGTTGGGTGCATTTGGGCTTCAGATAGGAATACTCTCCGGTCTTTACCGTGCATTTTCCGTTGTAGTGCACAATCAGGGAGCATTGCTCGGCTTGTTCGGGGGTATGCTCGCATACGTTGATCAAGGTCTCTATGACGTGGTCAAACGTATTGACATTATCATTGAAAAGTACAATCTCGTTCTGGTTTACCGTCTCTTCCTCTAGAAGGACATCCTCAAGCTGTTTTTCCCTTGTGCCCATGTTCTGTGGAGTTTATGCCTTTCTAATTTACATATTTTACTGCAATCCAGTTGTCCTTCTCCAGTTTTTTTTCAAATTCCAAACCATGTGCCTTACATTTTGATGAAATGGCATCCAAATCCTCCAAATAGAAGCCACTCAGAAAAAGGGTGCCTCCTTTTTGAAGGCATTGCGCATAAATGGGGATGTCTTCCAATAGAATGTTCCTGTTGATATTGGCCAGGATAATATCGTATTTCCTTCCGTCCAGCAGGGCACTATCGCCTTGAAAAACCTGGATATCCGCACAATTGTTCCTTTCCACGTTCTCCTTGCTGTTCAAAAAGCACCACTCATCAATATCAATGGCATCCACGGGGCCTGCGCCGCGCTTTTTGGCGAGAATGGCCAACACACCGGTGCCACAGCCCATGTCCAGAACGGATTTTCCTTCAAAATCGGCATCCAGGATATGCTGCAACATCATATAGGTGGTCTGATGGTGCCCGGTGCCAAAGCTCATTTTGGGTTCGATTACAATATCGTACTCCACTGCCTCGGCCTGATGAAAAGGGGCACGGACCATGCACCTGTCCCCCACCTTGATGGGATGGAAATTCTTTTCCCACTCGGCGTTCCAGTTTTTCTGTTCAATTTCCGTGCTGGTCCATGAAATATCGAAATCGGGGTGCTGCAATATGAAAAAGTCGTCCAAAAGACCTTCTTTCCATTCCGATTTGAGGATATAGGCCAACAATCCAGTCTCGTTTTCCACAAAACTCTCAAAACCCACTTCACCCAACTCGGCAATCAGGATATCGGTTGCCGGTTGAGCTGGGTTTACCTTAAAATCGTATTCAATATAGATCAATGCCATGCAGAAGAATTAGATGGCCTCGATGATAGCCACAAAGTCCGATGCCACCAAAGATGCTCCTCCAATCAGTCCACCGTCCACATCGGGCTTGGAGAAAATCTCAGCGGCGTTCCCCGGTTTCACACTGCCCCCATAAAGGATGGAGACCTCATCGGCCACGGCCGAACCAAAGGCATCCGAAATGGTCTTTCTGATAAAGGCATGCATTTCCTGAGCCTGTTCCGGGCTGGCCGTTTCCCCTGTCCCTATGGCCCAAACTGGTTCATAGGCCAAGATGATATTCTTCCATGCGCTGGCATCCAAATTGAACAGGGCATTTTTCAATTGGCTTTCCACTACGGAAAAATGCTTGTCCGCTTTTCTGTCCTCCAATTCTTCTCCGAAGCAGAAAATGACCTTCAATCCTTTGTCCACGGCGGTCTTCACTTTTTTGGCCAAAAGCGCATCGTCTTCACCAAAATAGGCACGTCTTTCCGAATGACCCAGAATAACGATATCCACATCGATGCCAAGGAGCATATCCGCAGAAATTTCGCCAGTGTACGCACCGCTCTCCGCAAAATGCATGTTCTGCGCAGCCACTTTTATGGTAGATGATTGAAGTGCAGCATTTGCCGCCGCTAAGTTCACAAATGTTGGGGCCACAATCACTTCGGCTTTGGTATCCGGCAATTTGGCCGAAAGCTCGGTAAGCAAAGCTTCGGTCTCTTTGAGGTTATTGTTCATTTTCCAGTTGCCTGCCACAATTTTTGTTCTCATGTGTTGTATTATTATGTTACTCTGTTATTATGTTCAATGTTTATGGTTTCAAGTTTTTGGTTTTTGGTGCTTGATGTTCGGTATTTCCCTGATACGAATTGCCCCTCGATTTCAATAAACCCTAAAACTCAAGCTCATCAATATCGTTATAATGCACCTTTTGTTGGATAGTTCCTCTCTTGAGCACCAATAGGGCCGGGTTGGAACGCACAATGGTCTTCAAGGTCGTTTCATCGGTAAAGTAAAAATCGAATTCCAGACCGTATTGGCTCTTTATCCTGTTCGCCAAATCTGCACTGGAGGCCGACATCCCAATTACCCTGTATCCGTTTTCCTTGGCCTTTTTTGTCACTTTTGCCACTTCCGCAAAGGCATCATAGTTGCTTTTGGCCAAGTCGTACGCAATCACCATCACCAGTTTTTCCTCATTCAAAAGTTCGGCCGCAAAATCCTCCCCATCCTTTTCTATGGTGAAGTCGTGCACGGGCGGTTCATAGCCTTTTTGGATCATGGTCGTTTCCACATCGACAAATTCCCCATCCACTGACGGGTAATCCCCATTGGTCACCACGATTTTATCCTCGCCTCCCACCTTGAAACGCCATGCATATTCATAAATGGGCTCCGGGGCTCCTTCGGGAACCGTCATCCCTTCTTCAATGTTCGCCCCTATCTTGTAGGGCCGAAAATCCACGGAAGGCAAGTGATTGAGCACATGGTTGGCAAAGAGGATACAGGCCACCAAGGCCACTCCGCCCACAATCCAATTGGTCTTTGTGTTGAACAGTGGTGTGATATATTTTCTTCCGAAGAACAACACCAAGATCAACACGAGCAAGATCACATCTTTGGTGAAGGATTCCCAAGGGGTCAACTTTACGGCATCTCCAAAACATCCGCAATCGGTCACCTTGTTGAAATAGGCAGAGTAAAAGGTGAGGAACGTGAAGAACACGATCATCAACAAAAGGCTCCAAACCGTAAACTTGGGGTTAAAACCGATCAGCAACAACACGCCCAAAATCACTTCCACGATGACCACAAAAATGGAAATGCCCAATGCCATTGGCATCAGGAAAGGTAAATTCAATACGCCAGTGCTAAAATATTCCTCCAATTTGAACGAAAATCCCATAGGATCGTTCAGCTTGATCAGACCACTGATAATAAAAAGCACCCCAACGATGATTCTTGAAATCCAAACTAAATACTTCATACTTTAAATTAAAAATTCCAAATCCCAAAATCCAAATCCCAAATTACCAAGCTCTTAACACTTGACTTTATTGAGGATTGATGATAAAATCTTTCTCAATTCGAAAGATTCTTTTATTAAACCCTCTACCTGTTCATTTTTGGGATTCATCTCCTTTAACAATCGCAGCCAATATCCAGATTCTTTTGCTTCTTTTCTGGCAATTCTCAGTCTAAATTGAAAATCTTTTTCTCCCAACTTCTCGTTTGCCTCAATATAATTGGCTCCTACAGAACCCGATGAGCGTATCAGTTGCTTTCCATCTTCCAGATTACCTATGGAAGCATTTAACGATTTCACGTACTTTCTGCAATCCTTCGCAAATCTAAATGTCCTTTCTTCCAAATCGTAATTCTTGTCGGAGAGCATAAAATCCTTCTTATCTGGAATTTGGAATTTGTGATTTGGAATTTTCTCCAAGATGGATCAATGCAAAAACAGCGTAGTTGACCATATCCTGATAGTTCGCATCCACGCCCTCGCTCACCAAAGTGTTGCCCTTATTGTCCTCAATTTGCTTCACCCGTAGCACTTTCTGTAAAATCAGATCTGTCAATGAACTCACGCGCATGTCCCGCCACGCCTCTCCATAGTCATGGTTTTTGTCCTCCATCAGTTTTTTGGTGATGGCCACCTCCTTATCATACAGTTCAATGGCCTCCTTAGCTGAAAGATCGGGTTGCTCCACCACTCCCTTTTTGATCTGGATAAGTGCCATAAGGGAATAATTGATGATCCCGATAAATTCAGACCTTTCGTCCTCATCTACCTTCCGCACCGCGTTCTGCTGAAGGCTTCGGATGCGCTGTGCCTTTATAAAGATCTGATCGGTAAGGGAAGGGAGCCGCAAAATCCGCCAAGCGGTGCCATAATCTTGGGCCTTTTTCAGGAACAATTCTCTACAGGTATGTATCACTGCATCGTATTGTTGGGAAGTCTGCTGCATGTATTGTTGCTAATTTGCGTAAATTTCGTCCAATTGTAATGCGGATGCCCAAAAAGCCGGTTTTCGTCAACCTGAACTTGATTCAGGTTCCCACAATATATTGTTTATCAATAGGATGGGATTCAGAAATAAATTCAGAATGACGACTTTCAATATTTTTTGGACAACCTCCTTGCCAAAGATAATGAAACCCAACAAAGCAGGTATTTTTTATGACCATAAACTGCAAAGGTGAATTGATGGACCTTACCGTGCCCAAGGCAATGGGCATCCTTAACCTTACCCCGGATTCCTTTTTTGATGGTGGGAGATACAAAGATGGTCCCTCCATCCTCAAACGGGTGGAGGAAATGCTTCACGAAGGTGCCAGTTTCATCGATATCGGGGCCTACAGTTCCAGACCGGGTGCCGACCATGTCCCGGAGGATGAGGAACTGAAACGGATTATCCCGATTGTTGACCTGATCTTGGAACATTTCCCCAAAACATTGATTTCCATTGACACGTTCAGAAGTAAAGTTGCCTCGGAAAGTATCGATCACGGTGCTGCCATGATCAACGACATTGCTGCGGGAAACTTGGATCCAGAAATGTTTTCAACGGTGGCCAAACATCAGGTGCCCTATATCATGATGCATATGAAGGGTACGCCCCAGTCCATGCAAAAGGAGGCCATCTATGATGACCTCATCAAAGACCTACGATTCTATTTCTCCGAGAAAGTGCAACAGGCCACATCGCTAAAAATCAACGACATCATCATAGATCCCGGTTTTGGTTTTGCCAAGACCACAGGGCAGAACTACACCCTCCTGAACCATCTGGACCAGTTCCAGACCTTTGGTCTGCCCATTTTGATCGGTCTGAGCCGAAAATCCATGATCTATAAGATTTTGGAAAGCACGCCCCAAGAGGCGCTGAACGGCACCACGGCCCTCCATACCATTGCCCTGCTGAAAGGGGCCAACATTATCAGGGCACACGATGTAAAAGAAACCGTGGAATGTATTAAACTTGTGGAAGCCTTAAAAGCGAATGCGCTCTGATTTATGGTTCTTCTATTTTTGCTAATTTTACAAAAACACTGCGGTTGGATTTTCTAAATTTTCTCGATTTCAAAATCACGGATATTATCGACATTGTCCTCGTGGCCGCATTGCTCTACTACATCTACAAGCTGGTCAAGGGCACCGTGGCCATCAATATTTTTATCGGCATTGTGATTGTTTGGGCCTTGTGGAAACTGACCGAGTTGCTCCAGATGAAAATGATCAGCAGCATGGTGGGCGGTTTCATGAACATAGGTCTGATCGCGCTCATCATCGTGTTCCAGCAAGAGATCCGCAAATTTTTGCTAATGGTCGGCTCCACCAACTTTGCGACCAAGCGCAATTTCCTCAAACACTTTAAGTTCTTGAAACAGGACGCCATTTCCTCCAGTACCGATGTGGATGCCATCATAGGTGCTTGTGAACGCATGGCAAGTACAAAGACAGGTGCCTTGATCGTTATCGAGCGGAACAATTCCCTGGATTTCATCAAATCTTCCGGTGATGCCATGAGCATAAAGGTCACCCAGCCCATTTTGGAGAGTATTTTTTTCAAGAACAGCCCGTTGCACGATGGGGCCATTGTGATCCAGGACAATTTCATAACGGCCACAAGGGTCATCCTTCCCGTTTCCAACGATCGGAACATTCCGCTCCGTTTTGGACTGAGGCACAGGGCCGCTGTGGGGATCACGGAGAAGACGGATGCTGTCTGTCTGGTGGTCAGTGAAGAAACGGGATCTATCTCCTATATCAAAAATGGAGAGTTTGTTCCCTTCAAAGGGGCGGAAGAACTCATCAAGCTCATCAAAAAGGACCTGGACTAAGCATGAAATGTAAAAATTGTGATGACACGCTGAGGACCGACTACCTCTACTGTCCGAATTGTGGTGGAAAAGTGATCCGCAACAGGATCACCATCAAAAACCTTTGGGTGGATATCATGGACAGGTATTTCAATTTGGACAATACCTTCATCAAAACTTTTGTGCATCTTTTCACCAAACCTGAAAACGTCATCGAAGGTTACCTACAGGGCCAACGGAGGAAATACCTGAACCCGATCAGTTATTTGGGGATTGCCATTACCCTTTCCGGGTTCATTGTTTATATGATGACCCGATCTTGGGGAAATATGGATTTTGACTTTCTCGACACAGGGGCACAGACCGTCTATCAAGAAAAAATGATGGGTTTTATTATGGATTTCCAAGCGTTGATCTTCATCCTCTTCATTCCACTGATGGCCGTTGCCGGTTGGTTGTGCTTTGATCAGAAAAAATACAATTTCGCCGAAAGGACCACTATTTTCATGTACACGTTGGCCCATTTCAGCCTGTTCAGCTTTATTCCTTCCCTTTTGGTCCTAGCTTTTGGGCCACAATTTTATCTTTCCTATTCCTTGATCGGCTCATTGTCCATGTTGGTCTATGCCGGATATGTAGTGAAGCGGATTTCCATGTCAAAAGGCATAGCATTGGTGGCCCGAATCATATTGTTCTTTTTCTTGACAGGGATACTTTATTTTATGCTGTCCGCCTTGTTTCCCATAATCATGTTGCTCACTGGGGAGTTGACTTTGGAAGATTTTCGGCCCATAAAAAGCTAAGCCACCTCCTCGGCCATGAACTGTGCCATGTACAGGTCGTTATAATACCCTCCATTTTTTAGGAGTTCTTGGTGCGTTCCTACCTCCACGATCTCGCCGCCATCCATCACAATAATCTTGTCCGCCTTTTTGATGGTGGCCAAACGGTGCGCAATGATGATGGAAGTCCGACCCTCCGTGATCTTGTCCGTGGCCTGTTGGATCAACTGCTCGGAATAGGTGTCCACAGAAGATGTGGCCTCATCCAAGATCAAGATACTGGGGTTGCTCACGTAGGCCCGCAAAAAGGCAATCAACTGTCGCTGTCCACTGGAAAGCATGGTGCCGCGCTCCTTCACATTGTACTGATATCCGCCGGGAAGGCTCGATATAAACTCATGCACCCCAATTTGCTTGGCAGCGGCCTCAATATCGGCAGTGGTAACGTTCCCATCGCGAAGCGAAATGTTATTCGCAATGGTATCCGCGAAAAGGAACACATCCTGCAACACAATGGCGATGTGCGACCGCAAGGACCGCAGTGTATATTCCCTAACATTGATCCCATCCACCAATATTTGTCCCGAATCAATTTCATAAAAACGATTGAGCAGATTGATGATGGTAGATTTTCCGGCTCCCGTGGCTCCCACAATGGCAACCGTTTCGCCAGCTTTCACCTGGAACGAGATGCCGTGGAGCACCTCTTCGTCCTTGACATAGCTGAACCGGACATCCTTGAACTCGATATCTCCCCTGACCTGCTCCTTTTCCAGTGTTCCCTCATCGGCAATGTGGCTGTTGGTGTCCAAAATCTTGAATACCCTGTTGGCGGCCACCATGCCCATTTGCAAGGTGTTGAACTTATCCGCAATCTGGCGCAATGGACGGAACAAAAGATCCATCAAGAAAAAGAAGGCGATAATGGCACCTTTGTTGTCCAACCCAACATTCTGGATGTTCTGGATCAGTCCAAAATAGACCACCAGACCGATACCAATGGAGTTCGCGATTTCCGCGATGGGAAAAAATATGGAGTTGTACCACACGGTCTTCAACCAAGCGTCCTGATGTTTTTCGTTGATGACCCTGAATTTTTCCTTCTCGATTTCCTCACGGTTGAACAACTGGACGATCTTCATTCCTGCAATTCGCTCTTGTACAAACGAATTGAGATTGGCCACTTGGGCGCGCACTTCGATAAAGGCGACCTTCATGGCCTGCTGGAACAGTCGCGTAGCGATAAGGATGACCGGCATAATGGCAAATACGATCAATGCCAATTTCCAATTGATAACCACCATAATGATGGCCGCGGACAACATTTTTAGGGCATCGGCCACGATCATAAAAAAGCCCTGGCTGAATATTTCCCCAATACGTTGCATATCCGCAACGGCCCTGGTGACCAAAACCCCGATGGACGAATTGTCAAAATAGGTCATCTTGAAATTGGTCATCTTCTCAAAGAGTTTGATGCGAATATCCTTGATGACCGCCTCCCCCAAAAGGTTCGCGTAGTAGTTGAACAACAACTGGGTGATCACCTGCCCCAACAGAACGGCCACCCAAAAAAGGATGGCGGTGAGCAATTGCTGCCCATCCTTGCTCTCCAGCGATTGGTTGATGATGTCCTTCACCAAAATTGGGATCCCTGCCGCGAAACCGGCCGACAGAATGGCGACTATGGCGACTAGCCAAAAAATACCGCTATAGGGCCTGGTATATGCAAAAATCCGTTTGAACAACCTGAAATCAAACGCTTTGCCTGCTTCTTCACTTTTGCTCATCAAATAGTTCTTTTGGATATAAAACCTTGGTCAAATATAAACCTTTTGCGGGGACGGAGACACCTGCCTCCCCCCTATCCTTGCTTGCCAATATGGCATCGACGTCCCCAAGGGCCGTTTTTCCCATGCCCACGTCCAATAGAGTACCCACAATGGCCCGGACCATGTTCCTCAAAAATCGATCGGCCGTGATGGTAAAGACCCACTTATCTTCCTTCACCTCCCAAACCGCATGGCGAACGTCACATTGGAACGTTTTCACATCGGTATTGGACTTGGAAAAACATTCAAAATCCGTATGTTCCAGCAACTTTAGGGCAGCTTGGTTCATGACGTCCATATCCAAAGGATATGTTACCGCGTGGGCATGGTCAACATAGAAAGGGTTCTTTTCCCGTACCAACCAATACTCATAAGAACGCTCCACGGCATCGAACCGGGCATGGGCCCCGGGAACCATCCGGTGGATATCCTGGACCGCGATGTCCTCTGGAAGGAAGGCATTCAAACGGTACACCAATTGTGACGTATCTTCAATAGGATCAAAATCGAAATGGGCGAACATTTCCTTGGCGTGCACCCCGGTATCGGTCCTTCCCGCCCCTACGACCTCCACTTTTTGGCGCAGAAGGGTGGACAGGGCTTTTTCCAATACCTCTTGCACGGTTATGGCATTGGGTTGGTTCTGCCATCCGTGGTATGCTTTCCCGAAATAGGAAAATTGGATAAAATATCTCAATGGAATCCCTTACTTTTAAGTTGTTAAAGATAGTCCAAACCTTTCCAACACAAATCCCGCCTTCTTTTTTTAGCATATTTTTAGCGTTATGACCAAGATTTTACTGCTTTCCGATACCCATGGCCACATGGACAAGTCCATCTTAAAATATGCCGTCCAGGCCGATGAGATCTGGCATGCCGGGGACATTGGCAACCTTGCGGTGATGGATGCCCTGATGGCCGTAAAGCCATTACGGGCCGTACACGGGAACATCGATGACCATATCATCCAAAAGGAATATCCGGAGAACAATAGGTTCATGTGCGAAGGGGTCGATGTTTGGATCACGCATATTGGGGGTTATCCCGGCAGCTACAATGTTCGGGTAAGGGATGAGATCAGACAGCATCCACCAAAACTCTTCATTTGTGGTCACTCCCATATCCTGAAGGTGATGTACGACAAAAAACTGGGGCTGCTCCACATGAACCCTGGCGCCTGTGGCAAAAATGGGTTCCATCAGGTACGGACCATGCTACGTTTTGTGATCGATGGGGACAAGATTTCGGACTTGGAAGTGATAGAGCTGGGAAAACGTTAGCCAAAAACATAAAAACCCCGGCCGAAGCCAGGGTTTTCTCGCACTAATACTACTAAGATGTTAGGTTCAACGTAAGCGATCAACAGATTTTACAAGATCTTCATCCTTTTTGATAGCCCTGTTGGCCAGGACCAGAAAAACGATAGAAAATACAGGAATCAGCATCCCAATACCCTTCTCAGAAGCCACAGCTTCTCCGGATAAGCTTAGCGATCGATAAACGAAAAATCCTAGTAAAAAAAGGTTCAATATGATGTTCAATCTGTTCACCACAAATTGATTTTGTCTTTTCTTGTACAGCAAAATGGCAATCACGGCCAAAACCGCCGAAGCATAGAAAGCCACACTCAGCATAACTTCATTCTGGGCATACACCTCTTTGCCATCCACTTCGACCCAAAGGTTCAGAAAAAAGGGAAGCACACCTGCTATGAGGGCCACTATCACCAAATAAAACGTCTGAATCCGTTGAATCATTGCACAAATCGATTTCGAAACGCAAAAATAACTGTCTTTTTGACAAATGGGCATTTATTCTTGAAAAATAATTTGTATTATTGTGTCGTTATTAGCGAAGTACTTACCTAGGAAATCTTTCCTCCAGTAGCACCCAAATAACTTTTACTTCAATTTTATTCAGATTAGACACGTTTAACTTATTCTTTACTTAATGTTCGAGATTTCAGATCTAAAAGCTAAAAAGCTTCCTGAACTGCAAGAAATTGCAAAGGATCTTAATGTTCCTAAATTCAAAACCCTAAAAAAGCTGGATCTTGTATATCAGATACTTGATGTCCAGGCATCCAACCCCAAAGCAGTGGCAGAGAACACTGCCGCCCCCCAAGAAAGGCCTGCCCCTAAACCCAAACGTGAAAGGACCCCCAGACCCAAAATGACCGAGCCAAAAGAACCTAAGGCAGAAAGCACCGACAAAGCTCCTGAAACCGAAGCAAAGGACAGAAAGGACGATGCCAAGGCACAACCCCAAAAAAAGGAGAACAAACAGAACAATGCCCCAAAAGGCCAGGGCAATACAAAAAGGACGAACCAGCACCCGCAACAACACCAGAAGAACACCCACCACGAAAAGCACGACAAAAAGAACAACAATTTTGACAAGGATCTCAAGAACAGGTACAAAGAGCCTGAATTTGAATTCGACAGCATCATTGAAAGTGAAGGTGTTCTGGACATTATGCAGGATGGATATGGATTCTTGAGGTCTTCCGACTACAACTATCTATCTTCCCCTGACGATATTTATGTATCCCAATCCCAGATCCGATTGTTCGGTCTGAAATCTGGGGATACTGTTTTGGGGAACATCAGACCTCCAAAAGAAGGCGAAAAATATTTCCCTTTGATCAAGGTGAACAAAATCAACGGGCTTGATCCCCAAGTGGTGAGGGACAGGGTTTCCTTTGAACACTTGACCCCATTGTTCCCTAAGGAAAAATTTAAATTGGCAGAAAAACAGAGTACCATTTCCACTAGGATCATGGACTTGTTCTCCCCCATCGGGAAAGGACAAAGAGGCATGATCGTGTCCCAACCCAAAACGGGTAAGACCATGTTGCTGAAGGACATCGCCAATGCCATTGCGGCCAACCACCCGGAAGTTTACCAGATCATCCTTTTGATCGATGAAAGGCCGGAAGAGGTTACCGATATGCAGCGTAACGTTCGCGGTGAAGTGGTTGCCTCCACTTTCGACAAGGAAGCTTCCGAACACGTAAAAGTGGCCAACATTGTTTTGGACAAGGCCAAAAGATTGGTGGAATGCGGCCACGATGTGGTGATCCTTCTGGATTCCATCACCCGTTTGGCACGTGCCTACAACACCGTGCAGCCCGCTTCCGGGAAAGTATTGAGCGGTGGTGTGGACGCCAATGCCCTTCACAAACCCAAACGTTTCTTCGGAGCGGCCAGGAACATTGAAAACGGGGGATCACTGTCCATCATTGCAACGGCACTTACTGAAACAGGTTCTAAGATGGACGAGGTGATCTTTGAGGAATTCAAGGGTACCGGTAACATGGAACTTCAATTGGATCGCAGGATTTCCAACCGTAGGATTTTCCCTGCCATCGACCTTATTTCTTCCTCTACCCGTAGGGACGACCTGTTATTGGACGAGAACACCATTCAACGTATGTGGATCATGCGCAAGTATCTTGCGGACATGAACCCCGTGGAGGCCATGGAGTTTATGGAACAGCGCATCAAGCAGACCCGGAACAACGAGGAGTTTTTGCTCACGATGAACGAGTAGGAATCGATAAATGGCTATAAATCAATAAAATAAAAACCCTTCAAAATTTCTTGGAGGGTTTTTTATTGAACCCATTTGAAGAAAAGATTTATCTTTAAATCGGTTTCCCCTAAACTGAACTTTAAACATTTTTTTCAATGAAAAACAACAGAAAAACCGCTATTGCTTTCGTAGCATCTGTCTTGCTCTTGGCCAGCTCTTGCCAACAAGGACCAAAAAAAGATGGGACCGACCCTGAAAAGCCTGAAAAACCTCGAGACGAACAGGTTTCCCCTCCACGTGGGATCATCTCTCTGGAAGAGTCCAAGTCGCTGTACGACAATTACACAAAACACCGATGGGAATTGATCCAAAAGTATGAAATGGAGCGCAAGTCCGATGAAGAGTTTGTACCGGCCCGATTCAGTGATTTTGATTTTGCGACCATTAAACAATATATCGCCTTTATTGAACAAGAGGCCAAAGAAGCCCAAGTGGATATTTCCACACTTAGGATTTATTTTGCGAACTATCCTGACAAAGAGCGTTTTCCCGATGGGGAGAAAGTGGTGCACCCAAGACAGAATTCCATTTTTATGGTACCGACCATGAAAGTGGATGGCCAAAATTGGGGCTTCTACATAGGTGCAGATGGAAAGGCCAAGCTCATCAAAAGTGCTGTGGGAGAGAGAGAGACAGGTATCGGCAGCACATCAGGCGAAGGAGAAAGGGCGCAGGCCAGTTTGGTTCCAGCCCTATCATCCATGTACAATGACCAGAGCTTAAACTTGAATCATGGTGGTTCAGGGCCTCCTCCCCATACAGACGATTTTGATTAAAAAATATGCTCAAAGAGCTTTTCAAATATTTAATCGAACATTTCTATGTACCTCTATATTTAATCGTTTGGATTGTTGCCGTATATAGATACAGAAGGTATTTTGACACGCCGTTAAAATACCTTCCAATGATTATCATATATACTTTTTTCACAGAACTCTTAGGTGTTCTGATTAAATTCAACAACAACTTCCAGTTTTTCTCAGATGAGCGTTTTGCATGGCACAATGTCATCATCTATAATATATATCAATTGGTTTTCTTTCTTTTCTTCTTTGAAGTGTACCGGAAAATTACTAAAAACCAGTTGCTCAAAAAATGGATTTCCTATGGAAGCATTTTAAGTGTGCTCATTTATTTGGTAAATGCAATTCTTTACAACCCTTTGCACAATCAACTTACCCATGCCCATATCATTGTCTCGTTGATGCTCATTGTTGTTTTGGCAATGTATTTCAAGGAAAAACATGCAGAGGAAAGTCCTTATTCCCAAAAGCACAATCTTCTCTTTTGGGTAAGCGTGGGGTTGATGGTATTTTACACCCTGTTCCCTGTTATTTTGACCCTATTCAAACTCAAGTTGAACATCACCGTGCATATTTACCTGAGACCCATTTTATTGGGCTCGATTGTTTTTATGTACAGTTGTTTCATCATTGGCCTGTTGGTGGGGAAGCGAAAAGCATTCAGATAGGAGAGGTTTCCGTAAAACCGAAAAACAAACAACGCCTCCAACTTGGGGGCGTTTTTATTGTGTAAATTAGCTTTCAGATTGTATGCGAGTGTAAGAATCCAGACCCTTGCAGGCGAAAATTTATAATGGAGGAACTCTATAAATTCATAACAAGCCAATATTTTACCCTTCTTTATCCCATTGTCTGGTTTGTGGCCGTGCTTCGTTACAGAACTTATTTTGACACACCGCTAAAATATTTTCCCATCTATCTGATGTACACCTTCCTAACGGAGCTATTGGGCTATTTCATCAGGCATCATGACGATTTTCAGTTTTTCTCCGATGAGCGGTACAAATGGCACAATGTGATCATCTACAACATCTATGCGGTCATCACATTTTTGTTTTTTTATTACATCTACTGGCGGATGCTGAAGGTGGACAAGCATAGAAACTGGGTAAAGTATGGTGCTGTTATCAGCATATTGACCTATGCGGTCAGCCTTTTTTTCCAAAATCCATTACACATGAACCTGTACTATGCGAATTTGGTCGCATCCCTCATACTTTTGATCAACATAGCCTTTTACTTCAAAGAGAAAATGGACGAGGGCCCACATCTACATTCGATGAAACATAATCTTATGTTCTGGATCAGTTTGGGGCTGGCCGTTTTCCATGCCTTTTTTCCCTTTTTGTTCCTAATCGCCTATGAGGCCCCAAAAATATGGGCGGAATACCAACTCCGCCAAGTATTGAAAGTGCTGATCCTGTTCATGTACGGGACCTTTATGCTGGGCTTCCTCATTTCAAAACGAAAGGCATTTCGGTAGGTATCAAAAAAAGCGCTCCTGTTTGGAACGCTTTTTAATATATGTTGATTTGAATCAAGATTACATACCAGCAACCTTGCTCATCAATTTGCTCTTCAGGTTTGATGCCTTGTTGTTGTGGATAATGTTGCGCTTGGCCAACTTATCGATCATACCAACCACAGTGGGCAACAAAGCCTCGGCAGCTTTCTTGTCCTCTTCATTGCGCAATTTCTTGATTGCGTTACGCACAGTTTTGTGTTGGTACCTGTTACGCAAGCGCACGGCTTCGTTTCTTCTGATCCTCTTTAATGCTGACTTATGGTTTGCCATTATCTTATGTTCTACTTTCTAAATTTCTTTTTGTAGCCCGTAGGGGAATCGAACCCCTGTTACCAGGATGAAAACCTGGCGTCCTAACCCCTAGACGAACGGGCCGTTTTAAATGAAACCAAAGGCTAAAAACCCTTGATTTTCACTATTTCATTGAACTTCGTAGCCCGTAGGGGAATCGAACCCCTGTTACCAGGATGAAAACCTGGCGTCCTAACCCCTAGACGAACGGGCCGTTATGGTTGCACAATTGCGGATGCAAAAATACAACTATTTTTAAGTCTTGCAACAGTAAATTTTATTTTTTGCTGCCTGTTTAATAAGCCTTTGCAAACAACACCCGTTGCACGGAAGGTTTTCCCGTCACCATACACTTCCCTTCTTCCTTTTGGGCGTCCAATGGAATGCAGCGAATGGTGGCCTTGGTCTCTTCCTTGATCTTGTCCTCGGTTTCGGTGGTTCCGTCCCAATGGGCCAATACAAATCCTCCTTTTTCCTCGATCACTTTTTTGAAATCATCATAAGAATCCACTTCGGTGATGTGCTCTTTCCTAAAAGCGAGGGCTTTGTTATATATATTCTCTTGGATGTTTTCCAATAGTGAGCTCACTTTTTCCACGATCTCTTCCGCCTTCACTGATTCTTTGGTCAATGTGTCCCTTCGCGCCACTTCATAGGTGCCGTTCTCCAAATCGCGCTGCCCAACGGCCAAACGCACGGGAACACCCTTGAGTTCATATTCATTGAACTTGAAGCCCGGTTTGTGGGTATCCCTTTTATCATATTTTACGGAAATTCCATTGGAACGCAACTCCTTCACCAAGGGTTCCACTTTTTCCGAAATGGCATCCAACTGGTCCAATCCCTTGTATATGGGTACGATCACCACTTGTATGGGCGCCAATTTCGGGGGCAACACCAATCCATTGTCATCACTATGCGTCATCACCAAAGCTCCCATCAATCGGGTGGAAACACCCCAAGAAGTGGCCCAAACGTAGTCTTGGTTTCCTTCTTTCGTGGCAAATTTCACATCAAATGCCTTGGCAAAGTTCTGTCCCAAAAAGTGTGAGGTACCTGCCTGAAGAGCTTTTCCATCCTGCATCAACGCTTCAATGCAATAGGTTTCCTCGGCCCCAGCAAAGCGCTCGCTCTCGGTCTTGGTCCCTTTGATTACAGGCACTCCCATATAACTTTCGGCAAACTCGGCATACACGTGCATCATCTGTTCCGCTTCTTCCAAGGCTTCCTCCTTCGTGGCGTGGGCCGTATGCCCTTCCTGCCATAAAAACTCAGCAGTTCGCAAAAACAAACGTGTCCGCATTTCCCAACGCACCACATTCGCCCATTGGTTCACCAAAATGGGGAGATCCCTGTACGACTGTATCCATTTCCTGTAGGTATCCCAGATGATGGTTTCCGAAGTAGGACGGACGATGAGTTCTTCTTCCAATTTGGCATCCTCATCCACAACAATCCCGCTGCCATCTTCTGCATTTTTCAGCCTGTAGTGTGTCACAACGGCACATTCCTTCGCAAAACCTTCCACATGGCTGGCTTCCTTGCTCAAATAGGATTTGGGGATGAACAAGGGAAAATAGGCATTTTCATGGCCCGTTTCCTTGAACATCTTGTCCAATTGCGCCTGCATCTTTTCCCATATCGCATAGCCATAGGGTTTTATCACCATACAGCCCCTAACTCCTGAATTCTCAGCCAAATCCGACTTTACAACAAGTTCATTATACCATTTGGAATAATCCTCGGCCCGGCTTGTCAAATTTTTACCCATCTATTGTAGTTTGGCACAAAACTTGTGATTTTATTAATGAAATAATTCGGTAAAACTAATTATTTTTAGTATGTTCAACAATAAAAATTGCGCCATGTTAAAGTCTTTACCCCACAACAAAATCCATATTTTCGCCATACCCATAGTAGGCGCCCTCTTAGTGGCCTCCTGTGGATCTTACCAACAAGCATCCTATTATGATGATGGCATCTATTCCAGCGGGGACCGTGTGGTCCGTGTGGAGAAGAAAAATGCCGATGCTGTCCGAATGGAACAGCAAGAGAGCAATGTTTACGGAGATTATTTTGGACAAAAAGCGAGCGAGTACGAAGAAATTTTGGACAGTGAGATTTTTACCGATATCGATGGTTACTCCAGCCAAATGGCAAACGATACCGTTCCTTATGGAGAGCAAACCGATTATTTCGCCTATAACAATACCTATAACGGAAATCCAGGTTGGGGAGACAATCCATCCAACGTTACCATAAACGTATATGACAACAGCTGGGGCTGGGGAGGCATGTACGGCTGGGGTTGGGGATGGAACGATCCTTTCTGGGGATATGGCTGGAACTACCCTTACTACGGTTGGGGATGGGGATGGAACAGACCATGGAGATATAGCAATTGGGGTTGGGCCGGTTATTACGGCTGGGGACACCCTTGGGGCGGCTGGGGCTATGCCGGCTATTATGGTTGGGGTGGCTACTATGGCCATTGGAACAGACCTTATTATTACAACAACTATCGCAGAAACTACGCCTACATGACGGGCAGAAGAGGATATAGCAACAATTATATACCCGGCACCACCCTTCGCGGAAGGTCCAACCTTGCCTCAAGGACGAGCGGCACCAGAACTTACAGCGGTCGCTCCAATGCGGGCAGGACCTCTAGGAGTTATAGCAATGGCACCACCGCCAGAAGATCTGTAAGTGCCGATGCCATCGCACGAAACAGGGATTATAGGACCAGCAGGAGCACACGCTCCAATCCAAGTTATAGCGGAACTTCCAGGGCTTACCGTTCATACGGGACCTCCCCTTCCACGAGAAGCAATAGTTCATACAGCCGAAGCAATTCGGCCACTAGGAGTTCTTCTCCAAGCTACAGGAGTTCTGGCAGTAGCAGAAGCTATCAGTCGACGCCTAGCAGCAATTACAGATCGTCTTCAGGAACCTCAAGAAGTTCCGGCAGTTACAGGAGCAGTGGTAGCAGTTCAAGGAGTTCTGGCAGCTATAGAAGTTCCGGCGGCAGCTCTTCAAGAAGCTCTGGTGGAGCCAGTAGGTCCTCAGGATCGTCACGTTCCGGAAGAGGTGGAAGACCGTAAATTCCAAAAGCAGTATCTGTTTAAACTAAATCAAGGAAAATGAAAAGAATCTCAACTTTCATCATGGTATTGGCATGCACTTTTGCAAGCGCACAGACCATAGACGATGTCGTTCGTTATAGCACTGAAAACCTACAGGGAACCGCACGGTTCCAAGCCATGAGCGGGGCCTTTGGTGCCCTGGGAGGGGATTTGTCCTCCCTTAACGTGAACCCAGCTGGGTCGGCAGTCTTCAATTATAGCGAAGTAGGGATCACAGGATCCAACTATCACAGCAACAATGATGTCCTCTACGGCGGTACACGACGAAACACCAAGGACAATGCTCTGGAGCTGAACCAAATTGGTGGCGTCTTTGTGTTCAAATCGACGGACAGCCCATGGAAAAAAGTGGCCCTGGCCTTCAATTATGACATGGTTCAGAATTTTGACAACGAAATTTTTGCTGCCGGCAGTTCCACATCGGGCATTGACAATTACTTTTTGAACTTTGCCCAAGGCCAGCCTTTGGGACCACTGCGTGTGCAGCAAGGTGAGTTTATTGAAGAGGCCTATCTCGACATCGGTGCCAATCTTGGCTATGCCGCGCAACAGGCTTTTCTCGGGTTTCAGGCTGGGCTCATCGAACCCACCGTGGACGATGATGCCAACACCGATTATTTTTCCAATGCGGAATATGGCAGTCTGAACCAACGTTATTTGAGGAATACCTCAGGCTATAACAGCAAGTTCACCCTGAACTTTGCCACACAATATGAAGAAAACCTATACTTGGGGGCCACCGTGAACTTCCACAATGTCCTCTATGACAGGGTGACCTATTTTGATGAGGATGGATATGACCAGGCATCCCCTGTCCAGTCCACTTCTTTCGACAACTTTCTGCACACCGAGGGCTACGGTTTTTCCTTCAGTCTGGGAGCCATTGCCAAGTTGAACGAAAGTGTACGCGTGGGTGGTAGTTACCAATCCCCTACTTGGTACAGACTTACCGATGATACTTCCCAACGCATCAATTCCACATTGGCCGTATCGGACATCGATTTCATCAATTTTGGCATCGTGAACCTTTATGATGAATACAAAATCAGGACCCCCGAAAAATACACAGGTAGTGTGGCCATAGTATTCGGGCAAGATGGACTCATCAGTTTTGATTATGGCTATCAAGATATGTCAAAGGCGGAACTCAGACCCACCTCTGACCCCAACTTTGCCGCAGAGAACGATTTTATCTCCACCGAATTGGGCGCCGTGAATTCCTTCAAACTGGGCGGTGAGTACCGAATAGAGCGGGTAAGCTTGAGGGCCGGTTACCGATTTGAGGAAAGTCCATATGAGGACAGTGACTTCGTGGGCGACCTCAACGGATTTTCGGCCGGTCTTGGCTACGATTTTGGTGGAAGCAGATTGGATTTGGGCTTTAGCCGATCCGAACAGGATGTGAACACCTATCTTTTTGACAGTGGCATTGCCAATGCGGCCATGGTCAACAGGATCAACACCAATATTTCATTGGGCTATACCATGAAATTCTAAGAAACAAAAGATTAAAAAAAGATAGAAGGTCGGACACAATCCGGCCTTTTTTTATCGAACCAAGGAAAAGTGCCTACGCACAGAACGTGCAACCAACACCCCTTCATCGTCACGGTCATAATCCAATCGGAACCAATAATCCGAAGAAGGCAACTCCCTCCCATTGAAGGTACCGTCCCACCCTGTATTGAGGTCCATTTGTTTCAAGAGCTTGCCGTAACGGTCAAAGATATAGACCACAGGATTGTTCAGTTGTTCAATCCCATACACATTCCAGTTGTCATGCACACTATCGCCATTGGGCGTAAAGAACTTGGGATAGCCCACCACCAGAAACTGATAGGGATCTGAAGTGCCACAGCCATTTTTATCATTGATGACCACTTCGTTCATCCCAGGAGGGACATCATAAAAAACAGGATCGTCCTGGTATTCACCACCATTCAAGGAATATTCGTAGTTACCATCACCCAAGGGCACAATTTCCACATTGTAGGGGTCGGTCTGGTCGCTATGCACCAAGTCGTCAATGATCACCACTTCATCCAACACTGGAGTACCATAAAAAGTAATCAGGATATCGTCGGTAATGGTTGTTCCAAAAGTAGATTCGATGGTCACTCTATATCGTCCCGAGTTCGGACTGGAGACAGTCAATTCGGTCTGGTCGGCCCCCATAGCCAATACCGTTTCGTAGGTTCCATCATCATCCGCATCCAGTTCCCAAACAATGTTGGAGATGCTGGGGCCCACAGGGGAATTCAGTGCACTCAACACTATATCTGGGTCGCCCTCGCAGGCCACGATGTCCAATCCTAAAAACTCATCCCGAAGGGTACAGTCCAAAGCGGAATCTTGATCTGCATCCACGGAACTACCCGTAAAAGTCAGGATAAAGAATTCTGGATCTTCGTCAAAATTGGTGTTGTAGTTGTTGATGTAGAGGTAATAAATTTCTCCAGCGGTCACATTCAGCCATTCATCATAGGTGTTCTGGCTCTGTTTCACAAAAGGCGCACCTACCCTTCCATCCACAGGGTTCACCCCTATTCCGGTAAAGCCGGTATCGTTATATTCGTAATTGCATCGTATGGGTTGGGCGGAACCATCTCCCACAATAGTACAATAATTCTCTCCTGAAGTTTCGTCAAAGGGACCATAGAGTGCAAAATCCCATTCTGCAGTAATTGGACTTCCCGGGTTGACGGGAAGTGCTTCAATATCAAACCCTATTTGCCCATCGGTACCGGCCCTGAACACATACCAGCCCGTATTGTTTTCAATATTGGCCGAGCTGACACTGCCCTTTTCCAGACAGCCTGTTTGCGTAATGACCTCGGGGTCAAAATCATCAATATCCCCACCACCATCGGTGGTGCCCGTTATCGAGGCATCCGCACAGACAGGTATGGCCGTTCTGCAATCAGGTGAATTCTGCGCACTGGCTGCCATAGAGAAAAGGAATACACAGCATGCAGCACTAAATAGGGCTCTCATAGAATTGTGGGGCTATTGGTTATTCTATTTCCACCACTATAACTCCACAAAACGCGTTTTTAGTATGTAATCGTCGAAAAAATCTGCCGTTAATCGATGAAATCGACCGGTCGGTTATCTTCTAAGGGAAAAATGGCTCTGGAGGTATTTGGCGTAGGTGCGGTTCCCTGCATTATCCACGTAGGACAGTTTGAACCAATAATCGGTGGAAGGCAATGGTTTTCCATTAAAACTACCATCCCATCCTGGATCGAACTCGTTCATCTGCTTGATGAGCTTGCCGTATCGGTCATAAATGGTGACTATGGGCGAATTCAAAGTGGAAAGTCCTTCTATCTGCCAAGTTTCGTTGAGCACATCGCCATTTGGGGAAAATATGGCCAAAAAGCCGACCACCACGATTTCTTCCTGCACCTCGCCACAGCCATAGGGATCTCGCATGGTCACCGTATGCACGCCCGGAGCGACACCTTGGAAGACATTGCTGGACTGGAATTCACCACCATCCATACTGAATTCATACTCCCCTTGGTTTTCCGTGTGGATGGTCACCGTATTGTTCGTGCTCATATCCTCTTTTTCGACACTGGAGATGACAGGCATTGTGGATATGGAAACCACCACACTCCGGCTTGCTTCGCAGGAAGTACCGTTGGAAACATTGGTGACCGTCAATGTGTATTCACCAGCTTGGGAGACCATGATGCTAGGCGTCTGTTGCCCCGTACTCCATAGATAGGTATAATTTGGATTGGCCGTAGTCTCTCCGATTTCTACGCTCCCAATAGCCTCACAGATGACCATTTCCTCTGGAAAGGTAAGCTCTGGGGTCTCCACGGCCTCCAAAACAAAACTTTCTGAAGCATCATAGCAGTTCGGATTGGCCAAAGAAGTGGTACGGACATAGATGGTTTCCTGTCCCGTACCCATTTCATATTGTTTTTGTAATGGATTGATCCCTGCTTCAGCATCTAGTTGCGAACTATGGTAACTGACCATAAAATCGTTGGAAGCTGCCGAACCAAGGGCCTCTGCATCCTTGTTGGAAAGATTGTACACCATTCCCACAGAATGACAAAAGATTTCATCGGCCAATGGCTGCGTCACCGGAACTTCATTAAAACCTACCTGAACATCGCTCACAATACTGCCGCTGGCCGTAGTGACCACAACGCGGTACTGTCCGGAATCCAGCACTTGATAGGTGGACATTGCCGCACCCGAAATAAGTTGGTACCCACTTCCAGTATCGACATACCATTCGTAACCCATGGCACCAGTGGTTGTGGCATCCAATACTACATTATCGTTCTCACAAGCCGCAATGGGCGGTCCCAAAAGATTGTCGATAATGGAACAGTCCAGAGCGTCATTGGAATGGTTGTCCCATATGTTCCCTGTGAACTGAATGGAAAAACCAGAGTTCACATTGCTGAAATTATTGATGAAAAGATAATAGTCCTCACCGGCCTCCACTTGGAGCCACTCCTCATAATGCACCGAATCTGAAATACCCGTTGGATCTTCCCCCACTCCAATGAAACTAGCACCCTCGCTGTTGTCGAAAAAGTTGCAGCGCACCGGCTCTCCCAAATTGGAGCAATCGGATGACCGATAGAGTGCAAAATCCCAATCCTCGCCATTGTCATGTCCAATATTGAAACCCAATTGCCCCGAAGCAGCCGTCCGGAATCGGTACCATGCCGAATTGGACTCTATGGACCCCGTCGTGGTACGTTCCAAACATCCACTTGTGGCCGCACCGTTAAAGTCATCGGTCCCATAGCCGTTCGTCCCGCCATTGATCGGTGTGTTGTTACAAATAGGGACTGCACCGACACATTCTTGGGAGACCTGTGAATGCGCCAATGGGCTAAAAAGTAAGGTAATAAAAGGTAGTATGACCAATCTTATCATAAAAGACTGTAGGTTTGGACATTATAAAAGTAGTGTGGCCAGTGCCTTAACAATAATTTATGTTGTCAAACCCGCGGTACCAGATGTTAAATCATTCATTAATGTTATCTTTGCTGTCTTGAAGAAACAGCTAGGAAACAGGCCGCAATCATTGGGCTGGTACAAACCATCCGAAATGTTTGTTCAATTAAAGATGATCAGATGAAACTAGAGCAGGCTTTGGAAGAACAATATGAAGAAAGGGGCAACGATCACGTTGGTTCATCCGCAGACACCCCCATGCGAAAGGACGCCTTTGTGCTGAGCGATGAGGAAAAAATAGAACGTATCCAAAAAAACGTCAGGGAGATCATGTTGACCCTTGGCCTAGACCTTGATGACGATAGCCTTAAGGGCACCCCAAAAAGAGTGGCCAAGATGTATGTGAAGGAAATCTTTGGTGGGCTACACCCAGACAGAAGACCGACATCTTCCACCTTTGACAACAAATATAAATATGGTGAAATGTTGGTGGAAAAGAACATAGTCGTTTATTCCACCTGCGAGCACCACTTGCTGCCCATTGTGGGCCGGGCCCATATTGCCTATATCTCCAATGGCACCGTGGTCGGCCTTTCCAAGATGAACCGTATCGTGGATTACTATGCCAAAAGGCCACAGGTCCAGGAACGAATGAACATTCAGATCGTAAAGGAAATGCAGAGGGTGCTGGGCACCGAGGATGTGGCCTGTGTCATTGATGCCAAACATCTTTGTGTGAACTCAAGGGGCATTCGCGATATCGAGAGCAGCACGGTCACTGCGGAATATGGCGGTAAGTTCAAGGATGAGGCCGTAAGAAGGGAGTTTTTGGATTACATCAACCTAGATACCGAGTTTTAACCCTACCTTTTCAATGCAACTTTACAAAGACCAACCGCTACGAATCCATAATTCACTTTCAGGAAAAAAAGAGCTCTTTCAACCCATAAATGAAGGCCATATAGGCATGTATGTCTGTGGCCCCACGGTCTATAGCAATGTGCACCTTGGTAACTGCCGTACTTTCATGTCCTTTGATATGATCTTTAGGTATTTCAAGCATTTGGGCTATAAAGTGCGCTATGTCCGCAACATTACCGACGCCGGACATTTGGAAAACGATGCAGACGAAGGTGAGGACAAAATTGCCAAAAAGGCAAAATTGGAACAGATAGAACCCATGGAAGTGGTGCAACGCTATACCGTGGATTTCCATAATACGCTACAAAGATTCAACCTGTTGCCCCCCAGCATAGAACCTACGGCAACGGGGCATATCATAGAACAGATAGAGATCATCAAGGATATCCTCGAGAAAGGATTGGCCTACGAAGTGAACGGCTCCGTTTATTTTGATGTGGTCAAGTTCAATGAGGACCATGAATATGGCAAGCTCAGCGGAAGGAAACTTGAGGACATGATCGCCAATACCCGCGAACTGACCGCACAGGATGAGAAAAAGAATCCGCAGGATTTCGCCCTATGGAAAAAGGCAGAACCCCAACATATCATGCGCTGGCCCTCACCCTGGGGAGACGGTTTCCCTGGATGGCATTTGGAATGCACGGCCATGAGCACCAAATATCTAGGGGAAACTTTTGATATCCACGGAGGCGGAATGGACCTGAAATTCCCCCATCACGAGTGCGAGATCGCTCAAGCGGAGGCCAGTACCGGAAAATCACCGGTAAAATATTGGATGCACGCCAATATGCTGACCCTCAATGGAAAGAAAATGTCCAAATCCACTGGGAACAACATCTATCCTTCGGAAATTTTCAGTGGGGACAACAACATTTTGAGCAAGGTGTACTCCCCTGCCGTCGTGCGTTTTTTTATGATGCAGGCCCACTATACCAGCATTCTGGACCTTAGCGACGAGGCCCTTTTGGCATCCGAAAAAGGGTATAACCGCCTGATGGAGGCCATGACAGGCCTTAAAGACCTTAAAACTGGTACAACATCGGATTTTGATGTGGCAGCGTGGAAGCAAAAATGCTATGACGCCATGAACGACGACTTCAACACCCCTATCCTCATCGCACATCTGTTCGATGCCGTGAAGCACATCAATCTCATCAAGGAGAATCAAAAAACCATCAGCAGCGAGGACAAGGAACTGTTGGAAACTACCCTGAACGCCTTTGTATATGACGTTCTCGGCATAGAGAACCAAGCCTTGGCCAAGGATGATTCCAAGGCACTGAACGGGGTCATGGAATTATTGATCCAACTCAGGAACGATGCCAGGGCCAACAAGGATTTTGCCACTTCGGACAAGATACGGGACGAGCTCACCGCTTTGGGCATTCAACTGAAGGATGGTAAGGATGGCACTTCGTTCAGCATCAACTAAGCTTAATCCATGAACTTGGACTGATACTCCCCAGGTGATGTATTGATCTTCCGTTTGAAGAGCCGGTTAAAGTAGGATCGGTTCTCAAAACCGCATTCCAAATAAATCTCTTTGATTTTTCTATGGGGATCCTGTAGCAGGCGAACGGCCAATTTTATACGTTCGTTGTTGATGTAGTCTATGGGCGTCACCCCCAATTCATCTTTAAAGGTCTTATGAAAATGGGATTCGCTCATGCATGCCTTCTTGCTCAAATCGCCCACAGAAATGGGTTCATGCAGATGTGCGGCAATATACTCCAATGCATAGGCCAAACGATTGTTCGAGCTCAATCTAGAAGCATTCTCCGTATAGGTTTCCCTGGCATTGCCCTGCAAAATGCGTATGATGAGCTCTTGCAGCATATTGTCCACAAAAAAGTCCTTGGACGGATGGTTCTCAGTAAACAGGTATAGCAGTCGTTGGATGATATCATAGATGCTGGCATCATTCGTAAAGTGATAGTTATAGTCCATCAAGGCCCATTCCGAGCCATCGTTCTTGGGCATCCCCTCGTTCATCAATGTGATGACCTTATTGATCTTTTCTTCGGAAATGGCCATGGCCAAGCAACGGGTAGGGTTCTCGTGGTCAGCTTCAGGAAAATCGATGCACATGACTTCATTGGAAGGCAAGATCAAGGATTCACCCGGCAAAAAATCAAAGGCCTTTTTATCCCGCAAGTGCATCACCTTTTTTCCAATGAGCATGGATGCGAGTACAGGTTGATCGAACTGCAACATCACCCACTCCGCTTGAAGATGCGTCTCGAACACATGCATGGCGGCATTGTTCAAGGTGTAGGAAGTCTGGTTCTCTACCAAATGCTCCAACTTACGCTCTTTATAAAATCTATCAGAAAGCTGCATACCAATAATCAGTCCTTAAAATGTTGCATAAAAACTTATTAAATATAAAAAATATACCACTGAATATTATTAAAAATATAAAAACAAAGAGGATTGGTCACAACAATAATAGAATACGTCAGATGCTTGGATTGCAAAATCAATACTTTTAAAATCAGACACTTGGACAGACCATCGTCCAGCACACAAAATTAAACGTTAACAACTAAAAGTTTCGATCATGAGCAATGTACAAACAACAGAGCGCAACGTTCTGGAAAAACCCAAGTTCAAGGACCAGTATGAAAATTACATTGGTGGAAAATGGACCCCCCCAACCAATGGCGAATATTTTGACAACATCTCCCCCGTGGATGGAAATGCATTCACAAAAATTGCCCGATCATCGGCAGAGGACATTGAAAAAGCCTTGGATGCCGCTTGGGCCGCTGCACCACAGTGGAACAATTCATCGGCCACCTACCGAAGCAACCTCTTGCTGAAGATTGCCGACCGAATGGAACAAAATCTAGAGGTATTGGCCCGTGCCGAAACCTGGGACAACGGAAAACCATTGAGGGAAACCCGTGCGGCCGACCTGCCCTTGGCCTTGGACCATTTTAGGTATTTCGCCGGGGTGATCAGGGCCGAAGAAGGTTCGGTGAGCGAATTGGATTCCAACACGGTGTCCATGAACATCCTGGAACCGCTTGGCGTGGTGGGCCAGATCATTCCATGGAACTTTCCCCTATTGATGGCCGCTTGGAAAATAGCCCCTGCCCTTGCAGCCGGGAACTGTGTGGTATTGAAACCGGCCGAGCAGACCCCTGTGGGCATTTTGGTGTTGATGGAACTCATCGAGGATATTCTTCCCGCTGGAGTACTGAACATTGTTAATGGATTTGGAATAGAAGCAGGAAAGCCTTTGGCGTCAAATCCCAGGATCAGCAAAATCGCCTTTACCGGAGAGACCACCACAGGCCAATTGATCATGCAATATGCCTCCAAGAACATCATTCCAGTCACCTTGGAATTGGGCGGAAAATCCCCCAATATTTTCTTTGAGAGCATCATGGATGCCGATGACGAATTCTTTGACAAATGCTTGGAAGGTGCCGTTATGTTTGCCTTGAACCAAGGAGAAGTCTGTACCTGCCCCTCCAGGATCTTGGTACAGGAAAACATTTTTGACAAGTTTATGGAACGGGTGGTGGAACGCACCAAGGCCATTAAATTGGGACATCCCCTGGACCCAAACACCATGATGGGCGCACAGGCTTCCAACGACCAGTACGAGAAAATCTTGAATTACATCCAAATAGGGAAAGAAGAGGGCTGCGAAGTACTGACAGGAGGCGAGGCCGCCTACAATGAAGGACTGGAAGGTGGATACTACATCCAACCCACCATTTTGAAGGGAAACAACAAAATGAGGGTTTTCCAAGAAGAGATTTTTGGCCCAGTGGTTTGCGTGACCACCTTTAAAAATGAGGCAGAAGCCTTGGAAATCGCCAACGATACCCTTTATGGATTGGGTGCCGGGGTATGGACGCGCGACATGCACCAAGCCTATAAGATTTCGAGGCAGGTACAGGCCGGAAGGGTCTGGGTAAACTGTTACCACGCCTACCCTGCTCATGCGCCCTTCGGAGGTTATAAAAAATCGGGTATCGGTAGGGAAACGCACAAGATGATGCTGAACCACTATCGTCAGACCAAGAACATGCTCATTTCCTACGACAAGAGCAAATTGGGTTTTTTCTAAAATGGCCAGGGCAATAAAACGGGTCCTGGTTACCGATCGTGCCGAAAAGATCATCGATCAACTCCGGGAACGCCACGGCGAATTGATGTTCCACCAGAGTGGAGGATGCTGCGATGGTTCGTCGCCCATGTGTTTCCCAAAGGGTGAACTGATGCTCAACGAAACCGATATTTGGTTGGGCAACATCCATGGATGCGATTTTTTCATCAGCAAAGATCAGTTTGAATACTGGAAACACACCCAGTTGACCGTGGACATTACGACTGGGAGAGGCTCCAGTTTCAGTTTGGAAATTCCTTTGGGACTGCGTTTTGTGATAAAATCCCGCTTGTACACGGATGAGGAAGCGGAATATTTGGTACCCGTACATCCTGCATCCGAGGAAGTTTGATGAACGCCCCGACTTTGTCGGGGCTTTTTTTTACCTTGCATTTCCTCAATACAACGAATGAAACATATCCTGATCGCCCCTTTCATTCTATTGGTGAAATTTTACCAGAATTTCATCTCTCCCATGTTCCCGGCCACTTGCCGCTACTCCCCCACTTGCTCGCAATATACTTTGGAAGCATTGAGAAAACATGGCCTGTTCAAAGGGGGATGGCTCTCCTTCAAACGCATAATGAGCTGCAATCCCTGGGGTGGAAGCGGGTACGACCCCGTTCCTTAGTATGGACCGAAAAGAACGTGTCCAAATCGTTCCAAAAAGGTTATCTGTAGCCAAAAATTACATAAACATAAGTATCAACCACACAAAGTGGTTATATTAGTCCAAAATTTAACTAGATGTATTTCCTTGGAATCAATTGGAACCCGGAAGGCACCCTTTTCAAACTGGGCTTCATTCAAATAAAATACTACAACCTGCTTTGGATCGCAGCCTTTGTGGTAGGCTGGATCATCATGAAACGAATATTCCAGAACGAGAAGAAATCCATGGAAAAATTGGATTCCCTCTTCATCTACACCGTGGTTTCCATCATGTTGGGTGCCCGCCTGGGACATGTCTTTTTCTATGATTGGGACTATTACAAGGACCATTTGGTGGAAATCCTATTGCCTATTCGAGAAAATGCGGAAAGTACCTTGTTCGGCATCATAAACGGCTATGAATTCACCGGCTTTACCGGTCTGGCCAGTCATGGGGCCACCATTGCGGCCATCATCGGGGTGTGGCTCTTCTGCAGAAAATGGGGCGATATCCGGATGCTCTGGATGTTGGACCGATTGGTGATCCCTTCGGCCATTGGGGCCTGTTTTGTGCGCTTGGGCAATTTTTTCAATTCGGAGATCAATGGAAAAGTGGTCCACCAGTCCTATTTTTTGGCCACACGGTTTATAAGGGACTCCGATGATATGCCTGCCTACAAGGCCATGGCCATCACAAAGGAAGCCACAGAAAATGCCGCATACAAGGCCATCGAACACAATCCTGAATTTGCGGGCATCCTGCAGACCATTCCCTATCGTCATCCAGCGCAATTGTACGAGGCCATTTGCTATTTTTTCATTTTTCTTTTTTTACAGATCATCTATTGGAGAACGGAGAAAAAGGAAAAGGAAGGTTACATTTTTGGACTCTTCATGGTGCTTTTGTTCACCGTCCGATTTTTTGTGGAGTTCTTCAAAAAGAGCCAGGGCGGTTTTGAAGAATCGCTCGGCCTTCTTTCCACAGGGCAATGGCTGAGCATTCCCATGGTCGCCATAGGGTTCTACTTTATGTACAAACCAGCACCTTTATTCTACAGGGATTAGCAGCATGAAGCATCTAGGCATCTTTTTATCCATTCTGACCCTTTTCCTGGCCTCCTGCAAGTCCGAGACCAAGCAGGCTTTGAAAACCGAGACCGTGACGTTCACCAAGGAGGGAGAGTTGTCCATCCTGTCCACCGAAACAGATTCGTTGAAAGCAAAATTTGACATAGAGATCGCTGAAACAGATTACGAAACTGAAACAGGACTCATGTACCGTCAATCCATGGAAGAAAACCAAGGTATGCTGTTCATATTCCCCAATGTATCCTCACGTTCCTTCTATATGAAGAACACTGAATTTCCTTTGGACATCATTTATGTGAATGAAGAAATGAAAATCGTCAGTTTCCAAAAGAACGCCAAGCCTTACGATGAAAGCAGCCTGCCTTCGGACGTTCCCGCCAAATATGTCCTTGAGATAAATGCGGGATTGTCGGACAAGATGCAGCTACAGGTCGGGGACAGTATTACCTTTACCCGAAAGTAATGCCCAAATATCTTTTAGAGCATGAAGAATCGGAGCGCTTGTTGTTCCGAAAATTACAGCCTTCAGACTTCGGGGAATGGTTGCCGTTCTACCATGACCCGAGATCCACACAATATTGGGAAGGCTTGCCAACCGACCCCAAGGAAGCTTGCAAAGTCCAATTTGACAGGGTCTTTGAGCGGTATGACAACGATTTGGGCGGAATGAATGCCCTAATCCTGAAAGCATCCGGAAAACTGGTGGGGATCTGTGGGCTCTTGGTACAGGTTGTGGATGATATGGAAGAACTGGAAATCGGATATTCCATATTGCCCAAGTTCTGGTTGCAGGGCTTTGCCTTTGAGGCGGCGCAAAAATGTAAGCAGTTTGCATTCCAAGAGGGCTATTCGGACTCCTTGATTTCCATCATCCATGTGGACAATGTTCCGTCCCAAAAAGTGGCCCTGAAAAATGACATGTTCTTGGACAAAACTACCACCTACAAGGACAATCCCGTTCATATTTTTAGGGTAAACCAAGGATAATTGTAATTTTGGGTATTCATTTCCAATTGCATGAATCAACCCAAAAGCTACGCGATACTTACCAATAACACGTCCCAAACACACAGCATTATTGACCGGTTATTGGCCAATGTGCCTATTTCAGGGTTACAGCAACTCGAATCTTTGAACGGTCTTCTTTTTTCACGGTCGGAAATCGAGCGTTATATGGACGAAGAGGAACGGCACGATATCAAGATCTTGACCAGGGAAACGCAACAATCCCTCAAGACCATGAGCAGTGGGGAACAAAAAAAGGCCCTGCTGCGCCATTTGCTCCAACAGGAACCTGACTTTTTGGTCCTGGTCAATCCTTTTGACAATCTGGACGTGGCCACCCAAGCACTGCTAAAAGAACAACTCTGCACGATAGCCTCCACCAAAATTCTGGTGCAATTGGTCAGTAGGTTGGAGGATATTTTACCGGTGACCACCGTTTTTTTCAAACTTGATGGGGAACAATTGCATCCTTACGAAACAGCAAAGGCATTTTGGGAAGCCAACGAAAGAAAGAGCACTGCATTTAACGGTGCCATCCCCTCTCCGCTCCACCCTCTGGAACCGACCGACACGGAATTGGTCAAATTTGAAAAAGTCTCGGTCAGTTTTGACGGACGGCAGGTATTGGACCAAATCGATTGGATCATACAAAGAGGGGAATTCTGGCAATTGATAGGCCCCAACGGAAGTGGCAAGAGTACCTTGCTCTCCATGATCACAGGGGACAGTCATAAAGGATACGGACAAAATCTCACCCTTTTTGGACAGAAGAAAGGTAGCGGGGAAAGTGTGTGGGACCTTAAGAAAAAAATAGGGTACTTCACTCCTGCGGTCACCGACAAATTCCAAGGTTACCACAGTCTGGAACATATGGTCATCTCCGGTCTGCACGATTCCATTGGCCTCTATGTCATCCCAACGGATACCGAGAAGCGTCTGGCCCATGACTGGTTGAAACTTTTGGGACTATACGATAAAAGAGCGAATCATTTCCGTGACCTTTCCGCGGGCGAGAAAAGATTGATCATGGCGGCCAGGGCCATGATCAAGCACCCTCCCCTTCTTATTTTGGACGAACCCACGGCCGGTCTGGACGATTTTAGTGCGGCCCTGTTTGTTGACTTGGTGAACAAGATCGCATCAGAAAGCGATTCGGCCATTGTTTTTGTTTCCCACAGAAAAGAACCCGGTCTGCATCCCCAATTCAATTACATTTTGGATGTTCGGGAAACAGGTTCGGTAGGCAGCGTTGGGCTTTCATAGAAAAGTTAGGCACAAAAAAGGGCCGCTCTATGAGCGGCCCTTTTTGATATTCATCTAAAAACTTAAACTATGCAGCTGTGGCGGCTGCAATTTTTTTCTTCAAGGTATCGAACATGATCGGCGTTGCGATGAATACCGAAGAATAGGTACCCACTACCACACCAACGATCATTGCGAACATGAATCCTCGCAGGCTCTCCCCTCCAAAAATGAAGATGGCCAACAACACGATCAATGTGGTCAATGAGGTGTTCAAGGTACGGCTCAAGGTACTGTTCAAGGCGTCGTTGATGTTCTCTCCGCCTTTGAAGCCTTTGATGACCGTTATTTCACGGATACGGTCGAATACGACCACGGTATCGTTCAAGGAATACCCGATCACCGTCAAGATGGCCGCAATGAAGGCCTGATCGATCTCCATATTGAAAGGCATGAGCTTTCCGGTAAGGGAGAAGATACCCAATACGATCATTACATCATGGAAAACCGCAACAACGGCACCCAAGGAGAATTGCCATTTCCTGAATCGCAAAAGGATGTAGAGGAACACGACCGCCAATGAGCCCAAGATGGCCAAAAAGGCATTCTTTTTAATATCATCGGCAATGGTAGGCCCTACTTTTACCGATTGTAGGATGCCTATTGATTTTTCAGAAGCCCCGATGGTAAAATCTTCAAAAGAGGTACCATCTGGAAGATATTTCTGCAATGCAGTATATAGTTTGGTCTGGATCTCGTTATCCACTTCCACACCTTCCTCATCTACTTTGTAAGGAGTGGTGACCTTTATCTGGTTGGCATCCCCAAAGGTTTTCACGTTGGTTCCGCTACCGAATACCGTATTGAGCTCGGAAGCGATTTCCGAAGGGTTCACCGCTTTCTCAAAACGTATCTGATAGGAACGTCCTCCGATAAAATCAACCCCTTCTTGAAGACCCGTCGTGAACAGGGAAAACGCAGAAACTGCCACCAAGATTCCAGATAGGATATAAGCAATCTTACGCTTGGCCAAGAAATCGATGTTCATGTTGGTGAAGAGATTCTTTGTGATTCCTGTGGTGAAATCCAATCTTCTGCCCTTCTTCGCTGAATACGCATCGATCATCAATCGGGTCACGAATATGGCCGTGAACAATGATGTAACAATACCTATCAATAAGGTAGTGGCAAATCCTTTTATGGGTCCTGAACCAAAAATGAAAAGGATGATCGCGGTAAGTCCTGTAGTGATGTTGGCATCCAAGATAGAGGACAGTGCATTTCCGAAACCGTCAGCAATCGCCTGTGCCTTGCCCTTGCCTTTTGCCAATTCTTCCTTGATCCTTTCAAAGATAAGTACGTTGGCATCCACCGACATACCGATGGTCAATACGATACCGGCAATACCTGGCAATGTCAAAACAGCACCCAAGCTGGTCAATACACCAAAAATTAGCAATATATTGAATATCAATGCAATATCGGCAAACACCCCAGCTTTTCCGTAGTAAAAAATCATCCATAGCAATACAAAGACCATAGCTATGATGAAGGATGTAAATCCACTATCAATGGCTTCCTGGCCCAAAGATGGTCCAACCACTTCGGATTGGATAATATCTGCAGAAGCTGGAAGTTTACCCGCACGCAATACGTTGGCAATGTCCTTGGTCTCGTTTACGGTGAAAGTTCCAGTAATCTCGGAACGGCCACCTGAAATGGGCCCTGAAGAAACCCCAGGGGCAGTATATACTTTATTGTCCAGTACAATGGCAATACCAGTCTGGTTGTTGTAGGCGTCACCTGTCAGCTCTTCCCACTCCTTGGCACCCCGGGTGTTCATGGTCATGCTCACCGCTGGCTTGTTGAACTGGTCAAAAGTGTCCTGGGCATCGGAAACAACATCACCGCTGATCCTTGGCACACCATCCCTGTTGGATTTAAGGGCATATAGATCTACCACTTCCACATCTTGGGCTGGTCTTTCCCAGAGAAACTTGGCAAATTGGATGTCATTGGGCAGCAATCTTTTGATCTCAGGCATCCTCAAGTACTTTCCAATCTCGGCCGTATCGGACACCATGGCCCTTGCAATGGCATGGCTACCAGGGTTGGCTGGAATCAACTTGCCCAAAAGGGGATTGGTTTGAGGCGCCATGTCCAAAGAATCTTGGGAAACATCCGAAAGTAAGGAATCTATTTCTGATTCTGGCTTTGAAACTTCTTCTTGAGTAGTTTCAGGCTCCAAAATTTCTTTCAATCGCTCGTTGGCGTTCACCAAAAAGGTTCCCAAACTTGGATTGCTCTGGGGATAGGTTTCCCAGAACTCCAACTGTGCGGTACTGGAAAGCAGCTCCTGCGCACGGGCAATGTCCCTGGCACCGGGCAGCTCCACCAAAATACGTCCGGAATTGCCTTCCCTTTGGATGTTGGGCTGGGTCACACCGAAACCGTCGATACGCTCACGGAGTACTTCAAATGCAGAAACGATGGACTCGTCTATCTTTCTTCGGATGATGGGCTTTACCTCTTCATCACTCATTTGGAAATTGACATCATCGCTCAGTCCTTTGTTGGCAAAGATGTCAGGGGAGGCCAATTTGGTATCGCCCTTGATCTTGTCAAATGCCTCAAAAAATAGTTCCAAATAGGTATTGTCACTATTGGTTGATGCTACATCGGCATCGGCCAACGCCTTGTTGAAAACAGGGTTCTTGGTATTGTTCGCCAAACCTTTCAAAATGTCCTTCACGGAAATCTGTAGGGTAACGTTGATACCGCCCTTAAGGTCAAGACCTTTGTTCAACTCTTTTTTCTTGGCATCCTCATAGCTGGTAAAACCCAAAACAGAGTTGTCACTGATGGAGTCCAGATACGATGCCTCTAAAGCTTCGCGCTTTGCCACATAATCTTCCTCAGCTTCCGAAATTTGGCTAACTGCGTAAGCCTCAGCATCCTTCTCCAACTTACTTGTGATGAAGGTAAAGGATAGCTGATAGATGCTCACCAAGCCAAAAAGGATCGCGAAAAGCCTTACAAGTCCTTTATTTTGCATTGATTATTAAATTTTTAGATGTTTTCTTAAACAGCGTGCAAATATATCATTTCCGATAAGATTTGACAATAGAAATTGATTGAATTGCAAATACGCCTGAGCATTGGTTGGTAAAAACAAAATTGTCATTCCGAATCCAACAGCAATCCCTACAACCATTCGTTTGGGATTCACCGCTGTTCAAACCCGAAATGACAATCTTGTGGTCAATTTGATGGGATTATACTTGGAGCAATCCGTTGGTCTTTCTAACGCCTTCGGCACTTTCCTGCATTTTGGCCTTTTCGGCATCGGAAAGTTTGATCTCAACAATCTGCTCTATACCGTTCTTGCCCAATATCACGGGCACCCCGATACAGATGTCAGAAAGACCATACTCCCCGTCCAGCATAGTGGAACATGGGAACATTTTCTTTTGGTCGCAGGCGATGGCCTGTACCATTGACGAAACCGCTGCTCCGGGTGCATACCAGGCACTGGTGCCCAAAAGCTTGGTCAAAGTGGCACCACCTACCTTGGTCTCTTCCACTACCCATTCCATTTTCTCTTCGGAAAGGAACTCGGAAACTTTTACACTATTTCTGGTTGCATGGCCAATAAGGGGAACCATACCCACATCGCTATGGCCACCGATCACCATACCGTCAACATCGGAGATAGGGGCTCCAAGGACCTCGGCCAATCTGTATTTGAAACGGGCACTGTCCAATGCACCTCCCATACCAATGATCTTGTTCTTTGGCAGGCCAGTGGCCTTGTGCACCAAATAGGTCATGGTGTCCATAGGGTTGCTCACCACGATGATTGTGGCATTGGGCGAATGCTCCAAAAGGTTGGTGGCCACGGTTTTCACGATTCCCGCATTGATCCCGATAAGTTCTTCACGGGTCATTCCCGGCTTGCGGGGAATCCCTGAGGTGATCACTGCCACATCACTGTTGGCGGTTTTACCATAATCGTTGGTGCTCCCGGTGATCTTGGTATCAAAGCCCATAAGGGAGGCGGTCTGCATCAGATCCATCGCCTTTCCTTCGGCATATCCTTCCTTGATATCCAACAAAACCACTTCCGAGGCAAAATTTTTCATTGCTATGTATTCTGCACAGCTAGCTCCCACTGCGCCTGCTCCAACTACGGTAACTTTCATTTGTATAAGTTTAAATTTTAACGCTCAAAAATAAGGCATTTCACTTAGAAAAAAGCTGACTTACACCAGTTTTAATGGTTTCATTTTGCAAATGTCCCCGAATATTCGACCTCTTAAATGTTAAGAAAACTGTCCGTTCATCGAAGAAATCCTTTTTTCTTTATTTTTTGACGAATCCGGAGCAATAGTTCCCCACCTCCCAGCGTTCTAATAGTCCCAAAATCAATTTAACCTACTGACCTATGAAAAAGCTCTTTTCATTGTTGTCCATCATAGGCATTATTGCCGTAAGCAACTGTAGCCGCATTCCAGAGAACAACGACCCTATTTTGGGTATCTGGGCCAAAACACAATCTTCCACCATAGAAGGCAAGGGTTCTGAGACGACCCGCGAGGAATGGATCTTCAACGATGTGTATCTGGGCAGGTACCAGAGCTACTCCAATTCAAAACTAGTTTTTTATACCGATTTTAAATGGTCCGTTGAAAACGGGACCTACACCATAATATATGGCGATCCCCAAGTGACCGATGTTACGGTCAGCTTAATGAAAGCCCAAGATCCTGAAATTTTAGCCCTAGACAACGGCGCGGTCTTCGCTACTAGGGAGTGAACCTGAAGACCAACATATATGAAAATAGTGGGCCACGACGTTTGTCGTGGCCCACTTTATTTTGGGTGGTCGGTTGGTGATACTATCTGAATCCAAAGTTGAGACCAAAGGTGAAGGTGCTGAACTCGGCAATATTATATTCCGCATTGATCCTGAAGAATCCCAACTTCAACTTGGTGCCCAAATTGACATTGACCCCACTGGCTTTTTTGGAAACGGAAAAAGGATCCACGACTGTTTCGGAAAAGAACGGGCCATTGGCCTGATAGGTTCCCAATACATCGATATCCGATTTACCCGTGATATAGCCCAGACCTCCATAAAAGTTGATCACAGGAATATTTCGGGTGGAGACGACGGCACTGAAGTTCCATGTGTTGAAAGATGCTTCAATGCGCTGGTCACTACCATCGATCAAACCCGAATCCGTAAAATCGTAATCCCCATTGAGGTTGGTATAGCCAATCACTGCTGAAATGGCCACGGGCAATACTTTATCGGCCGGGAGCAACTTGGTGAAATCATATTGGACACCTGCCCCAAACAATCCTATTTTGGCATCATCATCAAATTTGATCTTGGGCAAAAAACGGGCCTTTACCTCCAATCCTTTGATCAATCCCACACTTCCTTGGAGATATCCGGAAGGTATAAAGTTGAGATTTTCGGAGGCCAACCCCGAAGGAAGTTCAAATTCTTCCCTGAAGATACCGCTTTCATCCTCCACAAAAACCTCGATTCCCTCAATGTCGCCAAGACCCGTTGAAACCAATCGTGCCTCACCTGGGTTTTGCACAAAGTCCAGATTTTCGTAATCACTGGGATCCAACAAAAAGGCTTTCTTGTCATCCTTGTTCTTAAATCCTGTCATGTTTCCTACGATGGATATCTCAAAACCACCGAGGGGTTTGGAATCCGCACTGTTGTACCATCCTGTGGAAATACTATAGATGGCCGCTTCGGAAACAGGTGCCAAATAGGCATTGGCAAAACGTTCCGCATCATCGACCCCGGAAACGAAAATGTCATTCAGGTCTTGGGCCTTACCGAAAGTTACTCCCAGCAAAGCTGTGAGCAGTATGATTTTCTTCATTTTGTAAAATTTTTCCTTAAAACTAAAAAACTCGCCTTGTTGGGGCGAGTTTTTGTTGTGAAATAACCGTTATCTATGCATCTATGTTGGCATAGACGGCATTTTTTTCGATGAATTCCCTTCTTGGCGGTACCTCATCCCCCATCAACATGGAGAAGATACGGTCCGACTCGGTGGCGTTGTCTATGCTTACTTGTCTCAGGGTACGGAACTCCGGATTCATGGTGGTGTCCCACAATTGTTCCGCGTTCATTTCCCCAAGACCTTTATAACGTTGGATGCCAGCCCCCCCGTTCATGGAGGCCACTATTTCATCACGCTCCTTATCGGTCCATGCATAGCGTTTTTTCGATCCCTTTTTCACCAAGTACAATGGTGGAGTGGCGATGTAAACGTGTCCTGCCTCTATCAACTCCCGCATGTAGCGGAAGAAGAAGGTAAGGATCAAGGTTTCAATGTGGCTACCATCGACATCCGCATCACACATGATGACCACTTTGTGGTAACGGAGTTTGTCCAAGTTCAATGCCTTGCTATCCTCTTCGGTTCCGATGGTAACTCCCAACGCCGTATAAATGTTCTTGATCTCCTCGTTTTCAAAGACCTTGTGCTGCATGGCTTTCTCAACGTTCAAAATCTTACCACGCAAGGGCAAAATGGCCTGGAAATTTCGGTCCCGTCCTTGTTTGGCGGTACCACCTGCCGAATCTCCCTCAACGAGGAACACTTCGCATTTGGTGGGATCTTGTTCGGAACAATCGGAAAGTTTACCAGGTAATCCCCCAACACTCATCGGGTTTTTACGCTGGACCATTTCACGGGCCTTGGCAGCGGCATGTCTTGCCTGTGCGGCCAATTTTACCTTTTCCACGATCTGTTTGGCATCCTCTGGGTGTTCCTCCAGATAGTCGGTCAGCATTTCGGAAACGGCCTGGCTCACGGCACTGGTGACTTCGCGGTTGCCCAGCTTGGTCTTGGTCTGACCTTCAAACTGGGGCTCGGCCACTTTTACGGAAACAATGGCGGTAAGTCCTTCGCGGAAGTCATCCCCTGAGATCTCAAACTTTAGTTTGTCCAACATACCGGAATTGTCGGCATATTTTTTCAAGGTGGTGGTCAACCCCCTCCTGAATCCGGAAAGGTGCGTACCCCCTTCGTGGGTATTGATATTGTTCACATAGGAATGGAGGTTCTCGGTATAACCTGTGTTATAGACCATGGCCACTTCCACAGGTATGCCGTTCTTCTCCCCTTCCATGGAGATGACGCTTTGGGTGAGGGGCTCTCTGTTTCCATCCAAGAATCTGATGAATTCTTTCAATCCTTCTTCGGAGTGAAAGGTTTCGGAAATAAACTCTCCCTTGTCGTCCTTGTTTCGTTTATCGGTAAGCGTAATGGTGATGCCTTTGTTCAGATACGACAGCTCCCGCATCCTGTTCGCCAAGGTCTCATAATTGTATTCTGTGGTCTGGGTAAAGATGGTGTCATCAGGAATAAAGGTAACCACGGTACCCGTTTCATCACTTTCCCCAATGCTCTTTACAGGATAGAGCGTCTTGCCCTTCTCATATTCCTGTTCCCAGATTTTTCCGTCCCTATGTACAGTCGCTTTTAGATGATTGGAAAGTGCGTTGACCACAGAAACCCCCACACCATGAAGTCCCCCGGAAACTTTATAGGAATCTTTGTCAAACTTCCCTCCAGCCCCAATCTTGGTCATGACCACTTCAAGAGCAGAAACTCCTTCTTTTTTGTGCAGATCGACAGGGATACCCCTACCATTGTCCTTAACGGTTATGGAGTTATCTTCATTAATGACCACATCAATCGCATCGCAATAGCCGGCCATGGCCTCATCGATGGAGTTGTCCACCACTTCATATACCAAATGGTGCAACCCCCTGACCCCTACATCACCAATATACATGGAAGGTCTCATACGCACGTGTTCCATGCCCTCGAGGGCCTGGATACTATCCGCCGAGTATTGTTTCTTGTTCGCTTCTTCGCTCATATATTCTTAGTATTTGCCTTGAATTTTTCAAATCCTACAAATATAAGGAATAGCCAGTGGAATTAGGCCATAGAGGGACAATGAACCCCCTAAGTTATCAACAAAATCTGTGGAAAACGAAGGCCTGTACAAATGTTCTGGATCATAACCCGACCACCAACGAAAAACCCCTTGTCGAAGGGGTTTTTCTGACTAATTGAAAATGAAACAAAACAGCATCTTCCTGCTCCATATCGTTGGTTGGTTATTATAGGTTGGGTTATTTTACATAAGCATCGGCATGTACTTTGGCAACGGCCCTACCTGATGGGTCGTTCATGTTCTTAAAGGCCTCGTCCCACTCCAGGGCTATCCTGGTACTGCAGGCGACCGAAGGTTCTTGTGGAACGCTCAGCGCAGCCGCATCCGAAGGAAAATGTCCCTCAAAAATGGAACGGTAATAATATTCCTCTTTGGTGGTGGGTGTCTGTATCGGGAACTTGAAGTGGGCGTTCTGCAATTGCTCATCGGTCACTTCTTCCTGCACCATGGATTTTAGGGTGTCTATCCAACTATACCCTACTCCATCAGAAAATTGTTCCTTTTGTCTCCAGGCCACACTTTCGGGAAGATAGGACTCGAATGCTTTTCGCACCACCCATTTTTCCATGCGCTCCCCGTTGATCATCTTGTCCTTTGGGTTGATTCGCATCGCCACATCCATAAATTCCTTGTCCAAAAATGGAACCCTGCCCTCTATTCCCCATGCCGCCAAGGATTTGTTGGCCCTGAGGCAATCGTACATATGGAGTTTGTCCAACTTGCGCACGGTTTCTTCATGGAAGTCCTTTGGACTTGGTGCCTTGTGGAAATACAGGTAACCTCCGAACAACTCATCAGCACCCTCTCCGGAAAGCACCATTTTGATCCCCATCGACTTGATGACCCTTGCCATCAAATACATCGGCGTGCTCGCCCTGATGGTGGTGATATCGTAGGTCTCGAGGTTGTAGATGACATCCTTTATGGCATCCAAGCCTTCCTGGATGGTGAATTTTATCTCGTGGTGTATGGTCCCGATATGTTTGGCCACTTTTTGGGCAGCGGCCAAATCGGGCGAACCTTCCAATCCCACTGAAAAGGAATGCAATTGTGGCCACCAGGCATCGGCGGTATCACCGGATTCAATCCTTTTTTGGGAATATCTTTTGGCGATGGCCGAGGTCACGGAAGAGTCCAATCCACCGGAAAGCAGCACCCCATAGGGCACATCGGACATCAATTGGCGGTGCACCGCGGCCTCCAAGGCCACTTTGATCTCCTCAATGCTGGTCTTGTTTTCCTTGACGGCATCGTATTCCATCCAATCCCGTTGGTACCATCTCTTGAACTCCCCGTCCGAACTGTGCAAATAGTGTCCGGGAGGAAAAAGTTGGATCTTGGAACAGGTGCCTTCCAAAGCCTTCAATTCGGAGGCCACATAAAAAGTACCGTTTTTGTCCCAACCGATATACAACGGAATGATCCCCATATGGTCACGGGCGATGAAATATTCATCCTTTTCGCTGTCGTATATGGCAAAGCCAAAAATCCCGTTCATTTCATCAATGAAATCCACACCCTTTTCTTGGTAGAGCGCCAAAATGACCTCGCAATCGGATTGGGTCTTGAACGTATATTTTCCTTCGAACTGTTTTCTCAGTTCTTGATGGTTATAGATTTCGCCATTGGCGGCAAGCACAAGTTTTCCATCGGCACTCAACAAAGGTTGTTTCCCTGAGGCAGGATCCACGATCGCCAACCTTTCATGGGCCAAAATGGCCTTGTCATCCGAATAAATCCCACTCCAATCGGGACCCCTATGTCTCACTTTTTTGGACATTTCCAATAATTGGGGCCTCAACACTTCCGTGCTTTCCTTCACATCAAATGCGCAAACAATTCCACACATACAAATATAATTTATTACAATTTTTATACAAAAATGAATATTCAACTTTTGAAATAAAACAATAATGCATATTTTGGTTACATTTTATTTATATAAAATATAAAAATATATTTTTATGAAACTTTTTTAGCGAAAGAGCATATCAATCTGGAGCATTCTGTAAGGTTCTTCAATTTTAACGTCTTTTTATACAAACAACATTGAATAAATTCTAGTTTTGAAAACAACTAAAATCACAATCATGAAAAATCTATTTTTACTGACATTCTTTGCTTTTGCCATGGTTTTTTCCACAGAGGCCACAGCCCAAAAATTCAGCGGTCTGGACAAGAGTCCCTTGGACATCGCTTCTTATCCAGCTAGTTACAAGGAGGCCGATAAGTCCGTCCGTGTGATCTACAGCCGACCACAATTGAAAGGCCGTAGTTTGGCCGACCTTGCTCCTGAAGGAAAGGTGTGGAGAACCGGTGCCAACGAGGCCACTGAAGTTACTTTTTACAAGGATGCCACCATTGGAGGTAAGACCGTCAAGGCGGGTACGTATTCCTTGTTTACCATTCCTGGGGATGATGAATGGACCGTTATCCTGAACAGTAATTTGAACCAATGGGGGGCGTATTCCTATGACAGCGATGCGGACGTAGCCAGGGTTACCGCTACTGCCAGCACTGACGATGAGGAATTGGAAGCTTTTTCCATTGCTTTTGAAGATGATGGTGAAATGGTCATGGGATGGGGCACCACAAGGGTTTCCCTGCCAATCAGTTTCTAATACAGATTATTCGATATGAAAAAGCGGGGCCTTCCCCGCTTTTTTTATTTTACCCTAACACCATTCAAAAAAACTTGCTCCGCCTTTAAACTTGGGATGTTTTCCACAGGGACGGTCATGATGTCATCGCTGAGGATAACAAAATCGGCAAGCTTCCCCGGCTCAATGCTTCCTTTCTCGTTCTCCTCAAAGTTGGAATAGGCCGCCCAAAGGGTCATTCCCTTTAGGGTTTCTTCCCTGGAGAGGGCATCCTTCATCTGGAACCCTCCTTCCGGATACTGTTCTTGGTCCTGTCTGGCCACCGCGGCATAAAATGTCAGGAAAGGGCTTACCTGCTCCACGGGAAAATCGGTTCCCAAAGCCACGATTCCCGCCTTTTCCAACAATGTTTTGTAGGCATAGGCACCCTTTACGCGGTCGGGACCCAGTCTATCCCCTGCCCAATACATATCGCTGGTGGCATGTGTGGGTTGCACGGATGGAATGATCCCATCTTCAAAATAATCGAAATCCTGCATTGATACCACTTGGGCATGTTCCACTTTCCACCGCCGGTCTTCCTTGCCCTGCAAAGCTTTTTGATAGGCCCTGAGCACGACCACATTGGCAGAATCGCCAATGGCATGGGTGTTCATTTGATAATCAGAAGCGGCAATACGTTCGGCCAGGGCACCGATTTCGGCCACAGGGGTGACCATGGCCCCATAATGCCCGGCTTGATCAGCATAAGGGGCTTTTAATGCGGCTCCCCTAGATCCCAATGCTCCGTCCCCATAAACTTTCACGGAGCGGACGTTCAACTTATCTGTTTTGATGATCCCCTTGTCCAAAAAATAGTCCAGGTTGTCCGGTGTGTTGGAAACCATGGCGTAGATCCTTATGGACAAGTCCCCCGCTTGCTGGAGGCTATCGATGAGTTCTATGGTCTGTCTGCCCAAGCCCGCATCGTTGACCGTGGTGAGGCCATGACCCAAACATATCCGTTCGGCATCTTTCAGGGCTTGGATTTGTTGTTCCTTGGTGGGTTGTGGGATAACGGCATCGACCATACCCATAGGGTTATCCACTAAAACACCAGTGATTGCCCCGTTCTTCTTCACAATTTCCCCACCATCCATTTGGGTTTCCATGGTTATCCCTGCCAAATCCAGTGCCTTTTGGTTCACCAGATAGGCATGCCCATCAATTCGTTCCAGAACCACGGGGATGTCCGGGAACAGTTCATCAAGTTTGTCCTTGGTGGGAAACTCCTTTTCTTCCCAATCATTTTGGTCCCAACCTCTGCCGCGAATATAACTGGCGGGACGTTCTTTTTGGAAAGCGGCCACTTTGTCCACAATTTCATCAAAACTGGAAGTACCTACCAAATCCACTACTTGTTGGTTCAGTCCAAGCCCATAAAAATGGCAATGGGCGTCTATGAGTCCTGGGACGATTGTCTTCCCTTCGGCATCCAACACTTCTTTGGCGTTGTATTTTTTTTGGAGGACTTCGCTTTCTCCCACTTCCAGAAACTTTCCATCCTTGATGACCACGGAACTTGCCTTGGAGAATTCTTCATCTACTGTATAGATGTTGGCATTGTGAACGATCATGTCCACTTCTTGCTTGGAGTTACAGGCCAACAAAAGAGGCAATACTAGAATTGAAAGGATTTTTTTCATTCTTGATGGTTTTTCCAAAAATAGGAAATACATATATGTCTTCAAGAATAAACTATTCTCTACGAGCTTTAAAAATCAAACTTGTAGGACACCCCGGCCAAGGCCTGAAAGCCCTGCACCCTGAAATTGGCCCAGTTTTGATAGTTGTTGTTGGCAATATTGGAAGCCTTCACAAAAATGGAAAGTTGCTCATTGAACCTGTACCCCAGATGGGCATTGGCATCAAAAAAACCGTCCAAGGTCACGATGGTCGATGGAAATTCAGAAGGTACTGCACCATCAATGGCCTGCGATATCAAATCGTCCCGTTCACCCACATAAAACAAATTGGCGCCCATGTACCATTGATCGGTAATCTGGTAATCCATGAACAATGATCCTTTGATGGAAGGAAGGTTCCAAGCAGGATTGTCCGTTTCCGTATCATAATCATAAAATTCCGCATTCACCCCCAAGGTAAAGTTGCGGTTGATATCAACATTGATTTCCCCGAACACGCCCAAGGTCTTCATATCATCATAAAACACCTGAAAGGAATTGCCGTAATAATAGCTTTTCTCATCATCCCTGATATTGATAGGGTTCAGCAAAAACAAGGGCCTTCTGTTCTCTGCGGTATAGGAACCTTTAATGTTGTACCCAACATTGGACATCAACTGTCCCTTTAAACCTAAATAGCCTTCATATTGCTGATCGGTCGGCAGAATATCCAAGGTCGGCGACACGTAAGGGTTGTCATCCACAAAATCGTGATACGAGTTTTGCTTCAATTCCCCCTCTATCCCCCCGTAGGCAATCACATTTTCATCCAAAAGACGGTACGAAGCGGTCACGGCTGGATAGATATAGAAATTGCTGTCACTGTTTTCGGTGTCAAGACCATACACAATGTTCGCTCCCAGATTCAGGGTAAGATCATCACGTAGGATGAGGAGACTCGGGGTCACACCGGCCTGCAAATGGCTGTAATTGATCTCCCCGGTATTGGTCGTATTGTTCAATGATGCATTTTTGAAATTTCCGCCCACATAATCCAACTTGGCAGAAATGGTGATCAGCTCCTCGGTAACAGGCAGTTCAAAGGTCGGGTTGAGCACTAAACGGTTTTCCGCGGATTCCGTGGCATCCCAAAAACGCCTCAAAAGCAGGTTCCCTTGTTTGAAAAAGGAATCCTCCATGTTCAAATGGGCCTTTGCCTCTGCATTGAAATAATTTTGCTGTTCGTCCATGGCGGCAACAACATCCTCGCTATAGGCCCCGTTCTCTATCCCATACCAGTTGTACAGTTGGTGCTGAAGCCCTATACTGGCACCCCAATCCATATATCTGTCCCTTTTGGCGTAGGACGCATCAAGTTTTGTATTGTAGAACTCCGTGTCCAAAGGTGTGGAATCCAGATCGCCCCTTGATGAATTGTGGGTCAGGCCAAAATCCAACAGGTCCTCTCCCCTGTTGAACTCCCTGCTGGTATAAAAATCCACCAAGGCATTGTTATAGTTGCCCAGCCCTACCGAAGCATACGAATTGTACAGCGTGGGTGGCGGGGTCTTCTTCACTCCCGATGCCTTTCCCTTGGCCGGGGTAAAGGTGGACGCCACCGGAACGGAAAAAATACTGTAGTCTATCTTCTTTTTTTGCAGCACGATGGAATCGTTCAGATTGGGTGCCGATTTGATCTTGAAGGCATCCGAAACGGTAGGGGAATACGGTTTCACCACCGTTACCGTCTCCGTGCCGATATCATCGGTCTCCTGACCGAAAAGGGTTCCAAAAAGGCTCAAAAAAAGTAATGGAAATATATAGGTTCTCTTTTGCATGTCGTGTCTCATTTAATTTTGGTTGGGATCTACCGATGAATTGCTCTCTGCTTCCTTCGTCTTGATACTGGCCAGTTCGCTCTTGGCCTCGGTGACAATCTCATCATAGTCCGAAAAATTGGAAATCACGCTTTCCAAAATGTAGGTGGCCTGGAAGGCATCTCCCAAATTGTAGAAATTTTTGGCCATGATCACCAATCCCTTTCCGGCCCATGTCTTGTAGGCCGAGTAATCCTTCGCCAACTTCTGTACCGATGTGTTGGAGGCTTCAAAATCACCCTCCTTATTTTTAAAATACGCATCGTAGTACCACGCTTCGGCAGCGAGTTCCCCCGTAGCGATTTTCTTCACATCCTGATAGGCGGTCTTGGCCAGTGCTTCATTTTCTGTGGCGATGGCCGAGCGTGCAATCATGATCTGCGCATCACTCTTGATCCTATCGTCAATTTTCGGCGCCTTCAACACCTTTTCGGCATAGGCTATGGTCTGCCCATAGTCTTTTTGTCCATAATACCCCTTCATCAAATTGGATTGGGCAAAGGTCCTGTTCTCGGAAATATCGGCCGTGCTTTCCAATCGTTTCAGGTAGGGAATGGCGCTTTGATAATCTTGCTTTTCCACATAAATCTCACAGACACGGGTCAATGCCTGCTCGGTATATTCACCGTTCCCTCCATCGGCCACTGCTTTGTACCGTGGCAGGGCCTTGTCTTTTTGCCCCTTGGCAAAATAAAGCTGGGCCAAGGCAAAATTGGCACTTCCGGAATGAAGGCCGTTCGGGAACTGTTTCAAATAGTCCTCATAGCCTTTGATGGCCACATCGGTCTTACCCTCTATCTGCTTCTTTTCAGCCGATTCAAAACTGGCATTGTCAAGTTCAGAGTCGGTCACCTCCACAAAATCCAGGTTTCTGGCCCATGCGGCATATTCGCTCACCCTACCTTCGTCCACATAGACCAATTTGGCCGTGGCCACCGCCTGTTTGGCCTCTTGGGTGTTCGGATATTTCTGCACTACTTCCTTCAACTTATCCAAAGCCTGTTGGTTTCTACTGGCATTATAGTGCACAAGGCCTTGGCGCAACATGCCTTGGGGGGCAAACTTACTTTTTGCATATTCGGCCACAAGACGGTCATAGGTGCGTAGTCCCAAATTCTCCTGATTGTTTTTGATATAGGAATTGCCGAGTTCAAAAAGGGCATCATCCCGCAACGAAGAGGTGGGATAACGCTCCAGAAATTCGATAAGCCCATCGATCTTGGCCGAATTGTTGCCCAAAAATCCACTGCACAATGTTTTCTGAAACGCAGCATAGTCCCTCTCCGGTCCGTTCAATTTGGAAGATGCGTCGTAGGCGTTCATGGCCAACTGATATTTGCTGGTCACGAAATAGCTGTCCCCCAAACGGAGATAACCATCGTTCTTGCGGTCCTCATCAAGGGCGTTGGAATTGACCACGTTCTTGAAATAGGCTATCGCATTGTTGTAATCCTTCAGTTTGAAGTAGCAATAGCCCAGATTATAGTCCAACTCTTGGTATTCCGGCAACGCTTTGGATGCAGGAAGTTGTTGGAATTTCACAAAATCGACCAAGGCTTTTTGAAAACGGTTCAACCGATAGGCAGATTCCGCCTTCCAATATAGGGTCCTTGCCTCAAAAGTTGCATTATCGGCACTTTTCAAGGATTTGGAAAAACGTTCCAAGGCCGCTTCATAATCCCCATCGATAAAAAGCTCCACCCCGCGATAGTAGGCCACTTTTTGATAGGTTTCCTTGCTCGCATAGTTCTTGTTCTTCTCCAAAAGCTGCATGGCCCCTTCAAAATTACGGGAAGTGATGTATGAGTCCACCAAAAGTTCTTGGATCTCCATTTGGTTTTCATCCTTGGGATATTTCTCCAAATAGGAAGTCAACACCTGAGGAACAGGCTCGTAGGCATTGCCTATTTCGTAGCTCAATCTGGCGTAGTTGAGCATGGCATCTTTCTGGATTTCGGGGCTGTAATCCATTTGTGATGCATTTCGGAAGGCATTGAGCGCTTCGGATTTCTTGTCCAACTTCAAATAGCATTCCGCCAAATGATAGTATGCGTTCTGCGACACATTGTTGGACCCTCCAATGATCTTATTGAATTGCTGTATGGCATTCTGATAGTCTCCTTGCTTGTAATGGCTATATCCCAGCAAATAGTAATCGGTGTTGTTGAACTTGCCCCGTTTGCCCTTATAGCCTTCCAAGTACGGAATGGCCTTTCCATATTGTTCCAGATTGAAATAGCTCTCACCAATGATCTTGTTGAGCTCGGAAACTTCCTGCCGGTCCGATTTGGGCAACTGCTTTTCTGCCATGGCGATGGCTTCTTCGAACTTGCCCAGTTTAAAATTGAGGTCGGCCTGGTAATAGGACAGCTTCTCATTGAGCAGCTCTGGGTCCGTGATCTGGTCAAAACGGGCACTGGCCTGATTGTAATCGTCCTGCTCATAGGCAATGTACCCCAAATAATATTTGGCTTGCGATCCATATTTTTGGGAAGTGGAAACCTTGCTCAGATACCGTTCCGCCTCACCTGGCCTGTTGGAAGCATAAAGGGCATAACCGTTGTTGAAGTTGAACCGCTCCTTGTCTGCATAGGACATGGAAGATTCATCCACTTTTTTGTACCATTTGAGGGCAAATGGGTATTTCCCCGTCTCAAAATAATAATCGGCCACGTCCAAAAAAGCGGAATTGCGTTTGGTGGACGTGGGATAGCGCTCCACAAAGTCCTCCATCATTTTGTCCGCTCCGCGCTGGTTCAACCGTATGGCGGCATTGGCGGCATAATAGGCACTGTTGGCCTCCGTCTCGCCATCCTTGGTACTGGCCTTTACCGTTTGGAAAATGGTCTGCGCGGCCTGGTACTGTTGGTTGTTGTACAGGGCCAGGGCATCTTGATAGGCTTTGTTGTCGTGGGTATAAATTTCGGTTTCCTGTGCACTGAGCACAAAAAAAGTTCCCAAAAAAATGGGAAACACAAAGAGGTTTTTTCGATTCATAGTGTTCTACGCTGTTCTCGACTGACTTTAGTCATAACGTCAAAATTAAGGCCAAAGTATGTTTCATACCCTAAAGATGTAAAAATTGATTGATCAATAATGGGGATTATTTTTGAACTTAGTACCTTTATTTCACAAAATGAAGCTATGCCCGAGACCATCGTAAAATTAGAGGACGTTGCCGTATTCCAAGATGAGAACCTAGTACTGAACCATATCGACCTGGAAGTAAAGAAAGGAGAGTTTGTGTATGTGATAGGAAAAACCGGGAGTGGGAAGAGTAGCTTTATGAAGACCCTCTATGCCGATCTTCCCCTCAGGCAAGGGGCCGGGCAAGTGGTTGAATTTGACCTGAAAACCCTCAAAGAGAAGGACATTCCCTTTCTGCGCAGGAAATTGGGCATCGTTTTTCAGGATTTTAAGTTGTTGCCAGACCGGAATGTGAACAACAACCTTCGCTTTGTCCTGAAGGCTACCGGATGGACAGATTCCACCAAGATGGACGAAAAAATCGAGGCGGTTCTGGATAAGGTCGGCATGAAGACCAAGGGATTCAAATTTCCACATGAACTGTCGGGTGGGGAACAACAGCGCATTGCCATAGCCCGTGCCCTGCTGAACGACCCCGAACTCATCCTTGCCGACGAGCCTACGGGAAACTTGGACCCCCAAACCAGCGTCGAGGTCATGAAGGTGCTCCAGGACATCAACCAAAATGGACGTACCATCATCATGGCCACCCACGACTATGCCCTTATCCTCAAATATCCCCACAAAACCTTAAAATGTGACGGAAGCAAGGTTTTTGAGGTGGTGCAAAAGGCGGTATGACCCATATTTCGGGATTAGATACCGGCTAAGTCTTCTCCCCAAAAAGTTTTTTGTTTCTTTGCCTAAACAAAACACACTGCCATTTATGGAAATTCTTGGTATCGATATTGGAGGAAGTGGCATCAAAGGTGCGCTCGTGAATGCCGAAACCGGCGAAATGTTGACCGAACGGTTCCGCATCCCCACGCCTAAATCCAAAAAGCCACAGGCCATGGCCAAAGTGGTGGCCCAAATTGTGGAGCATTTCAATTATACGGGTCCCGTGGGCTGCGGTTTTCCGTCCATAGTGAAAAATGGCGTGTGCTTGTCCAAGGGCAACCTTCATAAAAGTTGGGTGGGCGTGAACATCGACGAACTCTTCACCGAAGCCACAGGACAGGAATTTACGGTGCTGAACGATGCCGATGCTGCCGGATATGCCTCCATGAACTACGGTGTGGGAAAAGGAAAGAACGGACTGGTGATCATGATCACCATTGGTACAGGACTTGGCAGTGGTGCCTTTTTCAACGGGGTGCTCATCCCGAATTTTGAACTAGGGCAGATTCCTTATAAAAAACATATAAAAATTGAAAGTTGGGCCGCTGCCTCGGCCAAGGAAAGGGAAGACCTGGACTTCAAAAAATGGGGGAAGCGCTTCAATAAGTTCTTGAAATTGGTGGAACTGATCGTGAGTCCCGACCTTATCATTGTAGGTGGTGGCACCTCAAAAGACTGGGACGAGTTCAGTCATATCATTGACATAGACACCCCGGTAATCAAAGCGGAGCTGATGAACCACGCCGGAATCATCGGTGCGGCCGTGGCCTGCCTAAGGGAGCAGCACCACGGGCATCTGACCAAAGGTTAAACTACCTTGTTTCGCTTTCTATCTACCTCTTTCAGGTAAATTTTACGGATCCTAAGATGTTTTGGGGTCACTTCGACGTATTCGTCCTTCTGGATATATTCGAGGGCCTCTTCCAAAGAAAACTTGATGGCAGGTACAATTTTTGCCTTTTCATCCGCTCCTGAAGATCGGACGTTGGACAGCTTTTTGGTCTTGGTCACGTTCACCGTCATATCATCGCCACGGGAATTTTCCCCGATCACCTGACCTTCGTAGATATCCTCTCCCGGATCAATAAAGAACTTGCCTCTTTCTTGAAGCTTGTCAATCGAGTAAGGAATGGCGGTACCGTTTTCCATGGACACCAACGAACCGTTCAATCGCTGGGGAATGTCCCCTTTCAGAGGTTGGTATTCCAAAAAGCGGTGCGCCATGATGGCCTCTCCAGCCGTTGCGGTCAACAACTGGTTTCGCAGACCGATGATCCCTCGGGACGGGATGATGAACTCACACAACATTCGGGAACCTTTGGCCTCCATGCTGGTCATCTCCCCTTTTCGCATCGATACCATTTCCACAGCCTTTCCTGAAACTTCTTCGGGCAGGTCTATGGTCAAATGCTCCACGGGCTCACATTTTACACCATCAATCTCCTTGATGATGACCTGTGGCTGTCCAATCTGGAGCTCATATCCTTCCCTTCTCATCGTCTCGATCAATACCGAAAGGTGCAATACCCCACGGCCAAAGACCATAAATTTATCGGCACTGTTGGTTTCCTGTACCCTTAGGGCCAAGTTCTTTTCCAACTCCCTTTCCAAACGTTCCTTGATGTGCCTTGAGGTCACAAATTTCCCATCCTTTCCAAAAAATGGACTGTCATTGATAGTGAAGAGCATGCTCATGGTAGGCTCATCAATGGCGATGGTCTTCAATTGCTCCGGTTTTTCAAAATCGGCCACGGTGTCACCGATTTCAAAACCTTCCATCCCCACAATGGCACAGATATCTCCTGCTACCACTTCTTGTACTTTTTGGCGTCCCAGACCTTCAAAGGTGAAGAGTTCCTTCACTTTGGTCTTGATGATTTTTCCATCCCTTTTTACCAAGGAAATGTTCTGTCCTTCCTTGAGCGTTCCTCTTTGCAGCCTTCCAATGGCGATACGGCCCGTGAATGAAGAGTAATCCAACGAAGTGATCAACATTTGAGTTGTTCCCTGCTCTGGCTTGAACTGGGGCACATGCTCAATGACCATGTCCAAAAGTGGCTCGATGTTCTGGGTCGGCTTTTGCCAATCCGTACCCATCCAGTTGTTCTTGGCAGAACCATAGACGGTCGGGAAATCCAACTGCCACTCCTCTGCCCCAAGTTCGAACATGAGATCGAATACTTTTTCGTGGACCTCTTCGGGCGTACAGTTTTCCTTGTCCACCTTGTTGATGACCACACAGGGCTTCAGACCAAGGTCTATGGCTTTTTGTAGCACGAAACGGGTCTGTGGCATGGGACCTTCGAAGGCATCCACCAACAACAGCACCCCATCGGCCATATTCAGAACTCGCTCCACTTCGCCACCGAAATCGGCGTGCCCAGGAGTATCTATAATGTTTATTTTGGTATCCTTGTACACCACGGAAACGTTCTTGGAGACAATGGTGATCCCCCGTTCCCGCTCCAGGTCGTTGTTGTCCAATATCAGATCGCCCTTGTTCTCGTTGTCTCGGAACAATTGGCAATGGTACATGATCTTATCCACCAAAGTGGTCTTACCGTGGTCAACGTGGGCAATGATTGCGATATTCTTGATTTTGGACATAACCTGATTTTTAAGCGCGCAAAGATACTGCTATTTTCCACTTGTCCGCACTTCCAAATGTTATTTTTATCTTATTGATTTTGTGCGGGTTTGGGTTTTAAAGTCCCACACACCATCGCTTTTCGCTGATGATCCACCCGATACTGAGGTTCACCACAGGGTGGATGGCCCCTTTGAACGGCCCTGCATAGTAGCCCGCACCTGCATCAATGGAAAAGCTGAGCCCTGAATTATAACTGCGTTGGATACCATAGACCAAGCCACCATATCCATGCAGACCATCAACCAGTTGCCCCTCCACTGTTCGCTCGCCAGGTGAAAAAAGGGCTACGGTGGGAGCGATATAATTCCCAGAGTTTCCATAAATGGACCTTCTGCGGTGGTAGCGTCCATCAAAATTGTGGTAATAGCGGTACTGGGCCGTAATGGCCGGGAAAAAATCCAGATTTTCAAGGTCAAGAGGTTCTGTATGGGAAGGCTCCAAGGCCACTTGCCATGCCACCCTAAAGTCCAAGGTACTGTTCACACCCACGCCCATTTCATATTCAAGCCCTGGATTGAAGATGTTCAATTTTACCTGTCGTATCTCACAGTTCTTGCCATATTGGGCATGGCCCATCATTCCGCAGAACAACATCACCAATAAAAAGGAACGGCGCATAGTAGGTCAATTTGGTCATCTTAATAACAGTTACTTTATCAAAATAGTATTCTTGGCCAAAAAGAAAGAGGAGTTCCTTACTCTCATTAATCTATCTAAATATTATAGTTTTCACCGGATTCGTTAAAGACTATGTCTTCATGCTTGATCAGATAATCAAAGGAGATATTGACCACTTCATTGAGTTTTATATTTCGTTTGCTGGCAATGATGGCCAACTCTCTGTGCCTTTTATTGCTGGTACGGACATTGAACATTCCCTTATAAACTTTCTCCGGTTCTTTGCCCAGTTCCTTACAAGTTTCCAAGTAGTCATTGACAGCCTCTTTAAAGTTTTCGTTCAGTTCATCTATTGAAGTCCCTTCATAGTTGACCAAGTCGTTGATCCCCACTATTTTTCCATAAAGAAGCCTATCTTCACTGCTATATTCAACAGTGCCGTAGTAATTTTTATATTTTAAATAACCTGCCATAACTATATATTCAATTTCTCTATAACCTGTTCCAAAACATAAGTTTTTACAATGTTGCCTGGGTGGGGACGGTGGAGATTGATAATGTTTTTGTCATCATTTGAAAATTTGACCCTAGACCCTCCTGTTTTTCCCTTCTTGGAAATTTCAATATATCCATAATGGTTCAACACTTTTACCAGTTCATCCCAAGTAAAATCCCTAGGAATCGTTTTAAGCCTAACAATCAGTTTTGAAATTTTACTCATGGACAAATATAATCCGAAATTTGTAACTAAAAAACAGTTACTTTTTGATACTGACAATTATCACCTAGTCAAATACAGGCTCCCGCGATTTTCTCTTGGTGGCGACCCATCCGAAGGTAAAATGGACCAATGGGCCATAGCCATCGGGAACACCATCCCCTTTGTAGAATCCAGCGCCCAGTTCCGCATTGAAATTGAACCCATTCTTATACGTCCGTTGGATGCCATACACCATCCCATAAAAACCAAGGTTGAAATCCTTTGGACCTTCAATGTTGGTGGACACCCGTAGTTGTGAAAAGAAAATGGCCTGCGCCACGGCAATGTAGTTGCCCGAATTCCCGGAAACATTCTTATCCATGTCAATCCGTCTCTGGAAATTGTGGTAATAGCGATATCGGTTGTTCATGGTCAACCCAAATGCATAGCCCTCCTCATAAGTGGCCGTGGCCAAGCCCAATCCGGTAGAGATGCTTTGGTTCCTGAACAATCCAAATTCGTAACTAAATCCAGGACTGAGCAGGTCGAACCGGACTTGATGACGTTCCAGATTGACAAGGTCAAAGGTTCTGCCCCGCTCTTGAAACTGGGCAAAAACCCCAAAACAGCTTAACATCAATACGGAAAAAATGAGTAGTTTTTGGATCATGTTAGATGGTTTTGATGCCAATAAATCTAAAAAGGTTACCAAGCTTATGTAGTATATTTGTGCAAACTTTAAGATATGGACATCACCAAAATACCCCAGATAAAACATACGGACAGCAACAACTTTTTCCTCTTGGCAGGACCTTGTGCCATAGAAGGGGAAGACATGGCCATGCGAATTGCCGAAACGGTAGTCTCCATAACCGACAAGTTGCAGATTCCCTACGTGTTCAAAGGAAGTTTCAAAAAGGCCAACCGGAGCCGTATTGATTCCTTTACCGGGATTGGGGACGAAAAGGCATTGAAAATTCTCAAAAAAGTTTCCGATACATTCGGGGTACCTACTGTAACGGACATCCATGAAATTTCGGATGCGGCCATGGCCGCCGAATATGTGGACGTGCTCCAAATTCCTGCTTTTTTGGTGCGCCAGACCGATTTGGTGGTGGCCGCGGCTGAAACTGGAAAGGTCGTCAACCTGAAAAAAGGACAGTTCATGAGCCCGGAAAGCATGAAGCATGCCGTGACCAAGGTGACCGAAACCGGGAACGAGCAAGCTATCATCACCGATCGCGGTACCATGTTCGGTTATCAGGATATGATCGTGGATTTTCGAGGTATCCCAACCATGAAGCAATATGCCCCTGTGGTGCTGGATGTGACCCACTCCTTGCAACAACCCAACCAATCTTCGGGTGTAACGGGTGGAAGACCCGCTTTGATAGGCACCATGTCCAGGGCCGGTATTGCCGCTGGTGTGGACGGACTTTTCATGGAAACCCATTTTGATCCAGCAAATGCCAAAAGTGATGGCGCCAATATGTTGGATTTAAGTTTGTTGGAAAAACTACTGACCGATTTGACCGCCATCAGAACTACCATCAACTCACTTTAGCATTCAAATTTCTAAAAACAACTCATTGAATTACAGGTAGATAAAATTTATTTTAAGTTTTATTTATAATTAGTCTAAATTTTCTTTGGCCAAACAAGTGTTGGGATTTACATTTGCATTCGAAAATTTATTTAGACCTATTATAAATAATAAAATGAAGAATATACTACTCATCCTCAGCTTTGTCACATTTTACAGTTCGCTGGCACAGACCGGCAACATTTCTGGCAAAGTGACCGACCAAAGAAACAATCCATTGGCCAATGTGAACATTGCCCTTTCCAACACCAGTCTTGGAACAACTTCGGACAACTCGGGAAATTACCAAATCGAAGATTTGGCCCCTGGGTCGTACACCCTTACGTTTTCCATGATCGGGTACACTACCCAGACCGCTTCAGTTACGGTCAGGGCCAATAGCACCACAAATGCTCCCTGGGTCGTGCTTGCGGAACGGCAGGAACAACTGAACGAAGTGATTGTGGAAGGTCATCAAAACAAATATGTGGAGAACAAACCGTCCACTTCCCTTCGCCTAAAAACAGAATTGGTGAAACTTCCACAAAACATCCAGGTCATTAGCAGTGAACTTCTCCAGGACCAACAGGTCACTACTATTATGGACGGACTTACGCGTAACGTCAGTGGGGTTACCATGTTGGAACACTGGGGCCAATTTGCCCGAATCAACATGCGTGGTTTCCGCTTACCTGCGTTCCGAAACGGCGTGAACGTTCAGGACAGTTGGGGACCTTTGGCAGAAGATATGAACACTGTGGAGCGCATCGAGTTCGTGAAAGGTCCTGCCGGTTTCATGATGTCTGCGGGCGAACCCGGTGGTTTCTATAATGTGGTCACCAAAAAACCAACGGAACAATTCATCGCAAATGCGTCTTTGACCGCTGGAAGTTTTGACTTTTACCGTGGTACTGTTGATGTGGGCGGAAAAGCATCCAGTGACGGAAAACTGCTTTATCGCTTCAATGCCATGTACCAAACCAGCGACAGCCACCGTGGCAATGAACAAGCAGACCGATTTGGATTTGCCCCAGCCTTTACCTATAAGTTTTCGGACAGAACATCGGTAACGGCGGAAATGAACCTTCAGGATGCGGAGTCCTTTTTGGGATCGGCCTACATTTTTGCCCCGGTTGCAGATGGTTATGGAAGTCTGCCCCGCGATTTCAATTTTGTGGATACCAACTACCCCAAGACCGACATCCAGGAAGTTACCTTTTTCTTGAATGCCAAACACGAGTTTTCGGATAATTGGAGCGTAGAGGGGCAATTGGCTTATTTACGCTATGATCAGGAAGGTAATTCAGCATGGATCGCAGGACTGGACAGTGATACCGGGGATGTGGTCAGAACCATCACCCAATGGGATGCACTCTCTGCCGGAAAATATGCCCAATTGTACATCAACGGCGCGTTCCAAACAGGAGGTGTGTCGCACAAAATCCTTGGAGGATTGGACTTTAGCGAAAAAAATTACTGGGCCGATTTCTACACTACCTTTACCGTGGACACCGAGGTACCTTTCAACATCTATGACCCAGTGTATGGTGAAGTGGCCATGCCAGATTTTGACCGATCCACAAAAGTACAATATAGAAGAGGTGGACAACCTTACAGCGCCAACACCCTTAGAGGATATTATTTTCAAGATGAGATTGGTTTCATGGAAGACAAAATCCGCTTGACACTGGCCGGACGATACACCAACCTTTACACCCAGGGCAAAACAGAAAATGATGATGTGGTGACCCCTCGCGTTGGTCTTAGCATTGACCTATTGCCTGATTTGGCCATTTATGGACTTTACGACCAATCCTTTTTGCCACAGGCCGGTATCAGCGCCGATTTGGAGCCTTTGAACGATCCTGTGGATGCCAATGATATAGAGGGAGGTATCAAGAAAACCTTCTTTGATGGTAGGTTGAGGACTTCCTTGGGCGCTTTCCAGATCACCAAAGAGAACATATTGACCACCGATCCCGAAAATCCGAACTATTCCATTTATTTGGGCGAGGTCCAATCAAAAGGTATCGAGTTTGACCTTCAAGGACAGGTAACCCCTGAGCTTAATGTGGTCTTGAACTATGCGAACACCAAGGTCGAAGTGACAAAGGACACCAATCCTGACAGGGTGGGCACACGGGTGGCCGGACACGCCAAGCATGTGACCAACGGATGGCTGAACTATAATTTTTCGCAAATCTCTGCTTTGAAAGGATTTGGGGCCTCATTGGGGTATCAATACCAAGTGGACCGTTCCACTTGGGCCTGGGCTGCCGACAACCAATCCGATCTTCCTGATTATTTCAGGTTGGACGGTGCACTATCATGGAGGAACAGCAACTTTAGGGTACAATTGAATATCAACAACATTTTGGACGAATACCTGTACTCCGGGGCCAATTATGGATCTTACCTGTACTGGCAGTCGGAACCGGGCATCAACGGAAGGATCACCGTAGCCTACACTTTTTGATCAGTAAAAATTCACCAAAGGCCCATACTATCGCATGGGCCTTAAAACATAAACATCATGAAAAACAAGATTTTATTCGTATTTATCGGTCTTTTTGGAGCCATGACGGCGCAAGCGCACTACCTCTGGTTGGAGACCAAAGGCACTGGCAAATTGGGCGAAAAGCATGAAATCCGTGTCCATTATGGGGAATACACCTATGGTGTCATCGAACAAGTACAGGGAGAAGCATTTCCCTTAGTGTCCAAATTCAAGCTATGGCTGATTGCTCCTGATGGATCTAAAACAGAACTCAGCACCGAAGCCAAAGAGGACCATTACGTGGCCTATTTTACGCCTTCCCAAGATGGTGTTTATACCGCAGCCCTAAACAACAATGAGATCAATGTGATCGATTATACCCAATATGATTTTGGCATCTTCAAAACACATTACCATTCCACTGCAAAGGTCCAAGTTGGAAATACCGATGCCGATACCCAAGCCGCCAATCCAGATGGCATTGTGGTAAAACAATTGGCCCACGACGGAAAAGAAATCAAACTTCAAGTACAGTACAAAGGACAGCCTTTGGCCAAAAACGAGCTTCAGGTGTATGTTGCCGATCTTTGGTCAAAGACCCTCTATACTGACGATAATGGGGAAGTCACCTTCGGCCTGCCTTGGGAGACCAAATACATTGTGGAGACCACCACCAAGGAAGAGGTTCCGGGAACCTATAATGGCGAGGATTACCAATTTATTTGGCACTGTGCCACCTACTGCATAAAATAATACGGATACCCATATGGCCACTGGAATCACCTTGTTCGTTTTTATCGGTTTTTACCTTTTGTACGGTACATCCCAAAAGATGGCCATGGCAGGTAATCTCGGCCTTGAAAAATGGATCGGTGGGCATGCAAGGATTTCCAAATACACCGGATCGGCCCTTTTGATTGTTTCACTGGGGCTGAGCTGTCTGTATTGGGGCGCGGCTTCCGGGACGTTCACTTATTTCGTCATCCTGATGACCATTGCAAGTCTGGTCATCCTATTGGCCCCTTTGCGAATATTGAACCCTAGGTTTCTGACCTTGGTCCTTGTGGTATCCATCATCTGCGAAATTGTTTTGTTCTAACCTATGCCAGCCAACAAAAAATACCTGACCCCATCGCCTTGGCAACGGTTTGCCAAGATCACAGCCGCCATTCTAGGGGGGCTAATGGTCTCTGTCCTGTTCCACATGGCCTTGGCCAGTTGGGTCAACCATGTGACCGTGATCATCACCAGCACTTTTTCCGCTTTTATCTTATGGGCCGTTTTGATGGTCGTGGGCTTTCTGGGCAAAAACGGCTGGAAAACATGGGGCATTTATTTGTTGACCTCACTGTTGCTTGGGGTCATTTTTTACTTTGGCAACCAAACCCATCCAATCATCTGACCTTATGGGAAACCGAATCTATAATATTTTGTTCCATACGCACACGGTCAGCGGCATCGTGATCAGTGTGGGCCTATATGTGATTTTCTTTGCGGGATCGTTTTCCTTTTTCAGGGACGAGATCACCAACTGGCAACGTGGGCATAATGTTTCCTTGGCCGATGAGATTCCGGGGAGTATTGATGGCTATTTGAACGATCTTTCCAAAGACCACAACCTGTATGGCAGGGATGTGGAGCTCTACCACTATTTCAACGAACGGAACATATCCGTCAGCCTGACCGCCTCCAAGGATTCCCTGGCCAAAGAGGAGGACAAGGCCCGCGTATTTTTCTATGTGGATACGGAAGACAAGAGCACTGGGGATTACCGGGGTTCGTACCACTTGGGCGAATTTCTATATCGTCTGCACTTTCTGGATCAAATCCCTTACCCTTACGGCAGATATTTGTCCGGCTTTGTGGCCTTCTTTTTCCTTTTTGCCATCATCACAGGGATTTTGGTGCATTGGGACAAGATCATTTCCAATTTTTACACGTTCAGGCCGTGGGCCAAGATCAAGACGATTTGGACAGATGCCCACACGGCACTTGGCGTGATAGGTTTTCCTTTTCAGTTTGTGTATGCCGTAACAGGGGCCTTCTTCCTATTGAAAGGCATCCTGATCCTTCCTGTGGTGATGGGTTTCTACGATGGCGACCAGAACAAACTCTTTGAAGATTTGGAATACAACCATCCCGAATATGCCTTTTACAACGAAAGGCTTGAAGGGCCCATCAGCATAGATCCCTTGGTTGCAGACATTAGGGAGGAATGGCCCGATTTTAGGGTCACGGAGGCCCATATCTTCAACTATGGCGACCAAAACATGCACGCTTCCATCAGCGGATATTTGGGCCGCGGCACCAAACTGAACGGTCTGGGCCATCGGATATACAAAGTTGCGGATGGTTCCGTAGTGGAAGAAAAGGTGCCCCTGACCAACGATTCTTATCTGGACGGTGTCAAGAACATGATGTTCCGTTTGCACTTTGGCGATTATGGGGGTTATGGCCTACGGGTCATTTCCTTTGTGCTCGGATTGGTTTCCTGCTTTGTGATCCTCTCCGGGATCATGATCTGGTTGGTGGCACGGGACAAAAAGAACATCCCTGAAAAACGACGCAAGTTCAACCATCAAGTGGCCAACATCTATATGGCCATCTGCCTATCCATGTATCCTGTGACCGCCTTGGAATTCATCATTGTGAAGTTGGCCAATCATGTGGACATGGCGTTTATGTACCGTACCTATTTCCCTATCTGGTTGGTGGCATCCCTCTTTTTTATCTTCAAAAAGAACATTGCCTTTACCAACAAATGGACTTTGATCACAGGTGGTGTGCTGGGGCTCTTGATTCCCATTGCCAACGGTGTGGCTTCCGGGAACTGGATATGGTCCTCCATTTCCAACGATCAGTACCATATACTTTTGGTGGATCTGCTCTGGTTGTTCCTTGGCCTGACCACTCTTTGGATTGCTTTTTTTAAGCTGAAAACCAAAAAGGGGGAATTTGTGCCGAGCAAAGGTTAATTTTTATAGAACCCTTTGTCCCGAAGTGAATAGGCTTCCTTCAGCACGTCAACAAGAACAGCATCGTCAATTTCCTCCAAGGTAAGATAGCGTAGTGATTTAACCACTTTTCTGTTCTCCGTGTTCATCTTATCCAAATGAAGGGTCAAGTGGGCCGAACTCCAAAAAGCGATATCCACATATTTCTTCTTTTGGGAAACATTCAAATAACAAATGGGCTGTTTGTCCACATAAAAGCACGGGATATTCCATTTGTACTTCATGTCCACCTTCGGAACAACGGCTTCGATGACTGCCTTTAGGTGCATCAAAATGCTCCTGAAAGGTTCTTTTTGATGTAAAATGTACTCTTCGGCCGGGTTCATAGGGGTAATTCTGATCCTTATTTACGCTTGAAAACCTTTTTCACCAATTTCATCAAAAAGACGGCCACAAAACCCACAACCAGGCCAACAACAAAATCTTTCAGCAAAGAGGGAAGTCCTGGAAACAAATGATGGAGGTATTCAATGTTATGGTTGAATATGCCTCCCGACACCAATAAAAGGGCCAAGGTACCCACAACAGAGAGGGCCTTGATGATCTTGGGCAGTGCATTGACCAATACCATGCCCACTTTGTCCGAGAAGCTATCGTCCCTATCGTTCAGCCGGATCAGTTTGTACCCATAATCGTCCATCCGCACGATCAAGGCCACGATACCATATACGCCCACGGTGGCCAACAGGGCCACTACCGACACCACAACGATGCGTGTCACCAAAGGTTCGTTCACCACAGTGCTCAGGGCGATGATGACAATCTCGATGGAAAGGATAAAATCCGTGATGATGGCCTGCTTTACTTTTGCCTTCTCCAACGCTGGCAGATCTTCTTCGGGAACGGGAAGTGGCTCTTCGTCATGACCATGTTCCGCTTCCTTATGGGGAAAAAAGAACTCATAGACCTTTTCCGCGCCCTCATAGGCAAGATACACCCCGCCCAACAACAATATGATGGTAATCGCGGTGGCAAGATAGGCACTCAGCAAAAACGCAATGGGAAGAATGATCAATTTGTTCAAAAAGGAACCTTTGGTTATGGCCCAAAGGACCGGAATTTCCCTATTGGCCAAAAAACCTGTGGCCTTTTCAGCGTTCACGGCCAGGTCATCGCCCAATATTCCCGCTGTTTTCTTGGTGGCAATCTTGCTCATGGACGCCACATCGTCCATAAGGGCAGAAATATCATCCAATACTGCAAAAAAACCAGAAGCCATAGGTGTGTTTTAGGGTTGAGAAAATTTTATTGACCAGAGGCAAAATAAACAAATCCAAGTATAACGAGGCATTAAAAAAACAAAAATACATGCCCTATCCGTTATTGGACCCCTTCCATGGACAACATGGTGGTCGCCCAAACGATTACCGACGAAAGGAAGATCCCAATGGTATTTGCCGCGAAGGCCTCCCTCTTTTTCATCTTAAAAAGATATGCGGCAATACTCCCTGCATACACTCCAGTGCCCGGCAATGGGACCATCACAAAGAGCACTATCCCAAGGAATCCGTATTTCTGGACTTTGCCCCCAGAGCCTTTTTTGGCCCTTTGTCCCACATAGACCGCAGATTTTTTGTAGAAACGCCATCTGATCAAATACTTGTTGATGTGCTCCAAAAAAAAGATCATGATCGGAAACACGAGCACATTGGCCAAAAAGCAGGCAATGAACACCAGATATTCGTTCGCCCCTTGGTAGATGCCATAGGGTATGCCCACTTTGGCCTCCCCAAAAGGTGACAGGCTCCAAAGTGCCGCTATGATCAAATCTTTGTGCAATGTACTGGAATTTTAAGCCGACAAAATTAAATAGGAATTTACACTTTGCCTCTTTGACAACCCTTAAATATTTATTAATTGTGATACCTACGGAAGAGCGGTCACAGGAATAATTGTGTTCTATTTTTAGGTTATCAGTTTGTAAAATCCACTAAAGGGAGTTGAAACATTGCCTGCAGTTCACTAATTTTAACAAAACCACCGCCATGAAGTTCCAACCTCTCCCCCTATTCGTCTGTCTACTGACCGTTTCTCTCATCTTTTCGCAAGAACATACGCACCAAAGCGCCAGGCCCCTTGCTTTTCCAGATGTGCCGGGGTTTAGGACCTTAAAGACCGACCTGCACCAACACACGGTCTTTTCCGATGGAAATGTGTGGCCCACCATTCGGGTCATGGAGGCACTGCGGGACAATCTGGACGTTATTTCACTCACGGAACACATTGAATACCAACCGCACAAGGAAGATATTCCCCATCCCGATCGAAACAGGTCCTATGAAATTGCCCTGCAAGAGGCCAAGGACCATGACCTGTTGGTCGTGCATGGTTCGGAAATCACTCGGCAGGCACCGATGGGGCACAGTAATGCCGTTTTTATCCAAGATGCGAACAAATTATTGAACGATAAGGCCGAAGATGCTTTTGCCGAAGCAAAACGCCAGAATGCCTTTGTGTTTTGGAACCATCCGGCATGGCACCCCCAATCTTCCACGGGCAATCCTATTTTGAGTGATTTTCAAAAAGAGCGTATCCAAAATGGGGAGCTGCACGGTATCGAGGTCATCAATATGGGGGATTATGCGGAAGAATCCTTGGCGTTGGCCCTGGAGCACAATCTGACCATCATGGGCAACAGTGACATCCACGGCCTTATTGATTGGGACTATGCAGAAAAAGGGCATGACCGCCCGATCACCTTGGTCTTTGCCAAGGAAAAAACACCGGAATCCCTAAAAGAAGCATTGTTTGCCGGAAGAACGGTGGCCGTTTTCAATTCACTTTTGGTGGGAAAAAAGAAAAATTTGGTTCCGCTGTTACAGGCTTGTATCCAAGTTGAAAAGGCCCAGTACATCAAGAAGACCTCTATTTTGGAAGTGACACTAAAAAATGTCTCCAGCAGCGACCTTATCTTTGAGAACCAGATGCCCTATACTTTTTATTCCAGTTCCCCTGTGTTCACCGTTCCCGCTGGCGAAACAAAGACCATCAACATCAAAACCTTGGAAAGGAAAAATGGCCTGACCCTCACGTTAAAGGCGTTGGGTGCCTATGTGGCACCAAAGGTGCAACCTGTTGTTGAATGGGAAATCAAAGTAGGGGAGTGATCAGGCGACGGATGGAATATGGGCGCCGTTGATCTCGATATCAAAATCGGGCAGTATTTTTTTGATGCACTCCTTGGGGGTCTTTTCTGAGATCCAGACCCAGTTGCGTTTCACATCCACATCAAAATGATAGCATGAAAAATCGCCACAGCATTCCCCATCTACCCTGGTCAACAAAAACTTGGTAATCCTTGGCCTGAGGCTGTACTCCAAATCGATACAGGCCCTTTTCATGGCCGAGTCGGTATTCCCTGAATATACCCAGTTAAAGTTCACTGTTCCAAATAATAGGACAAACAAGATACTGATAAATAACATATCATTAACAAAAAAACAATGCAAATCGACCAAGGGTAGATCACTCCCTGCCATCCACATACCCCTGAAGGTAGGCAAAGCGTTCGGTGAGTTTCCCATTCTGGGTCATCCGTGCCCGCTCCAATATCCCATCTGCATCGTTGTTAAAGAACGCGGGGACAACATATTTGGAAAAGGCTTCCCCAAATCCATTGCTGGCATCACGGGGAAGTTCGCAGGGTAGATTGTCCACGGCCATGACCGCAATGGCACCTTCTTTTTTAAAGTCGGTCTCGGTCTCGCTTTGGGGGTCATATCCATAGATGGGGTCTGCGATGGTGGACGCCCTAAGGGTCGTGGCCACCGGACCATCAATGTCACAACTGATATCGGCCACCACGCTAATGTTGAAATCCGGGTGCTTTACATCCTCCCGAGTGTACAGGTAGGGAGCACCATCTCCATAAAAATGACCTGCAATGTAAAAATCGGTCACCTTGGCAAAGCGGAAAAAATTGGACCTGTACTCTTGTGGGTTTTTAAAGAAATCGGCCTTGTTGCCGCGAACGCCATCCTTGCGCTTGTTGTATTCCGATGCATCTATCTGGCAATAAACGGGCTCTTGAAAGTTTTTTTTCAGATAATCGTCCACCCCCACTTTTTTGAGTCCCATGGCATCGAGCATTTCCTTGGCCCCGTTGCCTACCCTGCCCCTGCCCGTGAGCAAAATCTTGATGTTGGGAAGGTTGATCTTTTGGAGTTCCGCAATCAATGCCTGTTGGTCCTTGAGCGTTTCCGCCTTTGGCAATTGGTAGCTATCGTGTTTTAGCCCATAGGTCCTAAAGCCATTGTAGGTGCCCACAATGCCAGCGTACCGGCCAAAAGCGACCAATCGCTGTCCCTTGGGGTTTGTGATGACCTCATGGTCGTAGAGTTCGATGTTCTTCTCCAAGATGGCCCGAAGCAAACCGCGGTTGTAGGGCTGTTTTTTAATGGTATGGGAAAAGAAGAAGTATTTTTTGTTGGGAACCAATGCATCGATGGGGACTTCCTTTACGCCGAGAAGGACATCGCAGCTGTCCATATCGGTCACCACTGGGAGGCCTTTTTGAGCATATTCTTGGTCCGAGAACACGCGAATGGGCGATGATTCGACCAAAATTTCGGCTTTTGGGAAATGGGAAAGGACATTTTGACATGCTTCTGGGGACAACACCACCCTCCGGTCTGGCGGATTTTTGCGCTCCCTGATGATTCCGAACTTCATATGGTATTTTGGTATAATTGTTGACCAAAATAAGGGGAAAAGGCAGGGTAAGCAAACTTTTTATTGTTTGATGGATATGCGCTACCTTTGCCGACCGCGTTAGGGATAGAGGCGACATCCTTTTTCTGTCATTTCGAGCAGAGTCGAGAAACAGAAAAAGATACAGCCGATAGCCCGACCCCCGAACATTCGGGGAAACGCTATTAAAACGATCATTGAAAAGAACCGTGAACAAAGGCCCTTCGACTTCGCTCAGGGCAGTTCACCCACGATATGCAAAGCATATCTGGTTCACTGGGGCCGACCGGTTTTGACAGCAAGACCAATGGCGATGTAAGCATGCCGAGCGCTGGGATACAGCTCGTTAATCTCATGTTTCACACTTTTAATTGGCGAAAATAATTACGCTCTTGCCGCTTAATCTGAATCATAGTAAGATTGGCCTCGTCCCTACAAGGTAGGGAAGCGAGATGTCCCTTGGTAGCCCTTGTTGACGGCGACCTTTTTAGGGGCACCAAAAAAGTCAACACAAGGGTGTCCGCTCGCTTTGGCGGTACCTCTAAAACCTAAAGAAGCTAAGTGCATGTTAGGCCGTATCTGGTCAGGCATGCATCGAAAATGAAGCAGATACTAAGCATGTAGAAAGCATGGTTATTGCTTGTTTGGACGAGGGTTCGAATCCCTCCGGCTCCACTGAAACACCATCAAAACACAACAGCAAACCTGTAAATTACTGATTTACAGGTTTTTTTATTTTATACAGCACCTTTTGAGCCCAAACAATTTCAAACGAAGACAGTCAAAGGTCCAACGTCCATTCAGAGGATATCCAGGCCTCTGTGGCATTAAAAAAAATCTCACAACCCATTTGGCTCGGCATACCTTTGCAACCACTGTGACACTTTCAAATGGAGTGCCAATTGAAACGGTAGGACAACTATTGGGGCATAAAAATCTTAGGACTACGCAGCATTATGCAAAAATCATTGATAGAAAGGTGAGCGAGGATATGGCCGCTTTGAAAGAAATCTTAGCCGACCAAAATATTGTAGCTTGATTTAATTATATCATCTCTGCAAGCAAGGTTTGCGGGTTCGAGTCCCGTCTAACCTAAATTCGACTAAAATACCATAAAATAAATTGCTTACCGTGGTTTTTCATTGTCATTGACACCAAAAAGTACCAATTTTCACCATCTAAAAGATGGGCAATCCTCTTGTACATTTGAAATGATTAAATAAAAAACAACGATAAATATATTCAGCCTGATAATTGTATTTGATTTTCTGAAGTCCGTCTTTTAGATAGGGGTATCTACACTCATCTAATGTAACCAATATATGAGAAAGAAAAGCTTTGATTTTTGGCTCCCTCCAAGAACAAATAAGCATTCCCCTCTTTTGCAACATCAGCCAGTCCATAATTATACTTGAAAACAATTTTGCCATTGGGCATATTTATCCCTATTCCACCGATTAAACCAAAATCCATTTTTTCAAATTCATCATTGACCAGTTCTCCATAGCCATAATGGTAATGCATACTATAATCAAAATTGGAATCAAGCAAGAATCCTGTATCCCCCCCAATAATGATATCAATAAAACTCTTAGTATGTATATTTATTAATATTGGGGTTTCAACATAATGTAATTTAAATCGGACCGAACCTTCATAAAAATCATTGATAAGGTAATCTCCCTTACCTCCTTTTCTAGAATATAGGAGTTGGGGTTCAATAGAAACTATTTTGTTCAGTGGAAGGCTTAACGATCCCCCGATAAAAAAACCAAATTGAAATTCCGAATCATAGGACTCGTTATGAAAACCCGTGGCCTGTGGACCAAATGTTATTCCAAAATGCGGCTCATGTATACTGAAAACTGGGTAATACCCCCATTTGTCCTGAGCGGTTACATTACATATGGTTACTGTAAAAATGGCAACTACTATTATTTTGTTCATCGTTTTAAAAATGGATTGAAAATTATTTTTTTCAAAAGTATTTTGGGTGGTATGACTTGAACATCAAAACTAAATTGAAGCGGTAATTTTCAAGGATGAAGATTCCCCATGTCACCTTCAAGGATTTTTTTGAATAATTGCTGACTGATAGCTTCAACTTGTAATCAACTGCTTCAACCTGCCTTTAGGTGATTTCAGCCCAATATGTAACCGTTTCATACGTCTGACCGTAATTTTCAAAATTACCATCTCATAGTTTTGCATCATGAAAAAGGTAAATTGGGGTATCGGCCTTCCATTGACAATAATTATCTCCATTTTGGGATCATTGCCCATATTGTTGCATTTTTCAATTGCCGAATTGAATCTGTTCATTCGATCAACATGTTACAACCTAATCTTGACCCTACTTTCTTGGTTTACTTTTCACAAAGTTTTGGACAGCAAGTATTTTGATTCTTCGAAGAGCAAGGTCACTTATTTCATCCTTTGCAGTTTTATTGCGATAGGCTTTGCAATTCTTTTAAATCTGCTCTTAAACACGATTGTAGGGCCTCCCTTTAAACCATTATTGGATCCAAACAGCACCCGGTTTGTGTTGTTGATCATGTTTAGGGGATTGATGCTGGGAGTACTTATTGCTTTTGTAGTGAACTATTTGGAGGTGATAAGGGAAAAACAGATGAATACCCTAATCATCGAACAACTAAAACAAAAACAGTTAGAGGCCAACCTTTCGTCTTTAAAAGAACAAATGAGCCCGCATTTTTTGTTCAATTCCCTCCACTCCTTGATTTCAATAATACGGACAGATGAATCAGCAGCCATAAATTTTGTAATCCGCTTGTCCGAAGTCTATCGGTACCTTTTGCAACATCGGGAACACCAAACGGTGAGCCTTCATGAGGAGTTGGACTTTATACAAGCATACATTTATCTTCTAAAAGTCAGGTTCAAGAACAACATTCGGGTTACAGTGGACATCCCTTCACAATTTTTTCCAACACGAATCCCTCCATTGACCCTACAATTGTTATTGGAAAATGCCGTAAAGCATAATATAGCCTCCAGGACCATGCCTTTAGAAATTGGAATAGGCATAGAAAACAATATGATAGTGGTCGGCAACAACATACAACCCAAAGTTTCCTTGGAAACTTCTCACGGTTTTGGTTTAACAAGTATGGAGGAACAATATAGAATGTTGGTTCAGGAAAACATTATCATAAGATCTGAAAACCAAAAGTTCAAGGTGCTTCTACCTATTATCATATAAACAACTATGGACATTTTAATTATTGAGGATGAGCCGGGGACAGCAGCTCATTTGGAAAATATGATTGTTTCCCTGGATTCTGAACTTCGGGTTTTGGATGTTATTGACAGTATCTCGGGGGGACAAGTATGGTTCTCTGAAAACAGACAACCTGACTTAATTTTAAGTGACATCCAATTAGCGGATGGCTTAAGTTTTGAATTGTTCAAAAAGGTGGATGTAAGTTGTCCTATCATATTTTGCACAGCCTATGATGAATATGCCATCAATGCTTTTGACACCAATGGCATAGACTATCTGTTAAAACCAATCGATGAGGATAAATTGTCAGAAAGTCTAAAACGCTACCATCAATTGAGCAATCATTTCAACATGACAAGCCCATATTTGAGGCAACTTTTACAAAAGGTAGAAAGCCAACTTCATACCTACAAGACAAATTTCTTGATAGCCTTTCAAAATAAAATGATTCCTTTAGGAACAAAGGAAATCGCCTTTTTTTATACCGTGGATGGAATTACAAAAGTCTTCACTTTATCTGGAAAAGGCTATACAATACCTTTTACCTTGGAGCAACTTGAACAACTATTGGATCCCAAAATATTCTTTAGGGCCAATAGACAATACATTATTTCTTATAGTGCCATTGGTTCAGTTGAACCATGCCTATCGCGAAAAACCAGTGTAAACATTATATCGGAAACCCCTACCCCATTATTGATCAGCAAGAAAAGGAGCCCTGTTTTTCTAAATTGGCTCCGAGAACGGTAAAACCCTGGCTCCGGTCAAAATCCACCTTCAGCAATAAAACTTCAAGAGCCCTATGGGCAACTTTAGCCCACTATTTGTCTGCTTGCACTATTTCGCCCTGATTTTTGAAATTCTGGAATGGTAATATTGCTCATGAAATAAAAACAAGATTATGAAAAGAAATTTTCCCAAACCCAAATTGTTGGTTGCAGCGCTATTGTTCTTTGCAGCCATGTATCAAGTGAGCGCACAGTTGGTCGTTAGAAGATCAATTGCAGTTGTGCACAGACCCGTTCCCATGTTAAGGCCATATGCTCGTTCCGTGGTATACCCTGTTGTTGTTGCTCCGGCACCCTTACCGCGTTATTATGTACCCGTTTTCTATGCCGGTAACCCCTACTTTTATTCCAATGGGGTTTTCTATGTGAAAGTTGAAAATTCAGAGGGATACAAAGTAGTGCTTCCCCCTGTTGGGACCTTAGTGCCCAGTCTTCCAAATGAATCCAGGGAAACCGTTATTGATGGCAAAACCTATTACGAATATGAAGGTGTTATCTACAAAAGAATATTCATCGAGGAAATGGTAAAATATGAAGTGGTGGGATACACCAAATAATAACCAAATTTAAAAAGAATATGATGAAAAAAAGAATCTTAATACTATCCATTTGCTCCCTTCTTTTAATGTTAATGGCAACTCTGCAAGGTTGCGAAGACGATGACGATGTCATTATCATAACCCGCAACTATGCCTATGAAGATGCAGAAGAGGCCATCGCAGTCTCCTTGTCATATGGGACCTATGGTGTGGTGGCCAACATGAACAGGGCCAGCGAAGAAATCCAGGAGAACAATGATTGCGATGTGCTTTACCAGGAAACCGATTCATTCCATGACCAGACATATTCCGGTTACATTAGCTATGAATATGAGTATCAAGAGGAATATATCTGGTCTTGCGAACCTAATTCAACAGTGGATTATAGCCTATCTGCCAGCCAACATTTGGAAGCAGTCAGAGCCAATTATGAGCATGAAATAGCACTTGATTTTGACATTACAGGTTTGGATGAGGGAAGTGAGGCCGAGGCTTATGGAGGAACCTATGATAGAACCGGTGAATGGGAATCCAACTATAATCAAGAAACCTATTCCTTTGAGTTTAATAGTACCCTTATTGAAACTTTGGTTTCCAAAGACTCCAATAAGATCTACGCTGGAACCGCCACATTTACTTTGGTCCAGGACTACAGCTATTCCAATGTTTCGTATACCTACCAAGGGACGGTTGAGTTTGTGAGCGATGAAGAGGCCAGGGTAGAGTTTGACAGTGGTGAGGTGTTCTATGTGGATTTAGGCAATATCAGCATCGCCGAAGATTGATATAACAATTGTTTTTCCCTGAAGTTTTCCCCGATCCCGGGTGCTGTTCAAAGCAGTATCCGGGATTTTTGTTTTAGTCGCTTAGGGCCAAAATTCCGTCGCTTGCGGCGATAAACTTTAGCTTTATGGATGGCACAGAGCGAATATCCCACAGTGTTTCGGACCTGTTGTGCCATTTTGTTTTTCCAGCGAAATACAGATGTCTTTCAGCTGGGAAGTCCCGCATAACTTGAGGGAGACCTGTGTGGAGATATCGAAACAGAGCAAGGTACGTTATTGGAACAGTCAGTTCCGACCTTCGGCCCGTATGGTTTTTCGGAATCATCCAGAGGCGAAGAAAGTTCCGTGGGGAAGCGAGTTTTGGACGGGAGCCTATTTTGTGAACACGGACAGTATGTTCGGGAACGAACGGGCAATATCCAAATAGGTTCGAGACCAGGGTGTTGAAAAAGAATATCTGGTTGGACACGACTCCGGACAAATGCTTCTCTTTTGAGAAGCAACGGATACCCCACTGTTTGGGACGGGGCAGTTTATTTTTCAGGGAAATGGAATTCCAAGTAGTAAAAAGCCCCAAGAAACTATACCTTCTCAGGGCTTTAGGAACTAAAAAAACCAACTACTCACAGTTCAATTATTCCAATATGGGTGCCTACAAATAAAACGATTATGCTAAAAAGAATAAAAAAGTCCCATCTGCACGAACAGACCCTTACTTTCCAGCTCTTCCAAGGGTTCATGCTGATTTGATAATGGTATGGTGACAATGGTCCAGCCGTTGGAATCACCCTTGCCGAACCGCTGATATTTCTGTCCTATGACCCCTCCGGATAATTTTAAGTGCAACCCCTTGTAAAGGCGATATTGGTAAAATAGACCACTATTTAGGTTCGAGTGCCTTATATATTCACTGTTAAAATCCTCTTCCGATAACCGAAAACCATTGACACCTATATTCCATTCCATTCCAACTGAATTTCTGCTGCCCATTGACCAAGTCAGCTTGCCTTCAATGGGGAACTTTCCATTAAAATGGATTTGCTCCTTTGGTTTGTAATCAAAATTGACAAAGGGCAGTAACTGGTTGCCAAAAAGTTGATGGGAGTATCCAATGCCCAATCCCATGGTAAGTTTTTCTGATATTTTTCTGTTTATCCCCACCCCTAGGGAAAAGGTGAAATCTTCACTGGATATATCTTCTAAATCACTGCCCAAGGATATTCTTGAAGCCAAAAATAGGTTATCCGTGTCATTTAGTTTCATTCGCAGACCACTTGGCACCTCAACGAGATAAATCCGGTCCCCGATATTCATGGGAAAATTTTCCAATGATTGGCCATTATAATGAAGGCCTGTGAACAGCATAAGCTTGTCGCCCCTTTTAATGGGCAATACTACTCTGGCCTCCCATTGTGATACAGATCCATCCTCCACGTTTTCCAAGGGGGCATGACTATAGCTTATTTGAACAGGGTTCCCTTCTTGACCCAAACAGGCCAAACTTATGCTGGTCATGGTCAAACCGAACAGTCTTTTGATGTATTTTTGATCCATTGGGGTTCTATTTATGGGAAAATCAACTTGCCGTCCATTAACTCCAGGGTCCTGTCACAATTGTCGGCAAAATCATCATCGTGTGTTACGGCAATAATGGTCTGCCCCCTTTCTGCTGCAAGCTCTCGGAAAATATCAAACACGATTCGCGTGTTTTTGGAATCCAAGTTACCGGTGGGTTCATCACCCATTATTATAGCGGGTTCGTTAATTAGTGCCCTGGCTATGGCCACCCTTTGTTGCTGCCCTCCTGAAAGTTTACTGGCCGATTTTAAAGCTTGGTCCTCTATCCCCAGTAGTTTTAGATTTTCCAATGCTTTTTCCTTTATTTCTTCCACAGGCTTTTTTTCGAGCTTCAAGGCGGGTAGCATTACATTGTCCAGTGCAGAAAATTCAGGGAGCAAGTAGTGAAATTGGAAAACAAAACCAATATGCTCATTTCTGAAAGCGGCCAGTTCATTTTGTGGCTTTCCGGTCAATACTTCACCGTTGATGGTCAACGACCCGTCATAGGCCGTGTCCATGGTGGACAGGATGTACAGCAATGTGGATTTCCCAGAACCGGATTTTCCCGTCAGTGCCAAGAACTCCCCCTTTTTGATATCAAACGAGATGTCCTTTAACACATGGAAGGTCTGGGGTTCATAAAAGTATTTGTTCAGATTCTTTACAGATAGCGCCAAATCATTCATAACTCAACCTCTTATAATTTCCACAGGATCCACTTGTGATGCTTTCTTGGCGGGCAGGTAGCCCGCAATAAAGGTGGTGATCAGTCCAAAGATGAATGCCATGACATAATCGCCGGTACGGTAGGTAATGGGCAATGTTTCCAGGGAGGCAATTTTAAAGGGGATATGGCTGACCAACAAGGAGACCAAATACCCCAGCAAAATGCCTGCAACACCCCCTAAAATTCCAATGATCACGGATTGTGTCAGGAATATTTGTATGATGTCCTTCCCATCAAAGCCCATGGCTTTGAGAATGGCTATTTCCCTAATCTTCTCATTCACTGTCATGTTCATGATGTTGTATATCCCAAAACCCGCCACAATCAGAATCGTTAAAGACACCGCAATTGCAATGATATTCCGTAGCTTATTGGCGGCTTCCAACTGACCATTGGCTTCCTGCCAAGGTTCTACTTTGTATTTTGTCATCTTACCCAGCGTCTGGGACAATTCTTGGGTATGGTTGTAATCATCAAGATTTATCTGGATATCGGTGACATATCCCATGTTCTTGGAAATTAATTGCCGTGCAAATCCAATTCGAATATAGGCCTTGGCGTTGTCTACACTGGCCAGTGTGGTTTCCACAATGCCAATGACCTTGTAATTTTTGGTGATACCCTCTTCGGTGAGCACCACCACGTTATCGTTAAGGTTGAGACTTAGCTTTTTGGCCAACCCACTCCCCAATAAAATGCCATCACTTCTGCGGTTGAGTTCCATCCAATCCCCTTCAATAACATATTGCGATGTACCAAAAAGCTTGTCTTCATTAACCACATCGATACCAGAGAGCATTCCATTGACCTTGGTGGCGCCGTTTCTAAAAAATACATTGATGTTTAGTTGGGGCGTAATCCCATTGATTTTAGGAATAGTGTCCAGCATGTTCAGGATCCTTGCCGAATTCTTGATGCCTTCGGTATATTGGATCACCTTGGGATTTCTAACATTTACCAAGGTATTTTGTTCAACATGACCAGCAAAGAGATTGGTATTATCCTTGGGGATGTCATTATATATTCTGATATGTGCCAAAGTACTGAAAGCCAGTCCCGTTTGTGTATCATTGACCCCTGTCATAAAACTGTTCATAAAGATGTACATTGAAATACCGAAGGTGACACTTAGAATGGCCACCAAAGTCTGTTTCAATCTGGAGGTAAGATGTGCGTTGGCAATTTTATAATTGGTCTTGCTTACCTTCATTCCTTGTCCATTTTGGGTGCTTTGATCACCATATTATCTTCTAATCCATTCAACACCTCAACCCAATTATCGGTTTTCACACCTATACGAATGGGAAATTCCTCATTACCATCTTCCAGAATTACCATACTATCCTTAACCAAAAAAGAAGTTGGAATTACAAGTGCCCCCTTTATGTCAGCAATAACAATATTGGCCTGTAATTGGGTGCCCGTATAAAGGGATTTTGGTTTGTTGATAAAGGTGGCTTCAATGACAAAGGATTGCTCTGCCTCATCAAATGCAGGATATAGTTTGGTTATCTCTGCATCAAAAATGGCCTCTTTTTCGGTGTTCAATGAAATTTTCGCCTTTTGACCCAAAGCCACTTTATCAATATCCTCTTCGGCCACGAACAGTTTTATAATGTCTCCTCCCCCGCCAATTTTTGCGATGCTTTCCCCTCGTTTTACCAACTCCCCTTGTTCTTTAAAAACATTTAAGACCGTACCGCTTATTTGGGATGTAATGAAATAATCTTCATTGTTTTCCTGTTGGACCCTTAACTGGGTTCTTGCATTCTCCAAATTGAGTTGGAGCGATTGCTCCAGTTCCGACAAGGATTTTGTAAGGATGTCCACTTGGACCTTGGAGTTTTCAAATTGGACCTTGGCCTTATCATAATCCAGTTGTGATACGGCATTGGTTTGAAGCAACACCCTGTAACGCTCCATATTCTTCCTGTCAAGTTGAAGTTGGGTTTCCGCTTGATCAATCTGCAATCTCAACTGTGTCAATTGCGGAGAATTGGCATCCACTTTGGCTTTTGCGTCCCTGAAGTTCACCAGGGCATTCTCCAATTGGGCGGATTGTACCTGGTTGGACAATTGGAACAGATTGTCACCAATATGGACCACATCACCCTCTTTTACCAAGGAATGGTTCAGAAAACCTTCAGTATTGGCTGTGACCAAATATTCAGTTGTTTTGGCCACATGACCACTGGCAAAAACCACATCGATAATATCCTTTCTTACCGGGGTTGTGGTGTTTTTGCCACCACATCCTAAAATCAAAATGCTTTTGATCAAGATAAATGTTAAAGCTTTTTTATTCCTCATTGTCATTATTTCTGGAAAGAATTGTTGAATATTGGGTATACACACTGGATAATGCGTTCAAATAGTTGTTCTCCGCCCTTATGTAATCCTCAAAGACTTGGAAATAGGAGTCAAGGGGTATTATCCCCTGCCGGTATTTTTGGAAGGCCAGCTCCAAATTATTGCTGTAAAGCTTAAAACTATCGTAGGTGGAAGTGGTGGTGTACAAACTGATCTCATACTCTTTCAGTAAAAGATCATCGCGCAAGGTGGACTGTTGTATTTCGCTCTCCAAATTCTTTTGGGCAATGGCATGCTCAATTTTGGCAATCTTGGTCCTGGACCTATTGGCAAGCCCGTTAAAAACAGGGACGGTTAAATTCATCCCCAGATAGCTATAATCACCCCATGCCCCACCATCCAAGGATAGCGTAAGATCATCTTGAAATTGCTGTTGCCCGAAATAGGCATTGAACGTGAGTTTTGGATAATACGCCGATTTCTCATCCTTGATTTTCAATCTGGATTGCTCCAATTGATGTTCCAACAGTGTAATGCCCCCATCCTTTGCCAATTCCTTGGGAATTTCAAATGCCTGGTTCGAGTATTCGTAGTCCTCATCCAGTATCAATGAAACACCGGCGTCAATTCCCAATAAGCTTTTTAATTGATGGAGCGACTTCACCAAGGTACTTAGGTTGGAAAAAATACTTTGCTCGACTGCGTTTAAATTGATGGAGGCATGGTTAAGTACCGACTTGTCGATTATACCCTTGTCAAACTTCTCCTTGGTCAATATTCGGATGCTATCGGCTATCGCAAAATCCTTTTCATTGAGTTGCAATGCTTTTTGGGCAATAAGGGCCGTATGATAGTACAGTGCAATCTGTTCGGTAAGCTTCACTTCAAAAAGATCCGATTGCACCTCCGCTATGTCCCTGTCCACCTTGGCCGTTCTTGATTTGATGGTTTTCTGCCAGTCCAACACGGTTTGGGATATGGTTATTCCTGCATTGTAGTTGTAATCCCTCCCAAATTGAACATCAACAAGTTCCCCAGGTTGTCCAACAAGCTCTCCAGGAATCGGGGTGGTGGCAAGTTTAAGGTTGTTTTGGGCTGAAAAACTTCCTGTAACTGTGGGCAGAAGATAACTTTTTGAAAGTTGGTGTTCCGTTTTTGCCTTTCCCTGTTGATGCTCATGGATGATCTTTTCAAGGTTATGTTCATGGGCATATGCCAAGGCTTCCTCAACAGAGTGCAGTACAATGGTATCATTGCCTTCTTGGGAATGCACAAACATCAGTTGACCTAAAAACAGGGTTATGAACAACAAAACTTGAATTCTCATGGTATCCTTGTCCATTTGATACGGGTAGAAAACCAGCCTTTTGTAATGTTTAGGGTCAATACATCCTTGTCATCCGAGAGTTGGGCCTCGCAATTGACCTCCCTATCCTTTTTGGGCAAATAAAGGGTTCCCTTCTTCCACATCCCGCCATCAAAAACAAGATTGGAGATGATATCCATACCCAATAGTTCCTCAGACCGTTTTGAATCTCCCATAGTGTTTTGGGTAGTTTCAGTTTCTCGCTCCGAAGTATCGGGCTGTTTCATCCAAATTATCTTTCCAAAAAAAGCATCCTCTTTTTGATATATCTCGATGTGGGCATTTTCCTTGTCATTAAGCCATACCCCTGTAATATCGGGGCCTTTTACCTGACCAAAGGATTTAGGCAACAATAGCATAAAAAACAAGAATGCCAGTAATGGTTTCATAGATCTGTGTGTTTTCAATTATCCTACAAAAGTGAGTTAGGATCAAGAGGATATAAATCGGGAGCTGTTCGAATGACCCTATTTTATCATTGAAGTGGACATTAAAAGAGGTTAGGCTTTTTCAAAGAGAGTGCTGGACTTCTGAAGCCCCCAATCGATGAAAAATTCGCCACAACGTATCTCTACAGCCAAAAAGTAAAGCTTAAGCCACTGTTTTTGTCACTTCACCCAGATAGCTCAGTTCCAATGTCAGGTCCTGATCTAATATTGCCTTAACTTTAAAATTGACATCATGAAAAAAATAGCTTTTGTATTACTATTGTTATCCGTGACTTTTGGATTTTCACAAGAAAGTGACAATGAATTATTTTCTACCGTTTTGGAGGAGCAAGTTGAAACCCTCAAATTGAGTGGGGAAAAAAAGGAAGCCTTTATTAGCGTTAGTACCAAGTACAACGAAAAAATGAAGGCCATTAAGGCCAGTGAGAGCTCCAGAATGCTGAAGTTCAAGGAATTGAAGTCTTTGCAAGACGAAAAGAACGATGAAATGAAAGAGCTCTTGAGCGAGGAAGAGTACAAAGTTTTCAAGGAACTTCAGAAAGAAAACAGAAGTAAGCTCAAGAATCAATATAAGCAAAGGAACGAATCATAGCGAAGCAACTTTTCATTCGCAATTCCAGGCTTTCACAATCAATAAGTGTGGATTGGGGAAGCCTTTTGTATTTTTAATAAATGGAAATGACAAAAGCAGAAAAAAGGGTATTGATACTAACCTCCGTGTTTGTGTCCATCGCATTGAACGTGCACCGGTTGTTTGTCTTACTTCCAGGGGAGGGACGCAAAATTGGCCTCCCATGGGTGTTCAACGCCCCGGAACTAACCTATCAAATATTCCTTCACTTTGGATTCTGTATGTTCTTTGGTTATTTAAATCTAAAATGGCTCAATTGGAACACCGATGTGGGTAAAAAAAGAAAGGTGAAAAATCTGCTGTCAAATACAATTTTCTTTCTTCTTCTTTTGGGCTTTGCAAGTACTACCCAGTATTTCCTATTTGAAAATGTTCTCAATATCAGGTTTTTTCTTTTGGGCTATTTCTTCCGATTGATCTTAAGTTTGGGGCTCATCTCCATTCTCGTGAAAATAATGCTGCTCAATCGCACCCAAAAACGCAAAGAGCAAGAGAACGAACAATTGAAAATCGCATATTTTAACGCGGAAATAAAAAACCTAAGGGCACAGATAAACCCCCATTTTCTTTTTAATGCCCTGAGCAGCCTATCCGCTTTGGTCAGGGAAAATCCAAGCAAGGCGCAAGATTATATCACACATCTTTCCAAAGTGTTCCGATATTCGCTCAGCAACCATCATGAACAACTCATTGGACTGGACAGGGAGCTTGAACTGTTGGATTCCAACATTCAGCTATTAAAAATGAGGTTTGAGGATGCCTTGGAAATTCATATTGAAGTCCCCAAAACCCATGGCATACGATTGCCCCATATGTCGTTACAGCCCCTATTGGAAAATGCCGTAAAGCACAATTTTGTATCAAAAGAGATTCCTTTGCGGATAGACATTTTTCAAGAAGATGGAGCCCTCCATTTCAAAAACACCTTAAATGAGGCCGTTTACAAAGAGTCCTCTACGGGTATTGGGCTATTGAATTTAAATGAGCGCTATAACATACTGATGGGCAAATCCATCGAAATTGAAAAAACAGTCACCCATTTTACAGTAAAATTGCCTTTAAACAAAACTGAACATGAACATAAACGTTGCCATAATTGAAGACGAGCCGGCCATTGCACGAAATCTGGAATTCATCCTAATGGAGCTGGAGCCAAATATTACTGTATTGAACAAAATGGACAGTGTACAGAGCTCCGTAACCTGGTTGAAGAAAAATATGGATAAATGCGACCTGCTTGTTATGGACATCAGGCTAACGGATGGTCTTTCTTTTGAAATTTTCCAGACCATCAAACCGACCGTACCCGTTATTTTTATTACGGCTTATGACCATTATGCTTTGGAGGCCTTTAAAGTGAATGGGTTGGACTATATCCTAAAGCCCTTCCAAAATGAAGATGTGGCAAATGCCCTTCAAAAGTATAAAAACACACAAGGAAAAGCACCCGAACAGAACAATAAGATCCAGGAGTTGTTGAACTATCTTCAGGCCAGTGAAAACAAATCGTCCAGGGAAGCCTATCTGGTGCATTTCCAAAATAAGTTGATTCCCTTGCCCGTAGAAAAAATCAATTGGTTTTACACAGAACAGGAGGTGGTATATGCCCACACCAGTGATGGTAAAAAATATGTCATTGATTCCACTTTGGACAAGGTTTTGACCGAAATCTCGCCCAAGCTTTTTTATAGGGCCAATCGTCAATTCATTGTACAGCGATGGGCTGTCCGGGACATCGATTTTTATTTCAATGGAAGGCTAATCGTCAATGTGGAACCCAGACCCCACGAAAAAATCATTGTGAGCAAGGCCAAGGCCCCAGAGTTTAAAAAATGGTTGGACGAATGATCAAAGTATAGGTTCCTGTCCAAAAACAACAAGCTCCTTCCGCCGAGGACTGTTTTCAAGAACGGTGTGCATACGTTCCATTTGATCTTTGGTAAAAATGTTCATACAGCCATCATCTGTGTAATCCATATAGTTTTCAACCATCTCCAACTTTTCACAGGTCATTTTGTTAGTGGGACAACCATAACTTGGTTCTGCAGCCAAGGGGGTATCCAAACAATAGTCATCATATTGGCAATCCCCATCTCCCCAAATATGTCTAAGCCCTAGCCAATGGCCCACCTCGTGGGTAGCGGTCCTCCCCAAATCAAACGGGGCAATAAGCTCTGGAAAGCTGCCTTTTTGACTGGAACCAAAATATTTATACCCTATAACAATGCCATCTGTGCTTGATGGACCATTATCAACATTCAACCCGGATAAACCTGACGCGTCCGGAAACTGGGCATACCCCAATAGATCCCTGCTGACAAATCCACCAAAATTTACCGTCCAAATGTTGAAATACTTCTCAGGGTCCCAAATGGTAAAGGGTTTAAGTGTGGTTTCAATAGGATTGCGCAAAAAGCCCTTTGGCCATTCCTCCCGTCCACCGTCAATCCGATCTATGCCCGGTTCAATCAAGGTTTCCCCATTTGGCCCTTCAGTGGCCAAAAAGAATTCGATCAAGGTATCAGCCCCATCAGAATTTTGATTGAACCCATTGGTCCCTGCCATTTTCCTGAAATCCTCATTGAGCACCTCCATTTGTGATCTTACTTGGGCACTACTTATATTGGCCCCACTGCCAACTGACTCACCATTGTGCACCACATGTACTACCACTGGTATCCTATAAATAGTCCGATACTCCACCGTTTCACTTGAATCCTTGGTACAGGACAAAAACAATAGGACTATGGTCGTCCCGACAATACATTGCTTCATTTTTACTTTTTGCTAAAAATATCCCATGGTCTATAGGGGTAAATAGTAAAAACAAGTCAAGCAGCGCATTGCAACGGCAAGACTGAAAAATTTAAGGTTGAGGTGAATGGTGTCTTTTTGCCCGTTGATTTTTAACAAATCTCAACACCCCATATTTCAGGTTCACCCAGTTTCTACCACAATATACTTTCAATTAGGACCAACTTCGCCTTAAAAAGAAATCATGGAGAACGGGTTAAGAGCAGGACAGGGTGGAACAATTTTTTTATTGCTTCTGGTTTTGGTGATTTTAGAGATCATTTGGAGCTGGCGCAAAGACAAAAAAGTATACAATACCAAGGACACCTTGGCCAATCTTGCCATTTTTGTCGGTTTTCAGTTATCAAAGGTTGTATTCTTTGGCTTCCAATATGCCATTATGGGGTACTTGTCCAACTTCGCCCTGTTCCAAATCAAGAGCACATCCCTTGTATTCTTGGTCAGTTTTGTTGCTGTGGATTTTGTGTACTATTGGTACCATAGGTTATCGCATAAAATAAAGTTGCTGTGGGCCTTCCACTTGGTGCACCATTCGAGTTTATTCATGAACCTTACCGTAAGCTATCGTTTAAATTGGTTGAGTGCACTCCTTACCCCTTTTGTGGTAGCCCCCTTGATAATAATTGGATTGCCCTTTGAGCCTATTGCGGTTTCTTTCGGACTTAATCTCCTTTATCAGTTCTTTCTGCACACAGAAGCTGTTGGCAAGTTGGGCTTTATTGAAGGTATTTTGGCCACCCCATCGGCGCACAGGGTACACCATGGCTCCAACGAGGAATATATTGATAAGAATTTTGGTGGGGTGTTTATGATATGGGATCGATTATTTGGTTCCTACCAGCCCGAAACCATTAAGCCCACTTACGGTGTAACCACGGGATTCATCAGCAACAACCCTTTTGTATTGGTATTCAAGGGATTTATGGATTATTTCAGGGGTAAAATGGACTACAGGGGATAACGACAGGTTTACCCCCGGGATTTGCAGGCTCACCTTTTTTCCGCCCGTATTGCCCTTCCAACAGAACTAGTTTAGCCAAAAAAATAAACAAAAAGAAAATTAATCTTTAAACCTTAAAATTATGAAACATCTAATCTTACCAGTGAATTTAACTAAAAGAAACAATCCAGTTTTACTTGGGTTGATGGCACTGGCCTTATCGGTTACTTCTTGTAACAAAGAGGACGACTCGACTGATGGCACCGAAAGTTCCATCACTGAAGAGGAAGCCGCAGAGGCCATCGCTATGTCAGTATCCCCGGAATCTGGCGGAATGATTGAGCAGACCAATCAAGCGATATACACCCTTGAGGATGACAACTCTGCATCCAGTAAAGCTGAGGATTACGAATGTGGGGTGGAATATGGTTCCTCCTACAATATCTCAGGGCAATCGGCCAATGTTACCTACAGTGCCAGCTTGGCTTGGAATTGGATTGTGGATTGTAGTACAGGCAGTATTCCATCTGCTGCGGATTTTGATCTTACAGGAACTTCCAGCTATGACGGTCCAAGGATTTCCTCGGATGCTAGCACTACAGCTACCATTAATATCCAAAACTTGGAGGATGAACAGTCTAGCTATGTTGTAAATGAGACGTTCTCCATTGTGGGGTCGCAAGAATCCTATGTTCGAAATGAAAATGCTTTTACCAGTACCATTGATTTGAGCACTACGGATCTGACCGTTTTAAAATCCAACTACAATATCGCTTCTGGAACAATATCTGTAAGTTTTCATGGAGTTGCATCCAATGGAAACAGTTATGATTACTCTGGCACATTGGTGTTTACCGGTAACCAAACCGCAACACTGACCATGGGTAGCGGAAACACTTATGAGTTGGCTTGGTAGCAGTCTTCAAAAGACACTAATTTGAATACGAGGCCCTTTAATAAAAGGGCCTTTTCCCTTTTTATCATATTTGTTCTTGCCATTCAATCACCAAGTATCTTTTTGGGGACACTCCAACTCTGTAACCCTTCCTAAAATGGAAACGCCGGACATGGGACACCACACTCGCCGGATAAAATTGAGCACCATTAGATCCAAAACAAAAAGCTGATTTTCAAACCACTAATGCCATGTATTGGGTGGCTCAAATTTTCCGATTTGGGTGGTATCAACCACCCGGCTCATTCATTAAGCTTTTGTTCACTATTTTTCCCAAAATCCCCCCTTCATTAAATCGTATATAGCAATTTAAATCCTCGTCCGTGTTAAACCCATTTTTAGGCCTTTTGTCAACTTAGGTCAATGTATTTATGGTAACTATTACCGGCCTAGTCCAATGCATCAAGTAAATCCTTACTGCTGTACACTTGTAACCACTTCAATACAGTTGTCACAAAAAGCATACATAATCGGAAAATATCCGATTATCCAGTCATATAGTTACAATATGGATTTTAAAACACCCCTAAATGATTCGTTAAAACATTCTCAACCGATGTTCCAGTATTTGGGAATACTTTTCTTTCGTGTCATCGGAAAGAAAGGAAATTGATATAAGCTCCCTCCATTGCTCTTTTGCCTTTACCAAGTCCTGTAGTATGTTTTCAATGGTTCTTTCATTCAGTTGCAAACGCTCCTTGGCATAGTAATCTACAAAGTCCGACGCTTTTAAATTACTTTTTTTTCCTTTTAAGGTCAACGCAATTTCTTCTTCAGGATTTTTGATCGTAATGGATGAGTTCAACAGATCATAAGCAGGTGCCAAAGTCGTTTTACCATTCTTTGTAATTAAGGAAAAGTTTTTTAGGTGCATATCCTCATTTCCAGTCACAAAACAATAAACGATTCTTTTGAAAAATTCTACTTTCTCAACCACAGGAAACGTACAAAATTCTTCGATGACAGGCACTAGTTTCTCCATACTAAAACGATACTTGGTATCCCTGGTACTTCCTGTCAATTGGGCAAAATCTTCTGTTGCATATTTTTTCCCTTTACCATATCTGTCAAAACGCTTGATAAAATAGGACAGACTACCATCTTTGCCAAAAACCATCCCATGAAAGGGCACATTAATACCTAGGACCTTGGCCATTCGCATGGTCAGGTCTTCATTCTCCGGCAATTCGGGAAAAATATCATTTTGGGGTTTTATAATGTAAGTCCCAAATTGATCCACTACTTTAAATTCTTGGTCGACTATGGAAATACTCGCACTTAATTTAGGTTGCACTCCTTGTATGGATAATTTCTTTGCCCTGTTTGCTGCCTCTCTCCTCAATTCGGAAGCGGTATAGGGCAAATCATTTAAACCAATTAATTTGGTGGAAATCATTTTTAGCCCTTTCTCACTATATTTTCCAGTACCGCACGGTTCATATGTGATAGGACACCTATTCATCTTCCATAGGTTCTACGGTTACCGCACCCACCAAATCAGCACCGGTGGCCATTAATTGGGAGAAATAATCATTGTGGTCTATTTTGGAAATCCGAAGTAATCCTTCCAACATGACACCTTCGGGCAACAACCCTTCAAAAAAGGGAGGGAACCCATTAAAACTGAATTCCTTTTGACCAACGGGCATGGTCAATGAAATCGCCTGACCATTATAATCATCATAATAATTAAACTTATACTCCTTTGGAGAGACTTCTGTTAAAACACCTGCCCTATTTCCATGGGCATATACCACTGCCTTTCTCATACGTTTTCAGCCAAAGGGCTTTTAAATTCCACTTGTATGTTCAATACTTGGAGCACGGCAAGAATGTTGCTCCAACGAACAGTTTCTTTATTTTTTTCGATATCAAAGATGGTTGTCTTGCCTATTCCGGCCAAATTGGCCAGTTCAATCTGTGTCAATCCTGCTTTCTTGCGATGGTTTTTAACCATCAAACCTAAATCAAAATCGGACATATTTTACTGTTTAAACAGTAAATATAAGTATTTTAACTATTGAATAGGTTATAAAAGCCATTAATTTTATTGTTATTACCGCTATAGCAGTAATTTCACCTATTAATCTCAAATTCTCCAGTCAAACTAGTGCAATGTTCAAAAATTACCGCTAAAACAGTAATTTTATGAGATACTCATATTTCAAAATCTTTATTTGAAAAAATTGACTAGAGGGAAAACACGGTATAATCGTACTTCCAAGCAAAGCTTACTATTGAACAATTTATTTATCCTAATTAAAATAGACAGAATTAAAAAGAACCAATACTTTAGACCATATGCATTCGGTCATTATCCATCATATTTAATTGATAACCAAATATTTTATATTAGGGTGACCTATTCGGTGAGCATAAAATTTCAGAAAGCTTGAAACCTTTTATTTATTGGGCTTTCCAGAGATGGGTTCTAGAGCCTCCGGTTCATGCACAAAAGTTGGAGTAAGATTTAGGACACTTGCAGCTCCAAACTTGATTTAGTTCGCTTAAAGATGAATATTTTATTTGAGTATGGGTTAAATGCCTGTAAGCTTGAACCCTTTTATTTCTTTAAGCTGAAAGTATAAATCTTCCCTTTTTCGGTTTCCATATCGTATAGAAATGTTTTGGGCACTATTAATTCTTCAATGGAAGAGTTCTCAGATACTATAGGACCCATCACTTTGCTGACAGTAAAGAACTCATTCGGATTGTCCCCTTGTGCTATTTTTAACTCTCCCGTTCCGATATACTCAATTTCATTGGGAACCCTGAGCCGCAAATTGCCTCCTAAATTTGATTTTATGGAAGCGGCCACGAGTTTCTTGTTTTTCCATTCCATAGCCACTACTTCAAACCCTCCTCTGGCCCTTAATCCGCCCATGTAGCCGGTATCAAGTGCATCGGGAACGGCCGGGAGCAGATGGACGCTACCGTCCGAACTTTGCAACAACATTTCAGCAATTCCAGCGGTGCACCCAAAGTTCCCATCGATTTGGAACGGAGGATGGGCATCGAACAAGTTGTTATACGTACCGCCGCCCCCTTGATTGATTCCCACTGGGGTCAGTTGGTCTTTAATGAGCTTGTAGGCGTGATTCCCGTCCTGCATTTTGGCCCACCAATTCACTTTCCAGCCCATGCTCCATCCCGTGGAAATATCCCCTCTCTGCAGTAACGTGTTCCTTGCAGCGGCAAACAGTTTGGGGGTGCGATATGGAGAAATCTGATTGGACGGGAAAAGACCGTACAAATGGGAAATATGGCGGTGATTGTCTTCTGGGGAATCCACATCGTCCAACCATTCCTGCAATTGGTTGTGTTTGCCGATCTGCATTGGGGGCAATTTGCTTCGCAATACTTTTAGCGAATCAATGAAAGTGCTTTCCTTTCCCAAAACTTCCATGGCCTGAATATAGGTGTTGAACACATCAAAAACCAATTGGTTGTCCATGGTAGAGCCAGCTGTTATGGACGACCCTTCATGTGCCTCTGGGGCATTTTCGGGGGAATTTCCAGGGGCTATGACTAAATAAGGATACGTGGGGTGTTGCACCAGAAAATCTGCATAAAATTCGGCAGCCCCTTTAAAAATAGGCAGGGCTGTTTTTAAGAAAGTGGTGTCCCCAGTGTATAAATAATGTTCCCAAAGATGCTGACTGGTCCAGGCTCCCCCACCGTTCCAGATCCCCCAAAAGGCACCATCTATGGGTCCGGTAACTCTCCAAATATCAGTGTTGTGGTGGGCCATCCAACCTCGGGCACCATACATGGTCTTGGCTGTTTCCTTGCCAGTTTTCGAAAGTTCACTGACCATTTTTAGGAAGGGCTCGTGAAGTTCGGAAAGATTGGTCCGCTCCGCTGGCCAATAGTTCATTTCCGCATTGATGTTGATGGTATATTTACTGTCCCATGCGGGCTTCATGCTTTGGTTCCATATTCCTTGAAGGTTTGCCGGTTGCCCTCCCGGTTGGGATGAGGAGATAAGCAAATACCGCCCATATTGAAAATACAGGGACACAAAGGAAGGGTCTTGCGTATTCCTGAAATTGGCTAAACGTTCGTCCGTGGGCAATTTTGAAGCCTCCGTTTTCCCAAAGTCCAAAATGACCCTATTGAACAATTCTTGGTATTTTTTGATGTGGTCGGATTTTAAAAGGGCATATTCCTTATCAAAACCTGCATCCAAAAATCCTTTGGCACGTAGCATTTCATCACCGCTCAAATCTTGGTAGGAATTGAAGTTGCTGGCAATCGAAACCATCAAAATGGCTTCGTCTGCCCGCTCCACCGTAATGGAGGTGTCTGTTTGGGTTGTTCTACCGTTTTGAATCTTCAATCCCATGAGGGCGTTGAACTCCACTTTGCCCTCAACACCTTCGTGATCGCTGGTTCTGCCCCAAAGAGAGATTTGGTTCCCTGGATCGGTCTCTATTTTTGCATTGGCATGTGGTGTGGTAAGATTGGCCGTAAAACTGATGTTACCTGGTTGGTCGGCGGTAAGGCGAATGACCAAAAGTCTATCGGCCAATGATGCAAAGGCCTCCCTTGTAAAGGTAACCCCATTGATTGTATAGGATGTTTTGCTGACCGCATTGCTGATATCCAACTCCCTGTAGTAGTCTTGATAGTCCGTGTGGTTGGGGAAGGACAATTCCAGATTTCCTACAGGTTGAAACATTTGGCCATGCGATTTTTTGGTGATGATCTTATCGTTGGCCAATTGTTCCGCTGCTTTATACTCCCCATTAAAAATGAGTTCCCTGACTTTAGGAAGGGCCTCAAGTGCATCTGGATTGTCATTTCTATTGGGGCTTCCGCTCCACACCGTATGTTCATTCAGTTGGAATATTTCTTTGTCCACATTCCCATAGATCATGGCACCCAAGCGACCATTGCCCAAGGGCAGCGCATTTTCCCACGTATCTCCTGAGGGTTCGTCATACCACAGTTTTAAATCATTGGACTGTTGCCCAAAAAATGAAATCGGAAGGCAGAAGAAAATCAAATAAAATGACCATTTCATAATAACAATGGATTGAAATACGGGCAACGAGTTCATGATTAAAGTGTTCAATATACATATGTTATTCCTTGTAGAAAATAATAGTTGTGTTTATGCATACCAATGGTTTGAGCCTATCATGAGGTAGTTCCTCGCCAACCAACCTTATTTTCTGGATTCGAAAGGTCTTCAAGAATTTCTCCCTGATTCATTTTCAATGTGTTGAATAAACACTTATATTGCTGTCAGAAAACACACTATGCAATTTATCCCAATGCACAGAGAATGGCACAGTATAGAATCCAACTATTTCATCAAAACAAATAAATGATCCATTAGCCTCTAAAAAAGTTAACTAAAAACAAACATCATGAAATTTAATGCGGCAACATTAATATTGGCATTCGTTTGCTATACCATGGGCATGGCCCAAACCGATGCGACAAACGTAATCGAAGATTTTAAACCCTCCACCCTCAACCAGCCTGGTAAGGAATACCCCCGGGTCAACTCACAGGGGTATGCACGATTCAAAATAGAAGCACCCGCTGCCGACAGTGTACGGGTAAGCCTTGGCCTTGGCGGTAGAGGCGGAACCAAACTCCATAAAATGGAAGATGGTTCTTGGATGGGAACCACCGAAGGACCCATGGACGAAGGGTTCCATTATTACCATCTGACTGTGGATGGAGGTACATTCAATGATCCAGGCGCCTTGAACTTCTACGGTTCCACACGTTGGGAAAGTGGTATTGAGATACCGGCCCATGACCAAGAATTTTATGCATTAAAGGACGTTCCCCATGGCAAGGTGGAGCAGATTCTTTTTCCTTCAAAAAGTACCGACACATCCCGAAGGGCCTTTGTTTACACCCCACCAGGATATGATAAAGACCAATCTAAAAAATACCCTGTGCTCTATTTGCAGCATGGATGGGGCGAGGATGAAACGGCTTGGAGCAATCAAGGCCGGGCCAACCTCATCATGGACAACCTTATTGCCGAAGGCAAAATTGAGCCTTTCCTAATTGTAATGACCTATGGAATGACCAACGAAATCAAATTTGGAGGGCTGCGCAATTTTGACATTACTCCCTTTCAAACGGTTTTGGTGGATGAATTGATACCTTATATTGATGCCAATTACCGTACCCTTGCCAATAAGTCCCACCGGGCTATGGCCGGACTTTCCATGGGTGGCATGGAGACCAAGATGATCACCCTGAACAAACCAGATGTTTTTTCCTATTATGGTTTGCTTAGCGGAGGTACCTATAGTCCAGAGGACATCAAAGAGAATGCAGATGTAAAGCTGATATTCCTTAGCTCTGGAAGCAAGGAAAGACCAGAAGCAGTAAAAAGTGCAGCTGCCGCCTTAAATGAAGCCGGGATAAAGGCCGTTTCCTATGTTTCCGAAGGAACTGCACACGAATTTCAGACTTGGAGGCGCAGTCTGCATGAGCTTGCCCCACTTCTTTTCAACTAAATCAGGCTAAAGAAAGTACCATGAAAATTGGAAATTCATTTAATGTCACCTTGGCATTTCTATTTGTATCAGCTCTCTGTTTTGGTCAGCAGGCCAATGTGAACCTGGACTATAATCCGCAGGAGGATACCGAAGGACTTATACCCTTTAGTGCGCCGATAAATTCTCCTGAAGTGCATGATGACCAAACCGTTACCTTTCGGGTGAAAGCACCAGAGGCACAAAAAGTGAAATTGAATCCCGGAGCCATCAATACCGCTCTGGGAAAAGGAAGGGAACCCATCCCATTTACAAAAGGCGAAGAGGGTGTTTGGACCTTGACCATTGGTCCTCTGCCTCCAGATATGTATGCCTATCATCTTCGGGTGGACGGTGTGCAAATGGCGGACCCCAGTAATACGTATGCGGCATTTACGGCCATGCCACCCTATAGTGAATTGATCGTGCATGGCGATAGGCCAGCGTACTATGATGCAAAAAACGTTCCGCACGGAAACGTTACCCGTCATATTTATCATTCGGATGTCACCCAGGGAGAACGTGAACTATATGTGTACACACCGCCCGGTTACGATTCCAGTAAAAAGTATCCCGTACTCTATTTATTGGGTGGAAGTGGCGAACGGCCCTCCAATTGGGTGTATGATGGCAGGGTGAATCTCATCATGGATAACTTATTGGCGGAAAACAAAGTCAAGCCCATGATCATTGCCATCCCCAACAACCAAGTGATCCACCGCAACCATCCACAGCATTCCGAACTCACCTTCGACATTTTTGAAAAAGAGCTCAGAAACCATGTCGTTCCTGTGGTCGATGAAAATTACAGCACCATCCAAAACCCTGGTGGGAGGGCAATTTCAGGATTGTCCATGGGTGGGCGCCATAGTATGTTCGTCGGCTTCCGGTCACTCGATTTATTCGCCAATTTTGGAATCCTTAGTGCCGGGGATACGGATGCTGAGACCTCGTTGTCCCACTTTTTGAAAGATCCTCAGGCAAACAACAAGGTAGATTACCTTTTTGCGGGGCAGGGTACCAAGGAAGCCGAAGGTTTTTTCAACGCAAGGGTCCAGGGTCTTGTCGACGCATTAAATAATCATGATATAGAACACGAATACTATGTAGGTGGAAATGGGGGACATGACTGGTCCACTTGGCGTCATCTGTTGTATTATAGATTCTTGCCTAATCTTTGGAAGAATTAACAAAATCCAATTAAAAGAATTTTAAAAATTTAGTTATCCCTGTTAAGAAAAAATAGACCCATGAAAAAATTAGTGACCCATCTTTTTATGTTGGCAACAATGCTAATGTGCTCGGGAAAAATTACGGCACAGAACCCCAATTTTCATATTTATCTGAGTTTGGGCCAGTCCAACATGGAGGGCAGTGCCCAAATAGAGGCGCAGGACACCGTTGACGTCAATGACCGTTTTAAGGTCTTGGCGGCAGTGGATTGCCCTGATTTGAACCGCAAAAAAGGAAATTGGTACACTGCAATTCCTCCTTTATGCCGATGTAAAACAGGGCTTTCCCCTGCGGATTATTTTGGCAGGACCTTGGTGGAAAAATTGCCCGACAGCATAACGGTCGGGGTCATCAATGTGGCCGTTGGAGGTTGCAAAATTGAGTTGTTTGATAAGGACAACTACCAAGAATATGTCGCCACCGCCCCAGATTGGTTGAAAAATATGGTAGCAGAATACGATGGAAACCCGTATGCCCGTCTCGTGGAAATGGCAAAAATTGCCCAAAAAGATGGGGTGATCAAGGGAATCCTTCTGCACCAAGGAGAATCGAATACCGGAGACACCCTGTGGCCCAAAAAAGTGAAGACCGTTTACGACAATCTCCTTAAAGATTTGAATTTGGAGGCTTCAAAAACCCCATTGCTGGCCGGTGAAATGGTCCACGCCGATCAAGGCGGGGTATGCGCCAGTATGAACGAAATTGTGGCCACGCTCCCAGAAACCATTCCCAATGCGCATATTGTTTCTTCAAAAGGAGTCCCCGATGCCAGGGACAACCTTCATTTTAGTGCCGAAGGGTATCGGATGCTCGGCAGAAGATATGCCATAAAGCTGTTGAATGTGCTGCGTAATCAAGCCAATGACCCCATAGCGGAAAAGCATGCACCAAAAGGATTTGATAAGAGCAGAAATGACATCGCAAAGGGAAGGATAGACAGTATCATGTACACGTCTAAAACCGTTGGTACGGAACGAAAGGCTATGATTTATCTTCCGCCCGGCTATTCCAAATCTAAAAGATATCCCGTTTTGTATCTCTTGCACGGAATCGGAGGGGATGAAAAGGAATGGCTGACACATGGCACTCCTCAGGTAATATTCGACAACCTTTATGCAGACGGAAAATCGGAGCCCATGATCGTGGTGATGCCCAATGGGCGGGCCATGAAAAATGACCGTGCGGAAGGGAATATTTTTAGCAGGGACAAGGTGGAGGCGTTCGCCACCTTTGAACAAGACCTTCTAAATGATTTGATTCCCTACGTGGAAAAGAATTTTAAGGTGTACAAGGACAGGGAGCATCGGGCTATTTCCGGTCTTTCCATGGGCGGTGGCCAAACCTTGAACTTTGGTCTCGGCAATTTGGATACATTTGGCTGGGTAGGCGCATTTTCATCGGCCCCCAATACCAAAACCCCACACGAATTGCTTCCCTATCCTGAAAAAGCCAAATCATTGGAGTTGTTATGGATTTCTTGTGGGGATGCAGATGGGCTCATACCCTTCAGCAGTCGAACCAGTGAGTATTTGAGGGACCATGACGTGCCCCATATTTTTTACGTGGAACCGGGAGGTCACGATTTTGAGGTTTGGAAAAATGACCTTTATATGTTCTCCCAAATGCTTTTTAAGCCAGTGAATAAGGATGTACTCAACAAGTACAGTGTCTTGGGATTGCCGGCAAGCACCAATGTAAGGCGAGCACCATATCCGCAGATTTTACCGGATAGCAGGGTGATTTTCAAAACAAAGGCCCCAGAGGCAAAACAGGTTCAGATAGACCTCGGCAAAAAATACGATATGGAAATCGATGATGAGGGATTCTGGACCGTGACCACGGATTCCATCACCGAAGGGTTCCATTACTATTCACTGATTCTGGATGGGGTGGCCGTGGCAGACCCTGCCAGTGAAACCTTTTATGGTATGGGACGAATGGCCAGCGGCATTGAGATTCCGTTCAAGGGAGATGGCTATTATAGCTTGAAGGATGTGCCCCATGGTGATATCCGTATAAAAAAGTACTTTTCAAATGCATCACAGTCATGGCGGGAAATGTATGTGTACACCCCACCGGGTTATGAGGAATCCGACCAAGATTATCCAGTTTTATATCTTTTGCATGGCGGAGGTGAGGACCAAAGAGGCTGGGCCACCCAAGGAAAGACCAATTTTATATTGGACAACCTTATCTCTGAAAACAAGGCGGTGCCCATGATCATTGCCATGTTGGACGGCAATGTTTCCACAGGAGGTGGAGTTGCGGGGTTCAATCAAAATGCATTGATGGCCTTTGAGAACGAACTGAAACAAGGTGCCATTCCCTTTGTGGAGCAAACGTATCGTGTCAAGACCGATGCCCGGAACAGGGCCTTGGCCGGACTCTCCATGGGTGGGCTGCAGACCTTGCATGCGGGCGTCCATAACACCGATATGTTTTCCCATTTGGGTGTTTTTAGTTCTGGCTGGTTTGCCAACAACGATGAATTATCGGGGCCACAATATGAGTATATGCAAAACAATGTGGATAACATAAACAGCAACCTTACCAATTTCTTCATTTCCATGGGAGGAAAAGCAGATATTGCTTACAACAATTGTCAAGTGATGATGAAGAAATTTGATGATATGGGTATTGCATATCAATATAGCGAATATCCGGGAGGGCATACATGGCCAGTTTGGCGGCACGACCTGTATAAATTTGCGCAGCTTTTATTTAAGTAATAAGTCCAAACAAGAATTCATTAAAACGGTCATTGTTGAAAACGAACATTGAAAATTAAAATAGTATGAAAGGTATTTCTTTGAGTCTTAAAGTTGCTTCCACGTTATTTCTATTTATTTTAATTGGTGGTTGCAATTCCTCTTCCAAACCGAAATGGGAAGATCGGAACAACGAATTAATAAAGCAATACGGACTCCAGGTGAGAGAACTGCCAGAATTGCCATCTACAGAAATAAAACCCAGTGTAGAGGTTGGCATCGCCCAAGACCTTCAAAAACTGGATAGTCTACAATTATATCCTGGCGTCATGGCCAAAATTTTCTGGGGAAATGGGAATTTGGTCAGTGTAGTGGAACTGGAACCTAATTCCAGCATCCCAAAAGAAAACTTGCCTGCGGATAGATTTTTGATTGTAACTGAAGGTTCCGTTGAGTTAATTGGCGATGGCAACAAGCACAAAATGATGGCAAGGGAACGGGAAGAACCGGATGGCACTCATAGCGGCACACCGAGAAATGATTTTATTTATCAGGAAAAAGGAAGCCAAAGTGAAATTGTTGCCGGGGATACCGGAGCCAAGGTAATGGAAATTTATAGCCCAAAAAGGCTGGATTACCTTGAAAAAATGGGGGTTGATGCACTTCCTTCGGAAACCAAGGAACGGATATCCAAGAATGAACCGACCGTTGTACCCAATAAAGTTTATGATCTTTTCGATATTCAGTTTACGCAGCTTACCGATGGAATCTATGCAAGATTGGTTTCTACAGGAGGCATGCAGCTAAGTTTTATTTCAGCGGATCCCAACACCAAATCAAAAGCCCATATTCATCCAGAAGAGCAAATCACTGTTCTGTTGAGGGGGACGCTAAAGCAAACCGTCTTGGACCAAGAGATGGAATTGGAACCTCACGATGTAGTCCTTGTTCCAGGAAACGTGGTGCATTCCGGTGTAGCAGGTGAATTGGGCTTTGATGCCCTTGATATTTTTTGGCCCGTTCGGGAAGATTATCTGACCAAGCAACAAGCGTCACTTGAGCGATATCACGAAATTATCCCAAAGGATGCCAAGCCCGAATTGGTGATCGATGGTTCAAAAACAGAACCTACACTTACCTTTAGCGAAGGTCCCAAGTGGATGGATGGGAAACTCTATTTTTCCAATATGTACTTCGACCAAAACTGGAACGCCGACCCCAAAAGGAGTTCCATTGTGGCATTGGACCCTGATGGAACGTACCAAAATATTACGGAAGGCAAAATGCAGGCGAACGGATTGTATCCCTATAAAAATGGCAATTTATTGGTCTGTGACATGATTGGGCACCGGGTGGTGGAAATGACCACATCCGGGCAAGTGGTCCAAGTTATTGCCGACACCTATAATGGCAAGCCCATAGACGGACCCAACGATATCATCACCGATACCAAGGGCGGCATCTATTTTACAGATCCCCAGTTTACGATGGAAGCGGAAAAATTCCAACCGGGCAGGGCCGTTTATTATATTTCCCCTGAAAAAAAGGTGACCCGCTTGGTGGAACCCAATGAATTTGCCATGCCCAATGGAATTTTACTGACTCCCGACGGGAAAACGCTCTACATCAATAATTGTTATGATGACGAATCTTGGTATCCGGTAAACAGTTCAAAGGATAATTTTGTTTGGGCCTATGACGTGAACGAGGACGGTACCATTTCAAACGGTCGGAAATTTGCAGAACTGCGTTTGACTGGAAATGTGCTAGACCGGAAAGGCAAATCCTCCAGTGCGGACGGGATGGCCATTGACACTATGGGAAATATGTATGTGGCCACCTATTTTGGGGTCCAGATATTTGATTCCAAGGGTGCCTTTATCGGTATGATCAACTTACCCTCATTTCCGGTGAGTGTAGGGTTTGGTGATGAGGATATGAAAACACTTTACATGGTCAGTTATGAAAAAGTGTACAAGATTCGCACCAATAGAAAAGGGTATGTCAATTATCTTTAAAGTCTAATTCTGCACATCGTCTCCCATAACATCGTATCCGCGCCATTTGAATTCCTTGGCAAGTCCGGAAGCGGCGGGCCAAGCGATTTGATGTTGATCACTGGCCACCCATTTTCTGCGGTTTTCCTCCGTATCAAAGGATATCTGGATCTGATAGTTGAAATGAGTAGGCTCAGCCTGTATTTCCTTGGCCAAATCCTGTGGGAAAAGCCGAAGTAATTTTGAACTGAGATACCCGTCTTGGACCACCATGGCAGGGACATAGATGGAATAGTACATTTTTTCAAAAGCCTTGGCATTTTCCTTATCCACCACAAAATCCATTTGTAACACCATGGCCTTGGGTATTTCCAAAGGTTTGGCAATTGACAATCCGTTGTTTTTTGAAGCTGCAATCCCAATTAATAGAATTTCAAGATTTTCATTGCCGCTATTTGACCAAGCTATTTCTTCTCCCAAACCAGCATGGAACGAATCATCCTTTTGAATTTTGGCCGTCTCAGAACCAACTGTTACCAATCCGTTCCCGTTGATGACATAATATACTTCTTCAACACCTTCCAACTGGCGATTTTCCGTTGAACTACCTGATGGAATTATCAAGTGGTCCACATAGTTCCAATCCGTTCGAAATATTTCTGGACCAAAAATCCTTCTGTACAAAACTCCTTTTCCCTTATGAATCTCATTGTCTTGTTTCAGTTTATCGGTGTCCAATCGGGAAGAAACGAACGTCGGGACAACATCTTTTTTTGTTCCGGCAAGATCATCCCCCAAATCAAACGCACCTCCTTGTGCTTTTACCTCACTGACCGCAAAATTGAGCCATTTTAAAGGTTTGCTTGAAGCATTATAAATTCCATGGGAATCTCCCAATTTACAGGGAACCAAGGCAGGTCCTTTTATGGTGGAAGTTCTTCCGTTAATGGTAAACTCAGCTTCTCCATCCAAAATAACATACATTTCTTCAATGGAATGGTGAAAATGGTGACCAATACCCGATTTGGGTTGAATGACCCCGGAATGTAGGTACAGGAAATTGGTGGCCAGATCATTTCGGCCAATCAATTCGGTAAAACCCATTTTCCCTGCACCGTCATGTACTTTGGATAGTTCCCTATACGTAGAAGGATCATTATGGACCACTCTTTCGTTAAGGCTTTGGGCCATGCAGATACTGCCCATCAAACAGAACAAAAAACTGAGTATTGGTTTCATAACATTGTATTTGTATCGTTTCATTTAAGCTACTTTTTGTCCGGGATACCATAAACCAGATAGCCCTTCGCCACTGCTCCCGGTTTTTTGGAATGGTCATAACTGTCGTTTCTAAAATCGGAGGTGGCATTGATTACCAAATATTGCTTGCCATCCAAGGTAAACATGCTGGGTTGTGCATTGGTCTCATGGCTCAACGTAGTTTCCCATAGCACACTTCCATCCTCAGCATCAAAAGCATAAACCTTACCCCCTTTTGCCGTGGCAAACACAATACCTGTAGAGGTAATGACCATGCCTTTCCGCTGCGTGCCGCTGGGGGCCCCTTTGGTTTCATCCCCTTGCACATAAAGCGAGTCCACACCAATGGGTCGTCGCCATTTAATAGTTCCTTCATTGAGGTCATAAGCCACAATGGAGGACCAAGGTGGATCAATCAACCCGGGCCAATCCAGACCGTAATCAGTAATGTATTGGTCCTCAGGACGTTCCACGTCTTCAGGGTAATCCTGCATCGGTGCACCGCGCTGTAAATCAGTAGGTATTTTGACTCCTCCAGAAGCCACTACAGGGCCATCCACAGGCTTTTCCTGCTGTCCACCACGGCCAAAACTTCTACGTTCAGGGTCACCTCCAATGTACTGGAACAAGGCTTTCAAGGAAGCTTCATCCACATGCACCAGACCGGGCATTACACCTTTTCCGTTGATTACTGTATTCCTAAATTCCTCATAGAACATATGATGCCCCAGATTCTTCAAGGATGGGCCTGCCCCACCCTCCATATTTGGACCATGACATGCAATACACGAAGAGCCGTAAAGGGATTCTACCCTATCAATATCGTTTTCTGTCAGTTCGTTTTGTGGCGGTCCCACCTTGTTCAATCTATAGGTGGATGCATATTCCTGGGTCATTATGTACATCATTCCGTTGCGAGGGTCAGCGGCTGTGTTGCCGTAATTGGCACCACCCAAAGCTCCGGGCATCATTATGGTTTCATATTTGTCGGAAGGTGGTACGTATAATCCAGTTTTTGCAGAATCCAATCTTTTGAGCCAATCCTGCCGAAGACTATCCGAAAAGTAGGGGTTCAAGTTTTCTTTGGTCACTTCATGTCTCGTAAAACTCGGAAGTGAAGTGATGGGTTGGGTAGGCCAAGATTCTTCCCCTGGCATCTCGCTTTTGGGAAACGGTTTTTCCTCAATGGGGAATAGTGTTTCCCCAGTTACCCTATCAAATACAAAAACAAAACCGTGCTTGGTAGCAATGGCCACTGCATCTATTTTTTTGCCGTCCTTCTCAACCGTGAGCAGTTGTGGGGCCGGTGACAGATCATAGTCCCATAGATCATGGTGCACCGTTTGATAGTGCCACAGCCTCTCCCCTGTTTTTGCATCAAGGGCCACCAAGGAATTCGCAAAAAGGTTACTTCCCAACCGATCAGCTCCATAGTAATCATAGGTTGGCGAACCGATGGGCAAATAGGCAATTCCACGTTCGGTATCCACCGATATTTCGCTCCATACATTTGTGCCACCTACATATTTATAAGCATCCTTAGGCCAAGTTTCATATCCATATTCACCGGGATGGGGTATGGTATGAAAAACCCACTCCATTTTACCGGTGACCACATTATAGGCCCTTACATAACCTGGTGGGGAAAAATAGGCCTCCCCAGGTGCAGAGCCGAGTATCAAAAGATCATCGTAGATAACACCGGGCATCATGGGCTGTATCCGTGTGATGGATGTTGGGTCACGATCCAAACCTTCACGAAGGTCCACATAGCCATTGTTGCCAAAATCCATAATGGATTTTCCAGTAACGGCATCAATGGCCTGAAGGGAATTGTTCAGTGTGAAGAGTAATCTCTTGTTTTTTTTGTCCTTACTTTCCCAATAATTGATACCCCTCCGGGTAATGCCCGCCAAATCTGTATGTATCCAAAGTTCTTCACCTGTTTTGGCATTCATGGCAATAAGGGAACTATTTTTCCCTAGAACGTACATGGTGCTGTCCACAATGATCGGGTTGAAAAAATAAGAACGATCATCCCTCGATGGGTAGCTCCACAACAGTTGCATTTGTGCAACGTTGGACTTTGTAATGCTGGGCGACTCGAAGAATTTAGACTGGTCGGGGCTGCCTCCGTAGTGTGACCAGGTGCTGTGTTCAGTAACTTCAGTTGTATGCTTCTGACATCCTGATATATGGGCAAAAATTATCAGCATGGTCAGGATATGCCACGACGTTGGGGAGAATTTAGTATTTGACATTGTTATCTAGGAAAAGTCCATTATGCCGAGTTTTCATACACTCGGCAGGCAATGGCAGTTGTCAAAATTTTATAGGTTTACCAAGTTCTTTTCTTCAAAATTTCTTGGATCTGCTCTTTGGAAACGGGAAGTTCATCAATATGCTCGTTGAGCCACTTGCTAAAATCCTTTTCGATTTCATCGGACCATCGCGTATCAATCTGTCCGGCGGTATAGGTTCCTTCTTTTATACGTTGATGTCCGAACATATCACGCAAACGAACAACTTCGGAAGTTGTCGCCACTTTTTCCGCCAAATGTGCCGGTATAAAGGTGACCACGCCCATTTTTCCCAGAACCACATCACCGGGCATTACAGTGACCGTCCTTATACGGGTAGGTTGATTGATGCCGATGAGCATGGTATTCAAATCTCCCGGTGGATTATGATGCGAAGCATCGTAGCTAGTGTAAAAAGAGGTGAAACCTCCTATTTCCATGAGTCCTTCCACATCCCTTAGGGCACCATCGTAAACTATGCCATTACCTGTTTTGGCATAAATGGCATTGCCCACATTGTCACCAATGGTTGGGCCATCCCTATCCGCTCCAAATTGGTCAGCAACATATACATCGCCCTTGACCAAAATATCCACGGGCCAAGTGTTCTGTCCTCGTTTTCCCTGGGCCTTTCCACGGTCATCAATGGCTTTCCAAACATCGGGACGGCCTGGCATAAAGGTTGCCGTGACCGCACGCCCGACCAACACGCTATCCGGATTGATCAATTTCCAGTCCTCCGCAATTTGATAGCGATACCCTTCATTTTTCATGACCGCCCATGCCTCTTCCACGCTAACGGATTTTATCCTCTCCAATAGCGCATCGGGTACCTTGGGCCTACCATCTTCAAAACGTTCCCCTTTCCATTCCGGGGTCAAAAAAATAAGTTCTTCCTTGCTGATCTGTTGCCCCATCATTTGGGTTGTCAGACCGGCAAGTACCAAGAATAGCATGTATGTTTTTCTGGACATAATAGTATGGTTTGATTTATTGTTAATCATTCAAAAAATGGCACGCCTTCCGGTGCATATTTCCTCATCGCCTCTTCATTGATATCCACTCCAATACCGGGCTTGTTGGAAACAGTGACAAAACTGTCCTTTACCCAATCCCCTTCATCGTAGGTAACGATTTCCTTGAACATTGGATCTGTGTGGAAATAGGATTGCCATTCCATCAAATGGAAATTGGGCACCGTGACGCACACATGCGCACAGGCCATGGCACCCAAGAAGGAAGCTACCATGTGGGGCGAAAAGGGAACGTAATATAGATTGGCGAGGTTCGCAATGCGTTGTCCTTCCCCAAGTCCGCCACATTTTTGCAGATCGGGCATGATGATGTCCACCCCATTATCCAACAATTGTTTGAACCCGTGGCCCAGATATACATTTTCACCTGCCGAAATGGGTGTACTGGTTTCTTCCGCAAGGGTTTTGAAGGCATCAAAATTTTCAGCAGGGATCGGCTCTTCCAACCAGGTCAGGTTAAGGTCCTCCACTTTTTTGGCAATGGTCTGGGCGGTTACATGATCGTAACGCCCGTGCATATCCACACAAAGGTCTATTTTTGGCCCCACAGCTTCCCTCACTGCAGCGAGTTGATCATACATTCTTATGATCTCGCCCGGACTGGCCGTCCAGTTATAGCGATCGTATTTATCAGGATCACTTGCATAATCCAAGTCGAATTTCAACGCATTGAAGCCCCAATTTTTAATGGCATCCTTGGCTGCGGTGGCAAAATCATCCGGAGATGGGAAACTTACCCGATAAAGGGCAGTATCACAATACACCCTCACTTTATCCCGAAATTTCCCCCCAAGCAGCTGATACACGGGAAGATCGAGGGCTTTTCCTGACAAATCCCATAAAGCGGTCTCTATGGCGGAAAGTACGGCCACGTACATTCCAGATTGGGCTCCACCGAAATGCCCACCCCTACGGATATCCTCAAAAATCTTGTGTACATTGAATGGACTTTGGCCCTTTAGTCTTCTTCCAAACATTTGGACAAGATGGTAGGTGCCGTTAACAGCATCCACACCTTCGCCACAACCATAAATTCCTTGGTTGGTATATATTTTGACAAATAAACTGCTTCCGCGTTTGATATAGCCACATTTTACATCTGTGATTTTCAGATCCGATGGTGCGGACAGTTTGGGGTTTTTGTTCATGGCTTCTTGGTATTCCGAACCAAATGCTACTGAGGACACCATTCCCAATCCTGCACCGGCCGCGATGGATTTGGATATAAAAGATCTTCTTGAATTTTTCATACGTTTCTTATTTTTGATTTAATGAATGATGGATTATCGATTTTTTAATTGGTCATTACGGTTTCCGGCTTCTCCACAGTAGGCTTTCCATGCCAGTAAGAAGCTAAAATAGAGCCTGTTATATTCATCAAAGGGCCAAATACGGCCGGTGCCAGCCCCATGGTGGCAATTTTGCCCAAACTGTTCGCTATACCTGAGGCCAATCCCCCATTTTGCATTCCCACTTCAATGGCGATGGTTCTTGCGTCTTTTTCGGACATCCCAAAGAACCGAGCGTACCAATACCCCAGTAAATACCCAAAAAGATTATGGGCCAATACCAAGAGCATCAATATTCCACCTATTTCCAAAAGGCTGTCCCTTCCTGCTGCGGTGATAATGGTGATGATAAGACCAATGGCCAACATGGATATCAAGGGCATTGCCCTACCCAACCATTGGGTACTATTGCTAAATAGTTTATTGAAGAGCAAGCCTGCCCCGATAGGTATGATAATCATTTTTACAATGCTCCACATCATGGCGAACACATCGATTTCGATGAACTCCCCGGCGAACAACTTCATCATCAAAGGCGTAAGAAACGGTGCCAAAAGTGTGGCAATGGAAGTAATGGTTATCGAAAGTGCGACATTGGCGTTGGCCAAAAAAGCCATGACGTTGGAGGCCACACCACTTGGGGAACAGCCTATGAGTACTATTCCTGCTGCAATTTCCGGTGGAAAGTTACTGATCTGTGCCAAAAAGTAGCCCATCAGCGGCATTACGATCAATTGCGCAGAAACTCCGATCATCACCCCTTTTGGTGATTGAAATATGGCAGCAAAATCTTTGATGCTCATCGTGGTTCCCATACCGAACATGATAATCTGTATCAAGGGAATTATGAGTATCGTGAATTTGAAATCACCAAAATGGGTAAAGTATTCGGGATAATATAGTGCTGCCGTCACCCCTGCAAAGATCATGGTGGTGAATATCAATCCCTTCATTTTTTTGTACCCGTTAAACCCGAAGGCCAACAAAGCAAAAAATCCAAGGATGAACAGTCCGGCTTGGTCGATATGGCCCATGATGACCATGCCAATTATAATGATGAACAGCAGAGCTGCCAACCCTAATGCTATGGAATAAATGCTAATCTTTTTCAAAATAGAAGGAATTAAAGTTTATATGCCTGTCTTGCCAATAATTTCCATTGACCCCCTTCTTTTTGAAACACCAACAGACAACCTATATTGACTGTTGCCGGCGAACCATTATTGGTTCCTTCGCCTTTAAACATATGACGCACTATACCTATTTTACCGGAAGTTGTTATGGTTTGATTTTCTGGCGTTATCGAAGAAAATAGAAATGCGCCGTGCAAAACGCCATCGACGTATTCCTTTTTGTTCTCAATCTTGCCACTGGAGTGGCCATAGGTCAGTTTGTCCATGGTCAATTCTTCCAGTTTATCCGAATTCCTATCGACCATGGCAGCGTATAGGTGACTTACCGTGTCGTCTATTTTTTTGGCATCGGCATCTTTGTTTTGGGCCACCAAAACTGTAGAGAAACAAAGAAGTATTCCCAAAAAGGAATGCTTTATTGATTTAGAGTATGGAGTTGATTTTTTTAAAAGATAATTTTTCATTCTATTGGTTATTGTGGTGCAGCTATTTATTCTTTTTTTGATGCCAAATAATCATTAAGTTCTTTTCTCGTCATGGGCAATTTGCTATCAGGATATTCCTTCAGCCAATTCTCAAAATCTGCATTGATCTCTTTCGTCCACTTCGTGTCTATCTGTCCGGCCGTGTATTTTTTCTCCCGTAGCCTTTGGAATCCAAAAAGATCACGCAAGCCTACTATTTCAGAGGACAGCACCAATTCCGAAGCGAGATGGGAAGGAATGAAAATAGTTCCATGTTGGTTGGCCAACACCACGTCGCCAGGTAATACGGTTGCCCTTCCAATGCGGATAGGCATGTTAATACTGGTCAACATTTCTTCCTGTAAATAAGAAGGATCTGCACCTTTGTACCATCCATTGAATCCCTCGATATCCAAAAGACCTGCGACATCCCTAACGCCACCGTCAAAAATTACCCCGTTTTTGGAATTGGTATAAATGGCATTGCCTAAATTGGAACCGATCAGGGTACCGTCAATGATTCTTCCGTAGCCGTCCGCAACATACACATCCCCAGGCACCAATTGCTGAATGGGCCATGAGTTGCTCCCTCCAATGGTATCCCGTTTCTCTTGGCCTCCCTTTAGTTTCACCAATTGCTGATAGTCCGGTCTAAGTGGCATATATTGTGCCGTCACGACCCTACCGGTCATGGCGCTTTCGGGGTGTATGATCTTCCAATCACCTTCATATTGATTATTATATCCCTTTCTTCTTAAAAAGCCCCAGGCCTCTTCTATTTGAATATTTTTCATTCGTTGCAATAAGGCGTCGGAGACTTTTGGCCTTCCGTCCTCAAAACGCTCACCGCTCCAGTTCGAGGTGAGTTCCTTAATATATTCTGGTGAGGCTGTAACTCCCTGCGATTTGGCCTGGAAAAAAACCAGAAAGCTACTTAGCACCAATACTATCCTTAAATTTTTCATTTCTATTATTTTAATTTTCCCTTAAAAAGGGTTCATCCATACTAATTTTCCAATGTGTCAAGTGAGATAGGAAACCCCCGTTAAAAAAACGGGAGTCTTCCTATCAAACCCAAACTAAATCAAACTAAACTAACTCAAAATCTTACTCCCAAATACAGTAGTGAACCTAAAGGAACACCGCCTTTATTCAGGAGAATGTTATCCTGTTATCAACTATAGCTCCTGTCATGGGAACGAAGCTCGTTCCATTCATCAGTGGATTTAAAGAATGTTTTGTCCGAAGGATGCAAATGTTCCTTCACCACTTCTTCATCCAACTCTATCCCCAAACCTGGTGCGGTAAGCGGAACGGTGGCAAAACCTTTGTCGATCATTTTAAAACCACCGACCGTTTTCACCAGACTTTCCCACCACGGCACATCCACCGAGTGGTGCTCCAGGGCCAAAAAGTTTTGGGTCGCGGCCGCACAATGCACATTGGCCATGAAAGAGACAGGTGTGCCAGCTTGGTGCATGGCCATGGCTATACCATATTCCTCGGCATAGTCGCCAATCCTTTTTGTTTCCAAAAGACCGCCTGATGATGCCAAGTCTGGGTGGATGATATCAACCGATCTGTTATGGATGAGAGGCTTAAAGTTCTCCAAGAAATGGATATCCTCACCTGTGGTCGTGGGCGTCTCAATGGCATCGGATATGGTCCTCCATTGCTCATGGTACTGCCAAGGCACCATGTCCTCGAACCAAGCCAGCCTGTATTTGTCAAGGGCTTTTGCCAAACGTATGCCGTTATTGAGATCAAAATGTCCATAATGATCGGTTGAAATCGGAATTTCATACCCTACCATGTTCCGAACATCCTCCACTACCCGCTGCAGTTCCTCAAGTCCTTTTTCAGTGATCTGTATCTGGGTAAAGGGGTGCATGGTATTTGCGTAGGACATCGGATTGCTCCGATCGCCCCATTGGGCCAAAACGCCTTTATCGTTTTCCCAGAACTTTCCATTTACGACAGTATTGGGCTTGCCCCTTAGTTCGCCAATGGAAACATCCATTTTCAGCCAAGTGTATCCCTGTTCATTTATCCTGAAATCTATCAATCGTTTTTGCTCTTCAGGAGACGATGCTTCGGGGGTATCAGCATAGAGTCTTACTTTGTCCCTATATCTTCCACCGAGCAATTGCCATGAGGGCACATTGTATGCCTTACCGCAAATATCCCAAAGCGCCATTTCAACGGCGCAGACCCCCCCAGCTTGTCTGGCAGGCCCTCCGAATTGTTTTATGCTCTTGAATATCTTTTCGACATTGCAAGGGTTTTTGCCCAAGATCCGGCTTTTAAGAAAAAGTGCATAGCGTACGTCTGCTGCATCCCTTACCTCGCCAAGACCATAAATACCTTGATTGGTCTCTATCTTGATGATGGCCGTGCCTCCCATCACATTGGTAAGGGCATACCTCATATCGGTGATCTTGAGTTCCGAAGGTGCGGACATACGGCTGACCTTGGAAGTGGTCTGTGCTATGGTATCCTCTATGCCCAGCCCCATCATTCCGGTCATTGCAATGCCGCCCAAGGCCGTCTTTTTCAGAAAGTTCCTTCTGTCATCGGTCGTTTTTGGGTTTTCCATTTCTTGTTGTCTGGCCAACCCAAGGTCTTTTTCTTCTTGCTTGTTCTTGGCTATAATCTGTTTCAATACTGATTTCATACTTATTTTATGTAATGGTCTTGGTTACTAATCAATCTACATCCCACCAAACCTTTGTATCCAAGTTGTCGGGGCCCATTCTGGAAACCGCCTCTTGAAGGTTTTCCTGATTTACTGCTATTTCGTCAGGGGGATAGGTCAGCCTATTTATGAAATCACCGGTGATATCCTGCGCTGGATAGGGATTGGGCGCCAAATCGGGATAGCCAGACCTTCTAAAATTGGCAAACAGCTCCGGTCCGTTCAAAAAGGAAGCCACCCAATATTGTGTGTTGATTTCCTCAACAGCATTGGCCATATCCAATGGATTGGCAGCTATATAAGCATCAATATCCGCTCCGGCAATGGCCACACTTTCTCCATAGGCAGCTACTTGCTCCATATGTCCGCGGATCCCATTCTCATAATATTCGGCCGCATCTCCCGATACCCAACCATTGACCGCTGCCTCTGCCAACAATAATTGGGTCTGTGCATAGGTGCAGAGGAACATGGGCGAGGATTGGGCCCCATAGGTAAAGCGATCCAACTGGGTAAAGTCATAGAAACTGGCGAGTCCCTCATTGGCCACCACGGTACCGATGGTACTGTTGTCATACCCCATGGGCATCCCTATCTGATCGTCAGGATCCTTCGAGGCGATGGCCACTACTTGGTCCGGCCCTGATGCGGCACCCACATATCTGATGGCCAATGAGGCCAACCTTGGGTCATTGTTTCCATATAGATAGTCCACAAATACATCCGTCAAATAGAAGTTATTGGCTTCTGTCCCATTAAAGGTAAAGCTGTATGGGTTGGTGAAATTGGTATCATGGCGCACCACAAAATTATCGTCATTTGACTCCATCACCCCTCCATCAAAACCACTTTGAACGGTCTGTTCTGCCAAGGCGGCATCCACATTGGAAAGTCGCATCCCGATCCTGACCAAGAGGGAATTGGCCAGTTTTCTCCACTGATCCAAATTTCCTGCGTACATGGCCTCCCCGTTTTCAGCTGGGGCAGCATCACTCAGGGCATCCCGTGCTTCTGTCAATTCCGTGATCAGATCCGGATAGATCTGTTCTTGGGGGTCATAGTTGGGCAAAACCACCTGTTCTGACAAGCCCTTACCTGCCTCGAAATAGGGAATTTCCCCATATTCATCGGTCAAGACCATAAAAGCATAAGCTTCCAAGATACGGGCCATCTGCAATAAATTGGTACGGTCCGATCCTACAGTGTTAAGTTGAAAAATAACGTCACTGGTATGTTTTATGACATTTTCATAGTATGTATCCCACTGGTTGCCAGTATTGTTCCGGTTATCCTGATTGTAGTTGGCCCCGGCCACAAATCCCGAGTTCGGTGTGACTATCTGCTGTACAATGGCCTCATCATAGTAGATGTTGGTCCCACTTGGAAAGGAGAGCCCGACTATTGCATTGTTCAACAAGAACACAGGGTCTATACTTTCGCTTGTGGGGTCAACGGTATTGGTATTGAGTTCATCAAAATTCTTTTCGCACCCCAATAGACCTATCAGGATTACAAAAATTATGATTCTATTCCCTATATTTTTCATGATGTCTTATTTAGAATTTGATGTTTAGGTTACACCCGATACTTCTTGTCGTCGGTACACCTGTGGATTCCAATCCTGAAACGTTGTCCGAGCTATAGGCAAAGGAGTCGGGATCAATATTGGGCACCCATTTTTTGAGTATCGCCACATTGTTTGCGATCAGGCTGAGGGTAACCCCTTTCACAAAGGAGTTCTCTGGAATAAACTTTTGGAAATCATAGCCCACGGTAATCTGCCTCAATTTCCAGAACCCGGAATTGTACACAATGGGTTCTATCAATTGCTGTGAGCGCACCACTTCCCAATAGGTCTGGGGTTCTGTTGCAACCGTATTGGGTTCTCCTGCTTGGTTCACCCCTTCTCCGATGACCCCGGTATCCCTTCCAGGAAGGGTCATTTTATGGAGACCGTGTCTAACAGCATTGAAGTTGGTGCCGGAAATCATCTTACCTCCCAATTTGAAGTCAATCAGAAAGGATAAGTTGAAATCCTTGTAGCGCACCGTGTTGGTAATACCTCCGACCCAATTGGGCAGTGCACTTCCAAAGAATTTGATTTCATCTGACCTCAAAGGCCTTCCATCATTGGCAAATATTTGTCTTCCCTGGTCGTCGAACTTGTACCCGAAACCTGCCAATTGACCAATTTCCTCACCTACCACTTGGTAGAGATAACCGTTGAACACGTGGTTACCTACCAATATACTCTCACCTTCCTCATCGCTAAGGAGGCTGATCACTTTGGTTTTATTGTAGGACGCATTGAAACTAAAATCCCATCGTAGATCATCATTGCGGATCGGTGTCAGGTTCAACAGCATTTCAATACCGTCACTCCTACTTTCACCACTGTTGATCAACTGGCTTATAAAGCCTGAAGAATTGGAAATCTGGGCTGGAATGATCTGATCTATCGTGGTCTTGCGATATACGGCCACATCCAATCCTACCCGGTTATCGAACATTCTTAAATCCACACCTATTTCAGTTTCCTTTACACGCATGGGGCGAAGATCAGGATTGGGAAGTATGGAGGTATTGGCCCCGGCGATTGGATTGGGAGCCCCATCCGGTCCCGGAAAAAAATTGGTGTTAAGATCATAAAACAAAGCATTCGAGTAAGGAATTACATCCGTGTCACTTCCTACCTCTGCATAAGCAACTCTTAATTTACCCAAAGTGAGCCATTCTGCATCATCCCCAACCCAATTGGAAAAGAGTAGACTACCGGAAACAGAAGGATACAGGATACTCCTATTCTCTTTGGCAAGTGTGGAGAACCAATCGTTACGGGCCGTACCACTTAAAAAGTAAGTGTCTTTATAAGACAAATCAACAGCTCCATACAATGAATTTATTCCACGTGTATAGAGATCATAATCTGGATCTTTTACCCTTCCATTTTGTACGGTGTACAAATCACGTATTATAAAATCGGTCACATCGACACGGTTCAATTCTTCCCTTCTTCTCATTTGGTTTCCCCCTACATTGTAGCCAACAACAAAATCTTCATTGACATCTACATTCCCAGAGAAAAGGAAGTCAACATTGGACTCTCTATACCTCCTTGTCATTTGTGTATAGGTTCCATTAAAGAATGGAGCAGGAGCCGCTGGTCTTGAAGCTTGACCTGTGGGAAATCCATTGAATTCCTGGGAACGGGACCAATAGTCCTGCCCTACCCTGATCTGCCCAGAAAGCCATGGGAAAATTTGATAGCGTGTGGAAATATTACCAAATATTCGATCCCTTCTGATTTCGTTGAACTGTTCGGAAAGTGTGAAGTACGGATTGGTACGGTTTCTAAACCTACTGTACACAAACTCATTTCCGTTGGCATCAAACTTTTTCTCTTCCAAGAGATCCAATGGCATGGAGTTGGCCATATTGAAAAGGGCCACTGGAATGGTATTGTCCTGTTGACCTACATTGGGAGGGTTTACATTTTTCTCGTAAGAGTAGTTAACATGGGCCTCCACGTTAAGTTTATCCGATAAATCATAATTGGCTCCAAAGTTTACCGTTTTCCGGTTGAACTCATTGTTAGGAGTTATGCCCTTACTGCCCAAATTGGAAAGGGAAAGATTGAAACCTCCCTTTTCCGATCCACTTGAGATGGATATGGAATTGGTAATATCGGTTCCGTTCCTATAGAATTTCTTTATCCTATCATATACGGGAACATAGGGAACTTCCACACCGTCAAAAAGAACCTGTGTCATTCCAGGCTGAAAACGCTCCCCGAAGGACCATTGTCCCGAGGTGGGATTGGCAGATGTTGGCCTTACCCCGAATTCACCTTGTCCGTATTCATACTGATAATCTGTAAAATCCAAAGGTGTGTGGTCCATTACGTTCAGGTTGTAGGTGACACCTATTCCTTGTTGGCGGCCACGGGATTTCGTGGTGATCATGATTACGCCATCCTTTGCCCTGGACCCATAAAGTGCGGCCCCGGTGGCACCCTTAAGAATGGTCATACTTTCTATATCGTCCGGGTTGATACTGGAAAAACCATCGCCTCCATCGGAAAAGACACCATCGCTATTGGTACCCACTTCTGTACTTGTACTGCCGGGACTGGTTCCAAAACTGGTATTGTCAATGGGAACACCGTTTACCACTATCAAAGGGTTGTTGGTTCCAGAAATGGAGGATTGCCCGCGTATCCTGACCTTTGATGATCCACCCGGACCTGTGCTCAATGATGCTATGTTGACACCGGCCACCTTACCTTGAAGGGTGTTCATAAAGTTGGAGGACCTGTTCACGTTGACCTCTTCGGCATCCACTTGGGCAATGGAATATCCCAATTTTTTTGTCTCTTGCTTGATTCCCAGGGCGGTTACCACTACTTCGTTCAGGTTCTGGGTATCTTCCTGCAATACGATATCGAGGGTTGTGGCCCCACCAACAGGAATTTCCTTTCTTGTGAACCCAATGGAACTGACCAACAAAACGGCATCGGAATTCTGGACCGTTATCTCGTAAAACCCGTCAAAGTTGGCTGCCACACCATTGGTCGTGCCTTTTTCAATCACGGAAGCCCCTGGTATCGGCACGCCATTGGAGTCTGTGATCTTTCCTGAAATTGTAGCCTGGGGATTGCCATCAGGGACAGGGGGAAGACCCGTCTCCCTGGGAACGACATCGATTGCGTTCTTGGTCTTTAAAATAATTTGTTGTTTGTTAAAAAGATAAGTGATGTTGGTTCCCTGGAAAAGTTGGTCCAGTATTTCTGTGATCGTTTTTTGGTCCACATTGATGGAGACCTTTCTGTGGGCATTTACTTTTTTGTTGTCATAAAAGAACTTGAATTCTGAAACAGACTCAATCTGTTCGAACACTTGCATAATTTCCACATTTTCCATTTCCAAACTGAGTTTGGTCTTTTGGGAGTAGGAATTTGCGTATGTCGAAAAAAAGGAAACCGTCAAAAAAAGTGCAGTTAGTTTCACTGTCAGCGACAAGTTGTTTGTTAAACAAGGCAGAGTGCTCTTGATGTAATTTTTCATACCTTTGTAATGTTTTTAGTTAACTTAATTTTTTTGAGTTAATGATCTCAATCGGGAAGATGTTGCCGCATTTCCCGATTTTTTTTTGTGCATTTATTTCATAGGCGTGTAACTGGTTTTTGGTTATTTATTCTAAAATGGTTATCTGATCGTTTTCTATCACATAGTCAAAACTTGTTTCGGACACGAAAGTGTTGAGCACTTCTTCAATGGTTTCCACATCAAAAGTGGCAGTGAACACCCTATCCTCCAATATTTTGTTCTTATTGTGTATGGACACCCCATAGTGTCTTTCGAGCCTTTTTTCTATATCCTTGAACTTCATTCCCTTGAGAACGAGTTTTCCTTGCATCCAACTGGTATATAATTCGGTATCGACCTGTTCTACGCTTACTTTTTTGTTGTCACCCTCCCATGAGGCCATCTCCCCCGGGGCAAGTAATGTAGAATTGTCCTGATCATACGCCCCGCCCGATTCATAGAGTCGAACAGATCCTTCGACCAACACCGTCTTCTGGTCTGTATCTTCGGGATAGGACGTTACATTGAATTTGGTGCCCAGAACACGTATGTCCAATGAACGGGAAGTGACAATGAAGGGACTCTTTTCATCCTTTCTGACATCAAAGAAGGCTTCCCCGATCAAGGTCACTTTTCTATGTTTTCCCTTGATGAATTTTACCGGATACTCCAAGGTGGAACCTGCATTCAGATTGACAGTAGTTCCGTCTGACAATACAATCTTGAATGTTTTCCCATTGGGAATATGGAGCGTATTATATACCTCAACATCATTTTCATCAACATCGGTATGGGAATAGTCCACCACACCGTCAGCTTTGCTGCCCAACACATTGCCATCCTTTGTGACGATCTCCGTGGAGCCAGATTGGGAGAGGATTCGGGTTTCACCATTTCCCAGTTCCAACCTGATGGCTGTTGGGTCAGGCGCCACCTCTACCTGTTCTTCCGCATAAAATGACCTATATAGAAGGGATAGCCCTACAATGCCCACAAAAACCGCCGCATAGCGTATAAACTTTATATGAGAAGTCGCCGCCGGGCGTCTGTTCAGTTTATTTGGATGAAGCTCACGTTGGATTATTTTCCAAGCCTTTTGTGGATCAAGATGGTGTATATCCTGAAACTCTTTCGATTTGTCCTGTAAATTTGAGAGCCTTTGAAAGGTAAAAAGGTTTTCATCATCTTCGGCCAACCACTTTTCAAATAGAATTTCTTCCTCTTCGCTTAAGTGCCCTTTTAATTTTTTAAGGATAATTTTTACGATCAATTTGGTCTTTGTTTATAGCGATGATAACGTATCACCTATCTATAAGACCTGAAAAAGCAAAAAGCGGGTAGTGAAAATCTTAATTTTTTATGTTGTTTTTTATGTAAATGGTATTCTACAACATCCATAAATGTATATTTCTCAAATTTAAACGAAGCATCTTGAAGGATTTTTTCAAATGATACTTTACCGTGTTGACCGTTACTCCCATGATTTCTGCCGCGCCTTCATACTTGATCCCTTCCATGACGCAAAGTTCAAATACCTTTCTGTTCTGTGCGGGCAAAGATTCCAGTTCCCTGAAAATCGTTTCGGAAATCTCCGACTGTATCAACTCGTTCTCATAGGAGGGTACATGGGTAGTGGAATGGGGAATAGTGAAAGTTCTTTGCTTACTTTTGATTTTTTTTAGACTTTCATTTCGTACAGCTTTACTGATGTAGGGTTTTAAACTGCCAATGGAGCCATGCTCCTCTTTCTGTAACAGTTTAATGAAAATGGCCTGTACCACATCTTCCGCATCATCCAGATCATGCACATAACTAAAGGACAACAAACACCATTCTTGGTAATGTTCAAGAAACATTTTCTCCAAAATTTTAGCATTTATCATTTCCGTAATAATTGTTGAACTTGTCTAAAAGCTTGATCTATAGTGGGGGAAAAGAATTTAAATATGTTATAATTAATTGTAAGTTTTACACTTAATGTAACAGCAATTTATTAATTTGTTGTTATCTATGCAAAAAAAATGTGAAAATTACACGTAACGACGTCTGTATTGCCAATTTTGCAATTGGCAGGTATTGCAGTTGCTTTGGAGCCTAAGGAGCATGAAACCTATTATTGAGTGGGAAATGGGAATTCTATGTGCAAAACATGCCATTGGTTCCGATATGTAATGATAGAGCAGAAAATAGAAAGAATACAATATTCAGTCATTTAAACCAAATAGTACAATGAAAGACCTCTTGATGAACCGTTCCATTACCGATGAAGGCATTTGGATAGGAAGATGCCACATACCACCGGAAAAAGCCTACAATAATATTGAAGGCCCCCATGTGGTTTGGGTCCATAAGGAATGGGTATATGATCTATCCTATCATTTCAAATCTACGGGGGAACTGATCAATTCAGGCAACTACAAAGAAATATTGGATGTAAACGATCCAAATATTACAAAAGTGGGACCTTTTGAAGATATTTTGGAAAATTCAATTTATTATCAGAAAAATCATGCCAAGCCCTATTTCCTCTCCCCTAACGACACCCAAGCCGTAAAGGCCTGCGGGGTCACTTTTATAAAAAGTCTATTGGAAAGAGTAATTGAGGAGCGGGCAAAAGGGGAACCCCAATTGGCCATGCAGCTCAGGGACGAGATCACCACCGTCATCGGCGAAAGCCTGAACAACATCGTACCGGGCTCGCCACAGGCCGTTAGTTTAAAAGAGGAATTAAAGAAAAGGGGGATTTGGTCCCAGTACCTGGAAGTGGGTATTGGCCCCAATGCAGAAGTGTTCACCAAAAGCCAACCTTTTTCATCGGTGGGATTTGGTGCGGAGGTTGGTGTGCTCAGCGATTCCAAATGGAACAATCCAGAACCTGAAGTAGTGTTGGTGGTCAACAATTCAGGCAAAATAGTGGGGGCAACTTTGGGCAATGATGTGAATTTACGGGATTATGAGGGCCGTAGTGCCTTATTATTGGGAGAAGCAAAGGATCAAAATGGATCTTGTGCCGTTGGTCCCTTGTTCAGAATGTTCGATGATTCTTTTTCGTTGGACGATGTAAAAAGTGCCAAGGTATCCTTAGCGATTACCGGTACCGATGGTTTTGAGTTAAAGGATGCAAGTGACATGGGAGAAATAAGCAGGTCACCTGAAGAATTGGTAAAACAAGTGATCAATGATAACCATCAATATCCCGATGGGTTCATTCTATTTTGTGGAACCATGTTCGCTCCAACGTTGGATAGGAACGAAAAAGATATGGGATTCACCCATAAACCACAGGACAGGGTGATTATAGAATCCCCTAAACTGGGCATGCTGGTGAACTGGGTCAACTCGGCAGATAAAATTCCTCATTGGAATTTCGGAATCAATGCTTTTGTTGACTACTCTTTAAAAAGGGCACAAAAAAAAGAACTAATTGGAAGTACGTTAAAACAGTCTCATAGCCAATGATACATACGGGTTTAGGTGGCCTCAAAACCGCTTGTCCAAAACCCTATAGTGAAATCAAAGTAGCTTCCAGCGAATCATTTTCATGGCTTTGGCTTATAAATATCCATTTATTAATCAATTAGAGAAAAAATTAAAAAATGATATCAGGTAAAAACTATATCGGTTCAAAAGTATCGGCGAACGGCGAGAGAACATTCCACACCTTTAATCCAAAAAGCAACCAAGTTACGCCTTGGACCTTTTATGAAGCTTCCTCGGCGGAAATTGACGAAGCAGTGGGTTTGGCGGAAAAGGCATTTCAGGAATACAAACAATTTTCCGGTGTCAAAAAAGCAGGTTTTCTAAGGGCCATTGCCGAAGAAATTGAGAATTTGGGCAAGGAGTTGATCGATACCTATACCCAGGAATCCGGGCTTCCCGAAGGTCGTGCCTTGGGAGAGCGAGGCCGCACCATGGGACAGCTCAATGCATTTGCCACATTGTTGGAAGAAGGCTCCTGGACCGATGCGACCATAGATACCGCACTTCCCGAACGTGCACCTATACCTAAAGAAGACATACGAAAGATGTTGGTCCCAATGGGCCCCATAGTAGTTTTTGGTTCCAGTAACTTTCCTTTTGCCTTCTCTACTGCCGGCGGTGATACGGCAAGTGTCCTGGCAGCGGGGTGCCCTGTCATTGTAAAGAGCCATCCGATGCATGCCGGAACCGGTGAACTTGTCGCTTCGGCCATAATAAAGGCCGCAGAACGAACAGGAATGCCCGACGGGGTTTTTTCAAACTTGAACAGCAGTGGGATCGAAGTCGGGGAAAGATTGGTTACCCACCCAAAAGTAAAGGGCGTAGGTTTTACCGGAAGTATCCGCGGAGGAACGGCACTGTATAATTTGGGTACGCAACGGAAGGAACCCATTCCTGTTTTCGCAGAAATGGGGAGTGTGAATCCTGTTATCCTGCTTCCCTCTGCCTTGGAAGGAAAAAAGGATCATTGGGCCTCCCAATATGCCAACTCCATTACGTTGGGGTGTGGTCAATTTTGCACAAATCCCGGCTTGTTGATCGGACTTAAAGGAAAGGCTTTGGACAGTTTTCTTTCCACATTGGGCGAACAACTATCGCTTTTGGATCCATCGAGTATGTTGCATCCCAACATACATAAAAACTATGAAAAGGGACGAAAGGAAATCTCCAGTCACGAAAAAGTATCCGTTGTGGCGGAGTATGGGAAGGAATTGCCTCCAAATTATGGCAGACAGCAATTGCTTACGGTGAGCGGAAAGGATTTTTTGGAGAACCCCATAATGCACCAAGAGGTTTTTGGTCCGTTGTCCCTTGTTGTCCAATGTACCGATGAGGAGGAGCTCACCAATATCCTTCATAATTTGGAGGGTCAACTTACCGGAACAATATTGGGTGATGAATCGGAGATAAAAACATATGAAAAGGTAGTGGATGCCCTGAAAAGTAAGGTGGGTCGAATCATTTTCAACAGTGTTCCCACAGGTGTCGAGGTCTGTCCGTCCATATTTCACGGTGGCCCCTTCCCTGCTACCACGGACAGTAGGTTCTCTTCGGTGGGGACCTCGGCCATAGTTCGATGGGTACGCCCCGTCTGTTTCCAAAATTGGCCACAATCCATGCTGCCAGCCGAATTACAAAACGACAATCCTTTGGGTATCATGAGAAAAGTGAACGGTACATTCACCTCAAATCCTATCTGACCGGGAAAAAACGGCATAGCATACCGCACTAAAAGAAGTTTTTGAACTGGTCCTGATAGAATGGAAGGATAAACAGCTTGTGCAGGCTTCCATAAATCAACCTTGGGAAACAATCTGCACCTAAGAAAAGGCACCCTTCAAATGGGCCTCTCCTCGCCTATCCTTCCCCCTCAACAGAATTAATTTTGAAATAAATGTCACATTAACGAGACATTATTCCTATTTTTGTGCCATCATGAATACCAGAAGTAAAATTATTGCTGCTGCAGTAAGATGTTTTAATAACAACCCTTCGGAAACCTTGGAGAAGGTTGCTGAAGAAGCCGGGGTTTCCAGGAGAACGCTCCATCGCTATTTTGAAAATCGTGAGGACTTGATCGAATCCTGCAAAAACGAAATGCTGGTCAGCTGTAACAAGGCGATGACACTAGCTTATGAAAGTGATCCAGATTCCATTATAAAAGTACGGAATATGCTTTTTGCGGCTATCGAGCAAGGGGCCAATTATGCATTCGTTAAAAGAATCTACGAACGCAGTAACTTCTCTGACTTGGACCGGGAAAAAGAATTTGAATCCGACAACGTCAAATCAAAATGGTTGAACCTAATCAAAGAACTTCAAAAGGCCGAACGGATAAACCCTGAGCTGACCATCCCCTGGATTTTTAATTTGTTCGGGGCGATCATTGAGACTGCCATCTATGCCGTCGAGTCCGGGGATGTTGCCAAGAACGATAGTAGGAATTTTGCATGGATCTCCTTTAAAGGAGCCATTGGATTAAAGGAATAAACCCATATCAATATGACGCCATACGCAACAGCAAACCTTATAAAACGAATGCCAAGTTTTTCAAGTCACTTTCAAAAAGTCAATGGCATAAACATCCACTATGTCACAGGAGGAAGTGGAAATCCATTGGTTTTATTGCCAGGGTGGCCCCAAACCTGGTGGTCATACCATAAAATCATGCCTCTGTTGGCCGAAAAGTATAGGGTAATTGCGGTCGATCTTCGAGGAATGGGCGATAGTGATAAACCTGAAGAAGGCTATACCAAGAAGCAAATGGCCAGTGATATTGTGGAATTGATAGTTGCTTTAGGATGCGATAGGGTGCATATCGCAGGACATGATATTGGAGCCACTGTAGCCTATTCGTTTGCCGTCAATCATCCGGAAAAAATTGACAAACTGATTCTTCTGGATACGCCTCCCCCCGATGAAAATATGTATCGACTCCCCATGTTGCCCGTAGGGACTCCTGTGTACCCATGGTGGGTGGCCTTTAATCAGTTGAACGATTTGCCAGCCCAGCTACTGGATGGACGTTTTGGGTTGTTGATGGACCACCTGTTTGAAAAGTTACTCATCAACAAAAAGGCAATCAGTGATTTTGACCGCTCCGTTTACCTTGAACACTACAACCAGAAGGATAACATAAGAGCTGCCAATGCTTGGTACCAGACCTTTGGCCAAGATATTGCAGAACAGAAGACCTATTCCAAAATTAAAAATCCAACAAAGGGAATTGTGTCATCCGCCAATTTTGAAATTCTGGATAATTTTCTGTCCCATAATGCCCATGAACATGAAATGGTGGAAATAAAGGAATGCGGTCATTTTCTTCAAGAGGAGGAACCCGAACAAATTGCAGGGTCGATCTCCGATTTTTTGAATTAGAGCAACATAGTCAATACTACGATGACAGAAGCAAATAAAATAATTCTACAGAAAGCAAATGAAGCAGTTTCCAAAGGGGATTATGAAGAATTCCTTCAATACTGTACCGAAGATACCAAATGGATATTTGTAGGTGACCAGATACTAAATGGAAAGGAAGCGGTCCGAAAATGGATGCTTACTGAATATATTGAACCACCACAAAATGAGGTCAAACATTTGATTGCAGAGAACGATTACCTTACGGCAATGGGCCAAATCACGGTGATGAATGAAAGTGGAAAAAGCATTCAATACTCGTACTGTGATGTATGGAAGTTTCGTGATGGCAAAATGGCCGAACTCATGGCTTTTGTAATTGAGCACAAGGATTTAAAAGACCATAAATAAAAAAAAGAGACTTTTAAGTAAGTGTTGGTGTACTCAGACCGTTAACGGTAACAAAAAATCCCAAAAACTTGGATGTAAAAACGTTTATCCTTGATTTGAAAACTCCATAGATCTATGTGCCCTGTAGTTTTGTGAAAAAACAAATAGTATGAGCACACAAAAAGTTTGGTTCATTACAGGAGCCTCCAAGGGGATGGGTCTTGAAATAACTAAAGCAGCTTTGGAAAGCGGAGGGAAAGTCATTGCAACCTCCCGAAATACCGACCTACTTTTAGAAAAAGTTATAGATCATAAGGATAATTTACTCTCCGTAAAATTGGACATCACCAATGAAAAGGATGTAGAAAATGGGATTTCCAAGGGCATTGAAAAATTTGGTCGAATAGACGTTGTGGTCAATAATGCAGGCTACAACCTTTTGGGAAATATCGAAGAACTAAGTGATTCGGAATTCAGGAAGACAATGGATGTAAATGTTTTTGCAATGGCCAATGTCATTAGAAACGTTTTACCGCATTTGCGCAGGCAAAAATCCGGGCATATCATCAATACTGCGTCTATGATGGGCTATATGAGTTATCCCGGAAATGGGAGCTATAGTGCCTCTAAGTATGCAGTTATCGGACTTTCGGAAGCCCTTGCCCAAGAAGTCGCTCCTTTTGATATAAAAGTGACCATCCTTGCACCAGGAACATTTCGCACCAATTTTATGAGCGAGGAATCACTCAATGTTGCAGAAAACAAAATTGACGCCTATAATCTCGATGGACAGGTGGAACAGTTTACGGGATTTGATGGCCAACAATTGGGTGATCCCAAAAAATTGGCGGAAGTGCTGCTTAAAATCACCGCAATGTCCAATCCGCCTTTGCATCTTCCCTTGGGTTCCGATAGCTACCATGCTATTCTGGAAGTCCGCAGAAAGGAAAGAGAAGAAATGGAACAATGGAAAGACTTATCTTTAGCTACTGATTTTGAATAATCCAAGTTTGAAAAAAGCTGCTCCGTATAAAATTGAGTCAATTTCTGAACTCCATAACTTATTTGGCCTGCCAAAGCCCGATCATCCTTTGATCAGTGTGATCGATTTTGAATTGCTGAAGTTTGATGACAATACAATTTGGAGCAACTTTTTCTATGATTTTTATTGTGTGGCCTGTAAAAAAGGGGCTTCGGGAAAATTCAAATATGGACAAGGTCATTATGATTTCGATGAAGGCGTCATGAGTTTTACCAAACCTGGTCAAATTTTTTCGGTTACGAATCCTACGGATGACCCAGTGTCGGGTTATATGCTCATCTTCAAACCCGATCTCATTCGGCATTATGAATTGGGCAAGGTCATTGGAAATTATGGGTTCTTCTCGTATTCCACTGCCGAGGCCTTGCATCTTTCGGAAAAAGAGGACAACATAATGATGAACCTTATGCATCAAATGCAGGATGAACTCAAAAACAATATTGATCATTATAGCCAAGATCTGATAATTTCCCATATTGATTTGCTTCTCCATTATGCAAAGCGTTTTCACAATCGGCAGTTTCTGACACGGAGTGCCATAAATAACGATTTAGTGGCCAAGATGGAAGAATTGATCGATTCCTATCTCAAAAGTGACGCTGCACTTTTGGGCTTGCCCACCGTTCACTTTTTTGCGGAAAAGCTCAACGTATCCCCTAATTATTTGAGTGATCTTTTGAAAAATGTTACGGGTAAAAACGCCCAAACACATATTCAGGAATCCGTAATAGACAGAGCCAAAGAACTGCTTTCAACAACCGATTTAAGTGTCAAGGAAATCGCTTTTGATTTAGGTTATGAGCGTCCCCAATCATTCAGTACAATGTTCAAAAAGAGTACCCAAAAAACACCTTTGCAATTCAGAACATCGTTTAATTGAAAAAATATCAGTTCTTGAAAAATACCTGATGCCTCTATATACTTCAAAACCGCAACGTTAACCCCAATCCATATTCCCTGCCATTATAAAAGGGCATCACAATTCCTGTTGTTTTTTCCTTGTCCTTGAAAATGGTGTTCTTGATGATTGGATGCAACCAATACGCAATTTTGGTGCTTAAAATTCCGATTCCCGCACCTGTGGCAATATCGGTCAACCAATGCTTTTCGTTGTGCAATCTGAACAACCCTGTACCCGTAGCGACCACATAACCAGCAACCCCGTACCAAACCGATATGTCCTTATACTCCTGATACAAAAACTCCGCACCCATAAAAGCCGTGGCCGTATGCCCAGAAGGAAATGAGGTGGTGGACGAGCCATCCGGCCTGGTGACCCTTGTGGTTTTCTTTAGGATGTTTACCGAGCCCCCCATAAGGAGATATGCCGTTCCCAAAATAATGGTCCTATCCTTAAAATTATGTTTTCCTTGGACGCCCATCGCATTTAGGGCATATACGGATACAAACGGACTGTACTGGGAAAAATCGTCGATGTTGGTTTTCCTATCATCATGCTCCCTAAATTCATTTTTTGTCCTGTGATTGAAATCCCTTAAAGTGGGGCTTTCTTGACCAATAACACCGTACCCGATCAAAACAGATGGGATGATGAACGATTTGTAATTGAATGCATTGGGTTTCTTGTTTTTTGTTGAATCAAGGGAAACGCTTTGTCCGAGGGCTTTTGAATTCGTTGAGTCAACTGACATGCTTTGTCCTTGAACCATTAAAACGGACAGGAATAGCATGAATACAGGTATTTTATGCATTTTAGTTTATTTTTTAAGTAATCTTTCCCCATAGGCATTAAAACTTGTAGGTTAAAACTATCGTTGGGTCGTTTCCAATAAGGCCTGAAGAAATTCCGAGCTTCTTTTTCCCTTCATACCGTTTGGTGAACAAGTAACCAATGCCAACACCTATCGCTGCACCCGCCAGCACATCCACGGCATCATGTTTGTTTGCTTCGATCCTCGTATACCCCACATATCCTGCCAAGAGATAGGCAAGAATTCCATATTCCCAACCGTATCTTTTTTGCACAAATGCAGCACTGGCAAAGGTGACCGAAGTGTGTCCGGATGGGAAGCTATTGTTGTTTTCACCATTTGGCCGTTCCTTGTTTATGGCCAATTTTAAACCATACGTAACTGCAAGGGTGCCCGCCAAGGCTTTGGAAAATTGATAGGTTCCTTTTTGACCATCTTGCCGAATAAAGGTAGAGCCCATGGCCAAAGCTGGCATGGTTACAAGCAGTACATCGCCTGCGGTCTTATGGACCTTTTGGGATGAAGTCAGGGGCTCCACCTGCCCATAGCTTAGTGATGTCCCCAAAAAAACAAGCGCGACCACAGTTCTAAAACCGCAGCTACTTTTCTGTAAAATTGTGATGTTGTCCATGGGTCTCAAGCAGAGGTATCTAGATTTGGATAAAGCGCATTTTTGACAAGTACCAACAAGGCATCGATTTCAACCTCATTGGTATTTACGGCGGCACTGCCCTCGTTGTAAGGCTTATATTTCTCCATTTCGGTAACTGAGAACAAACCAAGGGTTGGGGTAAGGGACGAGCTGGCCAACTGCATCACTCCGCTATCGGGTCCAATGAAAACGTCCGTATTTGCAATCATGGATGCCAATTCCCTTACATCGTTGGAATACAAAGCAGGGACCTTGAAACCAACCTTAGAGCTGTTTTCCTTTGGAAGTATTTCAATGATGTTTACTTCTGGAAATGCTTTTCGCAAATGTTCGTATAGATCAATCCACCATTTTTCTGCGCCATTGGCATGTGGATATAGGCAAATGGTCGGTTGTGCGTTCTGCACGATGTCATACACCAAACTGCCACCATATATGAGTTCATCGTTCGCAAGTCTCAGGTCCAAGTTGGCCGGCACCGCATCATTAGGCATGACCCCTATACTGGGCAAAAACTCCCTTAAGGAATAGATTACTTGTTTTGCAATATGTGGTTCTTTTTTATCCGTTCCCCCATTACCTATGAACTTGAACCTTGCATTTGAAATGCCCGTAAACAATCTTCCCGTACAAGATTCCATGACGGCATTTATGGCCAGATCATAATTCTTCCTTCTGAGCCGAACCAATGTTCTTAGATATTTTATGGGGTTTTTGAAGGGTTTCTTCGGAAATGCAATAACGACGTTGACATTCTCATAATTTTGATACAATTGGACGGCACAGGAATGGTTGACCAGCAGGTCGATTTCGCTGTTCGGGAATGTTGATTCCAACTCCTGGACCAAAGGTGAAAGCAACAGTAAATTTCCCAGCCTGTGAGTCGGTCTACAAATGAGGATTCTTTGTATGGCATCATTGGTACTGACAGTTTTACCTATCTTGTTTTTAAAACATCCTGAAAGATGCCCAAACGCTTTCCTCGCTATGGCGTTGATGAATGTATCCATTTCTAAAATTTTGGTGTTAAGCTTTCTGGGCCTCCATCGGATTGCCTTGTGACTTCGAGCATCCATCTGAAGAAAGTGGCTGGAAAAATAAAGGTGGTTCGGGATGCGTGAACAATCATCAAAAATTCCGAATACGCATTTTTGCCCCTTACCACCTTATATCCTATTGCTGTTCAATCGTATATGAGGTCGTGTCAAATTCACCCAGCCTAAAAAAACCCAATACCTCCTCGTTGGGATCGTTGACATTGGTGCAGTTTCCCTTTAACTGCACGGGGGTCGTTGGAAAAGGCCCGTTTTCATCACTTCCCGATTGTTGGATGAAGATGCTCAAATAGTCATAATAGCGTTGGGAGATTCCATACACATTGATAGCCACAGTGGCTCCGGCAACATAATTCTCATTATCGTTCTCAATGAAATTTTCGTTGCCATCCGTAAATTCATCGCTAATGACTGCAAGGGACGGTATCGGTAAATTGGACGGAATAAATTCACCCAAATAATAATTTTCAACAGCTTCGGGGTCGTCAAAAAATACTTGAAGCTGAATTTCAGCGTCATCATCCGATCCTTCAAGGCTTTGTTCAATTCGATTGATATCCGGTGCCGCAATCAAGGTCTCGGTTGCAGTGTAAGTGTTTCCGTTATAAATGATTTCCAAAGTGTAGGATGCATTCAATTCCGGAACAAAATCGGTCGCTCTGTAACTACCATTGCCCTGGTCGCTAAACACAAATGTTGATCCGTCGTTTTCTTTGGTTACCGTTACTGTTGCACCCGTAACAGGAACATCGGGGTCCTTATCAAAATAAGCAGTTGATTCCCTGAGTTGAATGGTCTGTGTTTCTCCAGAGGTGCCTTTTTCCCATTTAATGGACGCATCGATCACCAATCGTGCCCCGCCGTTGGGGACATTGACGTCTATGACATCGGTACACGAGTTCAGTGATCCCAATAGGAGGAGGAGCGCTAATAGTATGTTATAAAAATTTATATTCTTCATTGTTTTAAAATTTAAAGTTGTAGGTTACGGAAGGGACAATGCCGAATATGGCAGTACGTGTGGCTTCATTTACCCCTGTCTCTTGATTTTGGCCAAAGGAAATAGAGGCTGCGTTCATTCGGTTATAGGCGTTGTATATGCCAAATACCCACTCGCCCTGCCATTTTCTATCCTTGTTTTTTTGAGGTGTCAAGGTTGCGGAAAGGTCCAATCTGTGGTAGGCCGGCAAACGGTCCGCATTTCGTTCGGAATACGTCGCTACTGATAATCCGTTGAATACGAACTGCCCGTTGGGATAGGTGACAGGCCGTCCGGTTTGGAATACCATATTGGCCCCAAATCGCCATTTTTCGTTGAGTTTGTAACTTCCGGTAAAAGAAAAGTCGTGGGTCCTGTCCCAGTTGGAGTTGTACCATTCCCCGTTGTTGAGCCCCAATCCGCCCGCTGCTCCGCCTGGGGTGCGCTGTTGTGATTTTGACAAAGTGTACGACACCCAACCTGTAAAATTGCCTTTGTTCTTTCGTACTAAAAGCTCCAGTCCATAGGCTCGGGCCTCCCCGGTCAAGATTTCGGTCTCAATGGTGTTTTGGGCTATCAGTTCTGCACCATTGATATAATCCACCCGATTGTCGATGGTTTTGTAATAGGCCTCAGCTTCAATGGAAAACATATTTTCCCTGAAATTCCTGAAGTAGCCCACAGCATATTGGTCCGCAATCTGGGGGTCAATGAACTTTCCGCTCGGTGCCCAAACATCCAAGGGAGTGGCCGATGTGGTGTTGGAAATCAAATGCAGGTATTGGGCCATTCGGTTATAGCTTGCTTTCAAGGAAGACTTCTCGTTAAGCTGATACGACAGGGCAAACCGTGGTTCCAGATTATTGAAGGTAGCTATGCTTTTTCCCTTCCCGTAAGCGGTACTGGAAATTGGGTCGGCACGCTCATAAATACCCAATTCCTCGTTGAAGACCACGGGTAAATCATTGGCGTAATTGTTTAAGGTCTGCTCCCCCAAGCGATTGAAGTAACTGAACCGTAAGCCATATTGCGCGGTGAGCCAATCCGAAATTTTATGTTCCAAACCTGCATACACCCCGGCTTCAAAGGCAAATTTGTTGTCCAATTTCTCTGGATTGACACCCGATTCTGCATTTAACGGGTTGAGTTTGCCCGGATTGAAGTTGTAGTAGATACCATTGACCCCAAAATCAAATTTTAATTTATCGCTGGCATAATACCCCAAATCATAGCGCACATTATAATTGCTGATATCCGAGGCCCAATCGATTCCTTCAATGGGTATTTCCAAATTGTAATTATAGCGACTGTATATCAAGGATGTATTGGAGAATAACTTGTTGTTGAAAATATGGTTCCATCGCAAGTTGCCTGAAAGGTTTCCGTAGGAATTCGTGAAAAATCCTGCCAGATTAAAATTGTCATTGCCCAGATAACCGGATAGGTACAGCCGGTTCTTTTCATCAATTTCATAATTAGTCTTCAGGTTCAGATCGTAAAATCCGGCCCTACTGTCCTCACCGGACAAGGCCAAGAATATATTGGCATAGGCAGCCCTACCGGCCATTAGAAACGAACCTTTGTCCTTGAACATGGGCCCTTCCGCCGCCAAACGACTGGAAATGGCACCAATGCCCCCAGTGAGTTCAAACTCCTTACTGTTCCCGTCCTTTTGACGTATATCCAGAACGGAGGAGACCCGTCCTCCAAAGCGCGCAGGAATACCTCCTTTATAAAGCTTGACATCCTTGATGGCATCGGCATTGAACACGGAGAAAAAACCAAACAAATGAGAGGCATTGTAAATAATCGCTTCATCCAAAAGGATTAGGTTTTGGTCTTCTGCACCTCCTCGTACATTGAAGCCCGATGCTCCTTCGCCCGCGTTGGTAACACCAGGCAATAATTGAATGGATTTGATCAAATCCACCTCGCCCAAAACAACAGGTATCTGTTTGATCTCGTTGGTCGAGAGTTTTGCCACACTCATTTGTGGTGTCTGGAGGTCCACTTTCTTTGATTCTTCGGCGGTGATGACCACTTCATCCAATTGAGCGGCATCCTCTTTGAGCTCAATGTCGAACTTTTGGTCAGCGCTAAGGTTTATATCCTGTTCAAAAGTTGTAAATCCCAAAAAGGAAATGGTCAAGGTATAGTCGCCTTCAGGCGCTGTGAGGGAATAAAAACCATATTCGTTGGTCGTGCTTCCAATGGAAGTACCTTTTAAAAGAACAGTTGCCCCCAAGAGGGTTTCACCGTTGGCCATATCCTTGACCACACCGCTGATGGTATATTTGGTCTGTGCAAAAAAGAATACTGGACACAACAGTATCACCACCAATAAGGCCTGCCTTTTTTTGGACCTAAAGGGTTTTAATCGCTTTGTTTTTGTCATAATTGTTAGAAGTTTTTTGATTAAGGTTTTCATTCAACCGGGGTAAAAGTAGAACTGCATCCAAGGCGATTAAAATGAAGTAGGTCTTGAATACGCTTTCAGTACTTGTTTGTTATTGAGATAGGTATATTTGACTGATTATTAGCGAAATGTATTATATGGACTGGATGGCTTGAAAAGGTTCTAAATGCGCTTTCCGTACCTGGAAAAACGCCAATAGTACCATTTGGACCTATTTTTTGTTTTTGGAGTGGTGAGGATTGGTAGATTGAAGTTTTGGACCAAAAAGCATGGAAATGCAAACAACCCCGTTGCAGCTTGGGCACTACTAGATGGGGCTATCGATTCCAAATAGCCTTCATCAACGCTGCCCCATTATCGGCATTTGCAATTGTAGCCTTGGAAATAATTCAGCATCCGGAAGAACGGGAAGCTTCTTTGGTTTTCAAGAGGTCTTTGAAATCGAAATAGGACGTAATCCTTCGGTGAGGAATACTGACTAAAGGCAAAGTCTAAATAGCCGAAGCCAATGTCTTTTTAAACTCACTGGGCGTTACCCCGTAAATTCTTTTAAAGGTGGTGTTGAAAGAGGATTTGGATTTAAAACCCACTTCGTTGGCAATGCCCATGATGGAATAATTCTTGAACTTTTCATCCTTGAGACATTCCACAAATTCTTCGGCCCTGTACTTGTTCATGTAGTCCTGAAAATTGGATTTTAAATACACGTTCAAGACTTCAGACAGGTACTGTCTGGGAATCCCCATTCGTTGTGCTACTTGGTTGACCGTGATATTGCTGTTGATATAAAGCTTCTCTTTGTCCATGAGCTTCAGAAACTCCCTTTTATAAACCTCTGCCTTGGATTTGCTAAGGCTTGAAGTTTTATAGGACTTGATGTCGGCCTTTGGAAGTACGGATGTAGGGGACACGACCAGCTTAAATAGGATCATGTAGAGAAGAACTGCTGATATTCCAATAATGCCATAACTTTCCAAGAAGGAAAAATTATCATGACTTTTTGTAATGATAAATGAAACTTCATCAATTAGGTTCAGTATGGCATAGGGCACTATAAAAAATAGCATCCATCGTTCCTTTTTGTTCTTGATGATCGTATAGATGGTATATCCTAAATAGAGCAATAGGGTTACACCTGCCAGAATTTCCCCTATTATTACCCATATGTTCTGACCTAGTCCGCTAACATCATCTATGATTTGCAGCGTGATAAAAAACACATATGGAATAAAATAAAGAAAATCCTTAGGTTGAAATTTATCTTTTTGGGAATGGTGATACTTTATCAGTAAAAAGAAGAGGGTAATGATCAATGGGGATTGGAAAAAGTACCAGTTGGCATTGGAAAAAAACAGGTTGAAATCATCATCTCCAACGATGTTCAATAGCATTGCAATAATGGATCCGAGAAGCAGTAAGAAATTTACCCGCTTGTAGCTTTCTTGTTTGACGAGCAGAACAGTTAAAAGAAACAAGCCCTGGATAAGGGCGATGATTTGAATTATTTCCAACATAAATAATGGAGCACTTTCTTCGAATAGGCTAAAATAATTCAATAAAAAACGAATATCGATTGAAAATTTATTAAAAAATACCAAAATTTAACATTCCGCCACGAGTCTAATTAGAAGAAGTCCAATCCAAATTATTTTATTTGGGGTGGACTTCTTGTTTTATGAAAAATATCGATGATCAAAATGCAATCTTGACAAAAACAATCCAATTGGAGTATAGGGATCCGTGAGCACCAAGATATAATTCACCTAAATATTAATTTCGCCTGAGCCGATGTATAGATCCAGCCTTTCAATTGCCAAACCCATTGAAAATGGGAGAATCAATCATCCTCAATATTTGTAAAACACAGAAACCAGGCCATTTTAATCCCTAACAGGACCGAGTGTCGTCCCAAAAAATAAATAAAAACAGCCCGGACTCTCTAGTTATGATCGGCACCTAATTTTGGGAGGAGGTCATAACGCATTTAGTCGGAGTATTGTTCCGTCCGGATTATGGGTAAGCTCCGTCATTTTCACACTTCTCAAATGGGTCTTTCCGCCCGACATGGAGCTATCATGGAAGAACAACCACCACTTGCCCTGATACTCCACAATGGAATGATGGTTGGTCCATCCCAAAACAGGATCCAAAATCACGCCTTGATAGGTAAAAGGACCATAAGGACTGTCCCCTATGGCATACACAATTTTATGGGTGTCCCCTGTGGAATAGGAGAGATAATATTTGTCCTTATATCTATGTACCCAGGCGGCCTCAAAAAATCTTCGATCATTATCCCCTGTGGTAATGGGATCCCCGTTTTCATCAAGTACCATCACATCCTTGGGTTCCTCGGCAAAGCTGGCCATGTCATCGGCCAACAGGGCAACTTTGGGGGAAAGTGCAGGAGCATCATCTGCGGGATAGGTATCTTCACCATGGTATTCATTATTCCTCCATCTCTGGAGTTGACCGCCCCAAATACCTCCAAAGTACATATAATACTTGCCATCGGTATCCTCAAAAACTGCAGGGTCCATACTGTAGCTTCCCTCTATGGGTTTGTCCATGGCCTTGAACGGCCCTTCGGGCGTGGTACTTTTGGCCACCCCTATTCGAAAGATGTCCTCCTTGTCCTTTACGGGAAAATAGAGAAAGTACTCTCCGCCTTTATGGGCGGCATCGGGGGCCCACATCTGCCTTCCGGCCCAGGGCACATCATCTACGTGCAGTGCCAGACCATGATCGGTCACCTCCCCTCCTACACTATCCATGGAAAACACATGGTAGTCCTCCATGTTGAAATGGCTCCCCAGATCGTCCTCGGGAATACCTGACTCAAAATCGTGGGAAGGATAAACATATAGTTTTCCATTGAACACATGGGCCGAAGGGTCTGCGGTGTACAATTCGGATGACAATGTATAAACTGTATCGGGAGTCGTTCCGATGGTGTCCGCTACACTTACACTATCAGTTTCAGTATTGGTTTCAGCGGGAGTTTCCTTTTGACGCTTACAGCCAAAAACTCCCAAAACAACTACAGATAGCAAGAAAAAAGGAGAAATACTCCTTATAATGTATTTTTTGTGGGTGGAAAATGTGTTTTTCATAAGATACAAGGAAAGTTAATTCATTAAAAATAATCATTCTTCTTTAATTACAATCGTTTGCTTTAAATTAATAAAAATATACAAACCTGTTTATCAGCGCTTTAACCATTTCAATAAATATAGCAGACTAATTTTAACATGGAAATTTGAAAAAATTTAACGCAACCGATTGCGTGGACAAATATATTGTGTATATTTAACACATTCAAAAAAATATGAGCACTTTTTTGCCATAATTGAAGTAATTAACTAAACAGAATCAAAACTTAGTAACATGACTAAACAACCATTATTTGTTTCTACAAAGGGCAAATGGTCCACACCATTGCATTTGTACCTAACAAGCTTTTTGTTATTTGTTTTTTGCACGACTGCTTTTGCTCAGAACACCGTTTCGGTCTCCGGTACTGTGACCGATGGGTCGGGCGCACCTATTCCCGGGGTAAGCATTATTGTGCAGAACACGACAAATGGAACAACCACGGACTTTGACGGGAATTATGTGATCGAAGCGGCTTCCAATGCCACCCTTGAGTTTCGTTATCTTGGATTTGTTCCTCAAACGATTGCGGTAAATGGAAGATCTACCGTGAACGTTCAGATGGCAGAGGACACCCAACAACTGGATGAAGTTGTGATCATTGGGTATGGTACCCAAAGAAAAGAATCGATAACAGGTTCTGTGGTATCCATCAAGGGAGAGGAACTGAACGAGGTGCAAAGTGCCAATTTCACCCAAGCACTTGTGGGACGCGCCGCTGGTGTGAACATTGCCTCGACCAGTACACGGCCGGGAGCTGCACCGCAAATTCAAATTCGTGGCGTACGCTCACTTACAGCATCCAACGACCCGCTCATCGTATTGAACGGTATTCCTTTCTCCGGGGGACTCAGTGATATCAACCAAAACGATATTGAGAGCTTGGATATCTTAAAGGATGCCTCGGCCACGGCCATTTATGGTTCCAGGGGTGCCAACGGGGTAATTATCATCACCACAAAATCAGGCACAAAGGGACAAAAGGCACAGTTCTCTTACAATTCCTATTATGGTACCAAGGAAGTGTTTGCCAAACTTCCCGTGATGAATACGGCCCAACTATTGGAATTGCGTGAGATTGCCGCTGCCAATGGTACAGGAGCCCCTACCGGAAACGATGAAAGCCTTGAAAATGATACCGATTGGCAAGATTTATTGTTTGGGTCATCGCTTCAAACCGCACACGATATCAGTGTTCAGGGAGGTACTGAAAATGGCACCTATAATGTGGGGATGGGTTACTTTAAAGAGACTTCCCCTGTTCCCGGCGACACTTATCAGAGATATTCCCTACGGTTCTCACTGGACCAAGAGGTAGGCAAATTATTTCGCTATGGGGTAAACTCAGTGATGAACTACAGTATTACCAACAGCATAATAGATCCAGGAGGGGTTTACGATGCATCACCTCTTTTGAGTCCCTATGATGAAAATGGGAACTTTTTGGAATCCGTAAGGCTTACGGATGGCCAAGATCAGCGCTTTATCATTACAAGAAATGAGGCCAATCGAATCGGGGATAGAAGAGTGAACGAACAATTGGATTTTGGCACCTATAACAATGTTTACGGTGAACTTAAAATGCCCTTTATTGTTGAAGGCCTAAAGTTTCGCCTTAACCTTGGTCTCAACCTAAGGACGAGCAGGGATGGCAACTTTACGGGCGAGGGTGTCTTTAGTTTTAATCCGGATCAACCTAATTCGGCCAGTTACGGCACTAGTCTTACACGGGACTACGTAGTTGAGAACCAATTGATTTTCGACCGCACCTTTGCCGATAAGCACAAAGTGAACTTTGTAGGGCTTTTTTCAGCTCAAGAGAATAGTTTTGACAATTCTTTTATACGAGTCCAAAATATTCCGGATGAAAACGACCTGTGGTACAATACAGATTCCGCTTTATTGGATGATGTATTGGATTACGATACAGGCTATACTGAATGGGGGTTGCTATCCTTGATGGGAAGGGTGTTATATGAATATGACAACCGTTACCTGCTTACCGCTACCATACGGTCGGACGGGTCTTCCAGATTGGCACCCGGGAACAAATGGTACACCTATCCCGCTGTATCCGTGGGTTGGAACATTGCCAATGAAGCCTTTATGGATGGTGTTGATGCAGTCAACCTATTAAAATTAAGGGCAGGCTATGGAGAAACCTCCAATCAGGCCATTGATCCTTTCTCAGTACAAGGACGACTAAACAGTGGTGGCACCAGTCCTGCTTACAATTTTGGGGATACCTATTCAAATGGTTTTGTGGTGACTCTGTTGCCCAATACAGACTTAAGGTGGGAGTTTTCGCAAACCTATAATTACGGTATTGATTTCGGTCTGTTCAATAATCGACTTTCTGGAACAGTGGAATATTATACAACCGAAACTAACAACATACTTCTTAACCTTGGCCTACCCAGTACTGCTGGTGTACCCTCCATAACCAGCAATGTGGGTAAGACAAAGAGTAATGGTGTTGAAATAGCATTGAATGCCACTCCAGTCCAAACTCCCGATTTTACTTGGGATATAGGTATCAACTTGTATACCAACAGAAATGAGATCGTGGAATTGGCATCCGGTCAACAAGAAGATTTAGGTAACCTTTGGTTTGTAGGTCAACCCCTTAGCGTTATTTTCGATCATGAACGTTTGGGATTGTGGAACGCCGATGATGAAGGCGCTGAATTTCTTGAACAATTTGAACCAGGTGGTAATCTAGGTATGATTCGGGTTCGATATACAGGTGAGTTCAATGAGGATGGGTCCCCTGTTCGGCAGATCAATGCTGATGACAGGGTAGTAATAGACCCAACTCCGGATTTCCGAGGTGGTTTCAATACCCGCTTGGCCTATAAGAATTTTGATTTGAGCATGGTCGGTGCCTTTCAGAGTGGAGGTATCTTGGTCAGTACACTACATAGCAGTAACGGTAACACCAATAGGCTCAATGGTAGGGGCAACAACCTTAATGTGGATTATTGGACCCCGACCAACACGGACGCCAAATATCCTGCACCAGGGGGCATAGGAGGGGATCGCCCAAAATATGGTAGCACCTTGGGGTATTTTGATGGCTCTTACCTGAAAGTACGTGCTATGACCTTGGGCTATAGATTTGACCCTGATGTGATCAAGGCAATTGGAGCCAAAAATCTATACATATACGGCACAGTACAAAACCCATTTGTATTATTCTCCGATTTCCACGATGAATCGGGGCTGGATCCAGAAATCACAAATTCTGGGGTGAACAATGATGGAACCCGTCAAAATGCTGCTATAAACACAGCAGGTTTGATTTCCGGTAATATCCCGACCATCGGCACCAACGTACCATCCACACGAAATTATTTATTTGGATTAAATGTAACTTTCTAAAAAAATGACTGTGAAAATTAATTTTAAAGCTAAAGTTATTACGGTTCTTTCTGTTGCCTTTTTGCTGGGCGCATGTACAAAAGACATTATAGAAGAGAACCCTAGAGGACAATTTACCCCTGATTTTTTCCAATCAGAGACTGGAGTTCAGGGTGGTGTGGTGTTCTTATATGAAACCATGAGGGACATTTATGGGAACAATGGCTTCTTTAACGCCACCGAAAACGGTACGGACCATTATACCTGGGCAGAGTCTGCAACGGGTGATTTTAAAAACGTGGACTTGTCCGGAGAAGGACAGATCATATCAGATGAAGGTGCAACTGCCGGGGTATGGTTTTCGAGTTTCCCGGCGATAAACACGGCCAATGGTATTTTGGAGAATGCAGAGACTGTAGGGTTGGACCCTGCCCTTGTTGCCGAAGTACGGTTTTTCAGGGCATTTTATTACTTCTTATTGGTACAGACCTATGGAGGCGTACCATTGGACCTGGGATCTGGAGAATTGGCATTCAATAGATCTGCGGTCAGGACCTCAACACGTAACACGGTTCCAGAGGTATATACAAAGGCTATTTTTCCTGATCTGGTCACGGCCGTTAACGATCTACCTGAAAATCCAAGATTGACCGGAACAGTAACCAAAAATGTGGCTAGGCTCATGTTGGCCAAAGCCTATTTGACCTATGGTTGGTGGCTGGAGAACCCAGAAGGTATTCCCACATACCCCGAAACACCAAGAAACGACCCTGATGGCAACGGTGCTTCATTTTATTTTCAAGAAGCATACGACCTGGCGATGGAGGGAATACAGAACCCCGGTCCTTACGGCTTGTTGGAGTATTTTTATGATGTCCACGATGGTGCAAACGATCGACACCAAGAGATGATGTTGTATGCCGACCGCACCCCGGATAACGAACAATTCAATGGGGCTCCTGTAGTAGGTTGGGGCACCACTTCCAACAGTGCCAACACTGCAGTTTGGATGGCGACATCAAATTATACTACCATCAGCGTTGATGGTGTTCCCGCAGTGCAACGTCAATCTGTTCAGAGTCTTGGTAGGCCATGGACCCGTATGGCACCTACCATCAACGCTTTGACTGAGAACTTTCCAGATAAGGACATAGACTCTCGCTACGATGGTACTTTTGTGACCAGTTATCGAGGCAATTGGGACGCAGGAGGCGATCCTACCCCCTCATTGACTGCTGCCAATGGTCTGGAAATAGTACCGGGTGATGCTGTGATCTCATTTTTGGATGAACATGACCCAGCTGTGGTGTATGAAGAAAATGGAGTGCCTATAAACGGCGCCAACATTGGTGGCGGAGTATTACCAGGAAGATCGGATTATGTCATCAATTTAAATGAAATCAACAGAAGGTTTTACCCTGGTTTATGGAAGATAGGCACCTATCGTACCGATAATGAAGGAGGTCTAGGCAATCCCAATGTCCCGGTAACGCGCCCTTTCCCTATAGCTAAATTTTCAGAGTTCTATTTTATTGCTGCTGAAGCTGCTGTAAAAGGTGCATCCGGAACAATGACTGCAAGGGAATTGATCAATGTGATTCGTGCCCGTGCCGGCAAATGGCGTTTTGACAATGGTGAACAGGAAGAACGTATTGAGGACAACAGTGCCGCAATGGTGGCAGCTACTCCCCTGACCATTGATATTGATTACATCTTGGCTGAGCGTTCACGTGAATATTTTGGCGAAAGTGTGAGATGGTACGATCTGGTACGCACCCAAAAATGGGCTGAAGTTGCTGGTTCATTTGAAATCGTGGCAAGTATAAGTGCAACAGTTCATAGCCCAACGGCCACAATTTCCCGGGAAATTCAGCCTTATCATTACTTAAGGCCCATACCGCAAGGTCAAATAGACAATTTGGATATGACCGATGCCGAAAAAGCCACATACCAAAATCCTGGGTATTAAAAAAAGTAATTTCGCATAGTTGATTAGTTAGTTTGAGTTAGTTTTTACGCAAGTAAGGAGGCTGTCCGAGAAGACAGCCTCTTTTGATTATGGAGGGCAACGGGCAACCAATACCCCATAAAATTTATCCGTGGACCAAAGCCCTTCTTGTTATAATGAATACCTTTATTTAAATGAAGATTCTTGGAATATCCGCATATTATCACGATTCTGCCGCTGCCCTGATTGTGGACGGGGAAGTAAGGTATGCCGCTCAGGAAGAACGGTTTTCAAGGATAAAAAACGATGCGTCCTTTCCTATGGAAGCCATTCAATTTTGCCTTGTCGAATCTGGATATGCCCTTGAAGACCTCGATTACGTAGCATTCTATGACAAGCCCTTCCTAAAGTTTGAACGACTTTTGGAAACTTATTATGCCTTTATCCCCAAAGGCTTCAGGTCGTTTGCCATGGCCATGCCCGTTTGGTTGAAGGAAAAACTCTTTACAAAACAAGTCATCCGAAAACAACTGAAAAAAATTGGTGGGCCACATGCGCAAAAAATTTCCATTGTATTTCCAGAGCACCATCTGTCCCATGCAGCCAGTGCTTTTTACACCTCTCCATTTCCCCAAAGTGCATTTTTGACCGTAGATGGGGTTGGTGAATGGACAACGACCTCTTACGGATTGGCTTCCGGTGACCAAGGAATCAAAGTGCTGGGCGAACTCCATTTTCCAGATTCATTGGGATTATTTTATTCATCCTTCACCTATTTCTTGGGATTTAAGGTGAACGCTGGGGAGTACAAAATGATGGGGCTTGCTCCCTACAGTAATCTTCAATCCAAAACAGTACAGAGCTTCATTGCTATTATCAAAGAAAAATTGGTGGACATCAAAGCCGATGGGTCCATCAAACTTAACATGGACTATTTTGAATACCCTGTTGGTCTGCGGATGGTGAACCCAAAAAAATGGGAAGCCCTCTTCGGAATCAAAAAAAGAACACCTGATGAACCCTTACTGCAAGTGCATGCCGATTTGGCCTTCGCCGCCCAAAAAGTTTTGGAAGAAATGATGGTTAAATTGGTCCATCACATCAAAAAGGAAACACAAGCCGACTATTTGTGCTTGGCCGGTGGGGTGGCCCTAAACTGCGTTGCCAATTCGGCAATATTCAATGAAAATTGTTTCAAGGACATATATGTGCAGCCCGCCGCGGGCGATGCCGGCGGAGCCCTTGGGGCCGCATTGGCCACCGCCCATTTAAAACAAGATTTAAACTTTTCAGGACTAAAAAAAGCATTCAACCCCTATTTGGGGCCATGTTACTCCAACTTGGACATAGAACGATTGTTGCGCAAACATAAATGCTCGTATCAGCATTATGGAGCGACGGATGAACTTCTAAAAGTTACGGCGCAGCACATCGCCAATAAAAAAGTAGTGGGATGGTTCAGGGGACGCACGGAATTTGGCCCAAGGGCGTTGGGCAATCGGAGCATCCTCGCAGACCCTTCAGACCCTGAAATGCAATCCAAGCTCAACCTAAAAATCAAGTTTAGGGAAAGTTTTCGGCCTTTTGCCCCTGCGGTCTGCGAGGAAGATTACGATGCCTATTTTGAGCCTGGCAAACACTCAGCATATATGCTGTTCACCAATCCAGTGAAGGAATCCCTAAGAAAGCCGTTACCCAAAAATTTTGACGAACTTAGTCTGGAAGAAAAACGGAACACCCAAAAATCAGAATTGCCTGCCATAACCCATATAGATTGTTCGGCGCGGGTACAGGTGATCAGAAAAGAGGTCAACCCCACATTTTGGAGTTTGTTGCAGACCTTTAAAAAATTGACGGGGAACGGAGTGCTCATCAACACCAGTTTTAATGTTAAGGATGAGCCCATTGTGAACACGCCAGAGGATGCTTACCAATGTTTCATCAACTCGGGTATGGATATTTTGGTTTTGGAAAATTATATAATTGAAAAGTAAATGGAGTTTTTAAAAGAATTCTTTCTATTTCTAAAGGAACGCAAAAAGTGGTGGTTGGTCCCTTTGATCATCATATTTGTACTATTTGGCATCCTTATTTATCTGACCAGTAGTTCCGCTTTGGCACCTTTTATTTATACCTTGTTTTGATGAATCGGGAAAAAGCAATTGAGACCATCCTTGTTTTGGCGCTTGCTTCGCTCATCATTTCCCTATGGCTGAATGTGGAGTGGTTGGAGTATGTTGCCATTGCTTTTTTGGTCATTGGGATAGTTTCCAAAAATGCCAGCATGCTCATCGCCAAAGTCTGGTTCGGTCTTTCACACTATCTGGGTCTGGTGATGAATTTTGTGTTGATGTTTGTTATCTTCCATTTTATTTTGATTCCCTTGGCAGGTTTGCAGCGGTTGTTCGGCAGCAATCACATTCGGCGTAAAACTACGGGGAACACTTATTTTCATCAGCGCAACCACCACTATTCCAGTACGGATATTGATAACCCTTGGTAAATTCCCAAACTGGATTTACTCTAAAGCCTTCATGCTTTTAAGGTATTGGCTTTTCTTAAAATAATATTCCGCATAGGCCTCATCTCCCAGTTTCCGACACATCTCCCCTGCCATTTCATATACTTTGAACTGCTCGGGGAACTCAAAAATCAAGGTTTGGGCCACTTTAAGGGCCTTTTTGTGTTCCCCATCCTCGTTGTATTTGTGGTAAGCCTGCGTAATTAGATACTGCCATTGCCCCTGATGGTTATGTAGATTGACGGCAGTTCTTTCCTCAAAGGTGGGGTTTTGGGTTATGTAATTTACCCCCATGGGTTTGGTTCCGGACATGCTCAAATCGTAAGGCCATGATTGTTTAAGGATCTCCACCGCCAATTTCCCTTTAATTGAATCGATTTGGGTCATTGGAATATCATCAAAGGCCTCTTCATAAGACACATAATTTTCCCAATTGTCCAGGAGCTTCAATGCTTTTATTTTCTCGTAAAAAGCATCCGCCATTACAAAATAACCTTCCACATTGGGATGCACATGTTCGGCCACCAATTCATCGCCCACTATACCATTGGGCACCTTTGACTCAAATATGTTCTTCATATCGACCAAAGGCAAATCATACTCCTGAGCCAGTCCGGTAATCACCTCATTGATTTTCTCCGGAGCCCTAAAACGTAACAAATCCAGCTCTTTGGCCAAGTGCAGGTATTTTTTGGCGGAATCTGGGTTTCGCTCTAGGTAATGTTGTCCCAAAATGTAGGCAGCATCCGCATTTTTCCGTGCCAATTCCCGGACCTCCGGTTTGTTTTGTTCCATTGATTCCACATAGTTTTCCTTGTCCAACTCATCGCTGATAAAGGGTTTGACATCCTTTTCATTGGATACCAAGGTGGAAAGGATTACTGGAATCCCATGACGTTCGTATTTATCCAAAATTCGTTTCAAATTGCCTTCAAATTGGGTTATTCCGGCAGTAAAGGCTTCTGAATTCAACGGAATTTCCTGCTCCTTTGCCATGACCTCCATTAAAGTGGTCTCCGTAACCGACTTTTTATTTGGCATGTCCGATTTCGTCAAACCCCTGACCGTATTTTCTAGCAATTGAAAAAAACGAAGGTTCTTGAGCTTCAGATAGCTTCTGACCAAGGTGGGATGGCTTCCAACCGAAGCTGAGGAGCCTACCCCCAAGGCACCATAATATTCGTTGTGCCCTGCATAAATGATGACCAGATCCGGGTCTTGGTCAATGATCTTGTCCGCCACATCCCATAACGTGTACGAATTGACCGCCGTGATCCCCGTGTTCACCACTTCAATATTCTTATCGGGAAAAGTGCGCGAGAGTCGGTGCTTCAACAGTCTTGGAAACGAACCGCCCTTATAAAAAGGATACCCTACGACAGTGGAGGCGCCTTGGACAAACACCCTAAAAGTACTGTCAGTTTTCTGTCGGAGAAATAGATCGGCTTGGCTATCCGCCCGAAAATCTGTGTTCCCAAAGTATTTTTTGGACACATCGGGATTGACCACAAGATATTCCACCCTATTTTCACCGTTCACCCTGTTGAAAAGTGGGTAACTATCCCCATATCCAAATAAACGCAAGGCCACTTCCACCAACATAATGAGGATAAGGGGAAGTGCAACAGCAATAGTCTTGAACAGTATTTTTTTCTTCACATCCAATGGGTATTCATATTCCATATCAACCCTTCTGTATCATCGGAACGGGGCAATAAGCCCTTAAGATTAACGAATATAACCCAGTTGTCAAAAAATATGTGCAACCGATTGTTGATTTTAAATCGTGTACGAGAAATTAGCTTTCCAAAAGGACTCATTTTATTCAATCCATTATCCGTTAATCAATTTTAAGAGTTGAACTTACCCCCTAAAGCTCACTATTTCATTTTATACGCAATCGATTGCGTTTTCTAAATTTATTAATTATTTTTGATTAAAATCATGATAACCACTAAACAACCTTGGTTATTCCAACAAATTTTCAATGGTGAACAAATTGCTGATTCCGATTCTATCTGTACTACTGCTTGCAGGTAATGCCTCCACACAAGCTCAAACAAACTCCCTGAAAGAAGCGTTCAAGGATAAATTTTTAATGGGCGTTGCCATCAATCGCTCCCAAATAAACCAAGCAAACAAGGAAGAAATCGACCTTATTACATCCCAATTCAATGCTTTGACCGCAGAAAATAACATGAAATGGATGTACATTCACCCCAAACAGGACGAATTCAATTTTGAACAGTCCGACAAATTGGTGGAATTGGCAGAAGCCAATGATATGTTCGTGGTGGGCCACACCCTTGTTTGGCACAGCCAGTTGGCCCCATGGGTATTTAAAACGGCGGAAGGGGACACTATTGACAATGCCGAACTGACCAACCGCCTAAAAAGCCATATTTCAACCATTGTGGGCAAATACAAAGGAAAAATAGAAGGCTGGGATGTGGTCAATGAAGCCTTGGCTGAAGATGGATCCTACAGAAAGTCCCCATTCTTTAAAATTGGTGGGGAAGGTTTTATTGAAAATGCGTTTCGGTTTGCCCACGAAGCAGACCCCGAAGCCGAACTGTATTACAACGATTATAACTTGATCAATGCGGACAAAAGGGACGGTGCGATCCGCATCGTAAAAAACCTCAAAAGCAAAGGGATCAAAATAGATGGCGTGGGCGTCCAGGCCCATTGGAGTTTGAATGAACCATCCATCGAGGAAATTGAGACCGCCATTGAAATGTACGCGGCAACCGGGGTTAAAGTGATGTTTACGGAATTGGACATTTCTGTGCTGCCAAGCCCTTGGGAAAAGTCAACCGCGGATATTTCAACAAGGTTTGAAAACAGCCCTACCATGAATCCATACCCAGAAAGCCTGCCCGATTCGGTACAGACCCAGTTGGCAAACCGGTACGCAGAAATATTCGAGCTTTTCAACAAACATTCCGATAAAATCAGCAGGGTCACCTTTTGGGGATTGCATGATGGGCTGTCCTGGAAAAACAACTTTCCCATTCGTGGAAGGACGGACTACACCTTATTATTTAATCGGGACATGAAACCCAAAAAGGCCTACCACGCCGTGATCCAAACCGTTGAAGACTAACATACACCTTATATTTCTACAAAACCCATGAGAACACGCACGGATTTCCGCTTTTCTATATCCCATTGCCTTGCAGGATTGCTCCTGCTTTCGGTGTTCGCATCCTGCAAAGGAGAGCCAACACAAACTGGTGATGAAGCCAACAATATGGAAAAAATAAACACCCTTCCTACGGAAGATCCATTTCCCGATACTTCATTCTTGACAACGGATAAGACAAAAAGTGGATTTACATTGGTTGAAAACGGGGTTCCTGCCGCTATTTTGGTCAGTGAGTCCGATCATCCCGGGATTTTACGCATAGCTGGAATGTTCCAAAAAGATCTGGGCCTTGTCTCTGGTCAAGAAGCGGAATTGATTGTGGGCGAAACGCACCAAACACAAAACCTCATCATTGTGGGCACTGTGGGTAAAAGTAGTTTAATCGATAGGTTGGCCGAAGAAGGCAAAATCGATGTCACCGAACTGGACGGCAAATGGGAACAATTTATCATCACTCCCGTCCAAAACCCAATGGATGGGGTGGACAATGCCTTGGTCATAGCCGGAAGCGACAAACGCGGTACCATTTTTGGCATGTTCGACCTTTCGGAAAAAATGGGGGTTTCTCCTTGGTACTGGTGGGCGGATGTTCCTGTGAAAGTCCGCAAAAACATCTATGCGAAACCAGAAACCTATACCCTTGGCGAGCCCAAAGTGAAATACAGGGGCATCTTTATCAATGATGAAGCTCCGGCCCTATCGGGTTGGGTGACAGAAAAATACGGGGACTTCAACAAGCAATTTTATGAAAAGGTGTTTGAACTCATCCTTCGGATGAAGGGCAATTACCTTTGGCCCGCCATGTGGGGAAGGTCGCTTTGGGACGACGACCCTACCAGTGCCCCTTTGGCAGATGAAATGGGGGTGGTTTTGGCCACATCGCACCATGAACCCCTCATGCGCTCCCATGTGGAATGGGACCGTTATGGGGAAGGCCCGTGGGATTATGAAAAGAACCCCGAAAAGCTCCGGGAATTCTGGCGAGAAGGCATGGAACGCACAAAAGGACAGGAAAAAGTCGTGACCCTTGCCATGCGGGGAGATGGGGACGAGGCCATGAGCGAAGGGACCAACATAGACCTACTCGAAAAAATAGTGGAAGATCAGCGGGATATCATTGAAGAAGTAACCGGCAGGCCCATTGAGGAAACCCCTCAGGTATGGGCACTCTACAAAGAAGTCCAGGATTATTACGACAAGGGAATGCGGGTTCCGGATGATGTGACGCTATTGCTCTGTGATGACAACTGGGGGCAGGTACGGATTTTACCCGCTTTGGACAGTGAGCCTCGCAAGGGAGGGTACGGCATGTACTATCACTTTGATTTTGTTGGGGGGCCCCGAAGCTATAAATGGCTGAACACCACCCAAATTGAGCGTGTATGGGAGCAAATGCACCTCACCTACTCCTACGGAGTGGATGAGATTTGGTTGGTGAACGTGGGCGACATCAAGCCCATGGAATTTCCCATCAGTTTCTTTTTGGATTATGCTTGGAACCCAGAGGATTTCCCGGCAGAAAAGCTACCTCAATATTATACCGAATGGGCCCGAAATCAATTTGGTACGGCCCACGCCAAAGAGATTGGTGAAATCATAGCACTGTACACCAAATACAATTCCCGTAGAAAACCGGAACTCATCGAACCGACCACGTACAGCCTTCAAAACTTCAATGAAGCGGAAAACATGGTGGAAGATTACAATTCCCTTGTGGAAAGAACAAAAAAGGTGAAGGAAGAATTGCCCAAGGAAACGCACGATGCTTTTTACCAATTGGTGCAATATCCAGTGGAAGCTTGTGCAAACCTCAACGAAATGTACGTAGCTGCCGGCAAGAACAGGTTATACGGATTTCAAGACCGGGCCTCGACCAATTTCTATGCCGATAAAACAAAAGAACTGTTCTATAAAGACGCTGAATTCACAACCTATTATCACGATTCTGTGGCCAATGGCAAATGGAACCACATGATGTCCCAGACCCACATGGGGCATATCACCTGGAGTGATCCCGCTTACAATAAAATGCCTACGGTTTCCTATATCCAATCCGGCACCGAGGCCAATTTGGGTTATGTGGTGGAAAATGGCATCAGCAGGTCCCGATGGCTCCCAAGTGGGCTCAACAGCCGCAGTTTTTCCACTTTTGACCCTGTGAACGATCAAAACTACTATGTGGAGATCTTCAACAAGGGCAAGGAACCGTTGACCTATACCATTACCGCGGAAAATGATTGGATCACGTTGTCCTCACAAGGAGGGACCATTCAATATGAAGAAAAGGTCTATGTAAGCATTGATTGGGACAAAGCCCCCAAAGGACAGGATGCCGGCGAAATTGTCATCACCGCCGCCAATGCGGAGGAAGGTACAAAAGTGAGCGTCCCCATCCGAAATGACCTTCCTGAAGGGATAACTGGTTTTGTGGAAAACAACGGCATTGTTAGTATTGATGCAGTGAATTATCAAAATGCCAAGGAAACAGCTGACGTCTCATGGCAGACCATACCCAATTTGGGACGCACGGGTTCGGCGATTACGTCCATGCCGGTGACCGCTTCCAAGCAAAACCCAGGCGATGGTGGCCCTTATTTGGAATATGAAGTCTATCTTTTGGATGGAGGAACTTATAGTCTCACCACTTATTTTTCACCGACCCTTAATTTTCAGAAAGATGAAGGCTTGATCTATGCCGTTTCCCTTGATGACGGTGCGCCGCAAATGGTAAACCTGCACAAAGATGCCACCGCACCGGATTGGACCTACCCAACTTGGTGGAACGAAGCGGTAAAGGACAACATCATGAAGCAGACCGTTCTTGAAAAAGAACTGTCCGCAGGAGCCCACACCATTAAGTACTGGGCCGTTGATCCCGGGGTGGTGCTGCAAAAGATGGTGTTGCAAAAAGAAGGCGTCAATGCAGAGAGCTATTTGGGTCCGCCAGAAAGCAAGATCATTAAATGATTTTTTAAATTAAACCGTACCATAAACCCATCATTTTGAAAAAAAGGCAATTTTTAATAACATTCATCCTACTGGTGTTCACGGCCACTGCCGGAATGGCCCAAATAACACTTCCAGAAATCATCCGGGATAGTATGGTCTTGCAGCGCAATGCAAAGATCCCCATCTGGGGATGGGCATCCGCAGGAGAACAGGTAACGGCCACTTTTAACGGCAAGCAACGAAAAGCGACTGCCTCAGCAGAAGGAAATTGGAGCGTGGAATTTCCCAAAATGAAAGCGGGCGGCCCCTATACTTTAAAAATTTCGGGGAAAAACGAAATCCTCTTGAACGATATCTTGATCGGGGATGTGTGGTTGTGTTCCGGGCAATCCAACATGGTACATCAAATGGACATCCATGATGTCACCTATGCCGAGGATATCGCCAATGCAAATTATCCCGAAATACGACATTTTAAAGTGCCCACAAAAACAGACTTGCAGGGCCCGAGCAAAAATCTGGCAGGTGGCTCTTGGAAGGCTGCCGTATCCGATGAAGTCCGGCCCTTCTCTGCCGTTGCCTACTTTTTTGCACTTAAATTGTATAAGAAATATGGAGTTCCCATCGGGTTGGTCAATGCCAGCGTTGGCGGCACACCCATAGAAGCATGGATAAACGAAGAAGGTTATCAAGGATTCCCTGAAAAATTAAAAATCATTGAAGAAAACAAGGATACCGCTTTTGTGAACAGCCATGTAAGAAGGGGCTTTTCAGGAAATCAGGGGGCCAAGGAACCTTCGGACAAAGGGCTTACCGGAGAAATCCCTTGGTATGAGGTGAATTTTTCGCCCAAGAACTGGCGTAGGATCAATATTCCCGGTTATTGGGAAGACCAAGGGGCCAGAGACCTCAATGGGGTGGTCTGGTACCGAAAGGAAATTATGCTGCCCCCCTCCATGTCCAGCCAAGAAGCCACCGTCTTTTTGGGCAGAATTGTGGATGCCGATGAACTCTACATCAACGGAAAAAAAGTGGGAAACACCACCTACCAATATCCCCAAAGAAGATATGACGTGCCGGCAGACCTCTTGAAAGCCGGAAAAAACATTTTTGTGATCCGGGTGACCAATAATTTTGGAAAAGGTGGTTTTGTGCCGGACAAACCCTATTACATTTTTACGGAGAAGGATACCGTCGACCTAAAAGGGTATTGGCAGTATAAGGTGGGGGAAGTGTTCCCTCCTTTTGATTTCTCCTCTTTTTCAAGAAATGAGGACGAAGAGCCCCGCGAAAGGACCGTAAACCCCCAGAATGAGCCCACAGTTTTGTTCAATGGCATGGTGGCGCCCTATACTCAACTTCCCATAAAAGGAGTGTTGTGGTACCAAGGGGAGAGCAATGCAGGTAAACCTGAAGAATATTTAGATTTGATGCATGCCCTTATCAATGGATGGCGCGGAATTTACAAGGATCCCGAGCTGCCCTTTATCTATGCACAGCTGCCCAATTTTGGGGATGTGACCTACTCCCCTACCGAAAGCAATTGGGCCGAACTTAGGGAAGCACAACTCAAGGCTCTGGGAGACCCCAACACCGCAATGACCGTCAACATCGACCTAGGGGAATGGAACGATATCCATCCGGACAATAAAAAAGATGTAGGGGAACGGATGGCCTTGGCTGCCCAAAAGATTGCCTATGGCGAAGATCTAGTGCATTCCGGGCCTCTTTATACAACTTCTGAAGTGGAAGGAGATAAAATCACCATTTCCTTTTCACATGTGGGCAGCGGATTGATTACAAATGATGGAGAAGCCCCAAGCAGCTTTGAGATTGCAGGGGAAGATAAAAAGTTTGTATGGGCCGATGCCAAGATTGAAGGAACCAAGGTCATTGTTTGGAGTGATGAAGTCCCCAACCCCAAATATGTGCGCTATGCCTGGGCTGACAATCCGGACAATCCCAATCTATATAACAAAGAGGGGCTGCCCGCATCACCATTCCAGACGGAATAGATCAACAGCGTATTTGGCTCCGCTTATTTTCTGAAAACAGGGTCGTTTCCAGTATATTTCAAATATTCAAAGGAGGCCGAGTTGTCCGTTTGTTCTCCTGATGAAGTGGCATACATCCCATATAGACAGCCGATAAATCCGCCCGCTTCCTTGGTACTCAGGAATTTGGCATCGACATTTTCTTTGACCAAATGCCAATCCTTTCCATTTATGGAATAATGGAAACTATACGTATCTCCCTTTGACTCAATGGCTAATTTAATTCTATCATTTTTAGACTTCAAAGGAACTTCAGCTATCGTGTCCATGACGGAATCATCTGTATTGCTCTTGAAAAGCTGGACCACATTTTGTCCGTCATTTTGTGATACGGCCAGAAAATAAAAGTGTTCTTCGTCTTGAAACGCCACCAAACCTGCTTTTTCACTTTCGCTTTCCGCACGGAACTGCATTTCCGTCTCTGCCCTACTGTAGAGGTGTTGCTGCCGTTTGCCCACAAAAGAGGGATTGCCATGTTCCGCAATGGTTTCTGGTTTTAGCTTTAAGACCAAACCCTGTTTTTTGGAAATGGAAAAAGAAGTACTATCCACCGTTCGCATAAAGAGCAATGAAGGATCCAAGCCTTTTTTAAGGTCCAAAGTGTATTCAAAATTTCCTGATTGGGGCAAAGCTTCTTCCTGTGGTATTTCCTTATAATCGACCTCATAGGCATATTTCACTTCCTCACCTCCCAGAGCAAAATGTGGCCAGTCATTCTTCCATTCAATCGGAGCGATGAATGTTTCACGTCCGGTGTTGTAATAATCCCCTTCATAGGGCCTTACGGCCAAAAAAATGGAGTAGGTCTTTCCATCGGGTCCTTCCACAAATTGGGCATGACCCGTGGATGTAATGGGATTTTCCCTGTCCTCTGGCAAATGCCTTTGGGTGAGTATGGGATTGTTTTCATAAGGAACATAGGGCCCTTTTGGCGATTTGCTTCTAAACACCACTTCGGAGTGGTTGACCGATGTGCCTCCCTCTGCAGCATACAAATAATACCATCCGTTTCTTTTCCAGATATGTGGCCCTTCAATCCAAACCGGTTTTTGCGAAATATCCACTCCCCCGTTCACCAATTGTGTTTCTTCGCCGACCACTTTCAGGTTTTCATAATCAAACTCGTACATCCTGATGGTCCTGTGCCCAGAATATAGTGGTTTATTGTCCGGGGCATCACTATTATAAAGGATATAGGCCTTGTCGGTATCCTTATCAAAATAAATGGAAGGATCGATTCCCCTGACCTCTGGAAGCCTTACCGGGTCGCTCCACGGTCCTGCAGGGTCAGTGGCCGTCACCACAAAATTTCCCATATTATCTATATCGGTGCAACTCACATAAAACATTCCTTTGTGATAACTAATCGCGGGGGCAAACAATCCCCGAGTCATCCGTTCGCCCATAAAATCCATTTGTGATGGACGATGGATCACGTTACCGATCTGTTTCCAGTTTTTGAGGTCTTTGCTGTGCATGACCGGAATGCCTGGAAAATAGGAAAAGGTGGAATTGACCAAATAATAGTCGGCATCGACCTTTACGATGCTGGGATCAGGGTAGAATCCGGTCAGTATGGGGTTTACGATAGTGGTTGATTGGGCTTTTATGTCCTTGGGACATAGCAATAGCGATAAGACCAGCGGGAGTAAAACTATTTTCTTCATTGTGCTTTTGATGGTTTCAGTTTATAGGAAATCCCGAGTTCCAATCCTCGTATTTCGGCCAAACCCTTCAGTCTTCCTATCAATGAGTAGCCGGGGTATTGTTCTTTGTTTCCCTCAAAGGAGTGCAAAAAACCATGATCGGGCCGCATGGGAAGGGAAACCTGTCTTTTTTGCATCAACAAAAGGATTTTCTCCACGACGGCCTCCATGGGATTATCCCCATTCAGGTGCTCGGATTCCCTGAAACGTCTTCCTTTTTCCCTTTTTACATTTCTCAAATGGAGAAAATGTATCCGATCTCCATGTGCATCCATGATCTGCAACAGATCGTTTCCAGGATGTGCGCCCAGCGAACCGGTACAATAGCACAGGCCATTGGCATTGATGGGCACTGCCTTGAATAGTTGTTCAAGGTCGCTTTGGGTGGACACCACCCTAGGAAGACCCAAGACCGAAAACGGGGGGTCGTCCGGATGTATGGCCAACCCAATGCCCAGTTTTTCGGCAACCGGGGCCACTTCGGAGAGAAAATAGATCAGGTTCTGGCGCAAGGTGGCATCATCGACTTCTCTGTAATCCTCCAACAATTCCAATACTTTTTCACGGGTGAAGTTTTCTTGGCTGCCGGGCAATCCCAACAGCACGTTCTTGAAGAGCGTCTGTTTTTCTTCTTCGTCCAAAGTGTTTCCATAGGCTTCCGCTTCCTGTAACTGCGCTCCGGTATAATCGGATTGGGCCCCTGGCCTTTGCAACAGGTAGGCATCAAAATAGATAAAGGCGGTTTCGTCAAAAAGAAGTGCCTTTGTTCCGTCCTGGTTAAGATACGACTGCTCGGTCCGTACCCAATCGAGTATGGGCATGAAGTTATAGGTGACTACCTTCAATCCACATTCGGCAAGGTTTTCCAGGCTTTTTTTATAGTTTGAAACAAATCGGTCACAAGCTCCCCCCTTTCGCTTGATGTCCTCGTGCACGGGCAAACTCTCCACTACCGTCCACTCCATTCCTTCATCCCGGATAAGTTGTTGGCGCTGCTTTATGTCCTTGATCTCCCACACCTCCCCTACGGGAATCTGGTGCAGAGCGGTGACAATTCCCTGTACCCCACATTGCCTTATGTCCCTTAACTTGATGGTATCGTGTGGGCCATACCATCTCATGGTCTGTTGCATTTTGATCATCTATCGGGCATTGGGTTTCAAAATCCTATACTGTTTCCTCCATCAACGGGGAGTACCGTCCCTGTTACAAATTTCGATTCATTTGAGGCAAAGAAGTATGCCGCATCCGCAATATCCTCCGGCAGTCCCATTTTGCCCATGGGTGTTCTGGAAAATACCTTGTCTTTTCGTGCGGGGTCGGAGTTGAGTGCCTTTGCCGTCATTTTGGTCTTGATAAAGCCCGGGGCAATGCAGTTGACGCGTATTCCGTATTCCGCCAATTCCACGGCCATGGCCCGGGTCATCCCCTCTATGGCGGTCTTGCTGGCCGAATAGGCAATTACCTTTGGTAAGCCATATTGGGCCGCCATGGAGCTGATGTTGATAATGCTTCCCCCGTTTTTTTCCTTCATTTTTTTTACCACTTCCCTGCTGATGGCAAAAACACTGAAAAGATTGGTCTGTACCACTTGTTCAAATTCGGAATCGGTCACATCCACAAAATCCTTTTTCATATTGATCCCTGCATTGTTCACCAAAATATCTATTTGGCCTTCTTTTTGAAAGATCTCATCGATCAAGGCCGGGATTTTGTTAAGATGGGTCAGATCAACGATGATCGGCACGGCCAGCTTACCTATTTCCGCGCAGGCCTCCTCCGTTTTTTCCTTGTTCCTTCCCAAAATATAGGTCTTGAGCCCGTTTTCACAAAACTTCTTTGCAGTCGCAAATCCCAATCCTGAATTGCCACCTGTGACTATGGCTATTTTTTTGTCCATCAACTTTTATCTGAGTATTAGTTCCAACTGGGCCGGATTCCCGGAGCGTATGGAAATTGTAGCGATTTGTAATGTTCGAGGGTGTTCTCCGGCTGTCCCATTTCCTTTGGAAAATCCATCTTGGAATAGGTTTGAAAGTATAGCATACAGGCATCTTTCCACCACTTTGCCTCTTTCAATTGTATGTCCAACAACATGGAAACTTGATGGTGCCGAAATTCATCGACATAAGGTTCCATGGCGTTCCAAGTCTTTATCATTTCCCTTACTTGATCCACGCCTTCTTGGTATTTGATTCCCAGCCCGTCCCAAAGTGTTCTTCCGTTCTTAAGCTGATAATCCCACGGCAGGTGATGAAACCATAAAAGGTATTCTTCTGGACAAGTGTTTGGGTCACTGAATTTTTCTTCGATTTCCGGTGCATATTGGGATAGGGCATTACTTCCGGTTCCCGTTCTATCAAATCCAATACCTTTTTCATCCGCTTTGTGATAGTACACGGGGTTCCATTCCGGTCTGGAGAGGTTGTCCACCCAAGGACCGGGACCATAATGGTGGCCCGTGTCAAAAATATGGTGGAGCCCCAGAGGGTTCATGTAATTTACGACCGCCTCTCGGGATTCGATCATCATTTTCTTGACCGGTTTCACAAAATTTTGATTAGTGGTAAACGTGCATCGCAGCCATTCCTCCGCAATGGTTTCCGAATCGAGATAGGGATCCCATGCCAGTCTTCCAAAGCCATACCAATCGGCCTGCCCAAAAGGATGGCCTGTCCAGTTCCTGTCTGTTCCTATGTTGGAAACCCCTGCCATGCCGGTCAATTTTTTATCGTCCAAAGTCCCATCCACCACTTTGGCCACCAAAGAGCCTTTTCCCTTGCTATACGTATCGGATTGAAGGACCTCTTCGAAGAGTTTGGGCAAATAGACAAGGTGTGTGGCAAACCCCAAATATTCCTTGGTAATCTGAAATTCCATCATCAAAGGGGTCTGTGGCATGGCCCCGAACATGGGATGGAACGGTTCCCTAGGTTGGAAATCGATGGCGCCGTTCTTTACTTGGATCAATACATTTTTCCTGAATTTCCCATCATCGGGCACAAACTCACTATAGGCCTGTTTGGCGCGGTCCGTGGGGTCGTGTTCGGAATATACGAAGGCGCGCCATATCACCACCCCGTCAAAAGGTGACAGGGCATCTGCCAGTAGGTTGGCCCCATCCAAATGGGTACGTCCGTAATTTTGTGGACCAGGCTGCCCTTCCGAATTTGCCTTCACCAGAAAACCACCAAAATCTGGGATCAGGTCATATATTTCCTTGGTCTTTTCCTTCCACCATTGGATCACATCGGCATCCAAGGGATCGGCGGTCTTCAGTCCCCCTATTTCAATGGGCGCGGAAAACCTTGCCGTGAGGTATACTTTTAAGCCGTAGGGTCTGAATACATCGGCCAAGGCCTTCACTTTTTCCAGATAATGGGGGGTCAAGATCAGAGCGTTGGCATTCACATTTGTAAGCACTGTGCCATTGATCCCAATGGAAGCATTGGCACGGGCATAGTCTATATAACGCTGGTCGGTGTAATCCGGAAGCGTATGCCAGTTCCAGATGGAAAAACCTGAATAGCCCCGCTCAATGGTTCGATCCAGATTATCCCAATGGTTCAACATCCTAATGTCCACCTTTGGTGAATCTATTATGTTGAGATCTTCCAACGAATGGTGCATTTGCATCAGTCTCAACAAGTGAAAAGTTCCATACAACAGACCGATATCCTCTTTTGCACTTAGCAAGATATAGGACTCCCCTGCCTCCTTGATGGATTTGATGACAAAGCCCTCCCTTTCCAAGGTGTTGATGTCCACATGCTTTTGCAAGCTCTGGGGCAGATGTGCAAAGGTTGACACAACGAGGCCCCTTTTCCCATCTCCGTACTTCTTGAAAACAACATCTTTATCCAATAATGTACCGAGGCCCTTGATCAGTTCCTTCTTTATAACTGTTAGGGTCTCTGAGCCTTCGTCCACGTAAACATTTGGGATTTGATCTTGGTAAGCCTGCAACAATCCGGCATCCGAAACCTTCTTATATTCCAGCCAAAGTCCATATCCATCTGTCATTGACAACAGTGTATTGGACAAGAGCATAAAAAACATAAAAAAGCAACCGGTCTTTACCTTCAAGGATTGTCCCATGATTTAGAAATCAGCAAAAAAATATAGATCAATCATTAAATCAATCAATTGCATTTAGTAAATTACACAAAAAATGCACAGATTGATAAAATGTTTAACGCAATCGATTGCGAATATAATTATTTTTACGAAATTTGAAGTCCAGTTACCAAAAATAAATCTCTCACCGCCAAACTATGGGATTTTTGAACCTCGCCTATTGCTTCGCCCCTTTCTTCTTCTTTTTGTGGGGCATAATCAGAACTCCGAGGACAAACTTGACAATGTCAAGGCTGATACAGCACAAGGCCTGGAATGTGATTTTCCATTTTATGACACCCCATCAACCATTCCATAAACCGCTGCTACTATTCGGGGCACTGACAATGGGCACGGAAAGCACTACACCCATCTAAGCATCACCAAAAGAAACAACCACATGCAAACATTCATTCACGATAATTTTCTGTTGGAAACCGACTATGCCAAAGAACTATATCACTGCTATGCAAAAAACCAGCCCATCATAGATTACCACTCCCATCTGCCGCCAAATGAACTTGCTGAGAATAGAGTTTTTAAAAACATGACCCAACTCTGGATCGATGGGGACCATTATAAGTGGAGGGCCATGCGCGCCCTGGGTATTCCGGAAAAGTACATAACAGGTGATGCACCAGACAGTGAAAAATTCAAGAAATGGGCAGAAACGGTTCCCTATGCCCTTCGCAATCCCCTATACCACTGGACCCATCTGGAACTCAGCCGTTATTTTGGGATCGGTGACCTTTTGACCCCCAAGACTGCAGGAAAAATATATGAAGAATGCAACGCCAAACTTGGCATGGAGGATTATTCGGCACGTGGCCTGATCGACAGAATGAACGTTGAGGTGGTCTGCACTACGGACGATCCTTTGGACAATCTGGACCATCACAGGGACCTTGCCGAATCCGGTTGGCCCGTAAAGGTGCTCCCGACTTTCAGGCCGGATGGGCTGATCTCCATTGAAAAAGGGACATTTCCCGATTACCTCGCTTCACTTTCCAAAATCACTGACATCAAGATCACCGATTTTGAATCCTTGGGCGAGGCCATCAAGAAAAGAGTGGATTATTTCCATAGAAACGGTTGCCGACTTTCAGACCACGGCCTTCCACATGCTTATGCGATGGATTTTACCGAGGCGGAGATCAACAACATCCTGTCGGAACGTCTGCAGGACAAGACCATCTCCAAAAAAGAGGTGGCCCAATACAAATCTGCCATCCTTGTCCTTTTGGCTGGCTTCTACACCGAGAAAAAATGGACCATGCAACTCCATTTGGGTCCCATTCGGGACACCAACGAAGTCATTTTGTCCAAGGTCGGCTTCAATGCAGGGGTGGACAGCATAGGTGATTTCCAACAGGCCGAACAACTTGCCGGTCTATTGAACAGCCTGAACAACAAAGGCCATCTCCCAAAAAGCGTGCTGTACAACTCCAATCCCAACGACAATGAACTGTTTGCCACCATGGCGGGCAACTTTAACGGGGATGGTATAAAGGGCAAGGTACAGTTTGGGGCGGCATGGTGGTTCCTCGATCAAATGGATGGCATCACCAATCAATTGAACGCCCTTTCCAATATGGGACTGTTGAGCTGTTCTGTTGGGATGCTTACGGACAGCCGGAGTTTCCTATCCTTCCCACGGCATGAATATTACAGAAGAATTCTCTGCAATATGCTGGGCAACGACATCAAGGCCGGTCTTTTGCCGAACGATATGGAATGGATCGGGAAAATTGTAACGGATATTACCTACAACAATGCCAAGGAATTTTTCCAGTTTCCCACTTATGTGGAAAAAGTTCCTTTGGAAAATGGATAAGAAGGGCTACACTCCTACTCGATTGTATCAACTGGTCTTGCTGGAATGGAGTATCTTGGCTTTTTTCAGAGAAGAGTCCCTTACAATGATTTCCGTACCAAGGACCGTTATCTCCGTGAGGTCGGCATCATAATTTTGTCCGGAATGGTTCAGGATTCTTTTGGCCGAAATGGCCCCCATTTTACTGGCCGGGTGCGATACGGTGGAAAGGGAAGGCTGCATAATGGACGCTATCGGGTCGTCATTGAACCCTATCACGGCCAATTCCTGGGGAACCTCTATTCCCATTTTTTTTGCGCACATAATGGCACTCACGGCAGCCGTGTCGTTTGCAGAAAATATGCCGTCGGGCGGTTCGGGCATTTTTAGAAGTTTCTTGGTGGCCTTGTTCCCTTCTTCAAAACTCAGGGTCTTAAAATGGATGATGAGGTCTTGATCAATGGGGAGACCAGATTCACGCAATGCATCCAGATATCCTTTTTTTCTTTCTTCGTAAATATTTCTGTGCTGCGCCCCTGCAAAATGTGCAATCCTGGTACAGCCTTGGTCTATCAAATGTTTGGTGGCCGAATATCCAGCAGTGTAGTTGTCGATCACGACTTTGTACGAATTGAAATTATCCGGCACCCTGTCCACAAAGACAATGGGAATCCCCAGATCTATAAATTTTTGAAAATGGCCCATATCCACTGTCTCCATTGATAGGGAAACAATTAACCCTGTGATCCTGCTATCATAAAGGGCATTGCAGTTGCTCACTTCGTTTTCGTACTTATCATTGGACTGGCTGATCAACACATTGTACCCAGCCTTTCTAGCAGTTTCCTCAATACCACTGATCAAGGAAGCTTGAAAAGGCCTGCTTATCCTGGAGATAAGCACTCCTATGGTATTGCTCTTATTGTTCCTGAGCCCTGCTGCCAAATTATTCGGACGGTACCCCATTTCCTCCGCAGCCTCTTTGATCAGTTTGATGGTTTTCTTACTGATGCTCTTATGGTTGTTCAAAGCTCTTGAAATCGTCGAGGGGGAATAGTTCAATTCTTTGGCGAGATCATAAATGGTAACCTCCTTTTTAATCTTCATCTGTCAAATACCGTTAGGTTTTTCAAGCACAATAAGGGATAAGCTTGAACTTCAATTCACTAAATTAGTTTTTAGTTTCCTTATAAAATAATTTTTTTAAATTGTTGAAAAAACACTTATTCATACAAAATACCTTGTTTTTTGATTATTTCAGCTTAATTTTCCCCAATGAGAAAAAATAAAGTTCGGGATTATAAAAAAATGTCATTTCTGTATAATTTACGGAAATAAAGGTACGCAATCGATTCCGTTGTTTATATTTGAAGAGCATAGAAATTAACCAAATGATCAAAATTCATGTATTGGATAGGATTCGACATTGGTAGTTCATCCATAAAAGCTGCATTGATAAGTGCCGATGATGGCCGTGTGGTGGATATGGCGCAGCAGCCAAAAATGGAAATGCCCATTGATTCCCCCAACCGCGGATGGGCGGAACAGGATCCCGACCTGTGGTGGAAATATGTGTGCGACGCCACCCACGAACTGATATCCAAAAACAACATAGTCAAAACTGACATCAAGGGTATCGGTATCTCCTATCAGATGCACGGGTTGGTGACCGTGGGCAAAGATCTTAAGCCTCTCAGACCTTCCATCATCTGGTGCGATAGCAGGGCGGTGGAAACTGGGGAACAGATCTTCAACAAAGTTGGGCCCACAAAATGTGTAGAGCACTTGTTGAACGCGCCGGGCAATTTCACCCTTTCCAAACTCAAATGGGTGAAGGACAACGAACCTGGCATCTATGGAAAAATCCACAAATTCATGTTGCCAGGGGATTACATCGCCTTAAAGTTATCTGGAGAGTGTGTGACCACCCCTTCCGGACTTTCGGAAGGAATCCTGTGGGACTTTAAGAAAAACCAACTGGCCAAATGGCTTCTGGAAGATGCAGGCATTGACCCTGAATTGGTTTCAGAAATACGGCCCTCCTTTTCGGAACAAGGCTTTGTGAGCAAACAGGGCGCAGCGGAATCCGGGCTGCCCGAAGGCATTCCCATCATGTACCGCGCGGGCGATCAGCCCAACAATGCACTTTCCCTCAATGTAATGGAACCTGGACAGATTGCTGCCACTGGGGGCACTTCCGGGGTGGTCTATGCCATATCCGGACACGAAAAAACAAGGGAACACACGCGCATCAACAGTTTTGCCCACACCAACCATTCTGCTGATCAACCCCGTATCGGAAAGTTGCTCTGCATCAATGGCACCGGGATCCAGTATAGCTGGATCAAGAACGAGCTCACCCATGGTCTTTCTTATGACAACATGAACCAACAAGCCGAGTCCATCCCAGTGGGTTCCGAAGGGTTACAGATCTTGCCGTTTGGCAACGGAGCAGAGCGAATGTTGGAAAATTGCAATAAGGGCTCGCGGGTGTTGAACCTCAATTTCAATGTGCACAAAGCTCCCCATATATTCAGGGCGGCACTCGAAGGTATTGCCTTTTCATTTGTGTATGGCATGGAAATCCTTCAGAATGATGGGGTGGAGATCGCTTCCATCAAAGCAGGCAACGACAATTTGTTCAGGGCGGGGCTGTTCTCCCAGACCATAGCCACGCTGACGAACAGTAAAATAGACATTGTGCAGACCACTGGGGCCGTAGGGGCGGCGAGGGCGGCGGCCTTTGCCCATGGAGATTTCAAGAGCATCGGCGAGGCAACGGCATCTGATGCCATACAGATGACCCATGAACCTGTAGCTTCAGCCGCAGCGTACCACGAAGCCTATCAAACATGGAAAAAAGAATTGAAAAAATATATTGATAACTGAATAAACCACAATCATGATCACAACAGGAGACAAAGAATATTTTAAAGGGATAGGAAAAATCCAATATGAGGGAAAATCATCCGATAACCCACTGGCATTCAAGTATTATGATGAAAACAAAGTTGTAGGTGGCAAGACCATGAAGGAGCATTTCAGGTTTGCCATAGCCTATTGGCATACCTTCACCGGTACAGGTGGAGATCCCTTTGGTGCCCCTACCCAAGATTTTCCATGGCTTACAAGCACAGACCCCATCCAACAGGCCAAGGACAAAATGGACGCCGCTTTTGAGTTCATGACCAAGATTGGCGCGCCCTACTATTGCTTCCATGATTTTGATCTGATCTCGGAAGGGGCCACCCTTGCCGAATCTGAAAAACGATTGGACCTCATCACGGATTATGCCCAAGAAAAAATGAAGTCATCGGGGGTAAAATTACTCTGGGGAACGGCCAATTGCTTCAGTAATCCCCGATATATGAACGGCGCTGCGACCAATCCTGATTTTGATGTGGTCGCCTTCGCTGGCGCACAGGTGAAAAACGCCTTGGACGCCACCATCAAACTAGGTGGGGAAAACTACGTCTTCTGGGGAGGACGCGAGGGGTATATGTCCCTGTTGAACACTGATATGGGCCGCGAACTGGACCACATGGCCCGTTTTCTGCACATGGCCAAGGACTATGCCCGCAAGCAGGGCTTCAAGGGCACTTTTTTCATCGAACCAAAACCGATGGAACCCACCAAGCACCAATATGATTTTGATTCGGCGACCGTGCTCGGCTTCCTGACCAAATATGACCTTTTGGGCGATTTCAAACTCAACATCGAAGTGAACCACGCCACCTTGGCCCAACACACTTTTGAGCACGAACTCCAAGTGGCCGCGGACAACAACCTCTTGGGAAGTATCGATGCCAATAGGGGCGATTATCAGAACGGGTGGGACACCGACCAATTCCCTGTGGATGTGTATGAACTCACCCAAGCCATGTTGGTGATCCTTCAGGCAGGTGGTTTTCAGGGCGGCGGAATCAATTTTGACGCCAAGATCAGACGAAATTCCACAGATCTGGAAGATATTTTCCATGCCCACATTGGAGGGATGGACGCATTTTCAAGGGCATTGTTAGCCGCAAATGCAATATTGGAAAATTCCAAATATGTCAGCATGAGAAGTGATCGCTATTCTTCTTTTGATTCTGGGAACGGAAAAGCGTTCGAAGAGGGAAAACTCACTTTGGAAGACCTTCATGCACATGCCTCTTCCAACCCAAACATCAAAAAGCGGAGCGGGAAGCAAGAGTTGTTTGAAAACATCATCAACCAGTACATATAAATTATAACCGAACAAGCTAAACCCAACAATTATGGAATCAGTTTTGGAAACGCCGGATTGGATCGTTCTCGGCATTTATTTCTTGGCCCTTATAGCAGTGGCGGCATGGGTGGTCCTCCAAAAAAACAAGGACACCGAGGATTACTTTTTGGCAGGCAGGAATGTAGGCTGGTTTGTGATCGGGGCCTCCATCTTTGCATCGAACATTGGTTCGGAACATGTTGTGGGACTTGCCGGCACCGGCTTTGAATCGGGCACGCCCATGGCCCATTATGAGCTTCATGCCTGGATCGTACTGCTGTTGGGTTGGCTGTTTCTCCCTTTCTATATCAGGAGTGGGGCTTTCACCATGCCAGAGTTCCTTGAAAAACGATTTGACAGTCGTTCCCGTTGGTTTCTTTCCATTTTTTCGTTGGTCGCCTATGTGTTGACCAAAGTCTCGGTGACCATTTATGCCGGCGGCATCGTGGTCTCGGAACTTTTGGGGATTCCTTTTTGGTATGGTGCCATTGGCGTAGTGGTCTTTACTGGCATTTATACGATCATTGGTGGGATGAAGGCCGTGATCTACACCGAAACGTTACAGACCGTGATCTTGATTTTGGGTTCATTGATCATCACCTATCTGGGACTGCAAGAAGTGGGTGGCTGGGGACAACTCCGGGAAACGGTCACCTCCGTTAGCCCGGACCACTTCAATATGTGGCGCCCCATGAGCGACCCACAGTTCCCATGGACGGGGCTGTTAATCGGTGGAACCATAGTGGGAATCTGGTATTGGTGTACCGATCAATATATTGTGCAACGAACCCTTGCTGCCAACAATATAAAAATAGGAAGACGAGGGGCCATTTTTGGGGCCTATCTGAAGCTGATGCCCATTCTGATATTTTTGGTTCCTGGTATCATTGCCTTTGCCCTGACCATCCAAAATCCTGAGGTTTTTAACGTTGACCGTGCCGATAGGGCCTTTCCTATGCTGGTCAAGACCCTTCTGCCTGTAGGGTTGAAAGGTTTGGTGGCCGGGGGACTTATGGCCGCCCTAATGAGTTCCTTGGCATCGGTGTTCAACTCCTGCTCCACCATTTTCACCATGGATATCTATAAAAAACTTCGTCCAGAAAAGACCGAGCGTGAACTATTGACCATCGGTAAGGTAGCCACAGGGATCATAGTGGTGCTGGGAATCATCTGGATCCCGATCATGGACAAGATCGGTGGTGGGGTCATGTACCAATACTTGCAAAATGTTCAGTCCTACATTGCACCTCCAGTAACAGCCGTGTTCTTGTTGGGCATTCTCTGGAAACGGGTCAATTCCAAAGCTGCAATTACGACGCTTTTGGCAGGTCTGGTCCTGTTGATCCTCAGGTTGGGCTCCGAAATTTATTATCAGCCACAAATAACGGCTGGAGAAGAAGTGTCAGGCTTTCTTTTCCAGTTTGCCACTGTGAACTTTGCCCACATGGCCATTTTTATGTTCATCTTTTCGGTGGTACTTTGTGTATCGGTCAGCTTGGCCACGACGCCACCGGATTATGTGACCATCAAAGGGCTTTCCTTTGGCACCTTGTCCGCTGAGGACAAAGCGGCCACCAAGGGAAGTTATAGCAAAGTCGATGTGGTACTCTCCGTATTGCTGGTGGTCATAGTAATCGCAATTCTATCCTATTTCACGGGGTAGCGAAGGCGTTATACAACATATAGAATGAAGTAGTAAAATACATAGGATATATGGGGAATTGAGTTTTTCAAAAGAGATTTTTGAAACTTAAACACATTATCAAAAATCAGATGTAGAAATTTTGTCAAGAGGTTTTTGGCCGGCCTTCAAAATGGTTCGGTGGTTCCCAAATCAAAAGTTCTTCACAAATCTGACCCTGTATAAGCGTAGCCGTCCACTTGAACCCGTTTTTTTCATAAAACGCAATCAAACCTGGTTCTTCAACGGTGAGCCAAAAACCTTTGTCCCCATGCAACGTCTTTATACATTCCAACCAGGTGCTTCCTAGGTTCTGCCCCCTATACGCTGGCACCACAAATAGAAAACCGATATATAAATGACCGTTTTCCACAAAAGGCTCCACTTCCTTTTCAAAAATTCCCATCTCTGGGGGAAGTCCCTTGAATAGCATTCCTCCCCCTAAAATGTGGCCCTGTTCCATTATTGCATACAACTCCATCCTGTCCATAGAACTCTCCATATACAGGAAAAAATCCAAACGCCATTCCTCGGGCATCGCCGTCAAGAATTGATCTGGGGATCCTTCCCACTTTAGAAATTGTCTCCCAGTTCGGTCTAAATCTATAACAGTCCCCACGACCACAATTTATCCGAATCTTCCAGCCATCGATCACCAATATCGGTGCGGTAATACCCATTGTTGACAATCACATTTTGGATACGGTTGTACATATTGCGCTGTGCATCGCGCATGGTAATTCCCGTTCCGGTGACCAAGACCGCAATTCCGGTATTCCCCGTAATGAGCCATTGGTCGTTTACCTTTTTTACGTGCATGGGATGTACGCCCTCTTTTTGGTCTTTTTTGAATACAACCACCGCGTCCTTGGAAAAAAGCTCAAATGTTTTTTTATCGTCGTACGGAAACGGTGGCACCACAATATATGCACCGACCTGGAATCCCTTTTTTACCTGGATCTGGTTTTTGGTCCCATCCGCGACTCCCATAAGCAGCGTGCTGATAGGGTCCACCAGACCGGCCCTTTGGATGAACACTTGGGGATATCCAAATCTGGAGGTGAATTCCAAAGGATATATGCCATTGCCATTCACAATACAGTTCAGGTCAATATGCCCACGGAACCCTTGCTGTGCCAAAGTGCTTTCGAAAGGCTCCAATGTCTTCTGGAACAACGGAGAGTCCTTTGTCCAAAACATACTGGTCCCCATTTCCCCCGTGGACACCCCTAGTTCCTTGGGAAACAGTTTCTTGTGCTCAAATGTGATGTTCACTGGTTGTAAAAACTGTTTTCCGTTAAAATAGGCCCCAATGGAAACCTCCACGCCCTTTACCTTATGCTGCAATTGAAAAGTGCCAAAGCGGTCCCCCCACGATTTCTCGTAGGCATACAACATCCGGATCACATCCAGTCCACGGTCATCATTGCCCACAAACAAAAGTTGTTTGAGGTCCTGTGTCTTGCCCGACGGTTTGAGCACGTAGGGATTGGGATGGGATTCGATGTGGGCGATGGCCTCGGAAAACGAGTCAAAATCCTTGGACGCCAAGGTCCTTATTTTGTGTCTTCGAAGTTCTGCCTGGCCAAAATTACGGTCCAGTTCAAGACGATCGGTATAGAGGGAACCCCCAAAGACCGATTTTCCTGCGGCCCTTAATTCTTCGTATTCTTCACCATAGCCCGTATAATCGAATACAATGCAATCCGCCCATGCGACGTGTTTTTTCCAATCCAGGGCTTTGGGTACAAAACCATACCCAATCTCCCGTGAGGATTTATCCTCAATGAACAGTTTTACCTGCTGTCCCTCATTTTGTGCAGCTAGGGCAACATCCAAAGTTTCACCCCAGCGGGATACAAACAATATCCTTTTTCCCTTTTGCTCTTGTTTTTTTAGTTTTTCCATGAAAAGTTAAGAATGTGCTATGAAATCAATAAACCAATGAAAGCCCGGTACCGATATACCTCCCAAAGGTTTCATTCGGATCACCATCCAATTCTTTCGCTATCCTATAGGTCAACCCGAAATGGTGGCCTACAAAGAATTCTTCGGAAAGATGGCCCGGTTCCAAACCAGCATTTTCCACACTGTGAAATAGGTAGGTGTTGCCATTCCCATCCACAAAAGGATGGGTGGTTTTTTCCGAGCAATCATACATGGTGTCAAGGGTATTTTCTTGGGGATTGTCCATCCAGGACAAAATAGGGGTCATTGAAATTATAATAGTTTTGATAGTATATGGATTTGGATCAAAAGATTCAGTTTTGTCAGTGCAAAAAGTCAGCTGTCCTGAAGACATACGGCTAAAAAGTCCCACTATGGAATTCCCGTATAGAACAGGCCTTATTCGGACTGAGTGAAAAAAAGGGATGCACCATCTGGGAGCCAATGCCAAAAACATTCTTTGACATAGAGATGTTGGGAATATATTCTCTTCGTTGGGCACCTACCCTGTAGATGGTTTTGGAGACGAATTCCCTATACACCAAAACCCCAACATCGTTGTTTGCTAGCATGGCCTTTCGCCTAAGGCGAGGCTCTTAAATCACAGTTCAAAGGAAGTGAAAAAACAGATATATTATAGTTAAGGTTGACTTTTTTTTATGAATCTGTCCTTGGGCTTTTATTCGTCCCTATTAACCTTTTTTGCACAGAAAATCCGAAAAAGCCAGTATGGAACCTTACTATACATGTCGTTTTCCAACAGCATCAGTTGTATGGAACAATCCATCAAGGAGACTCGGTACTTTGTTTTTATGCCCATCTTGTCATATTCACCATCCATGTACAGTCCCAATAAAATATTGTCAATGGGAATCTCGCTCTACCTGTTCTTGATAATCAAGACTCCAACGCCTACTTTTTGGCTTGGACCAATTGACCGAAACCTGAACCGTATTCAAATTGCATATGGACCAGGCTTATACAATATCTAGCCATGTACACAACTATTTAGTAAAAAAACGAATTGACCCCTTTTGGGTCTCAGTCAATGTTCAGCAAAAAAAGGCAAAATAAACTCGTTTTCCTTTTGCCTCATAATTCTATGGTGTTCCCGCTTTAAGGAGAACTCGCTCCCATGGTCACTCAGCCATCATCACCAGTTGCACAACCCTTTATTCAAGACTCCAAGGTAATACCCACATGGCGATTAATCCCTACCTTAGGCTCAGGCAATTTCAAGAAAAAGAACAAAATCATTGGCCAATACTTAAAGTTGCGATTATGGAAGGTATTAAACAACTTCGAACCAGATGCTGGATAGATATTGATGGAAAAAAATTCTTTGGCCCTGGACGGGCCCAACTATTGATGATGATTGCCAAAAATGGATCTTTGTCCAAAGCGGCCAAGGAAATGGGAATGTCGTATCGCAAGGCTTGGTCCATGGTGGAAGACATGAATCAAAGGGGACAGAAACCTTATGTGGACCTCCATAAAGGTGGAGCCGAAGGGGGTGGGGCCGAACTAACGGAGACTGGCAAGAAAGTGCTTTCCACCTTTTTAAAAATGAATGATGAAATCACTATCTCCATGCAAAAATATACCGATGAAATGTTGGCGCTGATTTAAATCTTTATACCAAAACCGTGCAATAAAATCAATCGGAAACCCACATAAAGAACCAAAATACTGGTAAGGAAGCCCAAAAATTTCAAGTTGAACTTTTTATTGGATAAGTAGGAACCGATACTTCCTCCGATCACAACTGCCACCACCAATTGCAATGTCAGTTCGTCGTGTAACTTGAAGGTTCCTGCCACATTGAGGCCAATCAGACCAGAAATGGAATTGACCAGAATAAAAACAGAGGCCAGCGAGGCTACTACCCGTGGGTTTTCCCACTTTAAAAGATTCAGCACCGGGGATAGAAAAATACCTCCGCCAATTCCAGAAATTCCGGAAAGCAAACCGATGCCACCACCAAGTGCCAATTTTTTCGGATTGGAAAATTTCTTCGAATCCAGTTTTTTCTTTGCAAAACGGAGCAGCATAAAAATCCCGGCCATGACCAAGGCGCTTCCCAGCACCAGAAAAAATACGGTTTGCGACAAGCGTATTTGAGCACCCAAATAGGCAAACAGAATGCTCATCAGCAAAAACGGCCAGAACAGTTTCATATCGAACACCCGGTTGCGGATAAAGACTATGGTCCCAATGGTCACGACACAGATATTCAAAATGAGTGCCGTGGAGCGTATCTCATAAAAATCGGTCAGGAAAAGGCTCAAAATGGCCAAGTAACTGGACCCTCCCCCAAAACCGACCGAGCTATAAAAAAGTGCGATCAAAAAGAAAACGATGGGCAAATATTCCACACTCATCAGTCAAGAAATCAATTTACAATCCACCAAATCCCCTTCTTTCAATTTTATCCCGTCATCCACAAAAGCCAAGGCATTCCCAATGGCCATGGATTGGATCATGGAGGATCCCTGTCCATCCAATATCTCTACCTTTCCCTCGAATACATGGGCCTTGAGAAAGGAGGGGCGTCCAAAATTGTTCGTATAGGCATGGCTTATGGGAAATTGGTACGTGGGCAAACCTACCTTTCCATATCCTGAAAACTTTTGCAGCAGAGGAAGCACGTACATATAAAAACAAGTAAGGGACGATGCAGGATTGCCTGGCAGTGCAAAAACAAATTGGTTTGCCCTTCGTCCAAAATACAATGGTTTTCCAGGCTTTTGGAGTACCCGATAAAACAATTCATCCACTCCGTTCGCTTCCAGGGCCGGCCGGACAAAATCGTAGTCACCTACCGATATCCCCCCAGACACAATCAAAACATCGCAGGATTCCAAGGCATTTTTAATGCCTTTTTTGGTTGCCTCAAGATTGTCCTTGATCTGCATTTTATGCTGATGTTGGAACCCAAATTGCTGCAACACTCCCGCAATGGCAAAGCTGTTGGATTCGTATATCTGTCCCTCTTGCTTGGGTTGTCCAGGGTGCACCAGTTCATTGCCGGTAGTGACGATGTTGACCCGAGGTTTTGAAAATACGTCCAAATGTTCCAATCCGAGACTTCCCATCAAGGATAGTGAGGGTGGGCCCAAAACATGTCCTTTCCCGAATACCAATTGCCCTTCGGTCAGTTGCCCTCCTCTTTTTCGGATATTTTGTCCTATTCTGGGCATTTCGTCCAAAAAAAGTGTGCCCGATTCCACCGAGGTTTTCTCCTGCATCATCACCGCGGAAGTGGCATGGGGCACTTTGGCCCCAGTAAAAATACGGACGGCCTCCCCATCATTCAACTGTATTTTTTTGGATTCCCCTGCTGCTACCTCACCTACCAGTTTATATGCTTGGTAAAGTCCACACAGGGCATAACCGTCCATAGCGGAATTGTCAAACTCAGGTACATGAAAGGGTGACAACGTATCTTTTGATAGGGCATATCCAAGGGATTCCCCTAAGCGAAGGGTTTGACTTTTTACATTGATTTTTTGATCATCAATGATGCGAAGTGCTTCAGAAATCGTTACCATTAGCCCCCTATTGAAATCATTGAACGGTTTTGCTCATAGTGCGCTGCGTCCATTTTTACTTCCATGCCGTCCCGGGAATGCTTTTTGGATTTTATGGCGTCCAAAATGATGGATTCCATTTTTTCTCCCTTGCGCAATGGGGTCAACAGATCGGTCTCTGATGTGGCGAACAGGCAATTTTTCATTTTGCCATCTGCCGTGAGGCGAATGCGGTTGCACTCATCACAAAAAGGATTGGTAATTGTGCTGACAATTCCAAAACTACCCTTATGTCCCTTGACCCTAAAATTAGTGGAAGTGCTGTGCTTTGGATTTTGAAGTTCCTCTATTTCACCAAATGCATTGCCAATGGTCTGCAGGATTTCTTCTTTGCCGACACCCTTGCTCCAGTCCCACTTGTTTCCTTTGAAGGGCATAAACTCAATGAACTTGATGGTCAAACCCTTATGTTTTGTCAAGGCGATGAAGTCATTGATTTCGTTATCGTTCACCCCTTTGATCAAAACTACATTGAGTTTGATGTCCATATCCATATCGAGCGCCATTTCGAGGTTCTCCATGATCCGGTCGTAATAATCGCGCTTGGTAATAAATATGGATTTGGCCTTGTCCAAGGTGTCCAGACTAAAATTGATCTTACGCAATCCTATCTTTTGGAAAAGTTCCAGATACTTGTCAAGCACAATACCGTTGGTAGTCAATTTAAGGGTCACGCCCAGTTTGGCCAGCTCCTCGACCAAAAAGCCAAAATTCTTCCGAACCAAAGGTTCACCACCTGTCAACCGAACCGTATCCACACCCAGATCCCGAAATGTTCTGGTCATCTCGATGATTTCCTCCAGGGTCATGATGCTCGGTTTTTCCATCAACTCAATACCTTCTTCGGGCATGCAGTAAAAACACCGAAGGTTGCACCGATCCGTCAATGAAATGCGGAGATAGGTGTGCGGCCTACCAAAATTATCCAGTATTTGTGGTTTTTTGTCAATCATGTCTTTTTCCTTCTATCACTTTAAATGCGTGCAGCACGTGTGGGAAAATCGCATCCATGGATTCCGCTGCTCCCTTGGTGGAACCAGGTAGTGCCAGAATCAATTTACCGTCCTTGATGCCCGCGATGGAACGCGAGAACATCGCATACGGCATCCGATTTTGCCCGTAGCTTCGCATTTGTTCTTCTACTCCTTTTAGTTTGATGTCCAACAAGGGCTCCAAAGTCTGAGGGGTGACATCCCGTGGCCCCACGCCCGTACCTCCTGTAAAAATCAACATGTCTACGGAAGAGTTTTCCACTTTCTTGATGATTTCCTCGGCTTCATCTGGAATGATGCTTTTTTGGGATGTTACCCCAAAAGCCTCCAATTTCTCGATAATCGCTTCGCCTGCCTTGTCCTCCCCTTTTCCTTTGGAAATGGTATCGGAACAAACAACAACATCAGCGGTCAAGCCTTCCGAATTGATTTTATAAGAGGATTTTCCTCCTTTTTTCGATTTGAGACGGATGGTGCCGATTTCGACATTCTTATCAATCGGTTTGAGCATATCGTACATGGTGAGCGCCACAACACTTGCTCCGTGCATTGCCTCTACCTCCACCCCTGTTTTGTAAATGGTCTTTACCGTCATCGAAATGATGATGTCCAGACCATTGATTTCATAGTCGATTCCTGTGTATTCAATGGGCAACGGATGACAATCGGGCAAGAGGTCCGGTGTCTTTTTCACGCCCAACAATCCCGCTGCCTTGGCCATTTCAAACACATTCCCTTTGGGAACTTCGTTGTTTTGAATTGCATCGATTGTAGCTTGATTACTTGTTTTTACGATGGCTTCCGCAGTGGCCTCCCGAAGGGTCGTTACCTTATATGTGATGTCTACCATTACTTGTTCACTTTCCATTGATGGGTTTCGTCTTCAAAAATTTCTTTGCCGAACACGGGCACTTTTGCCTTGATCTCTTCCACAAAAAAGTTGGTGGCGGCTATCGCAATTTTTCGATGTGCCGATGAAGTGAACACAAACAGGCAAAGCTCTCCAACGCCCACCTTGCCCAGACTATGGTAAATATGGGCACAGGTAATGTCAAACTTGGCAAAAGCGGTTTCACGTATTTCGTGGAACACTTTTTCCGCCATCTCTTCATAAGCTGTATAATCGATGGCGGTCACGGTTTTACCATCTACTTCATCTGCCCTGATCTGTCCCAAAAAAATACTGTGTGCACCAATATTGGTCTTGCTTTGGTGGTTGGCCACCGATTGGGCTATTTTTTCGGGAGGAATGGCCCCTTGTACAAATACTTTTTTCGGTTTTTTCTTATCCATCGATAATAGTTTCTATACCGCCTTCCACATTTTTCAAATTATGGAAACCAAATTCATTTTTAAGGATTTCGATTGCGTTCTTGCTTCGCTTTCCAGACTGGCAGAACACAAAAACCTCCTGATTATCAGGAATTTCCCGGTATCGTGATGTGAGATCGCCCAAGGGAATGCTCAACACTTTTTTTCCTTTTGGTTTGGGCTGTTCAAACGCCTCGCGCACATCGAGATACCATTGCTCCTTGTCCTTCAAGTCACAATCGATATAAAGGGGGGCAATTCCCCCTTTGCGTATTTTTTCCACTTCTTCGGGTCGCTTGTTTATTTTGATGGTTTGCTCGCTGGTCTGCATCATGTTGATGAGCTTTAGCTTACCGGATAGTACCTCGCCCGACCCTAAAATAATTTTAAGGACTTCGGCTGCCTGAAGCGTTCCCAAAATGCCCGGTAATACACCCAACACTCCCGTAGCCTCACAACTGATGTTCTGTCGGGTACTTTTTGGGAATACACATCGATACGTAGGTCCATTTTTGTAATTGAAGACCGACAATTGTCCTTCATTTTTATAAATGGAGGCAAAAACCCAAGGTTTATCAGTCAATATACATGCATCGTTGATGAGATATTTGGTTTCAAAATTATCCGTACCATCCAAGACCACATCATATTGCCGAATGATAGATTCAGCATTTTCAATCGTCAACGGTTCTTCATATACCTCAAACTGTACCTCACTGTTCTGCTTTTCCAGGCGTTCCTTGGCTACGGATGCTTTTGACCTTCCTAAATCCGATTCTTGAAAGAGCACTTGTCGATGCAGATTGGATATATCAACCCTGTCATGGTCCATCAGGCCAATCTTGCCCACACCCGCGCCAACCAAATACATCGCGGCAGGACAGCCCAATCCTCCAACACCAACAATCAATACCTTGGCATTGCGAAGCCTTTCCTGACCCTCTGGGCCAACTTCCGTGAGTTTTATTTGTCTGTCGTACCTGCTCATCCTCCTGCGAATGGTGGCAACAAGGCCACTTCATCACCATCTTTTAGGGTTATTTGATCATCTAAATTTTGGTTCACGGCTATCTGTATCGAATCTTTGTCCGCTATAGCCAATCCGTTCAAACATTGTGCTTTTAGTTCCAAAGCGGTCAGCGGTCCGTTGAACTCCAAAACCTCTTCGGACTTTTCAGTAGCTTCGGCCACCAAACCAAAATATTTAATGGTTACTTTCATTCTTCCATTTGCTTTAGTTGCTGCACATCTTCTTCGGTATCCACATCAAACACACCCTTTTTGAAGGTCTCCGTACAGAAATCAAATCCTTCCAAATGCATCAGTTTCTTGGCCCCTTCGTCTCCTTCCAACTGTAACAACAGTGGAAATGTTTCTTTACCAAAAATGGCAGGTACTCCAATGTCATTCCCATATTGGGAATAAGTAGCCATAGGCTTTTGAGTCAACTGGGTGTGTACCAGTTTATGTAAATTTTCCAATTCCAAAAAGGGCTGATCGGACACTAAAAACAACACATGATCCAATTCATTTTCTATTGACAAGGCGGCTTCCAGACCTATTTTTATACTGGATGCCATTCCTTGTTCCCACTCTTCATTGAACACCACGCTGTATCCTTCACCATCAATTTTTTCTTGAATATCCTTCAAATTTGCGCCCAGCACCAATATCTTGGTTTGGAATCCGAGATTATCTACATTATCCATGGTGCGTTCCAAAAGCGTCTTTCCTTTGAATTCCACTAATTGCTTGGGCCGCCCCAAACGAGTGGAACCACCTGCTGCCAAAACCACCACCGCTATGTCTTCTCTTGCATTCAAAGGGTTATCTTTTGAAATTGATTTGCTGTAGTATCATGAATGGGCTCTGTTTTTTGTTTTAGAGGCCGGGCCTCCTTGCGGGTCAATACACTCTGGATTTCCGCCAAAATGGACAATCCGATTTCGGCCGGCGTCTCCGCCCCTATTTCCAATCCTACGGGTGCATGGATCTTGGCCAAGTCCTCTTTCGAAACTTGAATGCCATCATCAGTCAATTCGTGGAGCATACGGTCGTATTTTTTTGAAGGTCCCAATATCCCGATATAGGGTATTTGGGGTTTTTCCAATATTAACCGCAGTACACTTAGATCATAGTTATAGTTGTGGCTCATGAGCACAAAACATGTTCGCTGGTCAATGTTGATGTTTTCCAAGATTTCTTCCGGCTTGGTGACAATGACTTGGCACGAACCCGCAAAACGTTCTTTATTCGCATGGGTGCGGCGTCCATCGGTCACGGTTACTTTCCAACCCAAAAGTTCGGCCTGTTGTGCCAAGACCTGGGCATCGTTGCCAGCTCCTACCAAAATCAATTTTACAGCGGGCTGATGTATTTGGGTGAACACAAAATGTGTTTTCTCTTTAGTCACAAGCTCTGCAAAACAAGAGGAACCATTGCCAATGGCCTCATTGCTTTTGACAAGCAAAGCTTGGTGCAAACCATCGGGGATTTCCCTTCCCAGTACTGCCCTATTTTCATCCGCAGTCAGAATGGTCCCCAGTTGTTGCTGGGTTTTGTCCAGATCAAAAACAACAGAAATGGTCCTGGGAACTTCTTGTTCAACGACAGTTTTAAAAAGTTCGCAGGGATTATACCTATCCGTGTAATCAATGGGCTCAAACAACACTTGAATGATTCCATTGCAACCCAACTGGGCCCCGATTATGGCATCATCTTCATCGCTGGTATCGTAAGTAACCAGTTTGTTTTCTCCCACATCCAAGGCATAAAGTGCCTTTCTGAGCGCGTCCCCTTCCAAGCAGCCTCCGCTGATGGCCCCTGTGATATTCCCGTATTCGTCCACCAACATCCGTGCGCCGGCCCTTCGATAGGATGAGCCCTCAACATGCACCACTGTGGCCAAAATACAGCGTATGCCCTGTGATTTTAGCTGTTGATATTGTGCTATGATCACATCCAACTCCCTCATAAGGCAACAGCTTTTAATTGATTTACTGTCGTTTTGATTTTCAAAACTGCCTTTTGGATGTCCTCCGAGGTGGTGTTTCGGCCTGTACTGATCCGTAAACTCGCCAAGGCATGGCCATCTTCCAGCCCCATGGCCTTCAAGACATGCGATGGATTCATTTGGTTGGAGGTGCAAGCAGAACCGCGTGATAAAGCCAATGTATTCAAATAACGGAGCAATTTTGTCCCGTCCACTCCTGCAAACGATACATTTGTGGTATTGGGCAGTCGTTCCTCACCGTGAGAATTTATGATGGCTCCTTCTATTGTCAACAACTCCTCTTCCAGTTGGTTTCGTAAGTCCAATTGGTTTTGATAATTTTCTTGGAGATTTGCTCCTGCCATTTTGCATGCAGCACCAAATCCAACTATTCCGGGAACATTCAGGGTTCCCGGCCTCACTCCTTTTTCATGGTTCCCTCCAAAAAAGTGTTTGGCGATGGTCGTGTTGTTGTCCTTGTTCAGATATAGGGCACCCACACCTTTGGGCCCATAAATTTTGTGTGATGAAAAAATGGCCATGTCAATTCCCAAATCTTCCAAATCCACCGGGATTTTACCAACAGCTTGTGTGATATCGGACATCAGGGCCACATTTTTTCCATGGGCTATCCCAGCAATGGATTTTATAGGATGAATGAGTCCTGTTTCATTGTTCGCCAACATGATGCACACCAGTAAAGTTGTTGGCAAAATCATTTTATCCAGTTCCTCCAAATCAATGTTCCCTTGCCCATCCACATCTAGATAAGTGACCTCAAAACCTTCTTCTTCCAACGCGTCCATGGTTTCGAGTACGGCCTTGTGTTCCGTGCTGCAAGTGACGATATGGTTTCCTTTGTTCCTGTTCTTCCTGCAAAAACCGAACAAAGCCAAGTTAGCGGCTTCAGTGGCTCCAGATGTGAAAGTTATCTCTGTTGGTCTACAATTGACCAACTTCGCCACCTGGTTCCGAGCTGTTTCCACGGCATCATCCGCAAACCAGCCAAAGGAATGATCGCTGCTCGCATTGCCAAAACTTTCCGTAAAGAAAGGCATCATGACCTTGACCACCTCAGGTTCAACTGGTGTGGTTGCATTATAATCCAGATAAATTTTATCACTCAAAACCATGAAAACTTCGTTATGCACACTTGTACATAACGCAATTTACTAATATTGTGGGTTCTGGCATACTTTTTCTAACGGATTGCCGCACTGAACTGAACAAAAGCTTTTTGATGGACCGCCCAAGGCGAATTGGACAAAATCAGTCAGGACGTTCAAAGTATTCTGAAAAATCTAGTGTCAATACAAGTGTTTTATCCAATACAACGTCAAGGATATACTTCTTTTTACAAGTCTTGGAATGGTCAATGAGGTTTTAGGTACCACAGAGACCTCATCTGGACCACTACTACTGTACGAGGAAATTTTGACCATTGATCGGATATATTCTTATCATCTTTTTTAATGACCTAACAGTTGCCTTTTATCCGGAAAAAACCTCGGTGGACATCGACCGACAAAGGAGGGTTAGGTGCAAGGAAAGCCCCAAATTTATACTCTTGAAATCTTTTATCTGTTATCTTTTGATCGTTAGGACTTCACATCAAGTTCCGTTTCCTTTCTTTATAAAAAAGAGTCCATCCATGTAAAAAGAGTAACTTGATAATTATATTAGTTTTGTGAAGACCTGTTCAAGATTGAGGCATCCATTGCTGCAATAAGGTGGTGGGCCATCAATTCAAAAAATATCTTATGAAGATCAAAATTCTCTTTTTAGCCGGCTGTACAATGTTCGGTGGACGGACATTTGCACAAGAAACAAAGCAAGAACAGCATAACAACCCCATTTTTGAAGGGTGGTATGCCGATCCCGAAGGAATTGTGTTCGGGGACACCTATTGGGTCTATCCTACCTATTCCGACGATTATGACAAACAACTCCATTTTGATGCCTTTTCGTCCAAGGACCTGGTACACTGGGATAAACATGAACGGATTTTGGATACCACCAATATCAAATGGTTGAGGCAGGCACTTTGGGCACCTTCCATTATAGAGAAAGACAATAAATATTATCTGTTCTTTGGGGCAAATGATATTCAGCGACCCGGCAGAGACGGTTATGACCCAGACAACGACATCAACCACTTCGGGGGCATTGGAGTGGCAATTTCCGATAGCCCAGGGGGTCCTTTTGAAGACTATTTGGGAAAACCGTTGATCTCGGATTTCCACAATAATGCCCAACCCATCGATCAATTTGTTTTTGAGGACAACGGCACTTACTATTTCTTTTATGGAGGTTGGAGCCATTGCAATCTGGGAAGGCTCAACGCCGACTTTACGGGTTTTGTGCCCTGGGAAGACGGTAGCCTGTTCAAGGAAATTACACCCGAAGGTTATGTGGAAGGTCCTTTCATGTTCAAGCGCAATGGAATCTACTATTTTATGTGGTCGGAAGGTGGCTGGACGAATGGAAGCTATAAAGTGGCCTACGCCATGGCAGACAAACCCACAGGGCCCTATAAGCGTATTGGTACCATCTTGCAATCCAAGGAAGGGGACATTGCCACTGGTGCCGGGCACCATTCCGTGATCAACAGGCCTGGAACGGATGAATGGATCATCGTTTACCACAGAAGACCGATACCTAACCTGGATCGTGACCATCGGGTCACGTGCATGGACAAAATGGAGTTCAATGCGGATGGCACCATCAAACCCGTGAAGATGACTTTTGAGGGAGTGGGCAACCCCTGAATCTATTCTCCCAAAAGACTGATTGACAAAGTAAACAGGGTTGGAAAGAGACTCTTTTCACTTATCATAAAAGAGAATTATACCTCTAACTTCTCCTACCCAATTCACTGAAAATATGATGCTGGGTGGCTGTAAAGTAATCCCTGAACGCTTGGTTCAGTGGATGGTTTTCAGTAGCTGCGCGTATGCCCAATTGGGGATAGACCGAGATAATTGCCCCCGAGAGTGACCTTACCGTATCGGAAGCTTCGCTATGTATTTCATTGATAAGGGATTGCGGCAGTTCCTCCCCTCTGTCAATCATCCGTTGTACCCGTTCAGCAAATTCCATCACTTGGTGATCGGTCTTGGTCACCAAGGCAAGCAATCTGTACAATGCCACGTCGGGACTTGCTATTTTTTTGGCCTCCTCCAATATATGCGCGGCCATACCGATATAATTGACCCATAGGGTCAGATCTGCAAAAACAGCAAACGGCACTTTGAAAATGTCATGGGGCAACATGGATTCGTCATACACAAAACCAAACTTTTCATGGATCCATTTGGATTTGATCACAAAGGAATGTGTTGCCGTTGCCTTCAGTCCCATCGTATTCCAATCCTGGATTATTTCAACATCTTCCCTTTTTACGACAAAAGACCGTACCAAAGGGATATTTTCTGCGGTAAGCACCTCTTCGCCTTTTTCCAGAATCTTGGCGTTCAAGGTAAAATGGGTAAGATAGGGTGCGCCGGTGGCATATTTCCATACTCCGGAGACCACATATCCATCGCCTAACTTTTCCGCAGTTCCAAATACACCCCCACTGCCCCCAAAACACACGGGTTCCCTTGGATCAGCAAAAATTTCTTTGGACGCCCCTTCCCGAAGGTTTCCTATAAAAAAATTGGCACCACTGCAAAGGGTGACCGTCCATCCCAAGCTTCCATCCATCTGGGCAAGGGACCGCAATTTCTCCAAACCTTCGGCCAACGTCATCTCCAATCCTCCGTAGGATTTCGGGACCCAAATGTTCCAAAGGTTTTCTTGGGCCATCCAATCCAATACCTCCTGTGGAAATTCCCTTTGCCCAAAACAGCGTTCCCTAAGCTTTTGCATATCCCTCATTTTCTTCTTGGTCCAAAATCTTTTTCCATCGGATATACCCCGATATGGCCACTATGAACAAGAATGTGGTCAACCCGGCATAGATATACAGTTCTTTGTAGATCAAGAGAGGTACGGATATGAGGTTGCTGATGTTCAGATAGATCCAATTCTCTATTTTTCGTTTGGCCATGAGCCACATCCCGGCCCAGGCAAAGGCACATACAACGGCATCCCAGTAGGGGACATCAGAGTCTGTGTACCACACCAACCAATAGACCATCAGCACAAAGCATCCTATTAGAATCCCGATGGCAATACCATGTTCTCTCCGTGTGGCAGATGAAATGCGGGTTTCTTGCTGTTGCTTGCCCATTTTCCAATAGAACCATCCATAGATGCTCATCACCAAATAATAGAGATTGAGCAAGATATCGGCATACAATCTGGACTGGTACAGCACCCAAATGCTGATCAATATGGCAATGATGCCAAAAAGATAGTTATGGACATTGTTCTGTCGGGCCAGAAGCACTTGTACCACGCCAAAGATTGTTCCAAGCCATTGCAATAAAGTCAATTGTGAAAAGAGTTCCATTTGTATTGGGTCATAAATGCATTCCAAAAATTCATGGGATACCCAACATGGAACAGAGGCCAAAACGGCCTTGCCAAATTCCCTACGCCAGCATTACCTGGATCAGGTGCGAAGTGGTCAACTTCAGGGTTTGATCTCAGCCCTGTTTTCACAGGACACCCCATTTGACCCCAAAGATATGGAATAGTTCCGACTCCAAAAAAATGTCCATCCCTTTTAAAAAATAACCCCTCCCCATTGTTTGTGGTTTTGTTCGATGCCTCGGACAGAAGGCCCATTGGTGAGATCTTTGAGTAAAAATAGAGCCAAACAGTTGGTTCATAACTTTTTATCCACTGTGTGATAAAGGTGTTTGTGCAAATGGCTTGCATCGGTGAATCCCCAATTCAGTGCCACAGCCTCTTGGGTGAGGTCCGAATTCTTCAATTGGGAAGCAGCACCCTTTATCCTGTATCGTAGCGCGAAATCAGAGAAAGTTGACCCCATGAGGTCCTTGAACAGGGCGGTAAACTTGGTGACCGACATATTACAGACCGATGCGGCCTCTTTGGTGGTGATCAATCGTCTTTCCTTGAAAATCAACCGAAGGGCACCTTGAATGGATGTTCGGGAGCCATAATCGGTCACAAGGCTCTGCGGTTCCCACTTTTCAATCAATGAAAGCATGGTCTGGAAGAAATAAAGCTTCGCCCAATCAGGATCATCATCTTCCGAAAATTGTATCTGTACCTTTTTGGCCAAACCTTTCATCTCCTGTTTTGAGCTGGACAATGTCCTTGGCCTTTCGGAGGGTGGAGCCATGAATGCCTTGGAAATATCCTTGTTCAGAAAATGGGATGTGGCCCCATATTTTGGGTCCACTACAAAAACGACCACTTCGCAGGGGGCCTCCAAAATCTCAAAACCATGTGGCTCCCACATATTGCAAAGCCAGATGTCCCCGGGTCCAATTTCCTCCTTGTGACCAAAGTATTCCCGGACCATTCTTCCTTCGACCACAACCCCCAGTTCCAGTTCATAATGCATATCGAACCAGCCTTCACCAACATCCTCATGCCTGTTCAGAAGCACCTGCACAGGTGTCTCCTCATCCAGTTCAAAGTAAAAGCGTTTTAAATCTGCCTCTTTGATCATTGTCCCATCACGATTTTACAAAAAATATGGGGTAATTTACAAAAAGAGTGTCGGATGAAACAACCACCTTTGGAAATCTGGCCATAATCCGCCGAACAAGAAATCCCTAATAAATAGAACAATATGTGAGGAACGAAAACCTAAAATTGTACAAAAGGTTTTATAACTTTAAGACTAAAGGAAACCTGTTGGGCATTTTGGCTGGAATATGTCAGTTCGAGTAATTTTTCTTTCGAAAAATTGTATCGAGAACCAAAATTTCAAGCTCAAAACCTATTCTCGATACAAAATTCCTCTGGAATTTCACTCGAATTGACGGTTTTGACTCAGGAAATCTTCAAAATGCAAAACGGAAATGGAAAACACAAACATATCTCCAATGGAAAACCAGTTTGATGCCATCGTGATCGGATCGGGCATATCCGGGGGTTGGGCGGCCAAAGAACTCTGCGAGCAGGGCCTCAAAACCCTGGTATTGGAACGGGGACGTGATGTAAGGCACATCAAGGACTACCCGACCATGACCATGGACCCTTGGGATTTTGCCCATGGCGGCAGGATGACCAAGGAGTTCTACCAAGAAAATCCCCTGACCACCAAAGCTTCCGGGTTTGGGGAGGACACGGCCCATTTTTTCATCAAAGATGCCGATCACCCCTACATCCAAAAAAAACCGTTCGATTGGATCAGGGGCTATCAAGTGGGCGGTAAATCACTCATCTGGGGGCGTGCCTGCCAGCGTTGGAGCGATTATGAGTTCAAGGCGCCCCAAAAATATGGCTACGGGATAGCGTGGCCCATTGGTTATGATGATATTGCACCTTGGTATTCCCATGTGGAAAAATTCATAGGGGTCTGTGGCAACAAGGACGGCATCGAAGCCATGCCCGATGGCGAATTTCTTCCCCCTTTCGAGCTGAACTGTGTGGAAGAACATATGAAGGATGTTCTTGAAAAACAGTTTCCCGGTAGATACTTGGCGCAAGGCCGATGGGCCCACATTAGTGAGCCGGAACAGATACACTTGGACCAAGGTCGGAGCAAATGCCAATGCCGAAACAAGTGTATGCGGGGCTGCCCCTTTGGAGGATATTTCAGTTCCAACGCGTCCACTTTGCCCTGGGCGGAAAAAACCGGAAACCTGACCATTCGTCCCTTTTCCGTAGTACACTCCATCATCTATGATGATGCTTCCGGAAAAGCTTCAGGGGTCAAGGTCATCGACACGAACACCAAAGAAGAGATTATCTATAATGCACGTATCATATTTGTCAATGCATCTGCGCTCAATTCCAACCTGATCTTGCTCAATTCAAGATCGGAACGCTTTCCAAACGGCTTGGGCAATGACCATGACCTATTGGGGAGGTATGTTGGCTTCCATAATTATAGGGCCAGTGCTGGCGGAAAAATCAGTGGATACGAGGATAAATATTATTACGGATCAAGACCTTCGGAATGTATCATCGCCAATTATCGCAACCTCAAGGAACAGGATACCGACTTTGTAGGCGGTTATACCATTTTTACAGGAGGTTATCGAAACAGGACCGAAGAAGTGCCTGAAAATGTCCCTCAACTTGGAGCCGACTTTAAACATCGGATCAGTAAGCCTGGCGATTGGCGCATCTATATGTACATGCAGGGCGAGACCATTCCCAAGGCTTCCAACAGGGTATATCTTAGCCCTGACAAGACGGATAATTGGGGCATTCCCCTTTTGGTGACCGATGTAGGCTATGACGAAAACGATGACAAAATGGTCAACGATTTTTTGACTGAAAGCCAAAGAATGCTGGAACAAATGGGTTGTACGGACATCGAAACCTTGGACAACAAACAGGCCCCGGGCCTCGACATCCACGAAATGGGCGGTGTACGGATGGGCAAAGACCCACAAACCTCCCTTTTGAACGAGCATAACCAATTGCATGCCTGCAAGAATGTCTTTGTCACGGATGGTGCCTGCATGACCAGTACAGGGAACCAAAGCCCTTCCATCCTGTACATGGCACTTACGGCCCGCGCGGCCACTTATGCCGTGGCACAACTCAAAAATGGAATTTTATAATAAAAAATGCAACAATGGACAAGAAAGTAGGGATCGGACTCGTAGGTTCACAATTCATATCGAGCATACACGCAGACGCATTGGGCCGGGTGGCCGATGCCGAAATTTTGGCGGTCATGTCCCCCACCGAAGGGAATGCCAAGAACTTTGCGGAAAAATTCAATATCCCCAACCACTTTACCGATCTGGACCAGATGCTGGCCATGCCGGAAATTGACATGGTGGTCATCGGGGCACCCAATTATCTTCATTGCGAGATCACACTGAAAATTGCAAAAGCGGGCAAGCATGTCGTGGTCGAAAAGCCACTATGCATGAACTTTAAGGAAGCCGACCTTATGATCGATGCGTGCAAACAGGCCAATGTGAAGCTCATGTATGCCGAAGAACTGTGCTTTGCCCCAAAATACGTTCGCATGAAGGCACTTTTGGATGAAGGTGCCCTGGGAAAACCTGTACTCTTCAAACAATCCGAAAAGCACGATGGGCCACATGCCGATCATTTCTGGGACGTGGAACGGTCCGGTGGCGGGGTCACTATGGACATGGGCTGCCATGCCATCCAATTTTTTCGTTGGCTACACCCCGGAAAGGCCATCAAATCGGTATATGCGCAAATGATGACCAGTGTCCATACGGATAAAACCAAGGGAGAGGACAATGCCATCATCATTTTGGAATTTGAGGACGGCGTGGTGGCCATGATGGAGGAAAGCTGGACCAAACTGGGCGGCATGGACGACAAAGCGGAGATACATGGATTGGAGGGTGTCGCCTACGCCGATTTGCTCCAAGGCAGTTCCATACAGACCTATAGCAACAAAGGGGTCGGCTACGCAGTGGAAAAAGCAGGAAACACCATTGGATGGAGCTACACCATGTATGAGGAAAGTTGGAATTATGGCTTTCCCCAAGAGTTTGAACACTTTGTGGATTGCGTCAAAAACGACAAACAACCCTTGGTGACCGGGGAGGACGGCAGGGCCGTTCTAGAGGTCATTTTTGCAGCTTACGAATCGGCTGGTTCTGGGAAAAAAGTGGAACTGCCCTTCAAGACCGAAGCGGACAAACCTTATAAATTATGGAAGCAGTAGTTATAAAGACCAAACCATGGAAAGAAGAGAAGCTTTAAAACTAACGACCATTGCGCTGGGCAGCAGTATCATCGGAGCCGAACTATTCTTATCGGGCTGTTCCGCTCCTCCCAAAAAAAGAGCGCAACTGATCACGGATACCGATGTACCATTATTGGATGAAATTGGCGAGACCATTCTCCCGGACACTGACCAATCGCCCGGTGCCAAGGCGGCCCATGTCGGGACATTCATCAAAACCATGGTGAACGATTGTTATGATCTTGATGAGACTTCCATCTTCATCAACGGACTCGAAACCATAACCGAAAAATCCGAAGAAACATACGGAAAAACGTTTCTTGACCTGACCCAGGAACAAAAGTTGGAACTGTTGATCCAATTTAATGATGAGGCAAGAAATTACCGATTATCAGACAAACCACATTTCTTTGGCATGCTGAAAGAACTCACTTTGTGGGGGTATTTCTCCTCCGAACCCGGCGCCACGAAAGCACTTCGATACAACCCTGTCCCCGGCAGGTTTGAAGGCTGTATTCCGTATAATGGTGAAAATGCTTGGGCGTAATGAACATACACACTTTTGACCATTATGGGCAAATGAGTGCCCATGCCGCCAAGATCATCATGGATGAATTGGCACAAAAAAAAGACCTTGAACTCTGCACCGCAACGGGCAATTCACCCACAGGAACCTATCAGCTATTGGCAGATGCCTTTGTGGACGACCCCAAACTTTTTGAGGGGCTGCATGTTCTAAAATTGGATGAATGGGGAGGACTCCCAGCAGACCATCCAAGTTCCTGTGAACGTTATCTGCAAGAGCAGCTGCTCCATCCCCTCAAAATAAGCAACGATCGCTACACAGGTTTTGTTCCCAACCCCAAAGACCCAGAAGCCGAATGTGCCCGGATTCAAAAACTTATCGAAAAAAAAGAAGAGATAGATCTATGTATTCTGGGCTTGGGAAAAAACGGACATATCGGTTTCAATGAACCTGCCGATGCGCTCCAACCTTTTTGCCATGTTGCCGAACTGTCGGAGGAATCCAAAGCGCACGGCATGGTAAGCGAACTGCCACAAAGACCCAAATATGGAATGACGCTGGGAATGCAAAATATCCTATCTGCAAAAAGAATCATCCTATTGATCTGTGGAAACGGAAAGAAAGAAGCAACCGCCATGCTCCTAAAAGGAAAAATAACTCCCCAGTTTCCCGTAACTTTTTTATGGCTGCACCCCAATGTGGATTGTTTGTGGGTGAAAGAAAACTAGGGCTAAGTCTCTTTGGTATTGTCCTTCCCGTCTTTACCATTTTGATGTTTGCTGCAATCGATTTTCCATTACATTTACAGAAACCACACAAACCATACAACAAAGGACTATGTTTACAATAGAGCAAATCAAGGCCGCGCATGGCAAAGTAAAGTCAGGTGCGGATTTTCCAGCTTACATACAGGAAATCAAAACTCTGGGGGTCACCCAATATGAAACCTATGTGGCTGATGGACATGTTGACTATCACGGGACCAATGGACATACCATCAAGGCACCTGCCAAATACGAGACCATAGCCATTGCGGATGCGTGCAACAGGGAACAGTTCCTGATTGAGTTGAAAGAGCATCAAAAAGGGAATACGGACTATCCCACTTTTATAGCTATGAGTGCCGAAATGGGCATCGAGAAATGGGCGATATCCATGAAAAAAATGACCTGCACGTATTACGATAAAAAAGGAAAGGAGATACTGGTCGAGGAAATTCCCCAGTAGTACCATATTCGGACATACCTATCCATAGTAGAGGCTTCCAAAAATTTGCAGTTTTTATTCTATATTACATACTAAAACCCAATCATTTTCTGTTCTTTTAGGGAACGGATAGAGCCAATTTTACCCATAAAGGCATGAAAACCAACCATGAAGTCGTTGTGGACATTTGGAAGTCGCACAGTAATTATTTGGCCAAAAAATCGGTGGAACTCAAAACCATCAACATTGTTGATTACATGGCCAACCTTTTTTGTCCAGGCCCCTATTACTATTACATCATTGACTCCCCTACCCTGACGCTGGACCTTGTCAGTGAATCTACGAAGGACTTGTTGGGCATCGAGTCGAAGGATCTTACCCTGGACAGGTTCATCGATCTGATACACCCCGACGACCTTGATTTTTTTATGCGGTGCGAAGATGTGGTGGCCCACTTTCTAAAAAACTGCATCAGCCCGGACAAAATGGTCAACTACAAGATTACCTATAGCCTTCGGGAAAGAGTGGCCAACGGCAACTACAGATTGTTCCTGATGCAGACCATTACCTTGAGTACCACAGAAAATGGTGCACTGTTGAAGGTTTTCGGTACCCATACCGATATCAGCCACATCACCTCCGTTGGCAATCGAAAGCTGTCCCTCATCGGTCTGAACGGGGAGCCATCCTTCCTTGAAATCGATGTGTTCGAAGATGGGGTTTTCGAGAATTTTGTACCCTTTGATTATGAAATGCAGAGCCCTTCCTTCACCAAAAGGGAACTGGAAGTGATACGGTTACTGGCAAAGGGGAACTCCACCGATGAAATTTCCAAGGAACTGAACATCTCCATCCAAACGGTCTTTACCCACCGTAAAAACATTCTGCGCAAGTCCACGGCAAAGAATACTTCCGAATTGGTCGCAGAATGCATCCGAAAAGGATACATCTAGACATAAAATATTCATTTTTAGCGTTATATAAGAGATGTAGATCTAAAATACCCAAAATTGGGTATTGCGGTCAACGGTCATACAGGGCTATTTTTGTGATAAACCTGAATCTTCACCTAAAAAAACTTGATCATGGAACAAGTTATTCTCTCCCTTTCCAGTTCAATTTCATTCAGTAGAAATAAACATATACCATGAAACGGGTCAAAGAACAAATCCGGCCCAATTCGCTCTAGGAAAGTGCAGATACCAACACCAAAAGACCAACCAAAACCAACATCATGATACAGAAAATATGGAAAAACTTTAAGCTTACCCTTGTCCTTTTTAGTACCGGAGCCATTCTCTTATGGGTCATTGAAGGGTATGACAGCATGGAATCCGCCATTGTGGAATACTGGTGGATGCTCCTCGTGTTGCCATTTGTACTGCGCTTCTACAACTGGTTCACCAACCTTAAGCAAAAAGCGTTCGATTACGGTGCCGACACCTCTGGGGCACAAGCAGAACGGAGCGCTTCCAGAAAGGACACCAAGAACAATGCTTCCGAGCAACGATATGCTGAAATGTTGGCAAGTGCCACCTATTCGAAAGCGGAGGCGGAAAACATCAGAAACCGTAAAAACTATGAAAGCCTTGCCCTGCAAAAAAGTATCTCGGAGGCGAGCGACAATTATACCATACCGCTCCACCGCTATGTAAGCGGGCTTCCCGGTCCCAATCTGTTGAGGCCTTCCGAGTTGAAGCAACAGTTCACAGTGGCCCAGATCAAGGATGGGATTCTGGAATTCCATCATTCCAGTCCACAGGAGCATGAAAAAAACACTCCTTTGAAAAACAAGTTCAGTCAAATCCCATTGGCCTCCATATTGGAACTTGAGGTGGTGGACCTGGCTGAGGGCAGGGAGCTCAAAAGAGTCGGTGCCGATGTGGGTCGAAGGATGGCCCAGACCATTGTGAGCGCAGCATCTCAGACCGGTGGCGCAAAAGTGGGCAAGGCTAATGTGGATGCTTCAAAATTGATTATTCACTATGTGAACGAAGACGGTATTGTAATGCCGGCAACCTTTGTTTACAATTCCAACAGCAAGTTTGGGGTCAAGGCCATGGAAAATATCCGGTTGCTGAACAAGACATTGAAGAACTACTCCTTTTTGGGACGAATCCAATGGAACTCCGAAGTAGTGGAAAATATCGATGCAACCACAGAAATATCCGAAGATATAAACGAGAACGAAGGGGACACCTTCGAAATTTCAGAAATGACCGCTTTGCTGGGCGACATGAACAAGGTGCTCAAGTGGGCCAATATGCTCTCGCCCCATGACAGTGCGGTGGTAACGGCCACATTGAGTGCCGAAATGCTGGCCGGGGTCATACAAAATCCTTCGGTGAAATTGACCAAAACCATACAATAAAATCCTATGCGAAAATTATTGTCATTTATAGGCCTGACGCTCCTCTCCGCACTGGCCTTTGCACAAAAAGACACCCTGATCTACTATCCCAATGGAAAGATCATGGAAAGGGCCCAAAAGGCCAATGGAAACTTACATGGCACCTATATTAGATACTTCGAGAACGGGATAATCAGCATCCAAGGATCTTACGAAAATGGGAAACAGTCCGGGGAATGGACCCAAAATTACCAGGATGGCAACATTGGCCGAAAAATACGTTTCGAGAACGGACAGACCACCTATCTCCAAGAGTATCGATATGGAAAAGTGGTACAGGAAGGATCGGTCCTTAACGATAAAAAACACGGGGAATGGAAACTATACTTTATAACGGAAGACTATTTATTCAAAAACGGTCCTCCCAAGACCCGCGTCATCGAGCACTATAAAAATGATGCCCTGCATGGCGAGCACAAAGAATTCCATGAAGATGGCAGTGTTTCCAGAATCACTGATTACAATGAAGGGAAAATCACCAAAGACAGATCATTTTGGGCAAACGGTCAAGTAATCTCCGATTGCACTTATGTGAACGGCGAATTGCACGGGCAATGCATCTCCTATGAGGAAGATGGTTCCGTTTGGCTGGAAAACAACTATGTAAATGGGAAAAACCATGGCCCCTATAAAAGATACAAGTGGAGTAGACTGAAAGAAGAAGGCCATTATGAGAATGGACTCAAGCATGGATTTTGGAGATCTTATGAAAATGGTCATGCACCAAAAACGGTGACTGCCGAGGGCAACTATGTTAAGGGCCAAAAAGAGGGCCGCTGGAAAGAAGATCGTTTGCTCACCGGAAACTATGCCATTGGGGAATATAGAGATGGTAAGCCTGTTGGGGAATGGAAACTCTATAAATGGGACAATGACGAATATGTGAAATCAGAGTTTCATTGATCTTAGCCTAAAACAAGTCCATATGTCAATAAAACAGGATTTTAAAGCCCTAGTTATGGCTCCAAAATCCATTATCTTTTTTCTACTATTGTCCCAACTCTGCCTCTCTCAAGAGAAAACGGGCAAAACGCCAACATCTGGTGAACAATTTGTTCTATGTGAAAAATTCCGCGACGATAACTTTTCTGGATTGATTGACAAGGCCCGACAGTATGGCTACGAACTCTATGACATCTACGATTGCATTACTTGCGATGGAGCATGGCGCACCAATGCCGACCTTATAAAATACAGGGCTTCTTTACCAACAGCTAGAAGTGATATAATGTCATTGGCACGGTATTATATAAAAATACACAACGACCCCGAAGCTCTTACCCGCATTTTCAACACCGTAGTGGATAATCCTGGGCAGCCTCGGGGCACTTTGTTGGATTGGGTTGATTTTTATTCGAGTAATCCGAGATTATCTTTAAATGATGTTGAAGAAATGAAAGCCTACGAAGAGGTCATCCGACACTTTGGTGGTAAACGGGAGACAGAATTAACGGCAGAGGAACGGCAGAACTATCAAAAGAGAAATTGTAAAGAGCAATGAGGTTATATCATTTCATAATAGGATGTTTGTTTTTTTGTACATTACATGCACAGGAAGAAACTTTTCTGGACGACTTTGTGGAAATCAAAGCGGATGGCCATCATTTCTATATCTACAAATATGTCATCAGTGCAGGGGAATACAATCAGTCCTTAAAATTATGGGATGAAGCCTCGCCCCAAGAATTGTCCGTTGAAGAAGCCAACCTGCCCGCCTTGATCACCAAGGAAGAAGCCGAAAGGTATTTAGCCGACATTTCAGATAGTTACTACATCCCTTTTCGACTGCCCACCGAAACCGAATGGGAATTGGCCGCCAAAGGAACAGCCACTCCCAAAAGAGCAAAGGAACTCCGTTGTGTGAGTTGTTCATCACCCAATGACCATGGATTGTTCGGCATGTTGGGCAACGTTTGGGAATGGACCTCCACTCCTGAAACCGAAAAAGATGAACGCTACTTTATCATCAAAGGGGGTGACTTTCAGGAACCGCCCAAAAGTCTATCCCCAAAATCAAGGTTTGCCGTGAGCAAGGACATGGGAGATATGAACATCGGCTTTAGACCTGTGGCCAATGCCCGGGATTTTGAGACCATAGTGCGTATCAATAGGGCCAATACACTTGTCAAAACACTGTTGCCCAACGAGGACATCACCATTTACCTGCACGATATGCAAATTGGGGAATTTTCCATGGGGTTTGGGGACACACCACCTGAAAGTTTTCCAATCACAGTGGACCAGGATACCCATGAAATCATCTTTTGTTGTATGCAAAATATGGAATTTGAACAAGAGGGCGCCCTGGAAACGGAAAGAATCACCTACATCGGCCTTCCCTTTGGTTTTGATCTCTCCCGGCTTTCCTTGGCCAAGGAGTTGGAACAACTTGTAAAACATATCATGGAACCCCTAAAATAAGCTATACCACTATCATGGACACCTGTAAAAAACTGTTGATTTTTCTATTCATTTTGCCAATGGCTTTGCATGCCCAGAACAACCTACCTGTGGATATGGTACATGTTCAAGGAGGTCCCTATGGGATTCAGACCTATGACAGCATTTCCAACACGACCAAAACCTATCTGTCCCATGACATCCCAAGCTTTTATATGAGCAATACAGAAGTCAGTGTCCAAGATTTCAAGCAATTCTGCAAGGAGACCGACCGCAAGATGCCACCAGAACCTGATTGGGGCTGGGGAGACCCCAAACTGCCGGTGGTGAACGTCACCTATTCCGATGCGCTCCAGTATTGTGCCTGGCTCACGGAAAAATATGGGCTTCCCTTTACATTGCCCACGGTCGGACAATGGGAATACGCTGCCCGGGCCGGAAACTTCGACACAGACGACTATGTGTACCATGAGGAACTACCCAACCCATATGTGGTCCACATCGGCAACAGCAAGGAGAAGCCGAATTGTATTACCTGTATGCAGCCCAATGAAATAGGGTTGTATGCCATGTGCGGAAATGTTTGGGAGTGGACGCTGAAGGAATTGGAAAACCGATGGGGGCCTTCCGTAATGGGTGGCAGTTTTTTTGAAGATGCCGACAATGTCAAAGTATATTCACGAAAAGAGTTCTCCCAAAGCCTTCGAAGACAGGACATTGGGTTCAGGGTCGTGGTAAATACAAATCAATAGACAACAAAGGATCAATCATCCTTCAAAAATTTTTTTATGTCCTTATTGGCTCCATAGACCACTAGGATATCGTCCTTGTTCAGCATACTATCAGGATGTGCCACGCCCTTCACTTTTGTCACATAACGAACTTTACCGATCAGGGCTTTTTCCTGTGTGCTTGCAATGGTAGTCAACACCAATAAATTATACCCCTCCCTGATATTGCTTTCCCTTATGGTCTTCCCATGGAGGCGTGTGGGAACACTGACCTCCACAATGCTGTAGTCATCGTTCAGTTCAAAGGAGTCGACCACGCCTTTGAGACATAATTTCTTGGCCCAACGCTCGGCCGATTCTTCCTCGGGATGTACAATTTCGTCCACTCCTATGGCATGCAGCACCTTCTCATGGAGTTCATCAATGGATCTGCTGATCAATCTTTTCACCTGCAAATTCTTAAAAAGGGCAGTCACCATCACGTTGGTCCCCTTGTCTTCCCCTATCGCCACCACCACAATATCGGTATCCTTCAAGGGCAGTCCGGAAACAGTGAACTCATCCGTGGCATCCATGCAAATGGTATGCGAAATGCGCTCTTTGTAGTTATCCACCTTGTCCATGTTCGTGTCTATCCCAATGACCTCATTTCCCTGCTCTGTCAATTTTTCGGCCAAAGATGCCCCAAAACTGCCCAAACCGACTATAATGTATTTCATGTGCTGTGTTTTAATTTATGGTAAGTTCCTCCACAGGATATTTGTATTGTTTTTGCTTGACTTTTTTGAACACCGCTATCAACAGCGTGAGCATACTGACCCTTCCGATGAACATAATGGCGATGATGACAAACTTGCTGGCAGCGCTCAACTGCGCCGTGATCCCCAAACTGAGTCCAACGGTGCTGTAGGCCGAAAAACATTCAAAGGCAATGTCCAACAGTTTTTTGTCGCCATCAAAGATGGAAATCAGGATAATGCCCGATCCGATGACCAACAAGGACAAAGATATGACGGCAAAGGCACGCCTCACCGATATTTCGGAAATCTCCCTTCGGAAAATCTCGATCTTCGATTTTCCCTTGGCGAGGCTCAAAAAGTTGAGCGTGGCAATGGCAAAGGTATTGGTTTTGATTCCCCCGCCCGTGGAGGCCGGCGATGCCCCGACCCACATCAACAGAAAGATCATCATCACGGTGGAGAAATCCAAGGCCGTCATGTCCACATTGTTGAAACCTGCCGTTCGCGGGGTCGCCGCCCCGAAGAGGGCCGTCACTATCTTCCCGACCCCTCTGTGCTCCGCCAAGGTGTTGTCGTATTCGTTGAAATAGAACATAATGGTACCCAAAACGGTCAACGTGGCCGTGGTGACAAGCGTGATACGACTGTTCAGGTTCAGTACCCAAGGCTTGTATTTCTGTTCGTGTCCCGCCAGGTAGAACAGTTTCCTAAGGACAAAATACTTGAGATATTTTAGAATGTTGACCACGATGGGAAAACCGAGTCCCCCCAACACAAAAGCCAATAAGATGATCCCTTGAAGGGGATAATTGAAGCGGAACCCCGTTTCGTAAAGGCTGTTGGGCAAGGTAGAAAACCCTGCATTGCAGAAAGCGGATACCGCATGGAACGCCGAGAAAAAGAAACGCTCAAAAAATGAGTTGAAGTAGGCTTTGTCCAAACTCAAATAAATCAGCAAGGCAGCTACCAATTCTATGGAAAATGTGATGACAAGGATACGTTTGAGCGTCGAGAACACTTCTCCCAACTTATTGCTTCCCGTCATGTCGCCCAGGGTCAATTGGTTCTCATAAGAAGCCCCTCCCTTAAAAAAATAACTGAAATAGCTGGCCACGGTCAATATGCCGATACCTCCGGCCTGAATGAGAAACAAGATAATGGATTGTCCGAATGTGGTAAAATAGCTTCCGGTGTCCACAACGATAAGGCCGGTGACGCAGACCGCGCTCGTGGATGTGAAAAGGGCATCCAAAAAGGAAATACCGTCCTGTGTCGCGTTGGGCAACATCAACAACAGGGCACCTATGAATATGATACCCAGAAAACTGGCGATAAAGAGCTGCGCCGGGTTGAGGATGGTACGTTTGTAATTGATATCCTGCTCGGAAAACTCCCGGATGAAGGTAAGAATGATAGCAAATTTCACCCAATTATCGCTGTAAAGGAACGAAATATGCTGATGGGCCCTTTCCCCCAAAAAATGGGCATAGAGTATCACAAGGGTGGCCAAAATGGTGACCGCGTCAAAAATGATGACGGAACGCTTCATCCCTTTTTGGCGTTCCAGATAACGAACGACCGTGGACACAATGCCCAGACCCACCACAAAAAAATAGACCGTATTGAACACCTCCTGCACCTGCCGGGGCTTATCGAAGCCAAAATCGGCAATAAAGAGCAATATCCCGAAAATACTGGTATAGAAGGTGACCTGAAAAAAGACCTTGGAGTATTTCAAATCAAAAAAATTATTTTTTCCGATTTTCTAAAATGGGACCGCAAACCATCCCCTTTGAAGCAGTAAATGTATGGATAAAGTGATAGAAACTGGTGCAACACTCCACTTTTTGATGCCCCAAACGAAAAAAGGGCCTAATTTTCATCTATAGTGGCCAATACAAACCCTAGGTCAGATGTATATGTTATTTTTGTAAAACAATTTATCCAAACAAGAAACCCGACCATTTTCATGTCAACCAACCAAAACATCGAGAAAAACCTCTTCATCATACTTTACCTGAATTCCATTTATCCACTCAGTCCCAGCCTCAAGGCCTTTTTGATCCAGAGGATAAAGAGCTGTTCCTTTGCCAAGAATGAGATCATCAGCAAGGAAGGAGAAATCTGTAACAGGCTGTATGTCATCAAACAGGGCATGGTAAGGGGCTACTTTATGAGCGGATCTACGGAAATAACGACATGGATCGACGCCGAAAATGAAATCTTCACCTCCATAACCGGGTTTTTCAGGAACGAGAAGAGCCGCGAATACATCCAAAGCCTTGAGGATACGTATTGTGACTATTTGGAATATGAGGACTATAAATACTGTCTGGATAATTTCACCGAAATGCGGCAGATCAACAGGATCATGCTGGAAGAATACTACATTCTTGCCGAGCACAGGGTGTATTTGGCGAGGATACCCAATGCACAGAAGCGGCTCATTTATTTCATGGAGAACACTAACCCGAAAATTATCAATAGAATCCCCAGAAAATATTTGGCCTCTTTTTTGGCGATGAGGCCAGAGACCTTATCAAGGTTGATGAAAGAAAAATTCTGATGTACACACCCACTTCCAACACATAGGTTAATTCCGACAAAAGCTTGTTTTTGAACAACCATCAACAAACTTTCACCACTTTGTCAAACCCTCTCAAAACCTTCACTCCCAGCCTTTCTTACTTACTATCGCACGTATTGTTGTAAGAAAATGAAGCAAAATTGATATTTATCAATTTCGCGAACAATTCCATAAAATAAGAATATCCACTCGCCGTTTCTTAGCTTTAGAATAAGAAAAATTGTACAATTTCAGATGGTGTGTCTGTGGGAAAACAGTAGGACCATCACAACAAAAGAAATGAATCCAAAAAGTTTTCGCTTCATGACATAAAGTTACCCTAAAGCACCCCCGGAAAAATCCATTCAAGTATGTATTGGAGTCCTGGACACCTCAAATAAGGAAGAAAGGACAACAAAGTGAACCGCCTCTATTTTGCTGGCCTGACCCTCCTTTGCCCAATCCCAAACCACTTGAAACCCAAAAATCGAATTGACTTTTTAATCATTGTAAAACCAAAATCAATAAATCAATGAAAAATCCATTTTACAGGAAAACCTTTACCATCTTCCTCCTCCTATGCACCATCATGGTCAGCGGAGCCATTGCACAATCCAATGACCTGGTGGTCATGATCGACTCCAAGTATTACCAAAAACAGCAAGTACTGGACAATTTGCCCTTGGGCACCGCCGTATTTGAGATTGACATGCAAGGAAACCCGTGGCAACAAATCCGTGGGTATATGGAACAAAACCGTTCCACGATGGCCATCCACCTTTTTGCGAATGCCAGTTACAATGCACTCCAATTGGGGAACACCACCTACGCTTTGGATGAGGTGGAACAAGAACTTGAGCTCCCCATGCTGGAGGGACTCTACCAAGGAAACAACATTCAGCTTTTGATCTACGATTGCAACTTGGGTTCCAATCCAGAGGGACTTTCGCTCCTGAAAAAAATCAGTGAAAGGGCATACTTCAACATTGCGGTGCCGACCCATTGTAATTCAATTTTTGGAGGCGACCTGGTATTTGACCATACCACAATGAACCAAACCACAAGCAATTCAATTTTTATTAGATAGCATAACCATGAAACAAATCTCAACAAACTTATTTTCATTTGTATTGTTGTTCCTATTATGCGGGACAGCAATGGCCCAAACGGTGGACATGACCGTAAAGCAGGGACCCAATGTGGATGTCATGGTAACCGTGGGTGCGGCCAACCTGGACCTTTCCACCTTTGAACAGGACCTGGAACAGGCCATGCACCTCAAAGGCATTCCTTTGGGCAAACTAAGGGTAGAAGCTTTCCAAAGAAGTTCCATATCCTCGGATCAAGCCGATGCCAGCGACATTTTCAACAGTTGGAACGTCATGGACTTTAACGGGGCCGAACCACCCAATCCCCACAACTACCTGAGTGGAACCGGGTCTGGCACATATACTGGCCCTTACTTTTCATTTGATTCGGCCACCAATCGGATTTTGGCAGATCCCGTGGCAAGGAATACAGGAAATTCCGGAGTTGCCATGTATGACCCTACAGGAGATGTGGCCGATGGAACCATTTCCGCCACTTTTGGACTTTCAGGAGATCCATACCAGCATGCCGAGGTCGGATTTATCTTTAGAAAAATAGACAACAATAATTTCTATGCATACCTCATAGACAACCACACCGCTTGTGGTAACCTAACAGGATACGGCGCGGAGGGCACACCGGCAGAGGCCATCTTGATGCGCAAAAATGGGGTGACCTCCATTTTGGCGGTGAACGCCACTGGCGGCACAACAGGAAAACCAGCTAGCTGGAACACCAATAGGGGTGATATGTTCGGGCCTTTCTACAATGGCCAGAGCATCGACTTTAAAATAGAAATGAGTGGCGACAACATCAAAGTATCGCGTAGGGGTGGTGGAGGAAACGCTGGAACCGATTGGGTACAGGCTTTTGACATCACCGATACCAACTTCTCATCCGGAAGCTATGGTTTCTATGTGCATGAGCAACAAAATGCCTATTTCAAGGATATCGAAATAGAAAAATTGGAGCTCCGAGCCTTCAAGGATGTGCTACGTGAACCACAGTGGAGGAACAGCGCCCTTAGGTTCAACGTAAACCTTGATGATGCCGAAGTGGCCGATTTTGATGTGGACACCGATCTTTCCGAGATATTGATGCGTACCATCAATGAGGACATCCATTATATTGGCTGGGGAACCAATGCCAACCAGGCCCAGTTCGATCGTTTTATAGCCCAGAACAACAGCCAGGGAACCTTTGTCAACAGGAGCAATGGCAGTTGGTCATCGTGGATAGATGACATAGCCCAATACATCTATGAGCAATATCAATTTGGCACCGTCACCGCAGGTGAATTTTTCATAGCGGGCACTTCTGTGGAAATTGACGTAGATCCAGCCCAGTTGAAAAACAATACCGCCAATGCCAGCTACCCAAGCGGGCGATGGAAAATAACCCATGATGAGACCCATTTCGCCAACAACACAGGTAAAGTTTCCTGGAATGGCCTTTATTTGGAGGATGTGCCCGAGTTTTACGAAAAAACCGGAAAATATACCTTCACCTTTGAAGACCTGCCCACTGCGCCCACAACACTGTACTTTCACCGTAAGCCCGTGGCCAGTTTTACCTATAGCGGTGATACCGGGTTCATAAACGACACGTCCTACGATTTGGACGGAGGTGCCAACAATGGGATAGCCCAGACCGAATGGCAATGGAAATCTGTGGATGCAGCCTCGACCAACGATTGGAACACAGGTATGTTTGACAAGAATGCCGTTCCCGAAGGCCAATACTTGGTCATGCTGAGGGTACAGGACCACCAAGGAACCTGGAGCAAGCCATCCAGTATCTACGTGGAGAAAACATCAGGTTCAGGGGGGACCGAGGACCTGCCCATTGCACAGTTCAACATCCTCCCCGACATGCTCAACACCTATTCCGGGAACATGGCCATTGCCGTTGAGGACAACTCCGTGGACCCCTACGGAAGGACCTTGTCCACACAGGAATGGATCGTGACACAACGCACCTATGATTCCGAAGGGAACCCGACCAACACGCAGATTTACAGTGGCGGGACCCCCATGACCGATTTCTCGGTCTACAATAACAAATCAGCCGATTACATTATCAGCCTAAGGACGCAGACCGATTCAGGCGTATGGTCACTTCCATTTTACCGCACATTGACCATTGTTGACGACAACATCGCTCCAACAGTAACGGCCAACCCATCCAACGGAGACCTAGATACGACCGATGACATTCTTCTCGTGTTCCAAGATGAAAATGGGGGCAGTGGCTTCGACGTACAACGCTTTGCCAAAGTACAGAGTGCCACACCACCCGCAACAGGCAATGCCGCCTGGACCTCGTGGAGCAACAGTCAATCCAAAACGACCTCGTTCGCTTCTGGCGGATCGGGCTGGTACATCCATGCCGAGGTAAAGGACAATGCCGGAAATGTCGGAACAACAAGTTTTGGACCTTACAATGTCACCTTGGTGGTCAGTGCAGATGATGACCTTGCCATCTTGGACGAGGATACCACATCCAACCCCATAGATGTACTGTTCAATGATGTGTATGACACTGCATTCACTCCAACGGTCACCATAACCGTGCAGGGAACAAAAGGGAATGCCGTAGTGAACGGAAGCAACCAAGTGGTCTATACACCTAATGCAAATGCAAATGGTACGGACACCGTCACATACGAACTGGATGACCAGGGGCAAAAAGTAACAGCCAATATCACCCTGTCCATTCTGCCAAAGGATGACTTGCCCGTTTCCAATGCAGATTCGTTCAATCTGGATGAAAATGGGATCCTCAGTGAAGATGTCTCCACCAATGATGTAGAGATTGATGGCGATGACCTGGTCTACTATCTTATCGATGGGCCTTCCCACGCCGCTTCCTTCACCTTCAATCCAGATGGGACCTTTACCTATGAGCATGACGGAAGCGAAACCACATCCGATAGTTTTACCTACAATTTTGAGGATGCCGTATCATTTTCCCAGACCGTGACCGTTACATTGACCATCAACCCAGTGAACGATGCTCCAGAAGGTGGAAACATTACTGTGGAGATAATACAGGATTTGGGATATGCCTTTTCAGTGGGAGATTTTACCTTCAACGATGTGGATTCAGGTGATGGATTTAATGGGATACAGATCATTTCCCTTCCCGCCAAAGGCACATTCACCTATAATGGAAATCCAGTTTCCCTCAATGACATGATCGATGACATTGCCCTTCTGGCCTATACCACTGAAGAAGGTGAATATGGTGAAAACTATGCCTCTTTTTCGTTCAAGGTGAAGGATGGTTCCGATGCATTGAGCAATGACACCTATTCCGCAACCATTACAGCCGCACAGGATACCGATGGTGATGGGACACCCGATGATGAGGATGGGGACGATGACAACGATGGCACTCCCGATGATGAGGACGACTTCCCGAAAGATCCTTCAGAGGATACCGATACCGATGGTGATGGGACAGGCGACAATGCCGATGACGATGATGACAACGATGGCACTCCCGACGATGAGGACGACTTCCCGAAAGACCCCTCCGAGGATACCGATACCGATGGTGACGGTACTGGGGACAACGCCGATGACGACGATGACAATGATGGGGTGACCGATACCGACACCGATGGTGACGGAACGGGCGACAATGCCGATGACGATGACGACAACGACGGTATTCCCGATGATCAGGATGACTTCCCCACCGATGCCAATGAAGACACTGATACAGATGGTGATGGTATTGGCAATAATTCTGATACCGATGATGATGGCGACGGATATTCCGATGAGGTGGAAGAGGCCGAAGGAACCGACCCGAAGGACCCCAATAGCAACCCATTTGATACCGACGGCGATGGTATTCCGGACAGCATGGACGACGATGATGACAACGATGGTGTTCCGGACGGCGACGATTCCTTCCCGACCAGCGATGAACCCAAGCTCGTACCCGCACAGGCCTTCACCCCCAACGGAGACGGGAACAACGATGCATGGGTCATCCCGGGCATAGACAACTACCCAAATAACAGGGTATCCGTCTACAACCGCTGGGGACATGAGGTCTTTGCCACAAGGTCATACAAAAATGACTGGGAAGGCTTCTATAAGAGCCGAAGTGAAAAACTTCCCGCAGGTTCCTATCTCTACATCATCGATCTGGGAGATGGCAATGCACCGTTGCAGGGCTGGATCTTCATCAACTACTAAAAATGACAAAAAACAGAATCAAAGACATGAACATCATATTTAAGATACGGATTTTGATAGTTGCCATGGTACTCTGTTCCACAGTCAGTGGCCAACAGGACCCCAACTACACCTTTTACAGGTACAACATGAACATCTACAACCCTGCCTTTGCCGGCAGTTCCGAAGCAGCCGAGTTCTCCTTGGGGGTTCGGAGCCAATGGGCGGGGGTGGAAGGTGCCCCGCAGAGCCAGAGCGCCATCTTTGGCATGCCCGTGGGCAGAAACCTGGGCCTTGGCGTGTCCGTCCTCAACGACCGGACCTTCATCGAGCAGCAGACCTGGATGGCCATCGACATTTCCTACCACATCCAACTGGACGAGGACCACAGGCTCTACTTCGGCATCAAGGGAAGTGCCAACTCCTATGATGCCAACACCAACGGACTTGTCACGTACGGGGTGGGCCAGGATGGCACCCTGATGGACTACGAGAGCCGTTTCACGCCCAACGTCGGGGCCGGGGCCTATCTAAGGCACGACAGGTACTTTGCATCCCTGTCGGCGCCCAAGCTGTTGACACCGGAACGCCTGCAGGAACGCGACGGAAATGCCTACCTCGGCGTTGACCGCATGCATGCCTATCTGAGCGGCGGCTACACCTTTCTGTTGGGAAAGACATTGGACCTGAAGACCATGGGGATGCTGCGCTATGTGGATGCCTCCCCGATCTCGGTGGAGTTGACGGGCATGTTGGATTTTGGCGAACGTTTTGAGTTCGGGGCCGGTTATCGCCACGAGGAGAGCATCAGCGGATTGTTCCTTTTCAACATCAGCCATGGCCTGAACCTGGGCTATGCGTACGAGACCTCCATCAAAAGTTCCATCGATGGGCTGGACAACAATACCCATGAACTGTTCATGAGGTTACGGATGTGACAATTTCCCACAAATGGCAGCAACTCGGGAATCATACCTGATACGCTGCTCCAATACACCAAAGGCCCATGTGGAAAATTCCGCATGGGTCTTATTTTTTCAAGCAAACAGTTGAATCATGACAACCGTCAATTTCAAAACCATTCCAATTTTTTAACTTGCATACCATCATTATTTTGAACCATGAAAGGAAGTTTTTCCACTTTGATACATTCGGACCAACTGGTGCTCATCGATTTCTTTGCAGAATGGTGCGGCCCCTGCAAAATGCTCGCCCCTATCCTCAAAGAGGTGAAGGACGAGATGGGCGATTCGCTAAAAATCGTAAAGATCGATGTGGACAAAAACCAATCCCTTGCCAGCACCTATCAGGTAAGGGGCGTGCCCACCATGATGCTCTTCAAAAAAGGAAAACAGCTCTGGAGACAGTCCGGTGTATTGCAAAAAACAGAGCTATTGCAAGTAGTGAAGTCCTATCTGTGATTCTTTTTGGGTCTGGCGAACATCTTATTTGAACAAGTGGATGACCAAAAAGGGCACTTGGGAGTTGAAGGAAACCTTTTGGATCACAGGCTCACGGGTCAACCGTTCAAAAAATCCCCGATCTTGGTTGATCATGGCCACCATATGGATATTGCTGTTCGCTTGCACCATTTTTTGGATGGTATGGTTGATGGAAGCATCTTTTTCCACCGACACAAAATCGTATTCGACGGACTTCAATTGTTTCTTGATGACATTTCTAGAAGCTTCCTGCTCCGAGGTCAATTCCTCCAAATTCCCCACATGGGTTATCCAGATCTTGGAACCATAAAGTTTGGCAATCTTCAGAAGGGGCCTGAGTTCATAGGATTCAAAAAGGTGTTCATACCCTGTGGCCAATAAAATGGTGTCGATATTCCCCTCACTTTTGAAATTCTCCGGAACAGCGATTATGGGGCAAAAATCGATTTCCTTGATGATCTTGTACGTATTGCTCCCCATGAACACCTCCTTCAGACCAGTGGCGCCCTTGGTCCCCATGATGATATAATCCATCCCTTTGTTATAGACGGTCCGTCCAATCGCATTGACAAGGTTGTCCGCAATGGAAACGGTCTCAAAAGTATGTTCGGGGCCACTGTCCATTTCGCTTAGCTGCTCCAAAGTCCTTTTCAGGTCGCGTTCGGATTGCTCCTTTAGCAACTGGAACAAACGGGTATCGTTTGCCTGTCCCATTCTGGTGCTCAATCCAGAGGTACCCACCTGAAAGGCGTTCAGGATAAAAAAATCACAGGGCACATTCTTGAAGAGGGTCAGTGCATACACAATCGCATTCCATGCATTTTTTGAAAAATCCGTGGGCAGCACCACCCTTTTTCTATCCATCTTTTTCATCTGTTCAAATTTTGCATCACCAGGAACGGTATTTTCAATTTCAAGCTCAAAAGGTCCACTGTAGATCGATAGAGCATATCCTCAAAAAAGGAATGTCTGGAGTTCACCATGACCAGCATATCGGCCCCTTTCAGTTCCAATTGTTCCATGATGGCCTCTGCCCTATTCTTGATGGGTGTGGTTTCAAAATGCAGATAGGATCGGGAAAGAGTGCCTTCCAAAAAACGTTTGTTGTCCTCCTGTCGGGGGCTGAGCTCATCAAAATCAGTGATGTAGAGGCAATGCACCTCTGACTTGAATTTCCCGGCGAGATCGTCCAGAAGTTTCAGTTCCCTGCGCTTGTAGAGAAGTAAATAATCCGTGGGAAAAAGAATGCTTTTGGGCTGTCTGTATTCAAAAGTTTCCGGTACGGCCAACACAGGACATTTCACATACTTGAACACTTCAATGGTATGGCTTCCGAAGATGGTCTTATGGTCGCTGGCCTCCCCTTTGGTCCCCATGACCACCATGTCTATGTTCATTTCCTCCACCACGTCGTTTATCGCGTCCACCAAACTATCAAAAGAGGCTATGACCTCAAGATTGTGCAAGGGGTTGGGTGGTATTCCCATAACCGTTTCCAGCATGTGGTCCAGTCGCTTCTCTGTCTGTTCCTTTTTTTCCTTTTTAATGGTTTCCAAGGTCTCCGGTTGCCTGCTCAAATGTTCGCCATATACTTCATCTGCATACGCATGCAAAACAAAAAAACAGGCACGCTCACATTTATACAGCTCTTGTGCATATTTGAGCGCATGCAATGCGTTGGCTGAAAAATCTGTGGGAACAAGTATGGTTTTCATGGCAATCTCTGTTTTCTTCAAAGATAGATGTGCCACTTCGGTCATAAAATGATATTGGTCAATACACCAAACATATCGAAATTAACAAATAGGGACACCCAGTGCGTTTGAAGCCCCACTATAAGTCGTTAACCCCTAACAACTGGACGTTCAGGGGATTCCTGTGTTAAAATACCCTTATCAAGTTTTATGGTACAACAGCTAAACTCTATCTTTGGCCATACACTATTTATATAGTGTTGCCATCCACCAAACCAAAATGAAAGTAAGAAATATTGTTTATATCCTATTGATCGTTGGAATAGGTGCCCTCATTGCCTACAGGATCAAGTCAAATGCCGAAACTGGCACATCCAGGGAAACCGGCCCACAGATTACCACCGTATCCGGGATGGTACTGAAACCGCAGATTTTCAAGGACAATATTTCCATTGCCGGAACCCTTGAAGCCAATGAACAGATCGAGATCCGAAGTGAAGTGCCCGGCGTCGTGGAGAGCATCAATTTCAAGGAAGGAAGCAAGGTATCCCAAGGACAGATCTTGCTAAAAGTGAACGACATTGAACTGCGTGCACAACTTTCCAAGGCACTCACCGCAAAAAAACTGGCCGCAGAAAACGAAAGAAGGGCCAAGTTGCTATTGGAAAAACTGGCCATAAGCCAAGAGGAGTATGACATTGCCAGTGCGGATTACCAATCGGCCAGTGCGGAGGCCGAACTGATCGAGGCACAATTGTCCAAGACCACCATTCGAGCTCCTTTTTCAGGAACCATCGGTCTGAGGTCCATTTCCAAGGGAACCTATGTGACCCCGACCACTGTCATTGCCAAATTGGTCAACACGGATGAACTGAAGATCACGTTCTCCGTACCTGAAAAGTATGCCTCACAAGTAAATGTGGGCACCGCCCTGACCTTTACAACATCAGATTCAAAAGAAGAGTACAATGCCACCATCTATGCCATAGATCCAGAGGTGGACATCACTACCAGGACCCTTAGGATGCGGGCCATCATGGACAATAGGGGCAACAAACTGTACCCCGGGGCCTATACCAGTGTACAACTGCCCTTGGAAACGGTGGACAATGCCCTGTTGGTCCCCTCAGAATCGTTGATACCCGTACAGAACGGAAAAAGGATCTTTATCCTAGAAAACGGTAGGGCCAAACAAGTGGATGTGGAGATTGGGGCCCGTACCGGCAAAGTGGTGCGTGTACTGACCAATTTACAACCGGGCGACACCATATTGACCTACGGTGTAATGGCTTTGCAAGATGGATCTCCGGTAAAAGTGATTCTTGAAGAACCCGAACCTTTGACCCAAGCACAATGAACCTCTCCACCATCAGCATCAAAAGACCGGTTCTCACCATTGTGATGAACATTTCCATCATCCTGTTTGGAATTATCGGTTATACCTTCTTGGGGGTAAGGGAATTTCCGTCCATAGATCCTGCGGTGGTTTCCGTGCGCACCAATTACTCTGGCGCCAATGCGGATATTATCGAATCCCAGATTACGGAACCCCTTGAAAAAGCGGTCAATTCCATAGACGGAATACGGAACATTACCTCTTCCAGTGTGCAAGGTTCCAGTTCCATCAACATTGAATTTGAATTGGACAAGGATCTGGAAGCTGCCGCCAACGATGTTCGCGATAAGGTTTCCCAAGCCCTGCGCAGCCTTCCGGAAGATTTGGATGCCCCTCCGGTGGTTTCAAAGGCCGATGCCGATGCCGACCGGATCATCTCCATGACGGTACAGAGCAACAACAAGAACATCTTGGAACTTTCCGACTATGCGGAGAATGTGATCGCGCAACGTATAGAGACCATTCCCGGTGTGAGCGGGGTCCAGATTTGGGGACAGCGCAGGTATGCCATGCGGTTATGGATAGATCCATTGAAACTGGCATCCTATGGGCTCACCGTGGCTGATGTGCGTGCAGCGCTTTTGGCGCAGAACATTGAACTGCCCTCTGGAAAGCTTACAGGGGATAATACCGAGCTCACCGTAAAAACTTTGGGGAACCTCAACACCGAAGAGGAGTTCAACAACATCATCATATTGGCAGATGGTGAAAAACTGGTACAATTGAGCGATATAGGCCGTGCCAGTCTGGAAGGGGAAAACATGGAGACCAAGATGAGCGATTCCGGACAGCCCATGGTGGCCGTAGCCGTGATTCCCCAGCCTGGGACCAACTATCTGGAAATTGCCAATGCCTTTTACGAGGAATACGAGAAATTACAAAAAGACCTTCCCGAAGATTTTAAGCTCAATATTGTCATTGACGATACGGTATTCGTTAAAAAAGCGGTCACCGAAGTCGCCGAGACCATTTTGATATCCATCGTGCTGGTCATCTTGGTCATCTATCTGTTCTTTAGGAACTGGTCGTTGGCCCTACGGCCCCTATTGGACATTCCCGTTTCCTTGATCGCCACCTTCTTTTTTATGTGGCTCTTGGGATTCTCCGTGAACGTCCTCACCCTTTTGGCCATCGTTCTTGCCACTGGATTGGTGGTGGATGACGGTATCGTGGTCACAGAGAACATTTACAAAAAAATCGAGGAGGGCATGAACCCCATAGAGGCGGCCATAAAAGGTTCCAATGAAATTTTCTTCGCCGTCATTTCCATCTCCATTACCTTGGCCGCAGTTTTCTTGCCCGTCATCTTTTTGGAAGGATTTGTGGGAAGACTGTTCCGTGAATTTGGTGTGGTGCTTGGCACGGCGGTCTTGGTGTCGGCCTTTGTGTCCCTTACGCTCACGCCCATGCTGAATGCATATCTGACCAAGCCTGGAAAACAGAGCCGGTCCAAATTTTATCAGGTCACCGAAAAATATTTTGTGGCCATGAACGAATCCTACAAAAATGCGCTGGAGAAGTTCATGCAGAAAAAATGGCTCAGTTTTCCCATCCTTATCGGTTGTATAGGCCTGATCGTACTGTTCTACTCCTTGCTCCAAAAGGAGACCGCACCTTATGACGACCGTAGTTTTGTGAGCCTCAACGTTACCGCTCCAGAAGGTTCGTCCTATGAATATATGGATAAATTGATGACCGGAATCACCCAAATGATCAATGACTCCATTCCAGAGAAAAAAGTAAGTCTGGTATTGACCTCCCCAGGTTTTGGCACCTCATCGGTGAATAGCGGCCGGGCCCACGTTGCCTTGGTGGAACCCAGCGAAAGGGAACGGTCACAAAACGAAATAGCCCAAGATTTTGGACGGTGGGCCAAAGCCTATGTCGGAGGAAGATCCAACGTATCCGAAAAACCAACAATTTCCGTGAATCGTCGTGGTGGACCGCCCATACAGTTCATCATCCAAGCCAAGAATTTCCAAAAACTGGAAGAAAAAGTACCGGAGTTCATGGCCGAAGCTGAAAAGGACCCCACTTTTGCTTTCGTGGATGTCAACTTAAAGTTCAACAAGCCCGAACTCTACGTTTCCATCGATAGGGAAAAAGCGGAAAGCCTTGGAGTTTCTGTCAGGGACGTGGCACAGACCCTTCAACTTTCATTGAGTGGGCAACGGTTTGGCTACTTTTTGATGAACGGAAAACAGTATCAGGTAATCGGGCAGTTCGACAAACAAGATCGGAACGAACCAACGGACCTTACCTCGATTTTTGTAAAGAACGATGAGGGACAATTGATCCAATTGGACAATTTGGTCACTACTGAAGAGCATAGCAGTCCGCCACAATTGTTCCACAACAACCGATACATGTCGGCAACCGTTTCGGCGAATTTGGCACCTGGCAAGAGCATTGGTGATGGAATCGATGCCATGAATGCCATCAAGAACCGGGTGTTGGACGATTCGTTTACGACCGATCTTGGTGGGGAATCCCGCGACTTTGTGGAGAGTAGCTCCAATACGGCCTTTGCCTTTGGTCTGGCCTTTCTACTGATATTCCTCATCTTGGCCGCCCAGTTTGAAAGTTTTATTGACCCCATCATCATCATTCTTACCGTGCCCATGGCCGTTGCCGGGGCAATGTTCTCCTTATGGCTGTTCGGGGAAACCTGGAACATTTTCAGCCAGATCGGTACCATCATGTTGATAGGATTGGTGACCAAAAATGGTATTCTTATCGTGGAATTTGCCAATCAGTTGCAAGAAGAGGATGAAACCATCTCCAAAATGGAAGCCATCATGAAGGCGTCGGTATCCAGGTTGCGCCCCATATTGATGACCAGTCTTACCATTGCACTGGGCGCACTCCCCATTGCATTGTCCTTGGGCGCTGCATCGGCAAGCCGGACAGGTATGGGAGTCGTAATCATTGGCGGTACCCTGTTCTCCTTGGTACTCACCTTGTTCATCATACCCGCATTGTATCTCATGTGGTCCAGAAAAAAAGTAGTACGTCCAGAATTCAAAAATCTAGAACTTTCCTCACATGGACATTAAGCAGCGAATAAGCATTTTTATATTCGTATGGGGTGGCATTGTTTTGGGCAATGCACAGGAAATCCTGACCGTTCAGGATGCGGTCAAAATAGCCTTGGACAACAACTTTCAGATAAAAACGGCCCGTAACGAACTGAAGATAGACGAGTTGGGCACCACTCCCGGACAGGCAGGAATGCTTCCACAGATCGGGGCCAATCTGAATGACAACAACACCGTACAAAGTTTGACCCAGGTCCGTAACGATGGAACCGTTCAGGATCGGGACAATGTAAAAAACAGCAACTTCAATTATGGTGTGGCCTTGGAGTGGACCGTTTTTGATGGGCTTCGCATGTTTGCCAACTACGAGCAGTTGAAAGAAACCAAAAAATTGGGCGAAGCCGAACTGAAACAGGCGATTTTGACCACCGTTGGGGAAGTCATGATCACCTATTATGACTTGGTCCAGCAACAGCAACAGCTCTCGGCACTCGACAGTACCTTGATCATCTCGGAACAGCGCGTGGAACTTGCCCAGAACCGTTTTACCATAGGTAAGGCATCCAAACTGGAAGTGTTGAATGCCCAAGTGGACCTCAATACGGACCAAACCCTGATGCAGCGCCAACAGGAACTTTATAAGAATACCAAAATCCAACTGAACGAACAATTGGCCCGTGACCTCAAAATCGATTTTAGGGTGATTCCTGAGATTTTTGTGGACCAAAAACTGATCTTGGACGAACTGGAAGCCAAAGTAGCGGAGGAAAATCCACAGTTACAGGCCGAAAAAATAAACAAACGCATCAGCGAACTGGAGCTGAAACAGATCAAGGCGGCCCGGTATCCATCCGTATTTGTGACTTCGGGGTACAACATCGGCAATTCCAAATCGGAACTCGGTTTTGCCATAAGTTCAGAATCCAAAGGGTTCAGCTATGGTTTTGGGGCAACCCTAAACCTGTTTGATGGTTTCAACCAGAACAGGAACGAAAAAATGGGAAAAGTGGCTCTCGAGAATGCTGAAATTGCCATTGCCCAACAAGAACAGGCCCTGACTTCCTTGGTGAACACTACTTATCAAACCTATCTGACCAACATCAGCCTCATGGAACTTGAGGAAAGGAACGAGGCCATCGCCAAGGAAAACCTCGACATTACCGTGGAGAAATACCGGATCGGTATCATTCCCACCATTGAGTTCAGAACGGCCCAGTTGAACTACATCAATGCGAGTGTACGGCTCAGCAATGCCAAGTTCCAAGCCAAACTTTCCGAGATTGTCCTCAAACAATTGGCCGGAAACCTGGAGATATAAACCTCAAAACTTTTATTGCCCTGATGCAGGGCATACCAAGAATCAGAGCTAAGACCGCTTCGTTTTTGGAGTCAAGAAACTGGACTTTGTCTTAACTCTATAAGTCAGTTAGATGCCGATCTTCGGAAATTCCCATGAATCAAATTCAGGTGTTGTCAGGTTGAGCGTAGTCGAAACCTATTGGTTTTGAGACGGATGTAGGTCTCGACTACGCCCGAACTGACAGCTAAAGAAGTTCTTTGGACAATACTACTTCCCATTGAACCACACCATCACATAGATGACAATGGCCACAATGACAAGTGAAATGACGATGTCCTTCCAGTTGTAACTGCTCTTGTTCTGCCGTTTTTCCTCTTCAGAAATAGTGGCATAGGTAAGGTTTTGCAATTTTTGTTCCGAAGGTGCTGCCGTGGCATAGCTTACCACCACAATCAAAATGATACAGAACAGGAAGAACCAGGACGCAAAGGACAAAAAGTTCATATCTCCCAAATGGAACCAGAAACTTTCTGGATCCAAAGATTCTTTCACCAATTCCAGAACAATCCTGAGCGCTCCAACGATAAATCCAACAATAAGGGTAATGAAAGCTCCCTGCGCATTGATCCGCTTGTGGAATATTCCCAACAGGAACACTGCCGTGATAGGCGGTGCTATATAGGATTGTACACTTTGCAGGTATTCATAAAGCACTCCTGAGATGTTGGCCATGATAGGAATCCAAATGATACCGATGATCACCACGATCACTGTGGCAATCTGCCCCGTCCTCACCAGTTTCTTCTCTGGTGTATTGGGTCGTAATTTTTTGTAGATATCCACCGTGAACAGCGTGGAACACGAATTGAAAACTGAGGCCAAGGAACTCATCAAAGCTGCCAAAAGACCTGCTGCGACCAACCCTCGCAATCCGGACGGCAACAGATTGCTCATCAAAACGGGGAAGGCCTCGTCCGGGCTGTCCCAATCCAGTTCACCGCGCATTTTTAAGGTCAAAGCAATCACACCAGGTATCAAAAAGAGGAAAACGGGCATCAATTTCAACAGGGCACCAAAAATGGTCCCTCTCCTACCCTCTTTAATGTTCTTTGCCGTAAGTGCCCTTTGCACGATGTACTGATCCGTACACCAATACCAAATTCCCGTAATTGTACTGGCAATCAAAAGGGATGGCCATGGAAAATCAGGATCGGAAGCGGAGCGCCACATGTTGAGGTATTCCGGGGTAACGGTCTCCTTCATGCTCTGCCAGCCTCCCACATGGTCCAGACCGATGAAGGTGAGGGCAGCGGCACCGACCACGAGTATAATGGCCTGCAAGGTTTCGGTATAGACCACGGCGCGCATGCCGCCCAGAACGGTATAAACTCCTGTCAAGACCACTGTGGCAATGGCACCGGTCCAAAAATCGATGCCCAGCAAAGCTGAGACCACAATCCCACCTGCATAGATGGTCACCGATATTTTGGTGAGCACATAGGCCACGATGGAGAATACGGAAAGAATCCATCGGGAGCGTGCATCAAAACGTTTTTCCAAAAATTCCGGCATGGTGAAGACCCCTGCCCGTGCATAGAAAGGTAGAAAGACCCACCCCAAAATAAGCACTACCCATGCCTGTATCTCATAAATGAGCATGGGCAAACGGTTCCCGGCCCCAGCTCCGGCAAGTCCCACAACGTGTTCCGAACCGATATTGGAAGCAAAGATGGAGGCTCCCACTACAAACCATCCCACATTTCTACCAGCAAGAAAATAATCTTCCGTGCTTTCCTTTTTCTTGCGTATCACCCAAACGGCGATTCCTAAAAGCACGACGAAGTAAGCGGATATGGTAATCCAATCAAAGGTATCCAATGTCTTCATGTCCTGCTTATTTGGTGGATAGTTTGAACGTGGTCCTGGACGAATAGGTCTCCCAAGGATTCAACCTAACGGAAGGAAAGCCTTCTTGGTTGGGGGTATCGGGATAATGTTGGGTTTCCAAACAAAATCCTGCCCTTTGTCCATAAGTCCCCCCCTTTTGTGCAGGCAAGGTGCCGTCCAAGAAGTTGCCACTATAAAACTGGATGCCAGGTTCGTCGGTATAGACTTCCAAGAAACGTCCTGTTCCGGGATGATATGCAGATGCCGCCAAACCATAATTACCTGCTTCTTGATTGAGTACCCAACAGTGATCGTAGCCTTTCCCCAGCTTCAACTGTTCATTCTCCGCATTGATTTCCTTCCCTATCACTTTTGGTTGTTTGAAATCGAAAGGTGTCCCAGCCACCTTACGCAATTCCCCGGTCGGGATAAGTCCCCGATCTACTGGAAGATAGGCGTCGGCATCCAAGAAAAGTTCGTGGTCGAGTATGCTTTGGGTAAAATCACCCGAAAGATTGAAATAGCTGTGTTGGGTCATGTTCACAATGGTAGGTTTGTCCGTGGTGGCCTCGTAGCGCACATCGAGTTCATTGTTCCCAGTCAAGGTGTAGGTGACCTTCACATCCAGTTTGCCCGGATAGCCTTCCTCCCCATCGGCGCTGGTGTAGGTAAGTTCCAAAGAAGCACCTTCGTCCGTACTTTCTGCTTTGGCTTGCCAAACCACCTTATCAAAACCTTTTTCTCCTCCATGCAAATGGTTTTCGCCATCATTGGTGGCCAAGGTGTAGATCTCCCCATCCAAACTGAACTTTCCCTTGGCGATACGGTTGCCGTACCGGCCTATCAAAGCTCCAAAATAGGGGTTTCCATCAAGGTATTGTTGCAAATCATCAAATCCTAGGACAATATCTTCATACGAGCCATTTTTGTTCGGAGCTGTCCATCGGGTAATGATTCCACCATAGGTGATCACATCGATTTCCATCCCCGAAGCATTCCTTAAGGTGTACTTTTCCACTGTCTGCCCATCTGGCATTTTCCCAAAACTGGTCTTTTCAAAATATTCTTTTCCCTGTTGGGCATCTGTGGTTTCCATACTTGACTGATTTTCCTTTTTGTTTTCCTTACATCCCAAATTTAAAAGTGTTAGCAGAAAAACAAAACAAATAAGGTAAGGTTGTGCTGTCCTCATGATAATCTGTTTGTTAGTTAATTTATTTACATTGATTACATCCCGTGCTGAAACAAATGATAGTAGGCTTCATTGGCATGCAACTGATCTTTGAAATTCCTGATCTTGGTATCGGCGTCGATCACCAAGAGTTCAATTCCGAAAATATCGGCAAAATCTTCCATATATTCAGTGTCCAGTGCTTGGGAATATACGGTGTGGTGCGCCCCACCTGCATAAATCCATGCGGTGGCCGCTATGTCCAGATTGGGTTTTGGGTCCCAAAGCACCCGTGCCACGGGCAGTTTGGGCAAATTGGCCATAGGCGCAACAGCTTCCACTTCATTGACAATCAATCGGAAGCGATTCCCCATATCCACTAGGGAAGCGTTGATCGCATTTCCTGCCGGGGAATTGAAGACCAATCGCACGGGATCTTCCTTGCCCCCAATTCCCAAGGGATGGACCTCACATGAGGCTTTTCCACTGGCTATGGACGGACATATTTCCAACATATGGGACCCCAACACATATTCCTTTTGCGGGGTGAAATGGTAGGTATAGTCTTCCATGAAAGAGGTGCCCCCTTCCAGCCCTTCGGCCATCACTTTCATGACCCTGACCATGGCCGCTGTTTTCCAATCGCCCTCTCCCCCAAATCCATAACCATCGGCCATCAGCCTTTGCACAGCAAGTCCCGGCAACTGCTTTAGTGACCCCAGGTTTTCGAAGGTATCGGTAAATGCCTTGAAGCCTCCTTCGTCCAAAAAGGTGCGAAGCCCTAGTTCAATCTTGGCCGCTTCCACCAAGGACTGGCGTTTTGCCCCATTTTTTTGGAGGGCGTCTGACAAGGTATATGTGGCTTCATATTCTTCAAGGAGCTGATCCACTGATTTTTGATCCAGCGCATCGATACGTTTGGTGATATCCGAAGAATCATACCCATTGACCGTCACACCAAAACGCATTTGCGCGGCCACTTTATCGCCTTCGGTAACGGCCACCTCTCTCATATTGTCCCCAAAACGGGCCACTTTCAGGTGTCGTAGTTCATCGGCGCCCAACGCCACACGGGCAAAAACACCCAGTTTTTGTTGCACTCTTTCACTTTTCCAATGGCCCACGATCACTTTTCGGTTCTTTCGCATGCGGGACATCATAAATCCAAACTCGCGGTCACCGTGTGCCGATTGGTTCAGGTTCATAAAGTCCATATCGATGTTCTCCCAAGGGATCTCTGCATTGAACTGTGTGTGCAGATGGCACAAGGGTTTGCTGAGCACAGTAAGTCCTGCAATCCACATTTTTGCTGGAGAAAAGGTGTGCATCCAAGCCACCAGACCAATACAGGAAGGGTCGTTACTGGCTTCGCGGCACAGTGTCAAGATTTCATCGGGTGTGGTCACTATGGGTTTAAAGACCAAGTTGATGGGCAATTGGCCCGATCCGTTCAGTCCGTCCACAATACTTTTGGAATTGGAGGCCACCTGTTTCAAGGTTTCTGGGCCATATAAATGTTGACTTCCGGTAACGAACCAGATTTCTTTAGAAGCTATTTTCATTTAGATGTAAAATTATATTATTGACCGTAATAGGCATTTTTACCATGTTTACGCTCGTAGTGTTTTTTTATGAGTGATTCTTTTAATCTCGGTGCATCGGGGTTTATCTGCAGGGTGAGATAGGCCATTTGCGCCACAGTTTCCAATACCTTGGTATTGTAGACCGCTTTAGCTGCATTTTTGCCCCAGGCGAAAGGACCATGGTTCCCTATCAATATCATTTCCACTTCATGATAATCCAGTCCCCGTTCCTTGAAGCAGTCCAAAATCTGGATACCCGTATTGTGCTCATAGTTCCCTTCGATGAGCTCGTCCGCCATGGGCGGGGCACAGGGGATATCCTGGGTCAGATGGTCCGCATGGGTGGTTCCAAAGATAGGAATGTCCAATTGGGCCTGCGCCCAGGATACGGAATACATGGCATGGGTGTGCGCCACTCCGCCAATGTTTTCCCAATTTTTGTAGAGATAACTATGGGTCTTGGTATCCGAGGAGGGTCTTAATTTCCCTTCCACCACTTGGTTATCGTAATCCACGATGACGATATCCTCAGGTTTCAATGTTTCATAAGGCACACCGCTGGGCTTGATGGCAAAAACCGAATTTGCCCTATCCACGGCACTCACGTTCCCAAAGGTATAGATGACCAAACCAAGGGCATTCAGCTCCATGTTGGCCTCATAACATTCTTCCTTGAGCGATTTGTATTTTGAGCCCATATCTTATTTGTTTTTGTTGGTTCGTTCTTCCACAAAGTTCCCAAGGGCCTTGTATTCTTCCATTAATTTGGCGTAGGCTTCCACTTGGGAGGGCTCTGGCACATATTCCGCTTCAAAGTCACTGCCCATGATTTTGCTGGCTTCGATTACATTTTTATGGATTCCCGATGCCACGGCCGCATATATCGCTGCTCCCAAAGCGGGGGCCTGATCGGACTCTGCCACTTTGATGGGCATGTTCAGCACATTGGCCAAGGTCTGCATGATGAAAGGGGATTTTCGGGCCACCCCACCGATACCGATCACGGTATCGATCTTTACCCCTTCTTCTTCAAAACGGTCCACGATCATTTTGGAACCAAAACATATCGCATTCACCAAAGCCTTGAAGATATGTGGAGCTTTTGTTCCTAACGAAATCCCAGAAATGGCACTTTTCAACTCTTGATTGGCGTCCGGGGTTCTTCTACCATTTACCCAATCCAAAGCAATGGGAACCGACTCCGTCAAAGGAATTTTCTCAGCCTGCTCGGCCAAGGTGCGTATGAATTTGGATTCCACTTCGGCCTGAAGTTCTTGCTTTTGCTGATCTGAGAGCACCGTTGATTCCATGATCAGATGGTCCATGGGCCATTCCAATAGATTTTTGAACCATGCGAGCACGTCGCCGAAAGCGGATTGCCCGGCCTCAAGTCCTATCATTCCCGGGATTACGGAACCATCAACCTGCCCACAGATTCCCTTGACCGTTTTGCTGCCTACTGCTTCCGCGGAGGACACCATAATATCGCAAGTGGAGGTTCCCATGACCCTGACCAAGGCATGATGGTCCACTTTGGCTCCCACAGCACCTGCATGGGCATCAAAAGTGCCCACAGCGATCACTGTATCCGTGGTAAGGCCTAATTTGCCTGCCCATTCTTTATTTAGATGGCCCGCCACCTCATCGGAAGTATAGGTTTCATTATAAAGATTTCCCCGAAGCGATGCCAGATATGGGTCCAGTTTTGCTAAAAATTCAGCATCTGGAAGTCCGCCCCAGCTCTCGTGCCACATTGCCTTGTGACCAGCTGCACATCGACTTCTTTTGAATTTTTTCAGATCCTTTTCATCGGCCAGCAGATAGGTGACATAATCACAATGTTCCATCCAAGTATGGGCGGCCTCGACCACGCTTTTATCTTCTCTGGCCACATGGAGTATTTTGGCCCAAAACCATTCGGAAGAATAGATCCCCCCTTCGTATTTGGTAAAATCTTCCCCTCCCCAAGATCGGGCCAGGTCGTTGATCTCGTTGGCTTCCTTTACAGCGGTATGGTCCTTCCAAAGCACCATCATGGCATTCGGGTTTTCCTCAAACCCAGGTACCATGGCCAATGCTGTTCCATCTTCGGTGATCGGCATTGGGGAGGAGCCTGTGGTGTCGATACAGATTCCCTTGACGGTTTCCGGGGACACACCGCTTTGCTTCATCACGGCCCGTATGGTGTGCTCCAATCCTTCGATATGGTCCAATGGGTGTTGGCGGAACTGATTGATTTCCGGTCTGCAATATTTTTGTGCCTTCCATCTTGGATACCAAAATACTTCGGAGGCCAGTTCTGCACCATTTTTTGTGTCGATCAATACAGCCCTTACCGAGTCGGAACCATAATCGAGTCCTATGACATATTCTTTCATTATTGCTTTACTAAGCTTCTATTGTTGATTATATTTTTATCACAAATCCTCCGTAGGGTTCTACTTCTATTTGTGAATGTGATCGATCTATCTTATTTGATGCAGGAATTTTTGTTCCATCATCGTAAAACAATATACCTGAATTGTTTTCTGTGAAGGAAAGATCAATGCTCCAAGTTTTTGGAGTTCCTTCACCGTTTATTCCCACGACATACCACTCTGTTCCTTTGCGCCTGGCCATGATCACTTCTTTTCCTGGATATCCTTGAACAAACTTTGTTTCGTCCCATTGTACAGGAACTTGGCTCAACATTTCTACGATTGCTTCAGGCATTTTGGCCATTCCCTGAGGTATCTCTGCGATGTGTTGAATTCCCGACGTAAACAAAATAGGCAGTGCCAACTCAAAGGTCGTTGTTGTTCTTCGGTCGATATTGGGAATACTATCCAACACCATGGGAGTAAAATCCATGGGATCATACACATTTCTTGTAAATGGTAGTAATGCTGAATGAGTTGGTTGAAGGTCTGCATTGGCCTGATCAAATGTAATAAACTCTTCCCCTTTGATGGATTCCATCGTCATGAGGTTGGGATAGGTGCGATGCCATCCCCTGGGCAAGGTGGCCCCATGAAAGTTGATCAAAAGACCAAAATCGGCAGCATCCTTCAAAATACCATGATAATAGGCAATCATGGATTGTCCATCGCCTCCAAAAAAGTCTATCTTAAGTCCGCCCACGCCCATTTTCTTAAGTCTGGCAAACTCTTCCCTTCTATCTTTTGAATTCAATAGTTTGCTCTTGGGTGTATATTCTGTACTGTTCCAATCCCCTGATGAATTGTACCACAAAATCACTTTTACGTTTTTGCTGGAAGCATAATCCACAAGTTCCTGCATTCTTTCGTACCCTATTTTTTGGTCCCAGTTCACATCGATCAAGGTATAGGGCCAGTTCATGGAAGCAGCATAATCGATAAATTGGTGGGAGGTTTCGTAATCTATTTTATCATCTTTCAACAATACCCAGCTCCATGTGGCCAAACCCCCTTTTACCGGGGTGGTGTCCATATCAATTGCCGGAGCCGCCAAATCGGTACCGAGGGTACTTTCTGTAATTTGTTTTAGATCGCCCACCGTAATGATTCTCCATGGCGTGGTAAAAGGCAGCTCCCCGTTTGGCAACAATTCCCCTCCCGGGAACACTTCTTCTTGTTGAGGGAAGCTAACAGCCAATCCATTTTTATCTTCATCATAGATCAATCTTGTTCCGCAATAGTTTTCATGCAAATTTGTTTCACTCACCAACAACCATGATTCTCCTGTCTTGAACAATGCGGGATAAACATATCCCTCCCCCAATGGAGATGGCTCATTTACAGGAATCCCCATTTGATAATTTTCCTCATATGAAGGATTGGTATCGCTCCACCCCGTTTTTGCCTTTGACATGGGTTGCATCCACGAAATAGTGTTCTGTGGAAATCCATAACTAGAAGATTCTCCGACTACCTGAATGGGATTATCTTGTTCTCCCAAAACTCTATATCTAAAAGCAAAGCCTGTATCGGATAAATCGAACTGACATTCCAAGAGCCAATTACTTCCCGAAGAAAAGGTGATCACATACTGGTTTGCATCATAGCCAATATCCTTTTGTTTGCCATGGAACATGGTGTAGGATTCAGAAATTTGCTGGACGGGCTCCTTTTTCTCCAATGTCAGGCCTTTTGATAAATCAACATCTTTCAAAACGAGCCCAACATAAGAAGTATCCAAAACCATGCTGTCCTTATGAAACAATCGGTAAAAAGGTTTTCCCTCCTTATCCAAAAACAATTCAGCCCGAAGCGTACCTTCCTGATTGGTCATGGACACTCCGTTTTCTTTCGGTTCACAACCAAAAAAGAATGTTGTCAGAACAAACAGGGCAATGATGTTACGGACGTTGTTTTTCATTTTATATGGGTTGAAAATATCTCCTCAATAAATTATATTATGAGTGGCTCATTCTATTCTTCTTCCGCTGGCAACCAAACCTTCATTTTTCCAATGCCCCTGTTCGACCAAGCATAGTAAGGAATTGCGGTCAGCTTTTCGTTTGATATGGTATTGACCCCTTTCAGCAAATCGGGTTGCATCTCCACCTTGAATTCGTCATTCGCAGATAGTTGGATGTCATCAAACTTGCCCTTGTTATCGATTTCTTCCACCGCATAGACCACAGGACCGTATTCGAGTGACATTTTCCCTTGGTCTTCCTCTACCTTTGGATTGGCCATCACTTTCCGAACGGACATTGGAAACTCGAGTTCCACCTCATCCCCAGACTCCCAGGTTCTGGTCACTGTGAAATAACCATCATCAACAACCCCTTCAAGCTGCTCGCCATTCAAGAAAAGCTTGTTGGTGGATTCATCTTTGGATGCATAGTGATACAGATCCCCTGGCAAGACCTCATTTCTGGCCCAGCCCGGTATCCTGAGTCTGATGGTGAACTCACCTGCCTCATCCGGTTTTACGATAAATTTCACCTTTCCGTTCCAAGGATAGGAAGTTTCTTGTTCCACCGCAACAGTATGGTTCTTTAGTTCGACTTTGGCTGTGTTGGCCGAATATAGATTCACAAACAGGGTGTCATCTTGTTTGGAATAAATCAAACCGGGCATAGCTGGGATAAAACGAATCACATTGGTGGGACAGCAGGAGCAATCGAACCAATCTTTTCGGGTACAGGCCCCTTGATTGAATTTATACACCCCATCCGATTCCAACGCATTGGGATAAAAGAATTGTTGGCCATCAAGGGACAATCCAGAAATCAGTCCATTGTAAAGTGTTCTTTCGATCACATCGAAGTATTTTACATCTCCTGTCAAATTGTGCAACCGATGGTTCCAGTACACATCACCGATTGATGCGCATGTTTCGTTGTAAGCGGTCAGGTTGGGCAATTCGTAATTTTCGCCAAAGGCTTCCCCGTCATGCTTGGCACCAATTCCACCAGTAATGTACATTTTTTTGTTCACCATGTTGTCCCAAAGGACGTTTACGGCCTTGAGGTATGCCGAGTCCTTTTCAATGGCGGCAATATCTGTCATGGCGGCATACATGTACACGGCCCTTACGGCGTGCCCCACCACTTCGTCCTGGTCCACAACGGGCAGATGGTCTTGGGAATAGGCCCCAAAAAGGTCATGGTGTTCGGGTTTTCCCCTATGAGCCAAGAAATATTTGGCGAGGTCAAAATATTCTTTTTTTCCTGTGGCTTGATATAATTGGATCAGGCCCGTTTCAATGATCTGGTGTCCAGGCACGGCGGCAATTTTACCCTCCCCTTCACCAAAGGTCTCCACCATCAGATCTGCATTTTTTATGGCGATGTCCAAAAAGTTACGTTTGCCTGTGGCCTTGTAATGCACAGCAGCGGCTTCGTACAAATGGCCCGCATTATAGAGTTCGTGGCTTGCTTCCAAGGATTCCCAACGTTCCCCTTTTTCTACATTCACCCAATTTGCGGGAGGATTTGCAGGGTCTATGGTCCGCCAGGTAGTTAGGTAACCATCGGCTTCCTGTCCTACTTTTATGATGGACACCAAGGAATCCAGCAAGGTTTCCAGTTTGGGATTTGGAGCACTGATCAAGGAATTGGAAGCTCCTTCTATAATTTTATAGACATCGGTATCATCAAACGGCATGGCTCCCCTTGTCTCACCTTCCATTTTCCCTCCAGCGATCAGGAAGTTGTCGAACCGACCCTCTTCCCTGCATTTTTCCAAGGCATATTCAATCGTTTTTTCTTGAACACGCTGTATGATCGGCAACCAGAATTCATCCTTGATTTTTACATTTTGAATGTTCACCGGTTCAATGGGATAACCAGATTCCGCATAGGTCCCATCTTCAGTCTCCGATGGCTTTTCCGTTTCTTTTTTACATGAGGCCACCAACACCAATACACTGGTGGCCATCCATATTATTTTTTTCATCTGCGTTTACTTTCCTTCTAATGCAATAAGTGAATGAGCTGGGATGGTAAGAGAGATTTTTCCTTTTCTCAGTTTGGCGCCCTTAAATTCCTTTGGTGTCACTTTTTCGGGATTGTCAAAAGAATTATGGTCCTGCAACTTATCGGATGTCAAAATTTGCCCAGCAATATCCTTGATCTCCAAATTGCCCATATCCAATTCCACTACGATATCATTTTTTGGGTCGATGTTGACCAAAGAAACATGGACCTTTCCCGTTTTGTCCTTGGATGCCGACACGGAAATGGCCGGAAGCTCCCTAAACTCCGTGTTCTCTTCTATTTTGGAAGGCAGCAATTGTGCATCCTGATGCACTTTGTATAGGTTCATGACGTGATAGGTCGGGGTTTTGATCATCTTCTCCTTATCGGTGAGGATCACGGCCTGCAGCACGTTGACCATTTGGGCCAAGTTGGCCATTTTTACCCGTTTTGCATGGTTGTTGAAGGTATTGAGCACCGTTCCGGCAATCATCACGTCCCGAATGGTGTTCTGTTGGTAGAGCACTCCATTTTTCACTTCGGGTTCGGCATCGTACCAGCCGCCCCACTCGTCCACAAAAAGGGCCACTTTACCCTCGGGATCATATTTGTCCATAATCTCGATGTGCTTGGTGACGTACTCCTCCATTTTCAGTGCCTGTTCCATCGACTTGAAGTAGATTTCCTCGTCAAAATTGACGGATGGCCCTTTGTCGGACCAATCAAAAACTGCGTAATCGTGCAGGGCAACGGCTTCCATTAGACTGTAGGGCACATTTTTCATCAAGGTTTCGGTCCAGTGATAGTCATCTTCAGATGCTCCCGAAGCAATCCTGTAAACGCCCCCGCTATTGTTCCAATCCGACATGAAGGTTGCATATTTTCTGTAGATATCCACATAGTACTCAGCAGTCATGTTTCCGCCACAGCCCCAAGTTTCATTGCCTACGCCCCAATATTTTACACCCCAGGGCTCTTCTCTTCCGTTCTCGCGTCTCCAATCGGCCATTGGACTGACCCCATCATGGTTGGTATATTGCATCCAATCAATCAATTCCTGAACAGTTCCACTGCCCACATTGGCGGAGAGGTATGGTTCCGCCCCCAATACTTCGCACAGGTTCAAAAAGTTATGTGTCCCAAAACTGTTGTCCTCGGTAGTCCCGCCCCACCAACGGTTCACAATGGTCGGCCTTTCTTCCTTGGGTCCCACTCCATCCTTCCAATGATAGGTGTCGGCAAAGCAACCTCCCGGCCATCTCAGGTTGGGGATGTTGAGTTCCTTGAGTGCCGCAATGATGTCATTCCGCACACCTTCCGTGTTGGGTATAGTCTTGTTCTCTTCGCCCACATACAGGCCTTCGTAGATGCAACGCCCCAAATGTTCGGCAAAATGTCCGTAAATGTGCTTACTGATCTGCGGCGAGTCGGAATCCTCGCTCACACTTATCAAAACAGTCTGTTGGGCAAACAACTGGGAAGACAGCACCGTGGTCAAAAGTAAAGTCAGGTATCTCATAAAAACAGTTTTTCAATGGTTACAAAAGGTAAAAGGCCATGACCGGGTCATGGCCTTGAATTACAATTACTAAACTTAAACTAACCCAAATATGTCAACTCCATGATTGATGGAAGAACATTATTTAAGTGTTGTTTTTACATTTATAAATTAACAAAAGTTTCGCCGTTAAAACAAATTTTATTTTAAATTTTATGTGTCGATTTTACACTATTTGCAAAGATAAAACATAATACTCTCATTTTCAATAGCATATAAAAACATAACCTAGCGAAAAATGACCCTTTCCCTGTCTCTAGAAGATTTGGGACTCTTTTTTAAGGATTTTCATCAAAAGATATTTGTTTAAAAAATTTAGTTTTAGGATTTTAGCTCTTATGGAAGTACCCAAAAATGCGGAGTTGACCACGGACATTGACAGGCAACTTAATTTTTACCAAAAGGAGGACCAAGTTTTATTGGCCGTGGACTGTATTATTTTCGGTTTTGACAAGACCAACTTGAAAATATTGCTCATCAAACGGAATTTTGAACCTGAAAAGGGCAAATGGTCCCTCATTGGTGGATTCTTGAAAAAAAATGAGAACTTGGACCAAGCTGCCACACGGGTGCTGAATACCTTGACGGGGCTGAGCGACATCTACATGGAACAGCTCTACACCTACAGTAAGGTGGACAGGGATCCCGGACAACGTACGATTTCCGTCTCCTATTTTGCGCTGATCGATGTGGATTCGCACCAGTTTGACGGTATTCAAATCGAGTCCGCCCGGTGGTTCGACCTCAACGAGGCACCCAGCCTGATCTTTGACCACGAGGAAATGATCCAAAAGGCCATAGCCCGTTTGAGACGCAGGGCCATGACCATGCCCATCGGTTTTGAACTGTTGCCTGAGAAATTCACCATGCGCCAGCTCCAAAACCTATACGAATCCATTTTGGGCAAAAAACTGGACAAGCGCAACTTTATCAACAAGGTCAATTCTTTGGACGTCTTGGTAAAATTGAACGAAAAGGACATGACCGTCTCGCGCAAAGGTGCTTACCTCTTTGTGTTTGACAAGGAAAAGTATGAGAAAAAGGTTGCCGAGGACGGTTTCAGTTTTAAACTCTGAGGGTTCGCTCAAGAACGTGATTAATTTTTTACGCTCTTTGGTTTTGTTTGGTGCATCAATTCGTTGATTTCCGTTTCATCCAAGGCGTAATCGTACATCTGCAAGGAGGCCAAGTGACCAGAAAAATGCTCGCCCACATCCGAGGCCCCTATCCGAATTTTGGCATTCTCAATTTGTGAGGCCAAGGTCATGTTCTGGGAATTGTCCAGTGTACCGTCCACATATATTTTTTCGACCACCCCATCAAAAGTCAGTACGATATGGTGCCATTCATTGGCAGATGGAAGGTTTTGGTAGCCCATATCAAAATGTCCATCCAAATGTGCAGCGGCGCCATAATGGCCACTATTGAAATGCAAAGCATTGTAGGAATTGGCCAGATTGAACCTGAACCTATCGCACCAGGACAACAAACACTCCCCTTCTTTGGCTATTTGTGGATTTTTCACCCAAGTGGCCACGGTGAAAGCTCCGTTCCATTCCAAACTTCGGGGAACTGCCCGGTCCAAAACCAAGGCTTCTTCTGTAAAATTGAAGGCCCTTATCCCCTCTTCATCCACTTCAAGGACCACTTTCCCTTCCTTTTCAAAATTCCCGGCTATGCTTCCTTTGTTGGACAGATGAGTAAAGTTATTTTTGTCAGGAAAATCATTGGCGTTAATATCCACCAGTTTTTGATGGTCACTTTTTACTCCAGTGCCTTCGTTTGAAGGTCTATTTTGTAGATCCAATGGGATTTCGAACAAGGACCCGAATACCTTGATGTTCCAAACTGCCGCGTAAAGCCCCGTTTTTTCTACATCCAAGACCGTTAGCTTCAAATAGCGGGCCCTGACCTCCTTGTCATCGACCATGGGGCTTCCCGGTATTTTGTTGCTGGAACGGTCTGCATAAAGTTCCCAGTTTTGTCCATCCGCGGAATGTTCCAGTTGGTATTGGTAATAGTATCCTGCAAACTCGAATTGGGTCATGACCCTTTTGATGTCGGTCTCTTTTCCCAGGTCAATAGTCAACTGTTGCGGAAAGGAATTGTCCGCGGCCTTCCACATGGTGGCATTGTGGTCATCCGTGGCGAAAGAGGGCTCATAGGCATAGTCGTATTGCAAGGATTGCAAATGATAAAATGACGATGCACTGGCCGTTCCCCCCAATGCCAAATTCCTTGGCAGGTTGGCTGCCCTCAAATCCTGAAGGGCTTTTTGTCCCGGAACCACTTTCCTGATGGTGGAATCGTTTTCGAAAACCATTTCATCCACAGCAACTTGTCGGGACAGGCCACCCCGTGTCATTGGGTAATCGTGTTTGTGATAGACGATATAATACTTCCCATTTTCCTCCAACACCGAATGGTGTCCCGGACCATGCACCGTTCCTTCTTCATTGGTGGACAAGATGGGGTTGTTCTGCCCCGGAACAAATGGTCCGTAGGGCGTATCGGAATAGGAATACCTCACATTGTAGGTTTCATCATGGCAGGAACCGCCGGAATACATCAAAATGTATTTGTCCCCTTTTTTCATCATATAGGCAGCCTCGAAAGGTTCCGGGGTCTCTTCCAAAGGAATGTTTTTCGCATTTTGGATCTTCGCCATACTTGTATCCAATTCCCCTACGGCATATCCACCATTGTAATGCACCCATGTGCCCCAATAGGCATAAATCCGTCCGTCACTGTCCTCAAAAAATTGGGCATCTAGTGAAGGAAACTCTTTTCTGGGATAGTTGTGTGCAATTATCGGAGTATCGTCCTTTTTCAATTTTTCCCAAGGACCCACTGGCGTATCGGACACATAACCATAGATATTGCACCCGGCCTGGCAATTGCCAAAATACAGGTAGTATTTGCCATCATCCCCTTCGATGATATCCGGTGCCCAAAAATTCCTGAGGTTGACGGATTCCAGGGAGGGGACTTCCATGGTATAGTTGTACCAATGCTCAAAATCCGTACTGTACCAGACCGTGGGAACACCGGATGCCAGCATTTCGTTATCCGTCGTGGCATAGATGTAGTAGGTGTTCCCGAATTTTTTGATAGTGGGATCTGCAAAATACCCAGGGAGAATAGGGTTCACCTTCTCCATGGGAAGTTGGCCCGTACGTTGCTGGCCAAAGGCATTGGAAAACACCAAGATCAGCAACACTATGTTCCACGTTCTATTTCCCAAATTCTACAGTTTGATCACCGTTCCCTTCTTGTCCAGTGCAATTTCGTAAGCGCCACGCACTTTTGGATATGGCAGTTCCGCCTCACCATCTATCCGTAAATAGGCATTGGGAGTATGGGTTGTGCTTGCCCCTAGCGTAAGGGTGACCTCACCAGTGCTTTCATTGTAGGCCACTTTTTCAAATGATCCTGCATCCAAGGTAAGCCAAAGCTTTTTGGGAGCGATGAAGATTTTTGACCGTGCCGCTGTGGTCAGTTCCATTTCCACGACGTTCCCTTTTTGGGACAAATTGCCCCCAAAGGCCAACCATCCCATATCCTCATCCTTGACCAGATAGGACGAAGTGTTCACGGCATAGCCATAGAAACCAGAACCATAATCCCCTGAAATCCCATCTATTTTGAGGGTAGATGGATAGGAATGAAAGGCCGCCGGGCCAAATCCGTCTTGGGTGATGTTGGAAATTCCCCCCAAAAGTCCACCGTAGCCCACTTTCAATAGGTACAGGTCGTCCGGTTTTTTTCGGAAATGGCTCAACACCGGAATGGCGTTCAACGATGACCCATAATGATGGATCTGACGTTCCACACGGGAAGTTTCCCCTGCCTTGCCACCGTACAGGAAATCCCAATATCTTCTGGCATTGCCATTATAGCCCCAATGGGGCATGGTGGGCATATAGGCCAAAATGGCACTCAGGGTCACCATCGCTTTTCGGTCATATCCAAAATAATTGGACCACATATAGACTTCCTCCTGTCCTGTGGAATCCCAGGGCATTTCACTACCAAAGGGATAATCCAATGCCTTCCAGTGGTCCGCTCTTTCCTTCATCCGTTTTTCCAAATCGGTGGCCATTTCGGTGAGCCCTTCATTTTTCAAATCTTCCAAGATAAAAAGGAACACAGAACCTTCCATTTGTCCAAACTGGGCATAGTACGGTGCCTGCTCTACCATGGCCACACTGGTATGGTAGGCATTTTCCAAATACCAATCCCAGGACCTATTGTCCACCAACCCTTGATGGTATCGGGACAGGCGGTACATGACCCAATAGGCAGCCGCTACGTGGGGATAGTTGTAAGATCTACCGGGGTCGTTGGCATGCTTGTGGTCCCAGGCTGCCCAGGTCTTGTAGTTAATTTTGTCACTGTAGGTGCCTTGGGGCAGTGAATCGGGCTCGTAGTAGTACATGCTCTTTTTTACGCCGTACTTATGGGGACCTTCGTTGTACTGTATGCCTCCCCAAAGGGTCTCATCCACAAATCCCTGCAACTTTTGGATCTCTTTTCTGTTGGGCTGTACCAATTGCTTCATGATGGCGGCCAACCAACTTCCGGCACCACCTTCATCGCTCAATCCACTGATCCAGACCCTTCCGTCCTGTACCACCTGCTCTTTTTTCTCATAATCATACGTGATGGCTGATGGATTCCTTCCAAAGGGATCGTTGGGGTCATCAAACCATTGTTCCGTGGTCAAGAAATGTCCAAAATCCTTGATGACCTCTGTTTCCGGTTTGATGGTCTTGTAGTTGATGGTCTGCTCCACACCATCGGCATAGGTCAGGGTAAGCCTTGCCCGGCCCCATTTTTTTCCTTGGACACGATATTTCTTTTTCCCTGATGGGGTTTTTCCATCCTCTTTGACCTCCAGGGAACCTTTAGGTTCAACCTGAAAAGAAGCCACTTCGCTTTTGTAATCAACGAACAATTGGCCCTCCACATCTTGGGGCAACACATAACCCGGAACCCCTACGGCCACTGGGTGTTCTTGCTTCACCAAGGTCTCCCGGATGTTCTTGATACCTTCGGACAGCACAAACTTCAAGGAAAAGTTTTTGGTCTCCTTGGGTTGAAGGATGAGCGAGGTGGGGTTGTTCCACTGCTCCACCCCCTGCCATTCCTTTTCCGCATAGGCTTTGCTATGGGCCATCCACTCATGAAAGCCTTCAAAAACGATGCTCTTGGGTGTGGGGTCGTCCAATAAGGGTCGGTAAGCTTCAAAACCCATGTTCTCCTTGGGCAGTACCAAAAGTGCGGGACCTCTTCCACTCAGTCGTTTCACTTCCAGATAGCCCGCATCCTTTCCGATATAGGGGTCAAAAAATACGTTTTGCGCATGGGTCTCCGTCAATGATTTGCCTTCAAGAATATTGTTGAAGATCATCGGGATGCCCAATGCCCCAATTTCCACAGCTGCATTTTGCTTGTTGGTGATCTCAAAGCGCATGACCAGTTGATCATGGTCCAATTCATAATACCTTTTTACCGAAACGGGGATGTCACTGGGCAAGGTATTGGCCAAATCGGCAGCGGCAAGAATGGTGCCCGTTGCTTCCAAAGGAGTTATTTCTGCGCGATGGGTAGCGGTGGAATACGATTTCCATGCGCCGTTGGCATCCTTTATCCGAAGGTTGATGTCGCCCAAATGATAAAGGCTGTCCTTGTCCCTGATCTCGAGGCGCTCCCCGGGAGTAAAGTCAAAATAAGGTTCGCTATTGGGCCTGAGGGCGGCAACGGTCTGTGAGGCCTTTACCAATTTCAACTGAAAATCAGGGGTGTTGAATTTCTGATACACATCGGCAATGCCCAAGGTCGATTCCCTGCTCTCCACCCTGCTCCAATAGGTCCGTTGTGCTTGTAGCCCGGATAGGATGGCCAAACAACATACCAAAGCCAATCCATATTTTTTATACTTCATCTCCATTACGATCCGATTTTATTTCAAGGTTACATCCAAATACACCGAGTGGCGACCATAAGTTTCATAGAACGGTTTGAAGACCACTCCGTCAATTATAAATTCCAAGGTTTTGGGGTCACCTTGGATGGTCTTACCAATATCATTGGCATCCAAGGTCACTTTACGCCAATCGTTCCTGGCTTCAGGTTCTTGGGCCACCAATAGGATGGGGCCATAAAATAGACTGGCAATGTTCTGTTGGTCCATTACAGGGTCCAAATGGAACTGGAACGGCATTTGAACATCCACAATGTCACCGTCCTTCCATTTGCGGCTCAAGGTAAGGTACGTACCCGGTTGGGCGACTATTTTTTCTTCCTTGCCGTTCACTTTTACAAGAAAACCTTTGGTCGCCCATTGCGGTACCCGAAGGTTCAGGTCAAATTTACCCTTGCCTTTGATGATCAATTGGGTTTGGTCCGCTTTCGGGAAAGCTGTTTTCTGCTGAACGGTGATATTTTTCTCTTCCCATTTTAACGTGGAAGGCACATAAAGGTTCACATACAGGGCGTTCGCATACAAACTTTTGAAATAAATGGAGTTCTGGAGCTTGGTGCTGCTCTCCAAAGCGGTGCCGTTGCAACAAGTAAAGCCACTCATATCGGCATTCCCGAATCTTTTTGCGGAACCGGGCCTCAACGATATGTGATAGGTGTTGGCCGGACTATCCTCGGCGACGGAGGCAAGGATATGGTTGTAGAGTCCACGTTCATAATAGTCCATCAACTCGGTCCGCTGGTCAAACAAGAAGAGGTTTTTGGTGAGTTTCAACATATTGTAGGTGGCACAGGTCTCATTTTGTCCTCCTGCTGAAAAACCATTCGCGTACAGTGTGGCGGGTTGGGCAATAAAGCATTCCGCATTGGTGGGATTCCTGGCCCCGGCCACGCCCCCAATACTGTACATGTAATCGTTCTTGGCCTTGTACCAGAAATTATCGGCCACACGATAATATTCGGGCGATTCCGAATCGCGATAGATTTCGAGCGCGCCCATGATCTGGGGGATGTGCTGATTGGCATGCCGCCCTCGGAACGAATCCACATTTTTGGCCAATCCGTGGGAATGTCCTGCATCACCAAAGAACATTTTGATGTTGTCGAACAATTGGGCGACCTTCAGGTAGCGTGGTTCATCGGTGATCCTGTCCAAACGGGCCATGGCCTCGTTCATGCCCCCAAACTCCCCGGCAATATAGGTGTTCCACATACTGATCAGGGTATCTGTGGGCACTTGGCTCAATCGGGCATATACCCAATCGCCCATTCCCTTGGCAATTTCAAGGGCCTTCGCATTTCCGCTGACCTCATAAATATCCATCAACCCGGCCAAAATCTTGTGCAATGTGTAATAAGGTGCCCAAACTTGGGTAGGCTGGGTACCGTAGGTGGCCCCTTTTTCCAACATGATGAACTGATCGGGCGGATAGGCACTGATGAACCCTTTTCCCCAATTCCAGTAATCTGTCCGAATGCCGTTTTCACTAATATCGGAATCATAGGCAGACTTGCCTGGTCCCGGTGGGACCGCCGTTGGGTCGGCGACATGCTCTCCTCCTGCTTTGGTGGGCTGTCCGGACATTTGGGACAATTGGTAGAGTACTTCCACCATATAGTCCATCTTATCGGCAAAATTGGCCTGCAATTCCTTGTCATAACCGGTACTGGCATAGGCCTGGGCAATGGCAGTAAGGTAATGGCCCGTGGCATGCCCCCTCAATTTGGTCTCTTGACTGTCCCAGACCCCCAATGGCTTTGCGCCTTCCGGTTGCTCCTGCCCAAAGGCATTTCGGAACATATAGAGAAAATTATCAGGGTTGGTCTGCGTAAGCGTGTTGATGAATTTGTCCCTGTTCTCGATAAACTTTGTCTGTTGGCCATTGGCGTCGGCATCCAAGGACACCTCATCCAATCCGAATACCTCCAGTTTGCGGCTGGGTGTGCCCATTTCTTTGCCTGATTTTACCGTGACCTTGGCCTTGGGCTGAAAATCCGTGCCCGCCACTTGGCCGGTAACCTCGTAGGTCCCTGTCTGCAACACCTGGGTGTTGTCGGTTGGGGATGGCCACAATACCCTTACTTTTGGGCCTTTGACGCCATTGCGGTAGGTGCCTTGGACATAACGAGGCAATCTGGGTAGATGGCCCACTTCGGTCTCCACTTCAATATTGGATACCCCGGTGAGGTAGGTATTGTACAATTGGGGGGTTCCCGCTTCAAATTGTGGTAAGTTGTCCTCTGGCCTTTCCCTTCTTGCGGTCCCCTCTCCCCCTCTTAGGGCGATGTAACGGATCCTACCTATTTGATCTTCGCTCAAAGGAATTCGATATAACCTAAAATCATGGATCTTGGCATCGAGATAGGGGTTGTTGGAGGTTATCGACCTTCCCAAATAGAGCAGGTTCTCGTGGGCGAACAGTTCATCCAGTTCCATGTCCATATTTTCGGTTTTCGCTACCTGTTCCCCATTGATGAAGACATCCATGGATTTGGAGGGAATATCCAGCACTATGGCCAAGTGCACCCATTCGCCCAATTCAATTTTTGGGTTTGTCACAAGGGCCGTGAACTGTTCCTTGCCCTCTTTTACGATCTGTGCTTGATATCCCTCTTTGCCTTGGATTCCCGAAGGGGCCACAAAAAAATGTGTCCTGTCGTCCTTCCCAAAATCAAAAAGATACTGGCCTGCTTGCATGGACTTGAAGTTGACCCATGCGGATATACTGAGTGATTCTTCTCCTTCCACGGCCTCGCCAGGAATGGAAATGTATGACTTGCCATCCGCTGAGAGGGAAAGTACCTTGCCAAATTTTTCATCATCCTCAAACTTGGCATTGGTGCCATATACCCTTGCATTCAGATTGTTCCTGGACCAATCCTTGGCATCCCCATTGAAAATATACCGGGCAATCATCCCTGTCTCTCCAATCCCATCCAATATCTGGTTGCCGCTTTGCGCTTGTAAACCGTTCAGGCCCAAAGCAACAAAACTCAAAAATGCACAAATGAATAACTTAGCTAGTTTCATGATAAAATCGTTTCCCTCTATTTAAAATTAATTGGTTTTCTGACCGTAAATGGCTTCCCATGATGGTGGGTCCACTCCCATCAAGTGTTTCACAAAAAAGTCCTTGCGTTTGCGTTCCCCAAAATCCCCTCCGGAAGAATGGCCCATTCCGGGTATGGTGACCAATTCAAAATCCTTGTTGGCCTTGATCAGCGCATTGGCAAACTGCATGGTGCTGGCGGGATCTACATTGTCGTCCACCTCGCCCAATATGAGCATCAGGTTACCGCCCATCCGATCTGCATTTTCCACATTGGAACTGGCTGCGTAATGGGGACCGATGGGATAGCCCATAAACTGTTCGTTCCACCAGATCTTGTCCATTCTGTTGTCATGGCATCCACAGGAAGAGACCGCCACGTCATAAAAATCCGAATTGAAGACCAAGGCTGCTGCCGCATTCTGCCCCCCGGCCGAAGTTCCGAAAATCCCCACTTTATCGGCATCCATGTAGGGGTATTTTTTTGCGGCTTCCTTGATCCATATTTTCCGATCGGGGAAACCGCCATCTTTCAAGTTCTGCCAACAGATGTCGTGAAAGGCCTTGGATCGGTTGGAAGTGCCCATCCCATCGATCTGCACCACAATAAAGCCCAACTCGGCCAAGGAGGACATGGACCAATAATAGGCCCTGAAATCTTTGGGCACAAAGGAACTGTGGGGACCTGCGTAAATATATTCAATGACCGGATAGGTCTTGTTGGGATCAAAGGAAGTTGGCCTGATGATGATGCCCCAAATATCGGTGATACCGTCCCTTCCCTTTGTCGTGAAAACTTCGGGTGCGATCCATCCTTCTTTCAGCAAAGCGGAATGGTCTGCCTTTTGCAACTGCATGATGGTCTTGCCTTTTTTTGATGATTTCAAAAGGGTCACTGGCGGTGCATCCACCCTGGAATATCGATCCACATAATAGGCAAAATCCTCGGAGAAGGTGACCTCATGGTTGGCATTTTCCACCGTGAATCGGGTAAGGTTCTTTCCATCAAACCCCACCTTGAAATAGTGGATGAAATAGGGGTCTTGGTCTTTATCGACCCCACTGGCGGTAAAATAGACCTCCCTTTTCTCTTCATCCACATGGACGACTTGCCGTACGACCCATTCCCCTTTGGTAAGCTGTCTTTTTACCTGCCCTGTCTTTCCATCGTAGAGGTAAATGTGGTTCCACCCGTCCCGTTCGGACGTCCAAATGATCTCTTTGCCATCCGCCACATCGTATCGGTACTTTTTACTGCTGTAGTCAATGAAGGTGTCACTGGTCTCGTTCACCAAAACTTTCAGGTTCCCCGTCAAAGCATCCACCTCGATCACTTTATAGGCCTGATGGCCGCGTTGGTTGAACTCGAAGGAGAAGGCACGGCTGTCCTCCCTCCAATCGATTCGGTTCAGGCCAAATTGATGGTTGAACTCGTCCGTGGGGATAGGGATGTGCTTTTTGGAGTCCACCAAGAACAATTGCGGGCTCTTGAAGGGAAGTTCATCCCCCGGTTTCAAATAGTCCCTGGATTGCAACTTGGGCTGGAACTGATCTGCTGGACTGGATTCCACAAAATATATTTTACGGTCATCGCCCGGACGCACTTTGTAGGCCATGATCTTTTTCCCATCAGGTGACCATTTGATATAGCTCGAATAGAAAAAACCGGGCGCCCCGTCATAACTCAGGCGGGTTTCCTCTTCGGTCTCATTGTTCTTGATGTACAGGTTGCTGTTTTTGATAAATGCGGTCATCGTAGAGTCTGGCGACATCACGGGCGGGTTGGTCGTTTCATCGAACCTGCTACCCCAATACCCCTTGTTTCGATCTCTATCCTTTGGATTTGCATCAATAATGGTCAGCGTGTTGCTGCTTGGGCGGTATGCAACCTTCTTCTTGTCAAAAATGAACTTGATCTCATCCATGACGGCATCAAACTCCAGTTCAGTAATGTCGATTTGGTCCGCATCGATTTCTTTATCAAATGTTTCGGACAACAATTTGGCCAAAGCTACATGGTCAAAACATTGTTGCTGGGTCTCAGCGGAAGGATCTACCCAGAGGTATTCCTTTCCTTTGGACGTATTGTTCACATACCACAGCAACCCATTTTCCAACCAATGAAAACTGGAAGGTGAGTTGATGACCTTGTCCCGAAACAGGGAATCCAGGGCAATCGCCTTTTTATATTCCGCTAAAGTCCCTTGGGCAAATGCTGCTCCCGAAGTTATAAGTATAAAAAATACACTTATTTTTTTGACAAAAGATTCCATAGTATACATAAGGCTAAAACTAGAGATAATCTCCAATTGTCCATCAGTTCATATTACCTGATACTGATACTATATTACCCTAATCATCTGTTTCGACACAAAAAAAGATATAATTGAACAGGATTCCAAAGAGGACAATGAAATATGGGTCTTGCTTGTTGCCGATATGTTGACCTAAGGTAATTATTTGAATCTGTCGGGCGAAAGTGGAGTTAAATCAACCGAAGTTTTTGTTCCAGAGATTTCCTGGGCCACCAACTTGCCCGTAATTGGCCCCAAACTCCATCCCATCATGGCATGTCCAGATGCGATGACAAGATTGTTGTACTTGGAGGTTTTTCCAATATATGGCAATCCATCTGGGGATACGGGTCTCAATCCTGACGTCGCTTTATCCTTCTCTGCTTGCAGTATTTCAACATTTTGGTAATGGGCCTTTACTGCCTTGGCAAGGGCCTCCACCCGTTCTTTTTGTATGGTATCGTTGTTGCCGGAGAATTCCATCGTGCCGGCAAAACGCGTAAAACCGTCCATTGGGGTGATGGCCATCCGGGCATCCACCAAAATGGTCGGCAATGTGATTCCGGTGGGGCGTTCCACATCCATGCTATATCCCTTCCCTCCTTGAATGGGAACATTCAGCCCTAAAGCGGCAGCCAACTTCGACGTCCAGCTGCCACAGGCCAGTACAAATTCATCGGCCTCATAAACTGTGTTCTGGGCTTTCATGGCCGTTATTTTTTTGCCCTCAACAGTGACCTCCTCTACCTTTTGTCCCGTCCTGAACCGCACGCCCTGCAACTGCAACCAATCCTTTAGTTGCTGCATGAAATGGTGAGGGGTCATGTGGGCATCACAGGTATAATGCACCGCTCCTTTTACTTGGTCCGAGAAGCCCGGTTGGATCTCATGCAACGCTTCTTTGGAAAGTACCGAGACATCCAGTCCTTTCTGTATGGCCTGTTCGGCCACTTCGTGCTCCTCTTCTTCAGCCTTGTTCGAACAGTACGCCATCAGCACCCCTTTTCTTTCGTAATGGAAGTCAAAATGCTGAGCGGATCGTATTTCTTCATACAAATCCCTACTCTTCAGGTTGAGTTCCATGATAACGGGTATCGCTTTTTTCACCTTTGTTGCAGTGGCCGATTTCTTAAACAAAAGGGCCCATCTGAAGAATTCCATGTCCCACCTGGGTTTGATGTAGAACGGACTGGAACTGTCCAGCATCCATTTGAGACCCTGGGTGATGATGCCTGGGGCAGCCAAGGGTATAAAATGGCTCGGGGTGATGTATCCTGCATTGATGTAGGAGGCCCCACTGGTCATATCGGTCTGGTCCAACACCGTTACCTCATACCCTTCCTTTACCAAATAATAGGCACTAAAAAGTCCGGAGATGCCTCCCCCCACAACGATCACTTTCTTCATTTTGGTACGATTTATAACACTTGGAACCCGTGTGCATAGGGGTCGTCATCATCTATGATGATGTTGTTGTATCCGGTGACTTGGGCCCATCCTTGGATACTGGGCACAATGGCTTTTTTGTCTGCCAGTGTGGTCTCCTTCATCACCTTCCCGACAAACTTGCTGCCGATAAAGCTTTCATGGATGAAAGGTTCCCCCATTTTCAATTTTCCCTTGGCATGCAACTGGGCCATTCGTGCCGAGGTCCCTGTTCCACAAGGGGAGCGGTCTATCGCCTTGTCCCCATAAAAAACGGCATTTCTTCCGGATGATGTCGGGTCGATGGGGTCTCCCGTCCAGAGCATGTGGCTCACATCGCGAATGGTACTGTTTTCTGGATGGATGAACCTATCTGGGTATTTTTCGTTGATCCTTTGTCGCACCACTTGGGAGTATTGGATGATCTGCCCCGCAGAAAAATGGTGCACTCCCTTGAAGTTTTGTTGGGGATCCACAATGGCATAGTAATTTCCACCATAGGCCACATCAAAAGTAATCTCTCCCAATTCCGGACATTCCACGGTCAGGTTTTCGGCGGCCAAATAGGATTTCACATTGACCAAGCGCACCCAATCCACTTTTTTTCCAGTCTGTTGGTATTCGATTTCCACCAATCCGGCCGGCGCTTCCATCCGTATCTTTCCAGGTACTTTGGGAGCGATCAATCCTTCTTCAATCGCCACGGTGATGGTCCCAATGGTCCCGTGCCCGCACATGGGCAAACAGCCAGAAGTCTCGATAAAAAGGATGGCGAAATCATTTTCGGGTTCATGGGGCGGGAACAGAATGCTCCCGCTCATCATGTCATGTCCCCTGGGCTCAAACATTAACCCTTTTCTTATCCAGTCATATTCCTTTAGGAAATGCTGTCTTTTTTCACTCATATTGGCCCCTAAAAGATTGGGACCGCCTCCTGCCACAACCCTAACCGGATTGCCACAGGTATGTGCGTCAACACAAAAAAAAGTTTTTCTTGCCACTAGCAGCTCTTTAAAAAAACCATCCTATTTTAAGCAATCAATTTGCGACTATTATCCCTTGAGGTGTTCCGGCAACAATGACTGCGGAAAGGACTGATAACTCACAGGCCTCACCCATCTTTTAATGGCATGTATGCCCACCGCCGTGAACCTCGAATCCGTTGAGGCCGGATAAGGCCCGCCATGTTGCATGGACGGACAGACTTCAACTCCTGTCGGAACTCCGTTATAGATGATCCTACCTACCCTGTTCTGAAGGGCGTCCACAATCTCTGCCAAATCCAAGGTATCATCCTCCTCTGCAATCAGGGTCCCTGTCAATTGTCCTTCCAATCCTTCTATGATCTGAAGGAGTTCAGCTTCGTCCTTGCACTGGACCACCATGGAAAAAGGTCCAAAAACTTCTTGGTGCAATTTGGGATTGGCCAAAAACTCGGTTCCCGATACCGTTGCCACCACAGAGGCCGCATAATTGGGCTCCAATGTTCCTTGCACTTTTCCAACAACTTGAACCCCACCCTGGGAAGTCACATCCGCACCTTTTTTGTCATATCCACTTTTGATGTTGGGGTGCAGCATGCACTGTGGATCCAAAGCGATGGTCTCTTTGGCGAGTTCGTTTACAAAATGCTCCGTATTGCCATCCTTTACCGTCAACAATAGACCGGGATTGGTACAGAACTGCCCGGTTCCCAAAGTGATGGAACCAGCGTATGTCTTGGCAATTTCCCCCGCTCTTTTGGATAGGGCGCTGGGGGTGATGATAACTGGGTTGATACTTCCCATTTCCGCAAATACCGGAATGGGTTCTTCCCTTTTTGCCGCCAAATCGAACAAGGCTCTTCCCCCGCCGATACTACCCGTGAATCCCACTGCTTTTACCTTGGGATGACTCACTAGATCCACCCCGGCCTGAATGCCTCCATTGATACTGGAGAACACCCCTTTGGGCATCCCGGTCTTTTCGGCCGCTTTTACAATGGCAGAAGCCACAAGTTCTGATGTGCCAGCATGCATGGGGTGCGATTTCACAATTACGGGGCAACCAGCGGCCAAGGCACTGGCGGTATCACCACCCGCTGTGGAATAGGCCAATGGGAAGTTACTGGCCCCAAATACGGCCACAGGTCCCAAGGGAATCATTGTTTTTCTCAGGTCATCCTTTGGCAATGGTTTTCTGTCCGGTTGGGCGGCATCGAAGGTGTTTTCCCTCCAATCGTCGTTGGCGACCAGTTCGGCAAAGGTCCTCAACTGGAACACAGTCCTGCCCCTTTCCCCTACTGCCCTTCCTTCGGGCAATCCGGATTCCATGGTGTAGGTGTCCACCAATTCTTGGTCCAGAGCCAAGATTTCATCGGCAATGGTATTCAAAAAAGCTGCGCGTTTTGCCCCCGGCAGCTTTCTGTATGTTTTGAAGGCGTCCCATGCCGCAGAAACGGCCTCCTCTATTTCTTCTTTTGTGGCCTCCACAAAAGTAGTTGGGTTTTCACTGTTCAATTTGGGATTGATGGTCTTGAACTCCACGTTTCCCTTTCCGCTAAAATCTCCTGCTATACAGTTTTTACCTGTAATCATACTACACTTTTAAGATGTTTATATTCTGGGAGCACAGGCCTATTTTTCATGGCCGTTTCAATTACTTTGATCACCCGCTCCCTTTCTTTTCCTTGCAAGGGCAATCTTGGGGGCCTTACGTTTTCGGTCCCTATTCCTGTGGCCACTTCGGCCAATTTGATGTTCTGTACCAATTGGGGGCTGATGTCCAGTTCCAACAATGGCATGAACCATCTGTATATGTCGAGTGCCTCGTTGATCTTTCCTGCCTTTACCAATTCGTAGATGGCAACGGTTTCCGCTGGATAGGCACAGACCAATCCGGCCACCCAGCCATCGGCACCGATCACCAAGCTTTCCAGACCAAGGGTGTCCACACCAGTGAATATCTTCAAGCGGTCTCCAAAGCGGTTTCTCAACCTGATGACGTTGGTGATGTCCCTTGTGGATTCTTTGATGGCCTGAATGTTATTGCACTCCAACAATTCTTCCATCATATCCAAAGTTACCTCTATTTTATAATCCACAGGGTTGTTGTAGATCATGATGGGCAGGGAAGTGCTGTTCGCTATGGCCTTAAAATACGTCACAGTTTCGTAATCGGTGGCCTTGTAACGCATCGGTGGTAGGATCATTAGCCCTTGTGCGCCCACTTTTTCTGCATGCTGCGCTACGGCAACGGCCTCTTTGGTGCTCTGCTCAGCAATGTTGATGATCACGGGGATCTTGCCCGCAACTATTTCCAGGGAGGCTTTTATCAGGGTTTCCTTTTCTTCCTTGGTAAGGGTGCTCGCCTCTCCCAAGGTACCCCCCAAAATGATCCCATGGACCCCTGCTTCCACTTGGGCCCTTATATTTTTCTCAAACATGGCAAGGTCCAATTTGTCCTCACTTGTAAATTTTGTCGTTACAGCAGGCATAACGCCTTCCCATTGTATCATAATGTTAGTATTTTGATTGCAAAAATAAAAGACAGCATTGCAAGAATTCGCCTATTTATTAGCCTTTTGTTATACTATATTGACAGAAAAATAGGATTTAATCTTTCCAATCGGCAAAGTTTAGTTACAAAATCGATTCCGTTACCAAGTAAAAATAATGCTTGGTCACCTTCTTGATTTTTATTATCCAAGATCTATACTATATTACCCTATTAACTTATTATATTCAATAAAGTAATTAATTTTATATAAAAACCTCCGATACCATGAAAGTCCTTCCCTTTAAGATTCCAAAACCTGAGCAAGAAGCACTGGTCTATCAAGAAGACACAGGTATTTTCTTTTATGACAAGCTGCATCAGCACGAGGAAATCCAGATCAGCTATATTGCTTCCGGGGAAGGGTCGCTGATAGTGGGCGATACGGTAAACGATTTCAATTCGGGGGATGTCGTGGTCATAGGGGAAAACGTTCCCCATGTGTTCAGGAGCGACCCCAAAAGCTCATCCAAGTCCATTATGTACACCTTGTTCTTCACCAAGAAGTCCTTTGGTAAGGATTTTTTCAATCTTTCTGACATGACAAGGCTCCAGCTTTTCTTTGGAGAATCGGGCTATGGCATCAAAATACTGTCCGATTTGGAAAAGCTCTCGTCCCATTTCATGCAACTGAAGAATCAAAATCGGATACAACGCATTGCGACCCTACTGCATATCCTTGACATCATGATCTCGGCCGAAAAGCAGCCCTTGTCCACCTTTGTCTATCGTAAGATATATACCAATGACGAAGGCAACCGCATGAACAATGTGTTCGAGTTTGCCCTGAACCATTTCCATGAATCCTTTTCATTGGATGCTGTGGCAGATAAGGCCAATATGAGCAAAAATGCCTTTTGTCGCTATTTCAAGAAAAGGACGAACAAGACCTTTTTTCAGTTTTTGATAGAAATACGGATAGAACATGCCTGCCGATTGCTCTTCAAGAACAACGATCTTTCCATTGCCATGGTCTCCGAGCAGTGTGGTTTTCTGAACATTGCCAATTTCAACAGAAAATTCAAGGAGCTAAAAGGCGTCACCCCTACCCAGTACAGGAGATATTCCATTGAAAAATGGAACAACCAATCCAAGGCCTCTTGATCCAAACAACTTGATGGAATGAACACCCATTTTGGTTGCCCATCTACTCGTAGAACTTCCAGTTGGTCTTAAAATCCTTGGTCAATTTTTGGCCCGTCATAATGGCACGAACCATTTCCATGGGCATGGCATTCAATCTGATGGCCTTGTCATGGAATTCCTTGATTCCCATTTTCCCGCTGTCTACCATTTCCTTTTTCAATGCATAGAATTGACGACCTCCGGTCAAATAACCCACTTGGTACAGCGGGTTGCTGTTGCTGGATAGGGGTCCGCGAATCTCGCTTTCGGCATTGATGCGTTCATGACCCACTTTATCCACCAGAAAATCGATACATTGCTGTGGGGTCCATTCGCCCATGTGGAAATTGAATGAAAATATAATTCGTGCACAGCGGTGCATGTGCCAGAACAGCATTCCTACACGCTCTTCAGGTGTGGTCGGGAAATCCATATCCCACAACAATAATTCCCAGTACAACGCCCATCCTTCCATCCAAAATGGGGTGCCAAAATCGCGATAGGTTCGGTACCGGGCATTCATAAAATATTGCATGTTGTGTCCTGGAATCAACTCATGATGAACGGTGGCAAATGAGAAATTGGGATTGTTCCCGCGCATGCTCATCATCTTGAATTCATGGTCCATGGTATTGGTGGGGTAGGAAATGGTGATGTTGTTTCCACCCGTAAAAAAGGCATTGGTGCGCTGTCTTTCGGGAGACATCATGTACATCCCCCAAACCTCTTCCTCCAACGGCGGTATGGTCACCAAATCGTGCTTTTTCAAGAACGCCACCGATCTTTCGTATAGATCCAGGATGGCCTCTGGTTGCTTCCCTGGAGGCACGTAGGTATCCTTCACATGTTCCAAAGCTGCTTTCCAATCATTTCCGAATCCCAGTTCTTGGGATGCTTTTAACATCTCCTTCTCGCACCACGCGAATTCCTCGTTGGCTATTTTGGTGAGCTCCTCTGGCGTATAGGGTACCATCTGGTATTCCAATAGGCGGATAAGCTCCTCACGACCCACTGGTTTTCGGGAAACGATTCCATTTTTGTCCGGGGTCTGTTTTTGCTTGAACAACTCGGTGTATTCCTTCAAGGATGCATCCAAATCCTCATAGGTCTTAGAGGTCCACCACGTGAACATGGGATCGTACCCGTTATAAAACCCATGAATATCGGCCAAGGCCTGTTGCAGGCCATTGCCCACATCGGTTGCCTTTCTGATGACCAGCACACTTAAGTCATCGGACTCTTTTAGAATTGTTTTCAGGGAATCAATCTGATCAAGGATTCCGGACCATTCCTTTGCCACTTGTTGCGCATCGGGCTGGATTCCCCTTCTTCTCAGTTTGAACAAATCGTAAACGGTGCTGCTAAAGGGAAACCACTTGCCCACACTGTCCAACTCGCGTCGCTCCACTTGGGATTGCCGCAAGTTTTCATTAAGGTCTCTTTTCAAAAGGATGTAATCTACCTTACATTCCTGGGGCAAGCCATCAAAGTCCAAAGCGCTCAGTTTTTCCAAATATTGCTTGTACAGACGGTCCATTCGGTCCAGTTTTTCCGGATATGAGGCTGATGGCCCCCTTCTTCCAAAGCCATAGTACGACCCTGTGGAAGGGCTGTAAAAATTGTCCAATACCCGCGAATCCGCTTCAAAATTCTCGATGAGAAACGGCATCTCCTGGCAAGGAACAAAATCTGCTTCTTGGGCCGAACCGGTGGTCATACATACCAGTCCCAAAAGTCCTCCAATGAAAGTGCTTCTCATCTTTATTGTTTTGGTGGATCGTAGAACTTCCATTTGGCCTTGTAATTTTTGGTGATTTTCTGATCGGTCATAATGGCCTTGATCATCTCAACCGGCATGGCATTCATGGTGATGATCCTGTCGTGAAATTCCTTGTTGGTCATTTTACCGCTATCCACCAATTCTTTGTGCAATGCATAGAACTGACGGCCTCCTGTTAGGTACGCCAACTGATACAAGGGCGGGTAGTTGCCCACAAAGGAACGTCTTACCTCACCTTCGGCATTGGCGCGCTCATGCCCCACACGATCCACCAAAAAGTCGATACATTCCTGTGGGGTCCATTTGCCCAAATGATAGTTCAATGAGAAAATGATACGGGCGCAACGGTGCATGTGCCAGAACAACATGCCTATGCGGTCTTCGGGCCCTTGTGGGAAACCTTTGTCCCACAATAGAAGTTCCCAGTACAATGCCCATCCTTCGGTCCAAAATGGTGTGCTGAAATTACGGTAGGTGCGGTGACGGCTGTTCATAAAGCCTTGCAGGTTATGCCCCGCGATCAATTCGTGGTGCACGGTTGCCATGGAGAAGTGTGGGTTGTTGCCGCGCATGCTCATCATACGTTGTTCATACGTCATGGCATCAGTGGGGTATGAAATGCTGATGGAGGAGCCACCGGTAAAGAAAGGATTTACCAACTGGCGCTCAGGGGACATCATGCCCATACCCCAAACTTCTTCAGCCAAGGGGGGAACTGTGATCAAGTCGTTCTTTTTAAGGAAATCAACCGCTTCATTGTAGAGACGAAGGATCAATTCCGGTTGTTTTCCAGGCTCCACATAAGCGTTCTTTACTTTTTCTTGGGCAGCCTTCCAATCATTGCCAAATCCCATTTCCTGGGATGCTTTTAGCAGTTCGGCATCGCACCAGGCAAATTCTTCATTCGCCAATTTGATCAATTCTTCAGGAGTATAATCAATCATCTCGTACTCCAATTGTTTCACCAGCTCTTCCCTGCCTACGGGGTTGCCCACAATGCCGCTTTCATCAACTGGTTTTCCCTTGTCAAACTTGGTTTTGAACACTTCGGAATAAGCATCAAATCCTTTGCCCATTTCTTCGTAAACGGTAGGCATCCACCATGTAAAAAGAGGGTCATAGCCGTTGTAAAAGGAGTATACATTTTCTGCGGAATTCTTTAGGTCTTCTATAACACGTAATGCTTCTTCAACCTCATCCTTGCCCAAAGCTGTTGTTACTTCCAGTTGACCTTTCAGTGTCTCCATCTGTTCCACAACATCGTTCCATTCCTTGGCCATTTTAGAGGCATCCGGTTGATGGCCCCTTCTTCTTCCTTCCAAATACGAATAGATGTTGTTGGAAAACGGAAACCATTTTTTGATCTTTTGGTAAACCGCCTCTTGCTCTTGGGCCTCGGCGTTTTCCTTTTCCAAATCCCTTTTGAACAGCACATAATCTGCCTTGCATTCTTGGGGCAGTGCATTAAAGTCCAACTTTGCCAATTTTGTCAAATAGTCATTTCGCAATTTGGTCATGCGTTGCCTTCGCTCGGGAGATCCCCCCGGATCGTTTGTCCTTCCCCAATACCCGCGGGCACCCGGCGCATAAAAACGAACCAGCGCACCGTAGTCCGCTTCATACTTGGTCATTACATCTGGCATTTCCTCGCAGGGCACATACAGCGCTTCTTGTTTTGCCTGTGCGTTCAAGGATATTGAAATTGGCCCCATCGTAAGAATCAAAGAGGCCATCCAAAACATTTTCTTTTTTTTCATCCGGATAGTTGGTTTGGTTTAAAAAATATGAAATGCCGAAAGGAAATGACCGAGTCACGGGAATGGTGCCGATCATTTTTGGGCATAGCCGAAAACTTGCATTTTCGTAGACACTTTAAAGGTATTGTAGATCTATGCTGTCCCGTAATCGCATATTAACTGTAATTGATATTATATTATCTAATGTAGTTTCAAGCAGATACCTTGTCACGGAACCCTTTGGCCGAGGTTTAAGGAGCTCCTACAAAATCCCAGGGCCATCATTTTAATGATGGCCCTGGGGAACTAAACTAAAAACAATTAAAACAATTATTTTCGATCATAAAACTTCCATGAAGTTTTATAGTTTTTGTCCAAAGGTTGGTTGGTGAGTATGGCCCTCACCATTTCCACAGGCATACTGTTTTCCCGCAAAACGGCATCATGGTATTCCTTGTAGGTCATTTTTCCCGAATCCACCAATTCTTTTTTCAGGGCATAGAACTGCATTCCTCCGGTCATATAGGCCAACTGGTACAATGGGCCGTACCTTCCGGTGAACGATCGTCTGACCTCACCTTCTGCATTGGCCCTTTCGTGGCCCACTCGGTCCACCAGATAATCAATACACTCCTGCGGGGTCCATTTGCCCAAATGATAGTTGAGGGAGAAAATGATCCTAGCACAGCGGTGCATTCTCCAGAACAACATCCCGATGCGGTCCTCTGGAGATCGGGGAAAATCCATGTCCCATAAAATCAGCTCCCAGTAGAGGGCCCACCCCTCGGTCCAAAACGGGGTCCTGAAATTTCGGTACGTCTTGTTCCTCCTGTTCATGAAACCTTGCAAGTGGTGGCCCGCTATCAGCTCATGATGTACGGTGGCCCTTGAGAAATGTGGGTTGTTGCCCCGCATGCTCATCATTTTGTCCTCATGGTCCATGGTGTTTGTGGGGTAAGAGATCATTAAGGTCTCCCCTCCCAAGAAGAAAGGCGCAATTTTTTGCCGTTCGGGGCTCATCATGCTCATTCTCCACGTTTCCTCGGCCACTGGTGGTATGGTCAACAAGTTATTTTTCTTTAAAAAGTCGATGGATTGATTGTACAAATCCAGCATTGCTTCGGGCTGCTGCCCTTCGGGCACATAGGATTGCTTTACTTTTTCTTGGGCAGCCTTCCAGTCATCCCCAAATCCCATTTCCCGGGATGCTTTGAGCAGTTCTTTATCGCACCAAGCAAATTCCTTGTTGGCTATTTCCACCAATTCCTCTGCGGAATAGGGTATAAAGGCATCTTCCAAGAGATTTTTCAGTTCCTTGGCCCCTACGGGATTGCCGATAATCCCACTCCCATCATCCTTGGGGAGGGTGCTTTCATCCACTTTGGTCATGATCAGCGCTCCGTACGCTTTGAGCTCTTCCATCAACTTGGCATAGGGCTTCTCCATCCACCATGTAAAATCGGGGTCGTAGCCGTTGTAGAATTCGTAGATACTTTCGAGAGCTGTTTGGTGGCCTTTGACCACATCTTGGGCTCGTTCGGCGAATCTGCGTTCAAATGAAGGTGGTTCTTTGGATAATTCTTCGGATAAACTTTCCAATTTTCCGCTAATTTCATTGAGTTGGGCGGCTACTTTGGATGATTCCAAATGAATGCCCCTTCTGCGCAGTTTTTCGGTTTCGTAGATAGGGCCTGCATAGGATACCCATTTTTCAATTTGGGCATATTCCTGTTTTTCTTGCTCCAGATTTCTGAGATTCCTGTTGATCTCACTTTTGACCAAGAGATAATCCACCCTACCGTTCACCGATAGTTGGTTGAATGGAAACTTTTCCAATCTGGACAGGTAATCTTGATAAAACTGTATGAAACGCTCCCTTTTCTCGGGCGAACTCTCCACGATGTAAAACCTGCCCAGACTTCCTTCATCGGCGGACATCTCGTTCATCAATTGATATAGTTCACTCACTGGAGGTTCGTTCCCTGCACCGTTCTGGGAATGTCCGGCCCATCCCATGCCCAAGGCCAGCAATAGGACCTTGAGGTGCATCTTGTAAAATCTCTTCATGTTTTTGTACGTTTTAAATTGAATTGGTGATATATGACGGCCCAGGCCAATCAAAAATACCAATCTATTCCATACCAAGTCCAAAAAGGGAAAGGGGCCATGGTTCTTGACCCCTTTGTAGTCCCTTAGGTTGGTTATTTATTGTCCCAAGTGGTTCCTTTGGCAAACCAATCGGGTTGACCAATGGCGGCAATGTTCGGGTTTCTCTCCACTTCATTGAGCGGATAGGGAAACCTTCTAGGGAACGTTTCCGTGTTATAGACGTTCAATAGCATATAATCGAAATCGAACTCTGGATACCCGGTCCTCACATAATCAAAATAGGTTTCGTGGGTCCTGAACACATTGGCTATATATTTTTGCTCAATGATAAGCTTTTGTGCATCTTCCACATTGGTGGGCATGGTCAATGAACCCTGCGCCAGATAGGTGTCAATGTCCGCTTGGTCAACGCCGATGAACTGCATATCCGCAGTAATCCCTGCTTTCATGGCCTCCTCTGCCAAAACCCACTGCCCCTTGAGTGCATGGGCCTCTGCTTTGATGAACAGGGTTTCCGAATACAACATGATCTGGGCCGGATAGGACATGGAGATGTAGGTGTATTTCCAGTGGCTGGGTGTTTGCCCTGGCTGGACAACGGCCCCGGACTGCAAACCGGCAAATCCATCGGGGAACTCCTCTGAATAGGTGAACATGATGGGCCTCCTAGGGTCATTGTAGGAATTCATCAAGTCGATCAAAAAGTTGCCCGGTGTCAATCCAAGTCCACCGGAATACGCCCTGTTCATATAATTGAACAAGGGGTTTGCATTGGCCAATTCTTCCAAATGCCTCCACATTACACTGTCATCATTGGACGTCATGCCATTTTGGAGGTACGATAGGGCCAAATCGGCCTGGGCCGTGGGGGTAGTGCCGGGAGCATAGGACAATCGCAGGGCCTGTCTGGCTTTCATTGAATAAGCATACCTGATCCATTTGTCCATATCCCCTCCAAGAAGGTAATCGTCAGTTTCCGGAACCCGATCTCCTTGGTTAGCGGCACCCAAAAGGGCTATCGCCTCATCCAAAAGGCCATTGGCATGGGCATATAGTTCTGCTTGGGAGACCAGGGCGGGTTGTACCGCATCCAATCCTTTGATGGCGTCTTCCAAGGGTGCCTGATCGTAAACATCGGCGATGTAGAACCAGTGAAAGGCTGCGATGATTCCCGCCACACCTTGGTAATGGGTATTGCCATTTGCCTCAGCTTTGTCATACAGTTCAACGGCATGTTTCAACGAATAGGCATAGGAATTCCAAACTTCATTGCCATAACCGGCATTGATGTCCATGGATCTTGAGGTTGATCCTTCAATGGAGTGCCAGGACAACCATTGGGCAAAACCTTCCCAGGTATCCATTTGATTGGTGGCCAAAGCGGCCCATTCGGCCTCTAGCCCTATCAGCATCACATTTTCCGTGATCAGCGGGCCATCAACAATACTATTGGGATCTTGATCGACATCCATCCAACTATCACAACCTATCAAAAGGGTGATCATGGCGACCAAAATAGCGTAGTGCTTTATATATGTTCTTTTCATCGTCTTTATATTAAAATTTGGCGGTTAAGGTAAGTGTATATGTCTTGGTGGCTGGAAAGCTATACCCCAAGTAGGCATTACCATTAGTTATCCCATTTCCATTGTCACCCGGTGTATTGATTTCTGGATCTGGACCTTCAAAACCGTCCTTGAACTTTCTCCAAAGGTTTCTTCCTGAAAAGGAGACATCAAGAGCGGTCAAGCCAATGCTGGACAACATATCTTTAGGAACTTGATAAGTAAGGTTTACTTCTCTCAATTTGATATAGTCCCTTGGCATGATGTTGTCTTCCCAGACGTTCTGTGCCACGGTCTGCCAGTATAGGTCATATCGGGTCGGTTCGGGTGTCTCGCTGGTTACCACAACTTCTCCATTCTCAACATGGCCCATAACACCGTCAAAGGTGATCATGTTGTCCTCAGGTCGGTTCTCTTGGTGCTTTGCCATGCCATAGTAAGTAAGGTAATGGTCGTTCAAACTATAGACATACCCTCCTTTACTGATGTCCAACAAAGCAGAAAGTGAAACATTCTTATATCTGAAACCTGTTCTAAAGCTTCCCATCCAATCTGGGACGGTCTGTCCCAATATCTGGTTTTGGGAGTTATCCGCCAATGGGCGTCCGTACCCTGTTCCAGGAGCGTCACTCAACACCAATCTTCCTTGATCGTCCCTAAGGAAGCCTGGGCCATAAATAACAGGATATGGCTGCCCTACAACGGCGGATCCGTATGCACCCACACCCACAGGTTCATCATTGTTTCCTAAACTATCCACAACGGGGTTATCCTTAGAAAAATTGATATTAACGTTCCACTCAAAATCAGTAGTCTGAATTGGTGTGGCATATACTGAAAGTTCTACTCCCTTGTGGGTAATGCCACCAATATTAATGTCACCATAGGTATATCCTGTGGAAGCAAGGAACTGTTCACTCAAAATCTGGTTCTCACTCCAGTTATGATAGTACGCAAAATCAATTCCCAATCGATTTTGGAAGAATTTGAGTTCAGCACCCAATTCCACTTCGCTTTTGAACTCATTGGTTAAACCTATATTAGGTATCTTGTCAGTAGACAAATAGCTTCGTTGACCATTAAAAGGCCATAGCACACCATCACTGGCAGGATCATCCAATACTACGTTACGGGCATAAGGATCTGCAGGAGAACCTACTTTTGCATAGCTCGCCCTCAATTTACCATAGTTGAACACATCGGATTTCGGCAACAATTCACTAAAGATGAACCCTAAACTATGACTGGGATAGAAAAAGCTATCGGCCACACTGGAAGCCCAATCATTCCTACCGGTTACAGTGTAGTAAAGCCAGTTTTTGTATCCGATCATGGCCTGTCCGAAGAACGAATAGGACCTAAAGAGATTTTTGGTCTCCCATGAATTGAATCCACTTACATTCGCCGTGTTGTAAATACCGGGCAGAACCAGTCCATTGCCCTCAAATTCAATTCTACGGTTTCTACTTTCGGAGATATTGTGTCCTACCAAGGCCATTAAGCTGATATCACCAAAGTCATTGTCATAGGTCAGGGTCTCTGTGGATTCTATGTTACGGTCAAATCGCTCCATAGTGTTGTAGCTTCCTTGTACAGAGGCATATCCCCCTTTATTGTAATGTGCATCTGCGTGCAGGCTTGATGTACTAATACCTGTGATAGTTCTAAAGCTCAATTTAGGCACGATTTCATACTCTATGGTAATATTGGCATTAAAGCGATCTCTTTCATTATTGTTGCCCACGTTATCCAATAACCAGAGATATGGATCCCTCGAACCTCCACGATATGACCTTAAGTTACCTTCATCATCATAAATAGGGTAAGGGTTCCATGTGTTCGGTTGTGCCAATACAGTATTCATGAACGCGCTGTTGGAGCTATTCTCATCCAATTGGCTATTCTTTTGGGTAGTATATAAGATACTGGAGGACACGGTCAGCTTTGGTGTGAACTTAAAAGAAGTATTGGCATTGATGGAGTTTCTTCTAAACTTCAAGGGGTCCAATATACCATCGTTCATCAAGTTGCTGTAGCTCACAAAATAGGATGCTTTTGAGGTTCCTCCAGAGGCACTTATCGTACTTTCGTTGGTAAAGGCCGTTTTGAACACGTCCCATCTGTCATAGTATTGTGCTCCGGGCACATCTTCGATGCGTGGGCCCCAACTGGTGGATGTAAATGACGTTTCACCATCAACATAGCTCCAGTCCGAACCATCCCAAAATCCCTGCGACCATGTTTTCTGAAGGGGTACTTCATAAATTCTGTCAAAGCTTACAGAGTTGGAGAAAGTGATGACGGGTTTGGATTCGAATTCCCCAGATTTGGTAGTGATGAGCAATACCCCATTAGCAGCCCTACTTCCATAGAGGGCAGCTGCGGAGGCCCCTTTAAGAACACTCAAACTCTCGATGGAATTGGGATCGATGTCGCCAAGTCCCGATGATGTGCTGGAGTTGGCCGCATCAAAGGGAACACCGTTCACTACGATCAATGGCTGGTTGTTCCCTGTGATGGAAGACCCGCCCCTAATCACGATACGGGTACCGCTCCCTGGCTGACTGGAGGTACTGGAAATCTGTACCCCGGCCACTTTACCGCTCAAGGAATTGACAAAGTTATTGGTCGCTTTGACCCCACTTATATCGTCCCCATCCACTTGGGCAGTGGCATAACCGAGTGCCCTCTTGTCGCTCTTGATGCCCAAAGCGGTAACAACCACTTCGGAAAGGGCCTGCGCACTCTCTTCCAGGGACACAGCGATACTGGACTGTCCATTTATCGCGACCTCTTGGGAATCGTACCCCATGTATGAGACTACCAAAGTGGCATTCGGACCGGAAACTTGGATGGTGAAATTACCGTCAAAATCGGTCTGGGTCCCATTTGAAGTCCCTTTTTCCACAACACTGGCACCGGGTAGTGGCACCCCTGCACCGTCCGCAACGTTTCCACTGACCGAAAATTGAAGATTGTCTGTATTAGGGACATCTCTTGCATTGGTGCCAAGATCTAATTCTGGCATCTTGAACAGCCCTCCCTCATTTTCCCATTCCGTAACGGGCAGGTGCATGGCATTGGTCTCTGTGGGCCCTACGATAGAACAGATCATATACGTACAGACCAGCAACAACAAGCTTGTTGTCCTTTTGGACGACTTTTTAAGGTTTTTCATGTTTGAATTAGTGATTTAAGTTTAATTGGTTTTTTGTGGTTCACTGCAATTTTTTACATTGCCGGGTGACCAAGATCATGTCTAGGTTATTTTTCCATACAGGCATTTATTGTTATAGTTACATTCTTAACCTTGGTGTACTGGGAAAGCACCAAGTTTGAAGATCTGTCCATGTACTACAAATGGATCATGGGCCAAAAAAATCCACTTGGCACGGCCGCATTTATCTGTACCTATAGAAGGGGTACTATGAATGCATTTTATTTATTACACTTTTATCCTTACCTAGGTAGTTTGAAAGGATTTAACGATTTTCTTACCGAAACTTAAAAAAAAAATGAAGAGCTTAAATGGTGCGGGATAATATAATACACACATACGATAATATGTTATTACATCCATAGTGTTTTTAACTTTAGCCCCCCCTTTTTATTGTCCTCAACAAGACATTCAGCACGAATCATAAAAAGTCCATCGGAATATAAAAATCCTCCATACACATACAGACAGCCACCTCAAATTCCAGTCAAAAAAAGTGGCCTTGCACAAAAAAGAAAGCGAATGGAAATCCATTCGCTTTCGTAACTAACTACTAACTCAAAACAATTATTGAAACAATCTTTTACTTTCCTGATCAGTTTGGGTAGCCGGGGTTCTGCTCTAGGTTAGGATTGGTTTGCATTTGGCTCAAAGGTATAGGGAAAATTGCTCGATAATCTCCATTAGGTGTATGTGAAAACCAAGATTTGGATGTATATACATTAAACCGAATCAAGTCTTGCTTTCGGTGGTGTTCTCCCACAAACTCCCATGCCAATTCATCCAAAAATCTACCGTACTGGATATCGTCACCGCCCTCTAGGTTAGTGATGATCCCATCTTCTTGTGGTCCATACTGATATACACTACCACCCATTAATTCTTCTCCGGTGACGGTAGCCTTGGAAGGATCGGTATCCTTAAACGCCCTTTGACGAATCTCGGTGACTATTGCCGCCGCTTCGTCAGCATTGCCCATTCGTAACAGACATTCGGCCTTTATCATAAGTGCATCGGTATATCTGTAGAAAGGAACATCATTGGATGTGGTGCCTACATCCCCAGCGCCGATTTCGTACCGTACAAACCGGTAACCATCCGCATCATCCGCCTCATTCACATTTTTTATATAGTTGACATACTCCAATTGGGAATCGGGGTCACTTGGATTCAAAAGCAACGGGGCACCTGAACTGGTAAATTGTGGGCCACCCAGCCAAGTATCCTTCAAGCGCCGATCGTCCTCATCGTAGGTGTCAATAAATTGGGGGATTGCAGCACTGCCTCCCCAAGGTGAACCTGAAAGATCAAAAGTCTGCCTACTGGCCCCTAACAATGCCTTGTATGCCAAATATGAACCTCCGGCATTAATTTGGTCAAACGGAATTGCATAAATGGTTTCCGAGAGGTTTTCATTTTCAATGGCAAAGACATCCGAATAATCAGATGCCAAACTGAACAGGCCACTATCAATGACATCCTGTACCTCGTTCAGGGCATCGTTCCAACGTGCTGTTCCAATATATACTTCAGAATTCAGGTACATTTTGGCCAAAGTCATTTTAACGGCCCATTGCGTGACCCTTCCATAAGTAGCTTGGCTTTTTTCTGTGCTCAATAAAGGCATTGCATCTTGAAGCTCCTGTAGAATGAAATCATATACTTCTTGGTTGGAGCTTTGCTCGGGCAAGAATCCTTCTGGAACATCAAATTTTGTGACCAAGGGAACATTTCTGAAGTTATCGTACAACAGATAATAACAGATAGCCCGTAATGCTCTCATTTCGGCAATATAACCTTCGACACCTTCGGCACCTTCAAGCTGTTCCAACTGGAGAATGGCCTTGTTGGCATTATTGATGGCCCTATAGGCCCTGAACCATAAAGCTTCTACATGGCTCACATCAGGGGTCCATGTGTGCTGGTGCATGGTTATATAGTATGCTCCCCATCCAATATTGGTACGTCTGGGCGTTACCAGTAAATCTGATGATTCCTCATATATATCAAAGAGTCCGTCCCATTCCCAATAGATACCTCTCATATTGGCATAGGGTGTCGCAATTATAAGATCTAGATCCTCTGCCGTAAAGATAGTTTCCTCAGCGGTAATATTGCTGTAAAGGTTCTCGTCCAAATCCGTACAACCCACGGCCAGAACACCCAAGGCCGTAATCAATCCTATTTTTATTTTAACAAGTTTCATAATTCTAGCAATTTTATAAGTTAACGTTTAGGCCAAGCGTGAATGTCCTTACAGTAGGGTATTTGTCCCTATCGTCGGTTCCTTGGAAAAGTATGTTTCCGCCGTCCCTCCTAATTTCAGGATCAATACCTGAGTAGTTGGTAAATATGGCCAGATTATTTCCAGTAACATACACTCTCAGCGACTTGATAAAGTTCAAACGGTCCACATTGAAATTATAGCCCAAGGTAACGTTGTCCAATTTCACATAGTCACCGTCCTCAACATAGTAGCTCACAAAAGTTTGCCCTATTTGGTTGCTTAGGGTAACATCTTTTCCATAAACAGGACCAAAAGCAGAATTCAACACATTGTATTGGATATGCGGATATTCATAAAAAACCCGCTGCGCATTTATGATCTGAAAATCAAAGGCACCGTTCAACACAAAGCTCAGGTCAAAGTTTTTGTAACGAAAGGTATTTGTGATTCCCGCAACATAAGCCGGATATCCATTCCCCAAATACTGTTTGTTTTCATCACTGTCCAATTCATTGCTCCATGGAACAAGGCTTCCATCAGGAAGCTCTATGGTCCAGAAATAACCTTCATCAAAGTTGTCGCGGGCTTCCACTAAGTCAACATCCACAGACCTCAACCCCCAGAAATTGCCTACTGGCTGTCCCACCTCCAATCTATGCGTAACTTGTGACACAGGCTCACTTAAGGTGAAAAAATTGACATAGTCGCCCTCTATTTCATATAAATCATTGGAAAGACTCAACAATTCATTTTTGTTATGGGAAAGTGTAATGTTGGATTCCCATGAAAAGTCATTGGTCTTAATGGGAGTCACGTTCAACAATATCTCAAATCCTTTGTTTTCCATCTCACCCACATTGGCCAAAGTAGTCGATGACAAGTTCGGTGGTGTGGGGACACTGTAATTCCACAACATACCTTCTGTTTTTTTGCGATAAAAGTCAACACTACCATCGATGCGATTGTTGGCAAATGCAAAATCAAGTCCCAAGTTAATCTCTTTGGAGACTTCCCATTGTAGATCCGGGTTAGGGTTGTTCTGGGCTTCCAATCCACGAACCCATTCACCATTGGAATAGAATCTACCTGCATAATCAAGCAAGGTCAGAGATAAATAGGAATTGTTGGGTATGACACCTGTTTCTCCATAACCTGCTCTTAATTTGAGATTGTCCACAAAACCAATTCCATCCATAAAGGACTCATTACTAATGGTCCAACCAGCAGAAATGGCCGGAAAATTACCCCATTTGTTGTTTGCCCCGAATTTTGAGGAGCCTTCTCGTCTAAAACTGGCCAAAAGATTATATCTGGAGTCAAATCCATAACTTACCCTGCCAAAAAAACCGATCAATCTGTTATCGTCCCTGTAACTGTCCATTCTCGCCGTGCCATCGATCAAGCCTTGGCCTACCTCCAAATTGTGGTAGGAAAAGGCATCTGTGGGAAAATCACGGTTATTTGCCCAGAACCCTTCCCTGTCAAAATATTGATAGCTATATCCTCCCAAAACTGAAAAATTATGTTTGTCCAGACTTTTGGTATACTTGGAAGTAATTTCCATAAGGTTGGTCTTGGTCTGTTCGGTGCCCCTTGAAGCAAAACCATTCCTTCTTTCCCCATTATACCCTAAATATTCCTTTTTTTCGGTATATCCGGTAAGGCCATTTCTTCTTTCGGTCGCTACCATGATATTATTTTCCCATCCCTCAAGAGGAGTTAAAGTTACATTGCCCGTCAATCGCATCCATCTATTTTGGATAACCCCGTCGGTAAGCTCAATCATACCCACAGGATTCACATACTGCAACTTACTGCCATCTTGGATAAAGTTACCTTCATCATCCCTTATCCTGTCCGTGGGGTTCCGTATCAATGCCTGTCTGTAGATTCGGTTGTCAAAGGCATTACCATCTCCAAGAGCACCTGTGTTTTGCAATCCATTGATTATATTGGCATTCAGTTTAAGTAAACCGTCAAACATATAATGGTTCACATCCGCACTGATACGGAATTCCTCATTAAAGGACTTTTTAAAAACCCCTTCCTGATCGGTATAGTTCACATTGACCGAATAGGTAGAGCTTTCATTTCCGCCCGAGAAATTCAGGTTGTGGTTTTGTGTAACGGCCGTTCTGGAAATTTCTTTGAGCCAATCCGTGGTATATCCCAAATCATCTCCAAAAGGCAGCGTTTCTCCCTCTGCCATGAGTTTACGTGCATCATTCGCATCCAAAAAGTCGGCTGTTTTGCCAAAGGAAGACATTGATGTATAATGTGAATACGAAAGTGTAGGGGCCATATTCCTTTTTCCCGATTTGGTAGTGATCAGTATCACCCCGTTGGCACCCCTTGTACCATAAATAGCAGCAGCGGAAGCATCTTTCAGTACATCTATACTTTCAATTTCGCCAGGAGACACACTGTTTAGGTCACCAGGCAAACCATTGATCAGCACCAAAGGCTGCGCATTTCCCTGCAAAGAAGAGATTCCCCTCAATGACATAAACGATGTAGCCGATGGGTCACCAGAACCATTGCTAATGTTCAGACCTGCCACTTTGCCCTTGACCAGATCTGCGGCATCCCTAACAAAACCAGGGTTAAAATCCTCTGATTTAACAGTGGCGATCGCAGTGGTCACTTCTTCTCTCTTTTGGGTTCCATACCCAATCACCACCACTTCGGAAAGTTGTTGTAGGTCTTCTTTCAACTCTACATTCACTGTTCCGCCCTGAACTGGGACTTCCTGGGCCACAAACCCTAAATAAGAAAACACCAGTATAGGGTCAGGTCCTATTGTGGTGATCTCAAAATTTCCATCAAAATCCGTTGCGGTACCATTGGTCGTGTTCTTTTCCAATACCGCCGCCCCAGCAATGGGGATGCCCTGCTCGTCGGTCACAGTACCCGATACCCTTTGTTGGGAAAGTCCTGCCTGTGCCATAAAAAGGCAAAACATCGAAAACAGTATCAGTTTTTTAAAACGATTGGTTTCCAGACATTCCTTGAATAAAAAGCTAGCCAATTTCATAATACATTTTTAGGTTATTTAGTTAATTTTTCGCTTGAAACTCATCAATCCAGGTTTCAAAAATTTAACCGAAAATTAATAAGCGTTGTTTTTACACTTGTAAATGTAGCTTTATGTATTAGAAGATTTTTGGAAATGTTACCCTGTTTTGATACTATATTGACCAATCAAAGTGTTTTATTAGGTTTTCAGTAAAAAAAATCATCAAAAAAGGGTTTACAAGTATGTTTTTTACACTTTTAATGTCTTTCGTGGAGCTTTACATTTGCTTTGCATTTGATGTGATTTCCATGGCATGATGTTGGGTCCATAAAAGAGAATAGCTTCCTTTATCCTAAAATGTGTCTGGCGTTAAAAAGCCATATGCACCGCTCGTTTATGGAATACCCAAGGGACATGGTTACTAAAACAAGCGCAAATAGATCTTCAGTTTGGTCGCTGTTTACTTTATCTCTAATTTCAGGGTCGATTAGGACCTATCATTTTGTACACCATCATCGACATAGAGACCACGGGCAACGGTATCAAGGGTAACAAGATCACCGAAATCTCCATTTTCAAACACGATGGAAACCAGATTGTGGACGAATTCACTTCCTTGGTGAACCCCCAATGCCCCATTCCGCATTTTATTACCGGCCTCACGGGCATCGATGACCACATGGTGCAGGGTGCGCCCACTTTTACCGAAATAGCGGACCATGTTCTGGATCTAACGGAAAGCTGCATATTTGTGGCCCACTCCGTAAATTTTGACTATGGGGTGATCAAGGAAGAGTTCCGGCAGATCGGGGTCGATTTTATAAGAAAAAAACTGTGTACGGTACGATTGTCCCGAAAGCTCATCCCCGGACTGCGATCCTACAGCTTGGGAAAACTGTGCTCCGCCATCCAGATTCCGTTGGTGGACCGGCATAGGGCCCGTGGCGATGCCCATGCCACCGTGCTGCTCTTTCAAAAATTGATGGCCCTTCCAACTTCCGAAAGTGTCTTCAAACAATTTTTGAACGCCCGGAGCCAAGAGGCCACCCTTCCTCCCCACCTGCCCAAATCCGTTTTTGACAAAATCCCGGCCAAACCGGGCATCTATTATTTCAAAAACCAAGAAGGCAAGATCATTTACGTGGGAAAGGCCATCAACCTGAAAAAAAGGGTACTTGGACACTTTTATGACAAAAGCGTGAAGGAAACCCAAATGTGCAGTGAAACGGCCGACATCGATTTTAAGCTTTCCGGCAACGAACTGGTCGCCCTGCTGATGGAATCCGCCGAGATCAAACGGCTTTTTCCTCCCTACAACCGCGCCCAGAAACGTACGGTGCGGCAATATGCCATTTTTGCCTACGAGGACAGGAACGGTATTGTGCACTTGGCCTACAACATTGTCAAAGGTGTTCCCAACCCGCTAAAGATTTTTTACAACCAGACGGATTGCAGGGCCTATTTGGAAGAACTGTGCAAAAATTTTGCGCTTTGCCCCAAGTATTGCCATTTGCAACAGACGAATGCCGCTTGCTCCCATCACCAGATCACCACGTGCGAAGGCATCTGCAGAGGAGAAGAAACCGTTGCGTCCTACAATGAAAAAGTACAGGAAGCCATTGACCATATGAGGATGTTGGCTTCCGAAGTGAAGATCATCAAGGAAAAGGGCAGGGATGAAACTGAAAATGCCGTGGTGCTCATTTCGGATGGTGTGTATAGGGGGTATGGTTTTATCGACAGCGATGTGGACATCTCCTCTTTTGACGATATCGAGGCATTCATCACCCCACAAAAGAACACCGTGGAAACGGATAGCATCCTGGCCACCTATTTGTTGAAAAATGCCAAGACCAACATTTTGACGCCTTAAAATAGACTCTGCTACACCCCTGGTTTCAAGCTGACCTTAAATGTTGCTGTTCCGTCCAAATGCAGAAAGCCTTCGTGCAGATGGGATTGTTTCACATCATAGGGATAAAACGAAATGGGTTCGATGCAGACCATATTGTCCACTTCGGTCCAGCACATAAAATTTCCAAAACCTTCGGTCTCCACGGTGATCTGTCTGCTGTCCTTTAGTGTGATGGAGCTACAATCGGGTACTTTTAGTGCTCTGTTACCAACGGCCAAGACTTCATCCAAAGAGATTTCCCTACCCTTGGCCACGATCTTTGGGGAACTGGAATGCAACTTGAAGGCCGGATGGTACCCCAACATAAAGGGCATCCCCTTCTCGCCCGATATTTTGAAGGTAATCTCCAACACATCGTCCTTCAACTGAAAGAATTTTTCAAAAACAAAATCGTAGGGCCATGCCAATTGGGGCTCGGTGGATTTATCGGGGTATTTCGAATTGTTCACAGCGGTGCCTGCATGGTATCGTTTTGCAAAGACTGCCGTAGTTGCGGTTTGTGATTTCAAATCGTACGGCATTTGGCGCAATAATCCATGTTGATCCTGGACTGCCTCCCCTTTGGGTGTCCTTACCCTGAAATTGGCCTCGTTCACGGGGCCGATGATGGGAAACATCTCCGTATCGGAACTCCCCCAACCCGGACTCCCTTTTTGGTGGATGAACTCATGCCCATCAACCACAAAACTTACCAGTTCGCCTGCATCGATTCCAACAGTATATGTATTGTTCTTAAGCTGTATCATGATTTGGTATTTATCGATTTAGGTTTATCATAATAAACAATAAGTTGTCAGGTCGAGCGCAGTCGAGACCTCATTTTTAAGGCATAAAGCCCCATAACTTCTCGACTGCGCTCGAAGTGACAGTGTATTATAATTGATACCGGGTATTCAATTTAAATTTCTTCATTTACAGATTTTAAATGCTACTCAAACTGTATGGCCTTCACCGGAGTGATCTTGGTGATAATGTAGGACGGCACCAAGAGCATCAACAAACAAAGGAGCATCACCCCAACATTCAATAGCAAAATGGTGGGCAGGTCGATGCTTATGGGGATGTATTCAATATAATATTCCTCAGGATTGGGAAACTTGAACATGCGATACCTGTCCTGTAGGAAAATGAACCCCAACCCTATGGCATTGCCCCAGAAAAGTCCGATGGCAATCAAATAGGCCGCATTGTAGAGGAACACCTTTCTGATGCTCCAATTTGCGGAACCCAACGCTTTTAAGATGCCTATCATCTGTGTGCGCTCCAAGATCAAGACCAAAAGGGCCGTGATCATGTTGATGCCCCCCACAATGATCATGATCCCAATGATGAGGGCGATGTTGAAGTCGAAAAGGCCCAACCATTCAAAAATCCGATAGTATTTTGTTTGGATGTTCTGGGTGTCCAAGCTCGAAACCGTTTTGCCATAGATTTCGTTGCTCTTTTCCTCCAATTGGTCAAAATCGTCCAAAAAAACCTCAAAATTGCCAATCTCGTCCTCTTCCCACTTGTTCATGCGTTGGATGTGGCGGATATCCACAAAGACATAAGTAGCATCGAACTCCTCAAAACCGCTGTCATAAATCCCAACAATGTTGAACCTTCGGTTATTGGGTATCTGCGAAGCATCATCATCTTTCAGAAAAAAGGAAAAAAAGGTATCCCCAACACCCAGTTGCAGGCGATTGGCCATTCTTCTGGAAATCAGTACCTCATCGTTCAGCTTTCCGGAGTAGTCAGGCAATCTGCCCTCCACAAGAAAATCCTGAAAGGCCGACCAGTCATAATCGGTGCCCACTCCCTTGGCCAACATTCCCTCAAAAGTATCCTCGGTACGGATAATCCCACCTTTGGTGGCCACTGCTTGCACATGCCGCACCCCTTCCACATTTTTGAACTTGGGATAAAAATCCTGATGGATGGATATGGGCGAGACCGAAACCTCGGACATATTGTTGTCGTAATTGGAAACCTGGATATGCCCGTTGAAGGCAGCAATTTTCTCCCTGACCTTGTGTTTTAGGCCCACGCCAGTGGCAATGGCAATCAGCATCATGACCACGCCAATGGCAATCGCAGCGATCGCGATTTTTATAATAGGGGCGGAAATACTAATTTTATGTTCCTTCCCTGTGATCAGGCGCTTGGCAATAAACAATTCTAAATTCAACGAATGCCCATTTTATCTAAAGTCAAAAGTACAGTTTTATTATTGTTTTTGATCCTTTGCGCGTGCAAGGGCCAACAAAAACAGGATGAGGTTTCTGCAAACCCATCAAAAACGGAACCCATTCCTGAAATTAAAGTCGCAGCGAATCGGACAGATATTTATCTCCCCATGCTCCATGGAAAAAAAGTCGGGGTGGTGGCCAATCCCACGAGTGTGGTGTTCCATGAAAAAGGGCATACCCATTTGGTGGACTCCCTGCTTTCCCGTGATGTACAGGTGAAACAGGTGTTTGCGCCGGAACATGGTTTTCGGGGCACGGCCGATGCCGGGGAGCATGTAAAGGATGGTGTGGATTCACAAACAGGTCTTCCCATTGTTTCATTGTACGGCAAAAACCGAAAGCCCTCCAAAGCACAATTGGAAGAATTGGATGTGGTGGTTTTCGATATCCAGGATGTGGGCGTTCGGTTCTATACCTATATCGCCACCTTGCAATTGGTGATGGAGGCCTGTGCGGAAAACGGAACCCCCATTATTGTTCTGGATAGGCCCAACCCCAACGGACATTACGTGGATGGCCCCACCATGATGAAAGAACATACAGGCTATCTTGGCCTGAACCCGATACCGTTGGTGTATGGCATGACCATGGGTGAATATGCCCAGATGCTGAATGGCGAGGGGTGGTTGGAAAACGGCCTAAAGGCCGATCTGACTGTGGTTCATTTGGAGAACTATACCCATGCTTCCGAATACCATTTGCCCATTCGGCCATCTCCCAACCTACCCAGCGATGCCTCCATCACCCTCTATCCTAGTTTGGGGCTTTTTGAAGGCACCAATGTGAATGCGGGTCGTGGTACCGAATTTCAGTTTCAGCGGTATGGGGCTTCCTTTATGGACAGCACCCAATATGATTTCAAATATGTGCCGGAACCCAACTTCGGTTCCAAAACCCCGAAAGAGGAAGGCAAGACCTGTTATGGCAAGGACCTTTCCCAAACACCACGAATGAACGAAGTGACCATGGAATGGGTCATTGATGCTTACCAAAACACCGTGGATAAATCGAAATTCTTTTTAACGGATGGATTCACCAAACATGCAGGTACTCCCCTATTGCAAAAACAGATTGAACAGGGGATGACGAATGCAGAGATCAAGGCCACTTGGCAAGATGACCTGGAAAAATTCAAAAAAATCAGGGAGAAGTATTTGATCTACGACTGATTTTCTGTAGTCGGTCTCCGATACTTATGAAACGGCTGTTTTAAAAGTCCTTTGATGCTGCTGTTCTCTTTTTCGTCCGGAAACGTGTCCACGCCATAGACAATGTCCTTCACATCCAAGGTCATGTAGGTCCCAAAAAGTCGGTCCCAAATAGAGAAAATGTTTCCATAATTGGAATCGGTGTAGGGCAACTGATAATGATGATGCACTTTGTGCATGTCGGGACTCACCACAAACCAACTGATGGCATTGTCCACCTTTTTCGGCAAACGGATATTGGCATGGTTGAACTGTGAGAACACCACGGAAAGACTCTGGTAGAGCATGATGATGCCGATTGGCGCTCCCACGATCAAAACTCCTATCAACGTGAAAGTATATCGGATCAGACTTTCCAGCGGATGATGCCGATTCGCCGTGGTCGTGTCCACATTATGGTCAGAGTGGTGCACCAAATGGACCATCCAAAGCGGTTTCACCTTATGCTCTACCCAATGTGCCGTGTAGGCCCCGATCAGGTCCAAGAGCATTACCCCCAAGAGCACGTAGAGCCACAAAGGCATTTCGGGCAACCAGTTGATGATCCCGAACTGGTTTTCCACCGCCCAATCCGAAGATTTCAGCAATAGAAATGCCAACGGAAAGTTGACGATAATGGTGGTCAATGTGAAAAAGAAATTGGGAACGGAATGCCTCCACTTTTTATAGGGCACATTGAACAAGGGAACAATTCCTTCCAAAACCCAGAAAAAAGTAATCCCGCCCACCAAAATCAAGCTTCGGTGCGAGGATGGGATGGTCTCAAAATAGGATATGATCTGCTCCATATCCCCAAATATAAAAAATCGTCAAATTTTTATGCTTTTTTTCATCGCTTCCACAATGTTAAAAGCTGCGGGGCATATGGCAACGTTCTTCAGCGTGAGATTACTGATCTGTTGGAACTTTTTGCGGTCGGTATGTGGAAACTCGCGACAGGCCTTTGGCCTTACCTCATAAATGGAGCAGTAATTGTCCGCCCCCAGGAAAGTGCAGGGAACTTCTTGGAGCACATGGTCGTTCTCTTCGTCGATCCTCAAGTACCGGTCTATGAACTGTGAAGGTTTCATCCGAAAATGCTTCGCGATGCGTTCAATATCAGCATTGGTAAACAAAGGCCCCGTGGTTTTGCAGCAATTGGCACAAGTGAGGCAGTCCGTCCGTCCAAACTCTTCTTCATGCAGTTCCTGCATTACGTAATCAAGGTCCTTGGGCGGCTTTTTTTTCAGCTTCGCAAAAAACTTCTTGTTCTCTGCCTGCTTTTCCCTGGCTCTTTGGGGCAATTCTTCCAAAAATTCGTCCATAACACCACAAACTTATCCATTTTAAACCTTTCCAAACAATTAAAGTCAGACCTTTGCAGAAACTTTTCCGACCCATGGCAGACGTTTTTGGCAAGGCGTTGATGGACTTTCAACACGGCAAATATACCGAGGACATAAAAACCTATTCCTCTTTGGATGAAGAAGACGTAATCCCCATACCCTATCTGTTCCGCAATTTTGATGAAATGCCCAAAATAGAGCAAAAGGCACTGCAAATGGCACATGGAAAGGTGTTGGACATTGGTTGTGGGGCAGGGAGCCACTCCCTGTACCTTCAGGACAAAGGTCTGGACGTTACCGCTCTGGACAACTCGGAGGGATGTATCTCAGTGTGCAGGGAACGTGGCATAGCCAAGACGGTGAAAAGTCCTATTTTGGCGTATGGCAACGATACGTTCGATACCATACTTTTGCTGATGAACGGAATTGGATTGGCAGGCACTTTAGATCGATTGGATGTTTTTTTAGCGCATTTGGCCTCATTATTGCGGCCCAATGGACAAATCCTATTGGACAGTAGCGACATCATCTATATGTTCGATCAAGATGAAGATGGGGGGTACTGGATTCCTGACAATGGTGGGTATTATGGCGAAGTCAACTTTACCATGGAATACAAGGGATTGAAAAGTGAGCCTTTTGATTGGGTCTATGTGGATTTCAACACCCTGCAAAATGTGTGTTTGGCAAACCATATCAATTGCGAGCTTGTTATGGAGGGCGAACATTATGATTACTTGGCCAAACTTACCATGGAACCATAATAGATTCCTTTGTAAAACGTTTTTATTTCATATTCAAGATGATGAAAAAGAAAATTGCACTTTACCCTTTTCTAGCCCTATTCCTGTTTTTGGGCTGTTCCAAAGACGCGGAAAATCCTTCCAGTTCATCGGCCAGTGTCGATAAATCGGCCAATTTGTTGACTACGGGGGCATCTGCCAATGATATTTTGTCCAGCAACACATTTGACAAGCTGCTCATTGAAATTGCCTATGTATCGGGTTTTCAGCCTACCGTTGATGCCATTGACACCCTGGAGGAATTTATCAAGGCAAGGACGTTTAAGGAAGAGGTGGAATTCAAATATACACCGCTCTCTTCTCCCAACGAGGAAACCCTCACCCTTAATGAGGTAGCAGAGCTCGAAAGGGACAACAGGACGGCTTATAACAATGGAAGTACCATGGCCATTTACATTTATTTTGCCGATGCTCCCGCCGATTCAGATGATGAAAGTGAAAATCTGGTCACTTTGGGTGCGGTTTATCGCAATACGTCCATGATCATTTACGAACCCACCTTGCGGGATTTGGCCAGCAGAAGTACGGTCATTTCCGTTGCTGATCTGGAAGCGGCCACGCTCAACCACGAATTTGGACACTTATTGGGCCTTGTGAACTTGGGCACTGACCCTGTCCACCCCGAACACGAGGACACGGAAATTGATGAAAATGATGTGGAAACAGGCAACAACCACTGCAATGTGGACGGCTGCTTGATGCGTGCCGAGCTTCAGTTTGGAGGTCCCATGATGAAAGCCATGCAAAGCAATGTTTCCAAAGGATTGACCACCGTGCCCCAATTGGATGCCGAATGCTTACTGGACCTTCAGAACAATGGAGGACGTTAAGCGCTTCGTCTCAAGGAATATTCAAATATTTATGAGTCTGCAATGAAACCTTCCACTTGGGATTTTTCATGACATAGTCCACGATCAAGGGAACCATCTTATCCCGAACGCTCCATTCCGGTTGTAGATAGAGAATACAATTTTCACCCACTTCGGCCGCCTGTTCCTCCGCAAATATAAAATCGTGCTTGTTGTACACGATTACTTTGAGTTCATCCGCTTTTTTGGCGATATCCCCCACAGGCAATTTGTTCTTTTTTGGGGAAAGACAGATCCAATCCCAAACCCCGGTCAATGGGTAGGCTCCAGAGGTTTCAATATGGGTCTTCATGCCTTCTTTTTTGAGCCCTTGGGTCAAAGGCCCCATATCCCAAGTCAGGGGTTCACCACCCGTTATGACAATGGTATCGGAGTATTTTTTTGCATTGGCAATGATACTGTCAACAGCCGTCGGCGGGTGAGTCTCCGCATTCCAGCTTTCCTTCACGTCACACCAATGGCAGCCCACATCGCAACCACCAACACGAATAAAATAAGCGGCCGTCCCTTTATGGAACCCTTCCCCTTGAATGGTGTAAAATTCCTCCATCAAGGGAAGCATCAGCCCCTTGTCCACCAATTCCATTACGTTTTCTTCCATCATGGCGCAAAGATAGTCCACTTCTAGGTTTCGATACCTATTTCACGGCGATAACATCGATTTCGACCTTGCCATTGGCGGCAATGCCACTTGCAGCAAAGGTGGTCCTTGCGGGTTTGTTCGTGAAGTATTTGACATAGACTTCATTGAAGGCTGCAAAATCATCCATACTGCTTAAGATCACTGTACACTTGACCACATTTTTCAGGCCCAATCCGTGCTGTGCCAATACTGCCTCAATATTTTTAATGGTCTGTTCCGTTTCGGCCTGTATGCCACCTTCGACCACGGTGCGACTGGAATGGTCCATCCCTATCTGTCCCGCCAAAAAGAACAGGTTTCCCGCCTGCACTGCATCACTGAAAGGAGCGTCCTGCTTTTTGGGTTCGTGCGATGGATGAAAAATGATCTCGGTGTTTTCCTGGGCATGGGTCGTAGCCAATAATCCACTTACGAAAACCAGCAACAGTGTATGTTGAAAAGGTTTCATGATCTCACTTTTAGTTTTGCTTAAAATTACCCTATTTTTATCGGAAATTGAGCAGCATGGGCAACAAAGAAAAATTCTTTGCAGAGATAGAACAGGGCTATGCCATGAAAGGGGATTACATTACCCTAGGTGCCGGCATGTTGGATGGCGAGGCCATCACCAATGCCTTGATCAAAGTTCCCTTAAAAACCCTTAACCGACACGGCCTCATTGCCGGGGCGACAGGTACTGGGAAGACCAAGACCCTGCAGGTATTGGCCGAAAATCTATCGGACAAAGGCATTCCCGTGCTGCTCATGGACCTCAAAGGAGATCTCAGCGGCATTGCCCAACCCGGCCCGGGACACCCTAAAATTGATGAACGCCACCAAAAAATCGGGATTCCTTTTGAACCCAAAAGTTTTCCTGTGGAGATTTTGTCCCTTTCCGAACAAGGAGGCGTTCGCTTGAGGGCCACAGTTTCAGAATTTGGACCTGTACTCTTGTCCAGGATCCTTGATCTTTCAGAGACACAGGAAGGCATTGTGGCCGTGGTGTTCAAATATTGTGATGACCACAAACTACCGCTACTGGACCTGAAAGACTTTAAAAAAGTGCTGCAATATGCGACCGAAGAGGGCAAGGACGAATTCCAATCGTCCTATGGGCGCATCTCCACCAGTTCCACAGGTACCATCTTGAGAAAAATCATTGAACTGGAGCAGCAAGGAGCCGACCTCTTCTTTGGTGAAAAATCTTTTGAGGTGGACGACTTGGTCCGAATCGACGAAAAAGGAAGAGGATACATCAATATCATCCGATTGACGGACATTCAGGACCGTCCCAAACTGTTCTCCACCTTCATGCTGAGCCTACTGGCCGAAATTTATGCCACCTTTCCCGAACAAGGGGACAGTGACAGGCCGGAACTGGTGCTTTTCATCGATGAGGCCCACCTCATATTCGACAATGCGTCCAAAGCGCTTTTGGACCAAATTGAAAGCATTGTAAAACTGATCCGTTCCAAAGGAATAGGGCTCTATTTTGTGACCCAAAACCCAACCGACGTTCCCGATGATGTATTGGCGCAATTGGGATTGAAGGTACAGCACGCACTCCGCGCCTTCACCGCCAAGGACCGGAAAGCCATCAAACTGACGGCACAGAACTATCCCATTACCGAGTTCTATGACACCGCAGAGGTGCTCACTTCCCTCGGGACGGGGGAAGCCTTGGTCTCCGTATTGGACGAAAAGGGCAGGCCCACCCCGCTGGCCGCGACGCTAATGCGGGCTCCCATGAGCCGAATGGACATCTTGACCGATGATGAGCTCAAAAATGTGTTGGACCAATCCAAATTGATCAAAAAATACAATGAGGAAATAGACCGCGAAAGCGCCTACGAAATCCTCAATGAAAAAATTGAAAAGGCTGAAAAAGAAGCCGAAAAAGAAAAAGAACAACGTCCCACCAGCAGGTCTTCATCTACTAGACGAAGCACCCGAATGAACCCTGTGGTCAAAGTTTTGACCAGTGCCACTTTTATCAGGGGGGTTTTGGGCGTGTTAAAAAAAGTGATGCGATAATTTTTATGAAAAGAACTACAAAAGTACTGGTGCTACTGCTTGCCATGGCATCTATTCAATCCTGTCAAAAAGATACCACATTCCTCATTACCGAAAACAGTGTGGGGCCGTTGTCACAAACCACCAAAGTAAGTGACCTGGAATCGGTCTTTGCCCAGGATTCCATTGTTCAGGACACTACGACCATAAAACTGGGCGACTCCAACAAGAAGATAGAGGTGTTTGAAAAAGGGGGCAAGCACCTTCTCACCCTGACCCCTAGTTCGGATAGCATCCCGACCATTGAAAATGTTCGGGTCATGGACCCTCGTTATGTTTCCGAAAACGGCATTGGCCTCCAGAGCACTTTCAAGGATATTGAAAAAGCGTACAAGTTCAAGAAAATAGTGACCACTTTGAACAGCATCGTGATTTTCCCAAAGGGAAGCAACCTGTATTTTACCATCGACAAACAGGAACTGCCCTCTGGACTCAGGTACACTACCTCGACTATTGAAGCGGTGCAGATCCCTGATGATGCCAAGATCAAATATTTGATGTTGGGGTGGGAATAAAAACTTGGCCTTAGAGACTATTTACTCCAACCCATATCTCTTGCGATTGGCCAAGACTTTGGGACTGTTGTCATGCATCCATTCGGCCAGGTCCAAGAGTTTTTCCACATACGACCGTCCAAATTCGGTCAGGTTGTACTCTACCCTTATGGGCACTTCCGGATAGGCCTTTCGCTCGATATAGCCATCGGCTTCCAGTACTTTCAAACGTTGGCTCAGCACCTTATTGGAGATGCCGTACACATATTTCTTGAGCTTATTGAACCGGAGGACAGAAAAATAGCCCAGCCAAAGAAGTATCAAAATGCTCCACTGGTCCGATGCCACTGACATCACATCCCTTACTGGACAAAGTTCGGGCGGATTTCTGTAATCGATGTGGCCGAACATTTTTTCCAGTTTTTTAACGGTCCTAACTTTCTGATTTTCAACAATAGTTTCCATTCCCATACCTAGTTTTGCAACAGTGACTTCTTTTTTGTTCAAAAATGAATCTGTACTTTTAGTATCAAATACAGAGTAAGTTACAAAAAGAAACCTTAATGAAGAAACTGCTCAACAAGATAATGCCGCTGGCCTACGGGCAATTCTACAACACCTATTCCTTGATCGCCCCAAAAAAAGTGGCCAACCATGCGTTCCATTTGTTCTGTACCGTACGGAAAGGTCGTGTGCTGCCCCAGCAGGCCGAATATCTGGAAAAGGCCAAGTTGACGGTGGAAAATGTGGCCGATCATGAACTACAGGTCTATCATTGGCCGGGAAAGAAGGAAACCGTTCTCCTCGTGCATGGTTGGGAGAGCAATACCTTCCGTTGGCGCAACCTCATCAAGAAACTTCAAGAGGCCGATTTTAACATTATAGCCTTCGATGCTCCTTCGCATGGCCACTCTTCGGGAAATTATCTGTATGTACCCCTGTATGAGGAAGCGGTGGACCACATGGTCAAAAAGTATGCTCCAAAGCATCTCATCGGTCACTCAGTAGGGGGCATGACCATCATGTACAACCAATACAAAAATCCCTGTAGCAATGTAGAAAAAATGGTCACCATTGGTTCCCCCTCGGAGTTTTACGAGATTATGGAGCATTTCCAGAACATCTTGAAATTCAATGACCGGGTGATGGGCCACTTGGATGCGTATGTGATGGAACGGTTCGGTTTTAGGATCCGTGAATTTTCCACTTCCAATTTTGCGAAGTCCATCAACAAAAAGGGCTTACTTTTTCACGACAGATTGGACAACATTACCCCCTACCATGCCTCCGTTCAGGTAAATGCCAACTGGAAGGGCAGTTCGTTGGTGAGCACGGAAGGGCTGGGCCACTCCATGCACCAAGACGATGTGAACGATCAGATCATCTCTTTTTTGGAAGCCTGAAAAAGTTGTCCTACTTTTCAGAAAAATTTTCCATGCAGAACGTAACTCCTTTTCACGTGGCCATTCCCGTGCACAATCTGGATGAGTGCCGGACTTTTTATAGGGAAATCCTTGAATGCGAAGAAGGCCGGAGCAGTGACCATTGGGTAGATTTCAACTTGTTTGGGCACCAGCTCGTCATCCACTACAAACCAAAATCCGAGGAGGAACTCCACACCAATCCCGTGGATGGGAAAAATGTACCTGTTCCGCACTATGGCGTGGTCTTGCCGTGGGACGTTTTCCAATCCTTTTCCAAAAAACTGGAAAGCAAGGGCATTGCCTTTGTGATTGAGCCTTACATTCGGTTCAAAGGAGAAGTTGGGGAGCAGGCCACCATGTTCTTTTTGGACCCGGCAGGAAATGCATTGGAATTCAAGGCCTTTAAGGATATGGGACAATTGTTTGCCAAATAATCAGGCCAAAGTGAGTCCTTTTCTACGCACCCAAAGATGGGCAAATACGATATTGGGCACCCAACAGAGCCAAGCCACAATCTTATAGGCCAGCAGAAATTCCCCTAAAACAATTGTAAGCAAGGGCAACCAAATACGAAGGGTGACCGCTGCAAAACAAGCGGCATAGCTATAGACCATCATCCCTTGATGAAGGGAAATATCCTTTTTTCGTATGGCGAGATATGCCCTTATGGTGGTGAACAACCAAACAATTCCCAAACTGATAAACCCTAAAGAGGGGACAAGTCCGCCCGAAGCATAAAAACCAATGTACACCCCACAAATCCCACTTATCACAGCGGACAGAACATATATTTTTCCCAAATTTCTGTGGAGCTCCAGTTTTTTGGTCCTGAGTTTTCTGCTGAACTGGGACCAACCCGTCAAAAGGGCCAATCCCCCAAATACAATATGCCCATAAAAGCCGATTCTCCAGAGCATATTGGCCGATATATCCTTGGATTTCCCCTGCAAAAGGCCAAATTCTTCTGCCGAAAAAAAGTACATCAACGGATAGAGCCCTATCCCTATGGCCAAAATGGCAAATACGGCCCAAGCTGTTTTGTTCCTGACGGATCCAGCCATAACGTTATGATTTATAGTGAGGTAAGTTATCGATTATTTGACAACTAAAACAAGATTCTGCAACGGAATTCGTTATCATGTACAGAACAGGCCACAGCGCCATCCCAAATGTTACCTTTATGAAAACAATTCTACTTTTGATCACCGTGCTATTTTCTTCCATGGCACTATCCAGCTGCACCAACGATGAAGGTGAGACCGAATTTGACCGCATTACCCCAGAAGAGGAGCAACAGGCCGCCTTAGCGAAAACGGAACAAAAGGAACAGGTACATTAAGCCTGTTTGGACTTGTGCCTTTCCCTGGCCAATAGCGTGTTTTGGAGGAGCATGGCAATGGTCATGGGCCCCACTCCGCCCGGAACAGGGGTAATATAGGATGCTTTTTTGCTTACATTTTCAAAATCGACATCCCCGGTGATGTAGTATCCTTTTTCATGGGAATCATCGGGCACACGGGTAATGCCCACATCGATGATGGTGACCCCATCCTTCACCATATCTTCCTTTAGGAAGTTGGGGACTCCCAATGCCGATACCACAATATCCGCCTGAAGGGTCAGTGCCTTGAGGTCCTTGGTCCTGCTGTGGGTAAGGGTGACCGTGGAGTCGGCCGCCTTTCCTTTTTGGCTCATCAAAATACTGATGGGTCTCCCCACAATATGGCTCCTACCGATCACCACAGTGTGCTTTCCTGAAGTTTCCACATTGTACCTACGCAATAGTTCCATAATACCGAAGGGCGTGGCAGGAATAAAGGATTCCATATCAAGGGCCATCTTACCGAAATTGGTGGGATGGAACCCATCCACATCCTTATCGGGATCTACGGCAAGCAGTACTTTTTGCTCATCGATGTGCTTGGGCAATGGCAATTGCACAATGTACCCATCAATGTCAGGATTGGCGTTCAAATCTGCCACTTGTTTCAGCAAGGCCTCCTCGGTGGTATCTTCTGGAAGATGGATCAGGGTGGATTCGAAACCTATCTTTTTGCAGGAGCGCACCTTGCTGCCCACATAGGTGAGACTGGCCCCGTCGTTGCCGACAAGAACTGCGGCCAAGTGGGGAACCTTCTCCCCTCTTTCCTTCATTTGAGCTACCTCAACGGCAATCTCATCTTTAATTTGGTTGGATATTTTTTTTCCGTCAAGGATTTCCATACTGGTTATTTGGTTTTGATCATTTTCAACTTGAGCAACTTCTGACTTCTGACTTCTGACTTCTGACTAAAGTTATCTCATGTTCTGCATCATCTGCATCATCTTTTTGCCCCCACCGCCTTGCATCATCTTCATCATTTTGCTCATTTGGTCGAACTGTTTTAGTAGCTGGTTCACTTCCTGAACGGAGTTACCACTACCGGCAGCGATGCGTTTTTTGCGACTTGCGTCCAATTTTGAAGGGGTGGAACGTTCATCAGGGGTCATGGAATGGATGATGGCCTCAATGTGCTTGAAGGCATCGTCGTCTATATCGAGACCTTTCAGTGCTTTCCCTGCACCGGGAATCATCCCCATCAGGTCCTTCATGCTTCCCATTTTCTTGATCTGTTGTATCTGGCTCAAGAAATCGTCAAAGCCGAACTTGTTCTTGGCAATCTTCTTTTGAATCTTACGCGCCTGTTCTTCATCAAACTGTTCTTGGGCGCGCTCCACCAAAGAGACCACGTCACCCATTCCCAAGATCCGATCGGCCATCCTCGAGGGGTGGAAGACATCGATGGCTTCCATTTTCTCCCCTGTTCCAATGAACTTGATGGGCTTATCCACCACAGATTTGATGGAAATGGCCGCACCACCACGGGTATCACCATCGAGCTTGGTCAAGATGACCCCGTCAAAATTGAGGACGTCGTTAAAGGCCTTGGCCGTGTTCACGGCATCCTGACCTGTCATGGAATCCACTACAAAAAGGGTCTCTTGGGGCTGTATGGCCTTGCGGATGTTGGCAATCTCTGTCATCATCTGCTCATCCACGGCCAAACGACCTGCGGTATCTATGATCACCACATTGCAACCCAAACTTTTGGCCTGTGCCACACCCGCCTTGGCAATCGCCACGGGATCATTGTTCTCCCTATCGGAATAGACCTCCACACCAATTTGTTCACCAACTACGTGCAATTGGTCAATAGCCGCCGGACGGTACACGTCACAGGCAACCAAAAGTGGCTTTTTATTTTTCTTACTTTTGAGGTAATTGGCGAGTTTCCCGGAGAAGGTGGTCTTACCCGACCCTTGGAGACCGGACATCAGGATCACGGAGGGGTTTCCTGAGAGGTTCACATCCTCTGCATCGCCCCCCATCAGTTCGGTGAGTTCGTCCTTTACGATCTTCACCATGAGCTGACCGGGCTGCAACGTGGTCAACACGTTCTGTCCCAGTGCCTTTTCCTTTACTTTATTGGTAAATTCCTTGGCAATCTTGAAGTTGACGTCGGCATCCAAAAGGGCCCTTCGTACTTCCTTCAGGGTTTCCGCAACATTGATCTCAGTTATCTGCCCATGCCCTTTGAGGACGTGGAGCGCCTTGTCCAGTTTTTCGCTTAAATTATCGAACATAAGTTCTTGTGTTTTAAAGGAGCGACAAATTTAAGAATAATAAAAAAGAAAAGGACGGCTTTGGGGATGGCCGTCCTCTGAAAAAAAGAATTGGGGAAAAATTTTTAGGGTTTTTCGAACACCAAGGTCTTCAAATTGCCTTCTTCACTATCATCTTTGAGTTCTATTCGGGTGGATGTGATGGAAACCACTTTCCAATCATCGGTCAGTTCCAACAAATCTCCATCGGTATCAAAATTAAGGTAGCACTTGAGTCCTTCCTCTGTGTCCCTGAGCACCCTCCATAGCCCAGTGGCCACAGGATCTTGGTTTACGGACACCTCGATTTGGTTCATTGTGGAAAAATTAAACTCCATTCCAGCAAATGATGTGGTAAGGTCCACTTCGGCCTCTTTGTAGAGTGTAATGCTCCATGGTCCATCCATGGCGATGTTCCTTATTTCGACGACATCGCCATCATCTGCGTTGTCGTTGCATACACGGAGCAGTGTCATTTCATGGTCTGTGCCAAACACTTCAAATTTCAACCGTGTATCCGTCAGTTCCCTGAGAGGCCATTCAAAACTGACTCTTGGCTCAGTACCGATACTGATCATTACGGCCAATTGGAGCTGGCTATTGAGACCTATTTCCCAAGTCCCTTCCGATACCTCCACGCCATTGCTCAGCGTCACGGTACCATCTGCCATGAATTGGAACTCATGGCCCAAAAGCCTTCTGACTTCCTCACCGTCATTCTTCACCTTTTTGATGATCCATTCACATTCGTTCAAAATGGCCCTTAGGGTATCAGGGTTTATCTCTTCGACTGGGTCCACATCACATCGTTTTTTGAGGATGATCTTGTTTCCGCCATCCCTGTACAATTTGATGACACCAGGTTCCAATTCATAGACGTCCCATGTCATGGAAAAATCCAACAAAGCATTGAAATCCAATGTCAACTGCACCCCATTCGCAGTATCTCGAGTGGTCCAAGTACCAGTCAATGGAGCATTGATTCCTCCTCCGATCACCACAGTCCCACCTGGGGAAAAGGTCATGATGGATTCAAAATATTGGTCTGTGTTGTTCACATTTTCCCTAAGCACCTCCCTCACCTCCAATTGACAAGCCAAAAGAAAGGCATCTAAGATTTCTTTGTTAAGTATGTTGCCATCACATTCACTTCCAGCAGTGCTAAGAACCGAATGCAGATCAGTATTGTTTTCTACGGTAATCTCGGTTCCATCACTTTTCTTGAGGGTAATGGGAAAACTGATGCTGACCAACTCATTGTCCTCCAATTCAGAGAAGAACCTTCTCATTTGCATATCGCTATCCACCATAACCTCACCCGTCATTTGATTGTCCACATCGAAGGTGAAAAGGGTTATGGGATACACAAAATCTATGCATCTGATCTTATCATCAGTGGCACTTTCCACACAGTCCCTGGCAAGTTCCTCGAGTTGCTCCCTATTCTCCACAACAATTTCACCATAATCAGAAAGTGTGATGGTGACCGGAAAATTAATTTCAAGAGCACCATTGTCCTGCCCTGCCAAAGTCATTTTAAGGGCCTGTAAGTCTTCCAAGGAATTAATGGTAATGTCGGCAGTACCGTTGATACTTACGGTATAGGGAAACTGTATGGCGAAACAACTTGTGCCATCCACTACATCGTCATAAGAGCCATCCAATGAGGTAGTCTTCTCAATCAGACTTGCTGTCGTTGAATTGGCTTGGATGGTCTGTTGCTCATTGTCCCCATTGACTTCCTCAAATTCGTCTTGGCATGAGGAAAGAATGGAAACGATTCCGATGAGGGCTACATACCCTATCTTTTTCATTAAACTTTTCATAACTGTTTGAACTTTGGGGTTATAATTCAACTTTAGAACAACTCTTTCCAAAAAAACCCTACTTTGGCTCCACAATTTTCAAATATATTTGAACCGAGAAACAACTCCTTCCTTATGGATAATGTTTGTGAAGATAAAATATTCAGTTCCATTTTCAAGACACATTCCAAAACGGTCTTCAACTATATCTATTATAAGTTCGGGAACGAGGAGAAGGCCCACGATGCCGTGCAGGAAGCCTTTGTGAAACTATGGGAGAATTGTGCCAAGGTGAGCCCCGAAAAGGCAAAATCGTTTGTCTATACGGTGGCCAACAATCTCTATTTGAATGTAATCAAAGCGGAAAAGGTCCGGATAAAGTATGCTGCTGACAAAGGAAATGACCGGTCCAACGAGTCCCCGGAATTTTTGATGGAGGAAAAAGAATACAAGGAAAAACTGGAAAAAGCACTGAACGCCCTTCCGGAAAACCAACGCACCACCTTTCTGCTCAATCGGATAGATGGAAAAAAGTATGCGGAAATTGCCGAGATGGAAGGTGTCAGCGTAAAGGCCATTGAAAAGCGGATGCATTTGGCCCTGAAAAGCCTGCGGGAACAGATTGATGGGATTTGATCAACAGAGAAGAGAAAAAAGAAATGGAGATTTGGAACTTGGAATTTGCTGTTTGGCAATTAAAAAGTAGGGTATTGTATAAGTTAGTTGTTGTAATAAGGTAAAGCATAGACCCATGCAAGAAAATTATTTGGCAAAATGGCTGAGCGGTGAACTGTCCGCGGATGAAATTGCGGCATTCAAAAAATCCGACGAGTATGCTTCCTATGTCAAGTTGATGGAGGTTTCCAGTACCATGGAAGCCCCCGATTTTGATGTGGATGGCGCACTGCAACGCATCAAGGACGAGCGCATCGGGAATGCGCCAAAGGTCATTGCCCTGAACCCCTTCAAGAAATTTCTACGGGTGGCTGCCGTTATCGCCGTGCTCATGGTGGGCTCTTATCTCTATTTGAATACCCTTGATGAATCCGTCACCACAGATTTTGCCGAACGTTCCGAAGTGATCCTTCCCGACAATTCGGAAATTTTCCTCAATGCTGGTTCACAAGTATCGTTCAGCGAGAAGAAATGGGACCAAAAAAGGGATGTCTCCCTAAAGGGAGAGGCTTTCTTCAAGGTCGCCAAAGGAAAAAAATTCACCGTGTCCACTGAACATGGAACCGTGACCGTTCTGGGCACCCAGTTCAATGTGGAAAACAGAAAAGGCTTTTTTGAAGTGACCTGTTACGAAGGTCTGGTAAGCGTCACCCACAACAACACAGAGACAAAATTGCCCGCCGGAACTTCCTTTATGGTCATCGATGGAAAAATCATCGATTCCGCAAAACCCAACGGAACCCGACCTGCCTGGATGGGGAACGAAAGTAGCTTTGAACGTATTCCGCTACATTATGTCTTTGCCGAGTTGGAAAGACAGTTCAACATCAAGGTAAAGACCCAAAGTGTAAACACCAATCTCTTATTTACCGGAACTTTCAACAACACAAATCTAGAAATGGCGTTAAAAAGTATAAGTACCCCGTCTCAAATCCAATACAAAATAGAAGGCGACAACGTACTTTTTTATGCTGGGAACACTATTCAATAAGCATTCGGGCCTATTTTTCGCCCTTTTGTTTTTCCTGTTCCATTCCCTACATGCGCAGGAAGAGCAGCAATCCCCTATTAACCTTGTTTCCTATATCAAAAGCTTGGAGGACCGCTTCGAGGTAAAGTTTTCGTACATCAACGAAGATATGGACGGTCTCTCCATCGACCCACCAGAAAACCTTAGGGGACTGGATGACATCTTGGATTTCATCGAATCCCAGTTCCAGATAAAGGCTGAAAAACTCAGTGACCGCTACTACACACTGACCAAAAGTTCTTTAGTGGATGTGTGCGGCATTATATTGGACAACTTTGCCGAAAATACCATCCCAGGAGCCACTGTGGAAATCCTGGGAACGGATATAGCCCAGATATCGGATACCAATGGGGTGTTCAACCTGGGGCAGGTACCCAGAAAAGCATCGCTCAAGATCCGATACTTGGGCTACCTCACGAAGTACATCAGCGTGGAAGAGCTATTGCACCAAGGCGAATGCCCCAAAATCCTTTTGGCACAACACTATGAAGAACTGGATGAAGTGATTGTTTATAAATTCCTTACCTCGGGTATCATCAAGGAAAGGGATGCGAGCATAAGCTTGAACACTTCGGAATTTGGCATTCTTCCGGGACTTATCGAACCCGACGTACTGCAAACCGTTCAGGCCCTTCCGGGTATCAAGAGTATTGACGAGACGGTGTCCGACATCAATGTGAGGGGCGGCACCAACGATCAGAACCTCATTCTCTGGAATGGTATAAAAATGTACCAATCCGGCCATTTTTTTGGGCTGATTTCCGCTTTCAACCCCTACCTGACCGATAAAGTGACCATTTATAAAAATGGGACTCCTGCAGCTTTTGGCGATGGGGTCAGCAGTGTGATCCAAATGGAGACCGGCGACCACATAACCAACACATGGACAGGTGGGGCCGGTTTCAACCTCATTAGTGGCGATGTTTATACCGAGGTACCCATCAGCGAAAAACTGGGCATCCAATTTTCCGCAAGGCGTTCAATGACCGATTTCTTGAGCACCCCCGCCTACAAACAGTTTTTTGACCGCGCCTTTCAAGATAGTGAAATCACAGACGAGGATAACAATACCGTGGACGATGAGATCACCCGTGAAGAGGATTTTTTCTTTTATGATTTCGGAGGAAAACTTCTCTATGACATCAACGACAAACACAAGGTCAGGTTGAGCTTGATCAACATCAAAAACAACTTGAAATATGTGGAGCACAATGTTAGCGACAATGAAAGGACCGTCAGCCTTTTGAAACAGGACAACCTTTCGGTCGGGGGGCAGTTCCAAAGTCAATGGTCCGACACGTTTTCGTCCCATCTGAACATTTATTACTCCCGATACAACCTGGATGCCCAAAACGTCTTTGGAAACCAAGTGCAACTGCTGTTCCAGAACAACCAGGTTATTGAAAACGCCTTGAAACTGAGTACGGACTATGGGATCAGCGAGCATTTGGGTTGGAACAACGGCTACCAATATATAGAAACAGGGATCACCAATGCCACCGAGCTCAATGAGCCGGAGTTCATCAGCGAGATCAAAGGCGTTATCCGGATCCACGCCCCTTTTTCACAGTTGAACTATACCTCATCGGACAATAGGTTTATGGCCAAAGTGGGCGCCCGATTCAATTTTATTGAAAACCTGGACACTTTTTCCGAATTGCTGGTAGAGCCAAGGGTCAACCTAAACGTTAAACTGGCCAACTACTTGAGAGCAGAGATTTTGGGCGAGTTCAAGAGCCAGACCACCAATCAGGTCGTCGATCTGGAGCAAAATTTTTTAGGAGTGGAAAAACGTAGGTGGGTATTATCCAATGACACGACACTTCCCGTGACCAAGAGCAAGCAAGGCTCGGCGGGTATCAACTATGAAAAGAACAATTTTTATGTGGGTGTGGAAGGGTTCTACAAAAATGTGGACGGTATCAGCACCAACACCCAAGGTTTCCAGAATCCGCACCAATTTTCCGGGGAGATAGGCAGTTATCAGGTCAAGGGCATCGAATTTCTCATCAACAAAAAGACTGATCGGTTCAGTACTTGGTTGAGCTATTCCTTCAACAAGAACGACTATACCTTCGATTCCATAGTGCCCCAAAAATTCCCCAACAATCTGGACATCCGCCACACGCTCACATTTGCTGGGGCCTATACCTATAAAAACCTGAAGTTGAGTCTAGGGGTGAACTATCGCACAGGCAAACCGTTTACCGAGCCCTTGGACGGCGACGATGCCCTTGACAATGATTTTACCCCGGCACGCATCAATTACAAGGCACCGAACAGCAGTCGATTGCCCGAATATTTCAGGGCGGATGCCTCGGCCATTTATAGTTTCAGACTGACCACGGGCATCAATGCCAATGCCGGACTCTCCCTGCTGAACATGACCAATCGAAAGAACAGTCTGAACAAATACTATCGCATGAACGAGAACAATGAAATAGAGGCCGTGGAAAATCTCTCCTTGGGCATTACCCCTAATTTCAGTTTTCGGGTGAGTTTTTAAAACATTTTAATCTGTCAAAGGACGGAGGGATGTATTCTACATCCGCTCCGGCACATCGATGCCCAAAAGCAAAAACGCCGATTTGATCACTTCTCCTACTTTTTGGGACAACAATACTCTAAACCGTTTCTTCTGTTCATCGGGTTCGCCCAAAATGGACACCTGCTGGTAGAACGAGTTGAATTCCTTCACCAAATCATAGGTATAATTGGCAATAAGCGCTGGACTATAGTTTTCCGCCGCCAACTGTACCGTTTCCGGGAACAATTGTACCTGCTTCAACAACTCCTTTTCTTTTTCGTGGAGAACCAGTGAGGTCTCGACTGCCTGCCCATCCGGTAGGCGGGCGCTCGACCTGACATTGTCCGCCTTTCGGAGAATGGATTGGATCCGCGCATAGGTATATTGGATGAATGGCCCCGTATTACCTTGAAAATCAACTGATTCCTCTGGGTTGAACAGAATCCGCTTCTTGGGATCCACTTTTAAGATGTAATATTTCAGGGCGCCCAGACCAATGGTCCGGTACAGCTCCTTTTTTTCCGCTTCTGAATAACCGTCCAGCTTGCCCAGTTCCTCGGAAATGGCCTCGGCAGTATCTTCCATACTCTGGATGAGGTCATCCGCATCCACCACGGTACCTTCCCTACTCTTCATCTTGCCGCTGGGCAGGTCCACCATGCCATAGCTGAGATGGTACAACTGTTCGGCCCAGGTGTAGCCCAATTTTTTCAGGATAAGGAACAGCACCTTGAAGTGATAGTCCTGTTCGTTCCCCACGGTATAGACCATTCCGTTGATGTCGGGAAAATCCGTCACCCGTTGGATGGCCGTCCCAATATCCTGTGTCATGTACACCGCAGTACCATCGGAGCGGAGCACAATTTTTTCATCCAGACCGTCCTCGGTAAGGTCGATCCACACACTGCCATCTTCTTTTTTAAAGAATACCCCTTTTTCCAGACCGTCCTTTACCACATCGCGACCCAACAAATAGGTATCGCTTTCGTAGTACAGCTTATCAAAATCGACCCCTAGGTTTTTGTATGTAATGTCAAACCCCTCGTACACCCAACTGTTCATTTTTTTCCATAGGGAAACCACCTCGGCATTGCCAGCTTCCCACTTTCGAAGCATTTCCTGGGCCTCCAAAAGGATGGGGGCTTCCTTTTCGGCCTTTTCCTTTTCCACACCCCCGGCCACGAACTCCGCAACCTGTTCCTTATAGGCCCTGTCAAAGGCCACGTAATATTTCCCTACCAAATGGTCGCCCTTCAGACCAGAGGTTCCCGGGGTTTCCCCATTGCCAAATTTTTCCCAGGCCAGCATGCTCTTGCAGATGTGGATACCTCTATCGTTGATGATCTGCGTCTTATACACCTTCTTGCCCGATGCCTTCAAAATCTCCGCCACGGAATAGCCCAAAAGGTTGTTTCGGATATGCCCCAAATGCAGCGGTTTGTTGGTGTTGGGTGATGAATATTCCACCATGATGGCATCATTGGACGTTGATTTCACGTATCCAAAATCCGCTTCATCTTTGATGCTGTTGAAAAAATTAAGGTAGTAGCTGTCTGCGATCACAATGTTCAAAAAGCCCTGAACCACGTTGCACTTGGTCACTTCGGCCACATGTTCCTGCAGATAGTCCCCGATCTGGGCCGCAATCTGGGCAGGGTTGCCCTTCACATAGCGCAACATGGGAAACACCACCACCGTGATGTCCCCTTCAAAATCCTTTCGGGTCGGTTGAAACTCCACTGTGGGCAGGTCCACTTGGTACAGTTGCTTTACCGCCTCGATCACTTTTTGGGTCAAATCGTTCTGTAAACTCATCTCAAAGGCTTTCAGCCCGCAAAACTACATATTTTTTGCCCTTTTATGGCAATTTGGGGCTGTGTTGCGCCGATAGAAACCGTATTTTTAGGAAAAACTTTCCCATGGAACATTTACAACGTGCCGTACCCGTACTCTTTGCCCTCAACGTTCGAAAAGCGGTTGCTTTTTACCGTGACAAATTCGGATTTGACAAACAAGGTTGGGTCGATGACCACTATGCCGTGATAGGTCGTGACAAGATTGAGCTCCATATTGCCAAGTGCAATGATAAAATCTTTCCCGAGAATACCAGTTGTTACATCCATGTGGAAGGTGTGGACGAACTTTATGCGGAACTGAAAGAAGCAGGGGTCATCCATCCCAATGGGCCCTTGGGCGACAAACCTTGGGGCCTTCGTGAATTCTCCGCACTGGACGGCGATGGCAACCTGCTACGGTTCGGACAAAAATTGTGACCATGCTCCTGAACGTCTCCTACTCCGACAAGAACATCTCCCGAAAAATCGACGAGGCCGTGGGCAAGCCCTATACCCTGAAGGAACGCTTGGCCTTGAACGGTATCGGCTCCCCAAAGCTCCATATTGTCCAGTCCAGCCCTGAAATCCATAACCTGCTCCTTCTGGACAATAACCTCGACACCTGCAACATCGAGATCAGGCCCAAGGGCGTCATCGTGCGGTTCCGCTCCCTGCTGGAGACCTATGGGCTTATCATCCCTTATTACAAATTGAACCTTCTCAAGGGAGATATGGCCATACATTCCATCCATATGGACAAGCATTTCATCAAAGTGCATTCGGATACCAAGGCCGTTCAGAAGTTTTTCAAAAAACTATTGGACCATCGAACGGACAATTTGCCACCCTCTATCGATGATCTATGAAGATTTTGCTCACAGGTGCCAACGGCTACATTGGAATGCGTCTGTTGCCAAACCTTTTGGAGTTGGGACACGAAGTGGTCTGTGCCGTTCGTGATGAAAAACGCCTTTCGGTGGATGCCAAAACAAAGGCCAAAATTGATATAGTTGAAATCGATTTTTTGGAAGACCCGGAAACCCAGGTACTGCCCACGGGTATTGATGCCGCCTATTACCTCATCCATTCCATGACATCCTCGGTCACCGACTTTGATGAGAAAGAATCCATGGCAGCACGGAACTTCAATACCTTAATGGCCCAGACCCATTGCAAACAAGTGATCTACCTCAGTGGCATCGTCAACGATAAACAGCTTTCCAAGCACCTCAGTTCCCGTAAAAATGTGGAGTACATTCTCTATCAAGGTCCTTTTCAGCTTACCGTACTCCGTGCGGGCATCATTGTCGGTTCTGGCAGTTCCTCCTTCGAGATCATTCGTGATCTCTGTGAAAAACTGCCGGTGATGATCACCCCAAAATGGGTGCTCACCAAGACCCAGCCCATTGCCATCCGCGATGTGATCCTGTTCCTCACCCATGTCTTGGGCAATCCGGGCACCTATGATCAATCTTTCGATATCGGCGGCCCCGATGTGCTCACCTACAAGGACATGCTGCACCGTTACGCCAAGGTCCGGGGTTTTAAGAACTGGATTTTCACCGTTCCCGTGATGACCCCAAAGCTCTCTTCCTACTGGCTCTACTTTGTCACTTCCACATCTTATAAATTGTCGACCAACCTGGTGGACAGCATGAAAATGGAAGTGGTGGCACAGGACAACCGTTTGCAAAAAATACTGGACATCCATACCCACACCTACGAGGAGGCGATAGACATGGCCTTTAAAAAAATAGAACAGAATCTTGTGGTGAGCAGTTGGAAGGACAGTATTGCCAGCGGACAGATCAAGGACGATCTGGAAAACTATATCCAGGTGCCCAAATATGGGGTGCTTCAGGATAAAAAGACCCTAGCGATAACCGATGAGGCCGCCGTTCTTGAAAACATCTGGCATATTGGCGGGGAAACGGGCTGGTACTATGGCAACTGGCTGTGGAGGTTCCGTGGCTTTTTGGACAAATTGGTCGGTGGGCCGGGCCTTCGGAGGGGGCGCACCCATCTGGATAAACTGAACCCAGGGGATGCACTTGACTTTTGGAGGGTGCTCTTGGCCGATAAAAAAGCAAAGCGCTTGCTCCTTTTTGCCGAAATGCGAACGCCCGGTGAGGCTTGGCTGGAATTTAAGATCGAGGATGGCGTGCTCCATCAAACAGCGACTTTTCGCCCGAAAGGACTGTTGGGAAGACTGTATTGGTACTCCGTCCTTCCTTTCCACGTTTTCATCTTTGGCGGCATGATCCGGAATTTGGCCAAAACCTAAAAGGACGAAAATCGATTTTATTCCCGTAAGAGGTCTCGATACATTCCAAACAAGTTTGGAACACTCGACCTGACAAAACCATCATTCGTGTCAAGAGCAGAAAAAAGAAAATAGAACCAAGACATAAGACTTCAAATCCATTGGAATCTGGAGATTGACTTTTGGAATTTGAGAATATGTTCCGTCATTATACACCCCTAAGGTCCCCTACCATCGGCAGGCAGGCCTCAAGGGGACAATTCATAATCCTCGACCTGACAATATATTGTTTATTGGAAATTGTCATTTGGAATTTGTGTCCCATCCACAGAAATAACAATCCTTTAAAACGCTTTGTCACAAAATTCGTCTAAGTTCGTCATATGACCGAAGCAACCCTTGCCGCTCCAATGGCGTCTTTATAGTAAAAACACAAAAACCATGTCATTCCACAAGATCCTGACCCTCTGTTCCCTTTTCATGTTGATGGCCCCTTCCCTCAGCGCCCAGACCATCAGCTCCCGTTTGGTGGATGCCAAGACCCAAAAGGGCATCCCCTACGCCACCGTCCAATATGGCGAACACCAAGGCGTGATCACCAACGACGAGGGCCGTTTCAGTTTTGTGCTGGAAACCGGCACCAACCTGCCCGACTCCATCCACATCTCCTCTATGGGGTACGAGAAAAGGGGCTTTGCCTTGCAACAACTCCAGGACAGTGTCGTGATGCTCACCCCCAAGGCCATCGAGCTCAGCGGTGTGTATCTGTTTGACAAGGAACTGGAGGTGGACGACATCATCGAGAAAATGAAGGAACGCCTGCCCCAGAACATCAACAACGACCCTGTGAAGCAACGGTTTTTCCTGCGACGCTCTCAGTTTGCCACCATCAACAAGGTGGATTTCGGGTTTGAAAAGTCCACCATCAAGGAACTGGACAAGGAACTCATGGACAGCATTGCCCGTTCCGTGCCCAAAAATGCCCATCACTATACCGAGAGCCTGGGCGACCTCTACAAAAAAGGAACGGACTACAAACTGGCCATCGTCAAGGCGGCCGACCTGTATGACAAGAACAATGTGGGCTCTTTTGAGGACCTCGGCAAGCGCATGGAGGAAATTTTCAAAAAGAACATCAAACCGGATTCCTACCTGAAGATCAAGTCGGGCATTTTTAGCCAGAAGGTGCAGGTGGATTCCATTTTGGACGAAATGGAGGAAGAACAGGCGCAGGAAGTGAAGCAACGCATCCAAAAGGACAGCACTTCGGGGCTGTTGGACTCGCAGCGGCACACCATCAAGGACCTGCTCGGGGAGCTTTACTACCGGGAGGACAGCAAGTTGGACCTTATTGAAAAAACGAACCGCTACGACTTCAAACTGGCCGGCTATGCCGATATTGATGGTATGGGGGTGTATGTGGTGGACTTTTTCCCCAAGCGCAGCAGTGCCGATTTCAAGGGGCGGCTCTACATCAACATCGAGGACTTTGCGGTGATGCGGATGGATTTTGAGAACACCGACCGCCTGCGCAACTTCCGGTTGCTGGGCATTACCTACCGCGAGGTGCTCTACAAGGGCACGGCCCGCTTTGCCCAACTGCCCAATGGCCGGTACGACCTCAGGTTCATGGACCTTACCGTGGGGAACTACTTTGCCGTGGACCGTCCGCTGAAAGTGGTGGAAAAGAACAAGCACGTAAAGGGCCGCCGCAAGCAGAACGAGCTACTGCTGAACATCGACTTTCGGATGAGCCCCACCGAAAAGTGGGAACTTGTGGTGTTTGGGCAGGACCTCGTGGACGAGCCGCAGTTTGCCAACTTCAAGGAGGACAAGACCGTGCGGGCCACCTATATGCCGCGCTACGACCCTGAGTTTTGGCAAGGCCACACCATTATGGAGCCCAACCAGGCGATTAGGGAGTTTACGGTGGAGGACTAGATGTTGGATGCTGGACGTTAGATGCTAGATGTTAGACGTAAGACTTAGGACACAAGACTTAAGATTTTAGGTTGCAGATGTCAGACAGGGGCACGTCCAAGGCTTGACTGATACGGTACAAGGTATGGATGGTGGCGTTGGTTCTTCCCTTTTCGATTCTTGAAATGTTCGTGGTGTCTATTTTCGCTTCAACTTTGCCCACCAAATCCACTTGCGTATAGCCTTTTTCGAGACGGGCTTTTTTGATATTTTCCCCTATTTTCTTTAGAACTTCCAATTTTTCCATACTTGCCATATTTGACAAGTCAAGAAAAGGTTTATATTTACCGTAGTTAATGCCATATATGGCAAGTTTTGGTTTGATATGGTACATGATGAGGTTTTAGTAAACTGGATTGAAGATACCTATGGTAGTCCGGAAGAACTGGCCAAAATTCTGGATTTTGGTATTGAAATGCTGTTTTATTTGGAAGAAGGTTCTTTTGATCGCAAAGAGGTACAACAGGTGGTGGCTGCGATGAGGGGGATTGTGGTGGGGTTGAGGGAGTAAAATTAGTTAGCAGCCTAGTTCTTAAAGCCTAATTCTTCCCGGGCTTCGGCCGTTAATAAAACTGTCATTAATTCGAGGTTTTTAGAGTCCTTATACCCAAGTTCTTTACGCATTTCTTTCAAGAATACATTTGCATTGCTTAAAATTGCTTTAGAGTCACCTTCATTGGTAAAAATATTATTTTCATATTCAATAAACTTGGTAATTAGTTCTTCACTACCCCAATTCATTAGACCCTTTTTGAAAAGTGCCATTTCGTCAATAGTTTTTTTGGTTAGTCCAGTTCGATTGTTCTTGACATTTTTAAAAATCTCAAAAAAAGCATTATAGAAATGCTCACAAACCTTTTGTTTCTCTTTTAAAATATGTAGTTCATATTCTCTTTCACGAGTTTTTTTATTGTTAATGTTCACTGTCATCACGGATGTAAAAGCTGCTACAATTACCGCTACTATTCCGAAAACTGCAATTTTTGAATCTACAATATCAATATAAAATACTCCCCAAATTGTTAGGGAAACAAGTATTAGAATTAGAATAAACAACCAAATATTAATAAAGACATTTTTTCTCATCTTAATTAAAAACATCTTTTGGTTAATTCTTCTATTTGAATTTGCTTTCATATTTAAAGTTTAAGGATAAATATGATTTTATTAAACCACAAGGAATCAACACTTTAAAATCAATCCAATATACACTATTTCGCTATAATATCTTACAAGAGCAACAGAAAAGCTTTCAGGGGTTGACAATTGTCAATGGAACTAATAAAGCGTCATTTCTCACATCCGTTCGAAATGACAGGTGGATTTTGCTGCTTGACTGAGCGCAGTCGAAGTCCAAGCAAAAGAAGTACCGAAAAGCATTCGTGGAAATTCGTGAAATTCGTGTCTAGAAAAAACAAAATACGAATCAAGTTACCCCACTAAGAGGTCTCGATACATTCCAAGCCCATTTGGAACACTCGACCTGACAACTAATTGATCATTACTCATTGTAATTTGTGGGCATTCGTGGAATTCCTGCCTGCGGCAGGCAGGCGTGTCAAACAGAGAGGACGAAGTACGAAGGTGGAAGTACGAATAAAGATACCCCGCTAAGAGGTCTCGATACATTCCAAACCCATTTGGAACACTCGACCTGACAACTACTTGCAGTATTGATAATTGGTTATTGTAAATTGTGATTCCCTTTACACCCCTAAAGTCCCCTCAAGGGGACAATTCCCGACAACCTATTGGAAATTGTTTATTGGTCATTGGAAATTGTCCCCCGTCTGGGTTGCATCAATTTGCCCAAATAGAAAAGGGCGCCCATGACCAACACCATAAGAGCACATACCACAGTGATGTTGAGCAAGGTAGTTGCCAGCCCCAACGTTCCCACATTCAGGAACGGATAAGGATAAAAACCGGAGAAATGCCCTCGCACCATCACGAACAACACATACCCTAAAGGGTATAGCAGCCATCGGAAAAGCTGTTTCCACGCAACGGGCGTGCGCGCATGGAACATCACCCAATAGATGTACACCAATACGGGGATGATGGTATGGAGCAGTTCGTCCACCACCATTTGCAGTCCTGTGGGGTTCCAGAGTTTTCGCAGCACCACTTGGTACACCAGCCCCACCACGATGATGAAGGCCGTGAGGGCCATCGGGGTTGCCTTTCCGTGGAGCAGGGCCATTCGTTTTGGGTCCGCCCCGAATACCTTGACGGTAAAGAAAAGGGCCACCAAAGCGTTTGTCAAAATGGTAAAATAGCTGAAAAAGCGCACCAGGCTCTCGGCAACGCCCACTTCCCGGTTTTGGAGCATCAGGTAGAGTTGGGCCATCACGGCGAACCAGCCCAAACAGAGCCCCAAGATCTCAAAATTTCTTCGCAAGGTCGGTTTTTGGAAGTGAAGTTACGGTTTTTTTGCGGTCAGACTAAGCGCAGTTGAAGGACGAAGAACAAAGTACTACATACGAAGGTGGAAGTACGAATCAATCTTTACCCCGGAAGAGGTCTCGATACATTCCAAACCCATTTGGAACACTCGACCGGACAAAACCATCATTCGTGAACATTCGTGCCATTCGTGTCAAAAAAAGACAATAGAACCAAGACGTAAGACAAAAGACTTCAAGTCCTTTGGAATTTGGAGCTTGATATTTGGATTTTCCCAGTATGTGAGACCACTTTACACCCCTAAAGTCCCCTCAAGGGGACAATTTATAATCTTGACAAAAGCATTCGCCTTGACAACCTATTGGAATTTGGAGATTGCTCTTTGGAATTTGCAAAACGGCAGGCAGCCCTCAAAGGGACAATTTATGATTTCGGCAAGAACACTTCGGCCATCATGCAACGGGCACTGCCGCCCCCGCAAGTCTCTATGGTGTCCAGCGGACTGTGGATGATACCGCAATGCTTTTCTATGGCCGCAATCTGGTCCTTGCGCAGACTGTTGTAGGCCGCGGAACTCATCACCAGATAGCGTTGGTCGTCCGTACCGATCACTTGGAGCATGTTGCCCGCAAAATGGTACATCTGTTGCTCGCTAATGTCAATGATCTCCCTACCGTCCTTTTTGATGTGGTCCACCACGTTCTTGCGCTCCTTTTTATCATCAATGGTGGCCAAACAGATAACGACGAAAGTCTCCGCCATGGCCATCATCACATTGGTGTGGTAAATGGGCAACCGCTGTCCGCCCACCGTTTGGTTGGCCGTGAAAATGACAGGGAAACAGTCAAAATCCTCACAGAACTCAATAAAAAGCTCCTCATGCGCGCGCTCGGATAGGGCGCAATAGGCTTTTTGGTTCACGCGGTCCAACAAAATGCTGCCCGTGCCCTCCAAAAAAACACCTTCCTCTTCCGCAGCCGTATAGTCCATCACATGGTCGATCACAAAACCCTTTTCCTCCAACAGTGCGAAAATATCCTCCCGACGCTCCTTCCGGCGGTTTTCGGCGAACATGGGATAGATGCAGACGGTCCCGTCCTCATGAAAGGACACCCAGTTGTTCGGAAAGATGGAATCGGGAGTGTCCCGCTCCTTGGTGTCGTCCACCGTGATCACGTTCACGCCATGGTCACGGAGCACCTGTACGAACTGGTCAAATTCCTGTTGGGCCTTGCGATTGATCTCCGTGTTCCTCACATCCAGGTCTTCCTGAAAATAGTTGTTCACGGCGGTCTGTTCGTTCATCCTGAAATTCACGGGACGGACCATAAGAATGGTATCGGTAATCTGTTTTTTCACTGTTCTGCTTTGCTTTTTTTGTATTGGGGTATGTATCACAACACCCCTAAAGTCCCACTTCGACTTCGCTCAGTGCGAGATCTCAAGGGGACATTCTTATTTTTCTCTGATCAAGGGCATGGTGCTGCAACGCAAAAGTCCCTCTTGCTTGGCAATCTCGGCATAGGGAATCTCCTCCACGGTAAATCCTTGATCGCGGAGCCAGTGGTTCAAGCGGGTAAAGTTTTTCTCGGAGACCACCACCTCTGGGGAAATGGAAAATACATTGCTGAACATCTGGTACATTTCATCCTTATCAATCTCAAAAATGTTCTCCGGCCCAAAAAAATCCACCAAATAATGGTATTCCTCCTCCACCAAAAACCCATTCTTGTGCAAAATGGCCTTGTCCTTGCCCAGAGGCTGAAAACAACAGTCCAAATGCAGGGCATTTTCCCTCGGGTCGGTGTTGGATTTCCGCAGCTCGAAGGACTTCACCGTCTTATGGGGAAATAGCTCCCGGATATAGTCCACGGCCGCCTTGTTGGTACGGGCGGTAATGTAGCTAGCATAGTCCGGCCCGGTATAAGTTCCGATGAAAATATGGTCGTTCCAAGGCATCACGTCCCCGCCTTCAATGTGCACTTCCGCAGGTGGCCTGATGATGTTTTCCGGGGCGATCATGTCCAGCACTTCGTGGATGGCCACAAACTCCTGTTCCCTGTCCGGTAAAATATTGGCATGGAAAAGTTTATCCTCTATCACAAAAGCAATGTCGCGTGTAAAGATCTGGTTGCAATCTTCCAAGACCTCAGGCCTATAGACCTGCACCCCATATTTTTGGAACACTTGGGCAAATGCTTCCATTTCCCGCACCATATCCTCCTCTTTGGGGTAGGTGCCCGCCAAGATATGCTCCAACGATTTGGGATCATAGGCCTCCTCCGGTTTCGGTGTGGGACCGCAGCTCTTGGCCGTTCCCAATATCACCGCCTTCAATGGGCTCGTCTCGTTTTCTATGTGCAATCGTATCAGCTGGTGGACCGTATTGACCATTGAACAAATACCTTAAAATTTCTAGGGCAAATCTAGTGTTTTACTCCCTATTTCCCTCCTACGAAAAAGGAAAAAGCACAATAATCATGGAGATTTTCCCCAGCCTGAAAAAGAAAAATCATCACACTATAACCAAATGTTTTTCAGTTAGTTAAAAAATCATTTTTTGCCACATTTTCTCTGGGTCAAATGTGGTCAATACATTTTTAATCATTACATTTGTATTAAGATTTTTCTTACAAATGAAAAAAATACTATTATTGACCTCACTCCTCGCAGGTGCCTTTGCCGTACTTGGAGGGATTGATGCGTTCCATGGTGAAAGAGGGGTTGATGACACTACTGTTTCCAATGACGGGACACCGGCCATCTATCCTGCCAAGTACAAGGATTGTATCGGCAAGGAGGATTTTCCTGAAAGCCTTGCTTCCGATGAGGGAGGCAACAATGATTGGGACATCAAAAAGGTGGACAACTCTGTGGCAAAGTATAAAATTTCCATGGAAACAGCGACCAAAAACCTGAACTACATCGATGCGCATAATTTTATCCATCAAGAGTTCCTACGTTCGAAGGACTATCTGCTGAACAGGGAGCTTTCAGAAATACAGAAACACTACCACCGCGAGGTCATGCGGATATGCTATGATACCGACAAGGCCCTGAACCTAGGTTCGGCCAGTAGGTTATAAATGCAAAAAGGGCGATGAATCGCCCTTTCTGTATAATCGTTGTCCCAAATCTTACCTTTTTTCCAACGGCACAAATGACCTTAGGTTTTCCCCGATATATACTTGGCGGGGCCTTCCTATGGGCTCTTTTCGCAATCGCATCTCCCTCCATTGGGCTATCCAGCCGGGCAATCTTCCCAGCGCGAACATCACAGTGAACATCTCTGTGGGGATGCCGAGGGCACGATAAATGATCCCGGAATAAAAATCGACGTTGGGATACAGTTTTCTGTCCACGAAATAAGGGTCTTCCAGCGCTTCTTTTTCAAGTCCCTTCGCAATGTCAAGAATGGGGTCTTGGATACCCAAGTTTCCGAGCACATCATCTGCCGCTCTTTTGATGATCTTGGCCCTTGGGTCAAAATTCTTATAGACTCGGTGCCCAAAGCCCATCAATCGGAATGGGTCGTCCTTGTCCTTGGCCTTCGCCATATATTTTTTGGTATCGCCACCGTCTGCTTCGATAGCTTCCAACATTTCCAGAACCGCTTGGTTGGCACCACCGTGAAGTGGCCCCCAGAGGGCCGAAATACCTGCGGACAACGAGGCGAAGAGACCTGCATGTGACGAACCTACGATACGAACGGTGGAGGTGGAGCAGTTTTGCTCATGGTCAGCGTGCAAAATCAGCAACTTGTCCAATGCATCTATGGCAATCGGGTCTTTTCTGTATTCCTGGTTAGGTCTTTTGAACATCATTTTGTGGATGTTCTCCACATATCCCAAGGAATCATCACCATAATCCAACGGAAGACCTTTCTTTTTGCGGAGCGTCCACGCCACCAGTACCGGAAATTTGGCGAGAATGCGCACAATGGAATTGTACATGGCCGTTTCGGAGGACACATCCACCGAAGTGGGGTTGAAAGCGACCAAAGCACTTGTCAGGGACGAAAGCACGCCCATGGGGTGGGCAGATTTTGGAAAACCGTCCAAAATCTTTTTCATCTCTTCATCCACTTGGGATTCCTCTTTAATGTCGTTATGGAATTTTGCCAGCTGTGCCTTATTGGGAAGCTCGCCAAAGATCAGAAGGTAGGCCACTTCCAAAAAGTCAGCTTTCTCGGCCAACTCTTCGATGGCGTAACCTCGGTACCTCAGTATCCCCTTTTCGCCATCAAGAAAGGTAACGGCACTTTCACAGGATCCGGTGTTCTTGTAACCCGGGTCTATGGTGACCATTCCCGTTTCGGCCCGCAACGATTTTATATCTATGGCCAATTCATCTTCAGTACCTTTGATTACGGGGAATTCATACCGTTTACCCCCATATTCGAGTATAGCTTTATCCGACATTTATACAATTAAATAGATTAGTAAAAATAGAATGCGGAATTTACGAAAAAGCGGAACCATTAACAATTTACTGTTGTGATTTGTGCTGTTATTAACAATAAAATATCAATGGTGGAAAATCCTCAATTTGTTTTGTAAAGTAGTTTGTAATATTCGTCCACGGACTTTTGCCATGTGAAGCGCATTTTTTTGGCGGAAGCCTGGATTTTCTTCCATTTGGGCTTGTCATTTTCAAACACATCCAGTGCCTCATCCAAGGCGACCAACATGTTCTTTATCTTTTCATCGTAACTGTCGCCATCGAAACTGAAGCCTGTGACCATGTGTTCCACCGTATCCTTCAGCCCACCTGTGTGATGGACAAGGCATGGGTTCCCGTTGCGCATGGCCAACATCTGACTGATGCCGCACGGCTCAAAAAGGCTCGGCATAAAATAGAGGTCGGACTCCAGGTACATGGAATCGATCAATTTTTCCGATTGGCCGTTGGTAAAGATGAAATTCTTGTGCTGGTAGCTCAATTTCCTAAAAAGTTCTTCATACTCGGGTGCCCCGGTTCCCAAGAGCATGAAAATCCCATCCACCTTTTCCAAACGTTTCAGGATTTCCACAAAGGCTTCCGGCGAACGCATGAAAAAGTAAAATTTCTGTTCTGTCAATCGGGCCACGCTGGACGCGATGAACCTGGGCCTATCCTCCACATACTCCATGATCTTTTCCCCAGTGTGGGCCAAAAAGTCGGCCTTGTACTTCTTGGACTCCTCTTGCAGCCATCGAAACAGCGCTTTGACGGTATTGCGATAGATATTCCCTTTTTTCTCCTTGTTGATGTTCTTGTAATTGCAACCGTTCAAAATCCCAAAGAGCCTTCCTTCGGCATCGGCCTTTTGCAGGTCCCGTTCCAGACCTTCACCACCTATGAACTCGGGTGGGGAACTGGGCAACAGCACATCTTCCTTATAAGACGGGGAAACGGTGTGCACTGCATCTGCAAAACGGATGCCCACGGCCATGAGGTTGATGCAATCCCGATACCGGTAGTCCATCAAGGCCCTTTGGTCGATGGCAATGTCGGGAAACCAGTTCTTCACGGAAGAATAATTGTTTTCAAACGGTCTGATGCCCTGAATGGCCAAATTATGGATACTGTACACGAACCGGATATTTTTCAGGTTGGTGTATTCGGGATGGAATTTTCTCAGGAACAGCAAAAGGCTGGAGTGCCAATCGTGCAAATGGACCACATCCAAATCCCCGAAAGCCCCCTTTTTGATGGCCTCGGCCACTGCCGTGCAAAAGATGAAATATTTTATGGCATCGGTATAGAAGGGTTCCTCCGGATCGTTGTGATAAATGTGCGCAATGTCCCCGGCCTCGATCTCCGGATGATGCAGCACATAGTGGAAGATGTTCGGAAATTCCTTCTTCGGTTTTACTTCGTAGAGTTCCGCGGTATAGCCCATTCCCCTTAGCGAGAAATTGAGCGTGGTCTTGGGCACTCCCCCATGATGTAGCCTTGAATAGGACGGCACAATGACATGCACCCTGTCCCCACGTTCGGAAATCTGTCTTGGGACATCCCTGACCACATCGCCCATGCCTCCTGCTTTGCAGTTTTCCAGGGCATCGTTTTCGGCCGCTACGAAAAGAAAATTCTTCATGAGGGAAAATTTAGATAGTATGTTTAGTTGAATATCAATTTAACCAAAGTTTGTTACTGTAACAAAAAAAGCCCCTCCAAATTTGGAAGGGCTTTTATATTTAGAAAATCAATCTTTTTATTTGACCTTAAAGGCTTTTTCCTGAGGGTAGTAAGCCACACTTCCCAATTCCTCCTCTATTCTGAGCAACTGGTTGTACTTGGCCATACGGTCGCTCCTTGAAGCGGAACCGGTCTTGATCTGACCTGTGTTCAATGCCACTGCGAGATCGGCGATGGTGTTGTCCTCAGTTTCTCCAGATCGGTGGGACATTACTGAGGTGTATCCTGCATTTTTGGCCATGTTCACGGCTGCAATGGTCTCGGTAAGGGTACCGATTTGGTTCACCTTAATCAAGATGGAATTGGCAATGCCGTTCTCGATACCTCTGGACAAACGCTCCACATTGGTCACGAACAAGTCATCGCCCACCAATTGTACTTTGTCACCGATTTTTTCGGTCAACAGTTTCCAACCATCCCAATCGTTCTCATCCATTCCATCTTCAATGGAAATGATGGGGTATTTTGCACAAAGGTCGGCCAAGTACTGTGCCTGCTCGGCAGAGGTCCTCACCATTCCCTTATCGCCTTCAAACTTGGTATAGTCGTATTTTCCATCCACATAGAATTCGGCAGAGGCACAATCCAAAGCGATCATGACATCATCACCCAATTTGTAACCGGCCTTTTCCACCGCTTTTGCGATGGTGTCCAAGGCATCTTCCGTACCTCCTGCCAAGTTTGGTGCAAAACCTCCCTCATCCCCTACAGCGGTACTCAATCCACGATCGTGCAACACTTTTTTAAGGTTGTGGAAAATCTCGGTTCCCATCTGCATGGAATGGCTGAAATTTTTCGCTTTTACGGGCATTACCATAAATTCCTGGAACGCTATGGGCGCATCGGAGTGCGAACCGCCATTGATAATGTTCATCATGGGCACGGGAAGGGTGTTGGCACTTACCCCGCCAACATATCGGTACAAGGGCATGCCCAACTCGTTCGCGGCCGCTTTGGCCACGGCAAGGGAAACCCCCAAAATGGCATTGGCACCCAATTTGGATTTGTTCGGTGTACCGTCCAAATCGATCATAATCTGGTCTATCTGGTTTTGTTCAAAGACCGAAGTCCCCACCAATTCCTCAGCGATGATGGTATTGACGTTCTTGACGGCATTGGCCACGCCTTTACCCATAAACGAGCTTCTTCCATCACGCAATTCAACAGCTTCGTGCTCTCCCGTAGAGGCGCCTGATGGCACTGCGGCCCTTCCCAAAATACCATTTTCGGTAACGACATCTACCTCTACCGTAGGATTACCTCTTGAATCTAATATCTGTCTTGCATGAATGTTGATGATAATGCTCATTGTAATGCTTATTAATGTTTTGATTTTATTGGGCTAAGATACAAAAGCAGTGCCTTTTTGATACTATGTTGCTCCTGATAAAACCCTCTTGATAACCTAAAAATAAAACTATAACGATTTAGTTTTTCCCTGTTTTGATCATGTCGAAGAACTGATCGAATAAGTAGTCGGCATCGTGGGGTCCAGGACTGGCCTCTGGGTGGTATTGCACCGAGAAAACGTCCTTATTCTTCATCCGGATTCCCGCCACGGTCTGATCGTTCAGGTGCACGTGGGTGATCTCCAACTCTGGGTGTGCCTCGGTCTCCTCCCTGTTCACGGCAAAGCCATGGTTTTGGGAAGTGATCTCTCCCCTACCCGTCACCAAATTCAAAATAGGATGGTTGATCCCCCTGTGCCCATTGTGCATCTTGTAGGTGGACACGCCATTGGCCAAGGCCAGTACTTGGTGGCCCAAACAGATACCAAACAATGGTTTGTCGGATTTTATCATTTCCTTGGTGGCAGCAATGGCGTCCGTCAACGGCTCTGGGTCGCCAGGTCCGTTGGATATAAAATAGCCATCGGGGTTCCATGCTTTCATTTCCTCAAAAGAAGCATTGTAAGGGAACACTTTGATATAGGCTCCCCTTTTGGCCAGGTTTCTCAAGATGTTCTTTTTGATCCCGATGTCCAAAGCAGAGATCCGGTATGTCGAATTTTCATCCCCGTAATAATAGGGCTCTTTGGTGGAGACCTTGGAAGAAAGCTCCAATCCTTCCATGCTGGGCACTTGCTTGAGCTCTTCCTTCAGGGCATCTATCTCATCTACCCTTGTGGAAATCAAGGCGTTCATGGCCCCATTGTCCCTGATATAGCTCACCAAGGCACGGGTGTCCACGTCTGAAATGGCGAAAAGATTGTTCTTGTCCAAAAATTCCAAAAGGCTCATATCGGCGCTTGGTCTGGAATATTCGTAGCTGAAATTTTTACAGATAAGCCCTGCGATCTTGACGGTTTCGGATTCCACTTCATCTTCCTGGGTACCATAGTTGCCAATGTGGGCATTGGTGGTCACCATCAATTGTCCGAAATAGGAAGGGTCGGTAAAAATTTCCTGGTACCCGGTCATCCCTGTGTTGAAACAGACTTCCCCAACGGCGGTACCTTCCTTTCCCCCAACGGATTTACCATAGAAAATGGTTCCATCGGCCAACAAAATCAATGCGCTTTTCTTTGTGTGATACTTCATGCTGTGTTCTATTTTCTATTATGACAAAAAAACATAAAAAAAGGATAAGTTCTCACTTATCCTTTTTCCACTAATACAATAGTTGATAACATTCTTCTTATTCTTCAGAATCGTCGGTCTTGGTTTCAGTTTCAGCGACCGGTGCAACCACCTCCGCTTTCTTGCTTCCTCCCCTTCGGCTTCTTCGGGTCGATTTTTTGGCAGGCTTACCAGCGTTGTACAACTCATTGAAGTCCACCAGCTCAATCATCGCCATATCGGCGTTGTCTCCCAAACGGTTGCCCAATTTGATGATACGGGTGTACCCTCCTGGTCTATCGCCTACTTTCTCGGCCACTGTTCCAAAAAGTTCGGTCACCGCTTCCTTGCTCCTCAAGTTGCTGAAAACGATCCTTCTGTTGTGCGTACCTTTTTCGGCAGTCTGGTTGTTCTCGGTCTTTGATTTGGTGATCAAAGGCTCAACGAACTGCTTCAAAGCCTTGGCCTTGGCAACAGTGGTGCTGATTCTCTTGTGCTCTATCAAGGAACAGGCCATATTGGCCAACATGGCCTTTCTGTGGGCCGATTTCCTTCCTAGGTGATTGATTTTTTTACCGTGTCTCATGTTTACAGTTTATCATCTTGCTACCAGATCCCATGTTCACAGGGAGAGCAAAATATGATTGATTAATCTTTATCTAATTTGTATTTGCTCAAATCCATTCCAAACTGAAGTCCTTTGTTGATCACCAACTCTTCCAATTCGGTCAAGGATTTTTTACCAAAGTTCCTAAATTTCATTAGGTCGTTCTTGTTGAAGGAAACCAAATCTCCCAAAGTATCCACTTCGGCAGCTTTCAGACAGTTCAATGCCCTAACGGACAAGTCCATGTCCACCAATTTGGTCTTCAACAATTGACGCATGTGCAATGACTCCTCATCGTAGGTCTCTGTTTGTGCGATCTCATCAGCCTCTAGGGTGATGCGCTCATCGGAGAACAACATAAAGTGGTGGATCAAAACCTTGGCGGCTTCGGTCAATGCATCTTTTGGGTGGATGGAACCATCGGTTATAATCTCAAAAACCAATTTCTCGTAATCGGTCTTTTGCTCTACCCTATAGTTCTCGATGCTATATTTTACGTTCTTAACGGGAGTGTACACAGAGTCCACTGCGATGCTACCAAGCGGTGCATTGGATTTCTTGTTCTCCTCGGCAGGAACGTACCCACGTCCTTTTTCGATGACGATTTCCATGTTGATGCTCACTTTGGGACCCATGTTGCAGATCACCAAATCGGGATTGAGCACTTGATATCCTGAAATGAATTTCTGGAAATCCCCAGCGGTCAATTGTTCTTTTCCGCTCACAGAGATGGAAACGGTCTCGCTCTCAACATCATCAATCTGTCTTTTGAACCTAACTTGTTTTAGGTTCAATATGATTTCGGTTACGTCCTCGACTACGCCAGGGACAACCGAAAATTCATGTTCAACTCCATCTATGCGCACAGAAGTGATGGCAAAACCTTCCAAAGAGGAAAGCAAAACCCTTCTCAGCGCGTTCCCAACTGTCAAGCCATAACCAGGTTCCAAAGGGCGGAACTCAAATTTCCCTTCGAAATCTGTTGAATCTATCATTATAACTTTATCGGGCTTCTGAAAATTAAGTAATGCCATAATTGGATTAATGTTGAATTCTTATTTAGAGTATAATTCGACGATCAGCTGCTCCTTGATGTTTTCAGGGATCTGGATTCTTTGGGGAACAGATACGAAAGTACCCTCTTTCTTTTCAGAATTCCAAGTGATCCACTCATAAACGGAACTATTGGCAGCCAATGAATCTACGATGGATTCAACGGATTTTGATTTTTCCCTTACACCGACAACGTCACCTGCTTTCAGCTTGTATGAAGGAATGTTCACTACGTCACCGTTCACGGTGATGTGCCTGTGGGAGACCAACTGGCGTGCGCCCCTTCTTGAAGGGGAGATTCCCATTCTGTAGACTACGTTGTCCAAGCGGGATTCGCACAACTGGAGCAATACCTCACCGGTAACCCCTTCTTTTCTTTTGGCCTCGGCGAACAGGTTACGGAACTGACGCTCCAAAATACCATAGGTATATTTGGCCTTTTGCTTTTCCATCAACTGCACGGCATATTCTGATTTCTTGCCGCGACGTCTGTTGTTACCGTGTTGTCCTGGAGGGTAATTTTTCTTCTCAAAGGATTTGTCGTCCCCGAAGATCGCTTCTCCAAACTTTCTAGCGATCTTTGTTTTTGGTCCTGTGTATCTTGCCATCTTCTTTAATTTGGAAAGCGCGATTATGAATTAAGGCTTATCCTTCGATAATCTAACTGCGCCTTCGGTGAAGACCCTTTTGGGGCCATTTTGATTATACTTGATTAAACTCTTCTTCTTTTGGGAGGCCTACAACCGTTGTGCGGTAGTGGGGTCACGTCGATGATCTCGGTAACCTCGATCCCTGAATTGTGGATGGAACGGATAGCGGATTCCCTACCGTTACCTGGTCCTTTTACATATACCTTCACTTTTCTCAATCCAGCTTCGTGGGCTACCTTGGAGCAATCCTCTGCTGCCACCTGAGCGGCATAGGGAGTGTTCTTTTTGGATCCGCGGAAACCCATTTTTCCTGCTGAGGACCAAGAGATCACATCGCCCTTCTTGTTGGTCAGGGAGATGATGATGTTGTTGAAAGATGCTACTACGTGCGCTTCACCGGTAGATTCTACGATCACCTTACGCTTTTTGGTAGCTGTTTTGGTATTTGCCTTTGCCATATCTTTTAGTTTCTAGTTGTTAGCTCTTAGTTATTGGAATCCTAGACTTTTACATTTCAAACAGATTCTTCTAACGTCTAAAGACTAATGACTATGTTTTATTATTTAGTTGCTTTTTTCTTGTTGGCAACTGTTTTACGTTTTCCTTTTCTGGTCCTAGAGTTGTTCTTGGTACGTTGTCCCCTAAGTGGCAGTCCAGCTCTGTGACGAATTCCACGGTAACAACCGATGTCCATCAAACGTTTGATGTTCATCTGGGTCTCTGAGCGGAGCTCTCCTTCGATGGTGAAAGTGGAAACGGCGTCCCTGATCCTTCCGATCTCGTCATCGTTCCAGTCGGACACCTTGGTATCCTCACTTACCTGGGCCATCTTCAAAATCTCTTGCGCCCTGCTTTTACCTATTCCAAAAATATAGGTAAGTGAAATAACGCCACGCTTTTGTTTAGGTATATCTACACCTGCAATTCTTGCCATAACTACCCTTGTCTTTGTTTAAATCTAGGATTCTTTTTGTTGATTACGTACAATCTGCCTTTTCTGCGTACTATTATACACTCGGCACTCCTCTTCTTTATTGATGCTCTTACTTTCATCGTAATTAGTATCTATAAGTAATTCTTGCTTTTGTTAAATCGTATGGACTCATTTCCAACTTTACTTTGTCCCCTGGGAGCAATTTGATGTAGTGCATCCTCATTTTCCCGGAGATGTGCGCCGTTACAACATGCCCGTTTTCCAGTTCTACCCTGAACATTGCGTTTGACAATGCCTCAATGATAGTCCCGTCTTGTTCTATTGCTGACTGCTTTGCCATAGGGTTACGCTACTTTTCTGTTTTTTCCGGTTTTCATCAAGCCATCGTAGTGTCTGTTCAACAAATAGGAATTGACTTGTTGTACCGTATCAATGGCCACACCTACCATAATCAACAGTGATGTTCCACCGTAAAACAGGGCCCAGCCTGCCTGCACGTCCATCAATTTCACCACCACTGCGGGCAACACGGCCAACAGGGCCAAGAAAATAGATCCTGGCAAGGTGATCAATGACATGATCTTGTCCAAATAATCCCCAGTTTCTTTCCCTGGTCTGATACCGGGTATGAAACCACCACTTCTTTTTAGGTCATCGGCCATTTTGTTGGTAGGCACGGTGATGGCCGTATAGAAGTAGGTGAAGATTATAATCAATATAGCGAACAGGATGTTGTAGGCCAATCCGAAGATATCTGCGAACTGGACTTCCATCCACTGTCCCACTGCGGTATTGTTGAACGTTCTTCCCAACAAGCTTGGTGCGAACATAATCGCCTGGGCGAAAATGATGGGCATTACGCCGGAAGCGTTCAATTTCAATGGGATATACTGTCTAGCTCCCATGATGTTCTTTTCATAGCCTCCAGAAGCTGTTCTTCTGGCGTATTGTACAGGTATCTGTCTCACGGCCATGACCAAAAGTACGCTAGCCAAGATCACCAAGAACCATACGATAACCTCTATCAACATGAACATGATACCTCCAGTGTTGTTCGTGGTCCTGGAGATGAACTCCTGTACAAAGGACTGTGGCATGGTGGCAATGATACCGACCATGATCAACAGGGAAATACCGTTTCCGATACCTTTGTCCGTGATCTTCTCACCCAACCACATGGCGAACACACATCCGGTGACCAAGATCACTACAGCCGGGATGATGAAATCCAAACCTTTGCCCAAAATAAAGGCACTGTCCGGCACTCCCAATGCTCCAAGACCGTACAAATAGGCAGGGGCCTGGACAATACAGATACCGATGGTCAACCAACGTGTAATCTGGTTGATGGTCTTTCTACCGCTTTCCCCTTCTTTCTGCAATTTTTGCAGATAAGGGATGGCAATTCCCATCAACTGTACCACGATGGATGCAGAAATGTAGGGCATGATCCCCAATGCAAATACGGATGCATTGGCAAAAGCACCTCCTGTGAAAGCATTAAGAATCCCCAAAATACCCGAATCGGTTTGGGAGGCCAATTGGGCCAATTGGGCAGTATCAATACCGGGAAGCACGACCTGGGCACCAAAACGGTACACCAATAAAAGGCCGAGCGTAAGGATGATGCGCTGTCTCAACTCATCAATTTTCCAGATATTTGATATGGTCTCGATAAATTTCTTCATGCTATACGTACTTATAAACTTATTGCCTCACCTCCGGCAGCCTCGATGGCAGCTTTTGCGGAAGCACTAAATTTATGTGCAGAAACTTTTAGGGACGCTTTCAATTCTCCATTGCCCAAGATCTTCACCAAATCGTTCTTGTGCGCCAATCCGTTCTCGATCAAAGTGTCCAAAGTAACTTCGTTCTTCACACCGGCATTGTCCACCAATTCCTGAAGTTTAGCTAAGTTGACTGCTTTGTATTCCTTTCTGTTGACGTTCTTGAAACCAAACTTGGGAACCCTTCTTTGCAAAGGCATCTGACCTCCTTCAAAACCAATTTTCTTGGAATATCCAGATCTGGCCTTGGCTCCTTTGTGCCCACGGGTGGAGGTTCCTCCTTTTCCAGAGCCCTCTCCTCTTCCTACACGCTTTCCTTCTTTGTGAACAGCGCCTTCCGCTGGTTTAAGATTATGTAAATCCATGTGCCGTTATATTTTTAGGCTTCCTCTGTGGAAACCAAGTGTTTTACCTTATTTATCATTCCAAGGATATTAGGCGTTGCATCGTGTTCAACAACATGCCCGATCTTACGCAGTCCAAGGGCCTCCAAAGTCCTTTTTTGGTTCTGTGGCCTTTTGATGGCGCTCTTTACTTGTTTTACCTTAATCTTTGACATAATATCCTCTTGTTTATCCTTTAAAGACTTTTTCCAAAGAAATGCCTCTTTGTTTTGCCACGGTATCTGCACTCCTCAACTGCAATAGGGCATCAAAAGTTGCCTTTACCACGTTGTGGGGGTTGGACGATCCTTGTGACTTTGACAATACATCGTGTACACCGACTGCTTCGAGTACGGCCCTGACCGCACCACCTGCAATCACTCCGGTACCATGGGAAGCTGGTTGGATGTACACCTTTGCACCTCCGTACTTCCCTTTTTGTTCGTGGGGAAGTGTGGCCTTGTTCAAAGGAATACGGACCAAGTTCTTTTTGGCGTCCTCGATTGCTTTTGCAATAGCAGTTGCAACTTCTTTAGATTTGCCAAGACCATGTCCAACAACTCCGTTCTCGTCACCAACCACAACAATTGCAGAAAAACCGAAGGCCCTACCACCTTTTGTTACCTTGGTAACCCTTTGTACTCCTACCAAACGGTCTTTCAACTCCAGTCCACCTGGCTTAACAATCTCTACGTTCTTATAATTTTGGTACATAGCTCTTATTAGAATTTTAGTCCTGCTTCCCTAGCTCCTTCAGCCAATGATTTTACTCTTCCGTGGTATAGGTTTCCTCCCCTATCAAAGGCCACGGTCTCCACACCAAGCTTAAGGGCCTTTTCGGCAATGGCCTTACCAACGGCAGTGGCCACATCGGATTTGGATCCTTTGGCGTCAACACCTTTGTCCCTGGACGATGCAGCTGCAAGGGTAACCCCTTTGTTGTCATCGATCAACTGGGCATATATTTCCTTGTTGCTCCTGAAAACGGACAATCTTGGTCTTGCTTCAGTTCCGAAGGATACTTTGCGTATTCTTCTTCGGATGCGTAATTTTCTTTCAGTCTTAGATAATCCCATAGTCTTATATCATTAAGCTGATTTACCTGCTTTTCTTCTTAGTTGCTCACCCACAAACTTGATACCTTTTCCTTTGTAAGGTTCTGGCTTACGGAAGCCACGGATCTTGGCGGCCACTTGGCCCACCAATTGTTTGTCATGGGATGTTAGTTTCACGATAGGGTTCTTTCCCTTTTCGGAGATGGTCTCTATTTTCACCTCAGGAGCGATGTCCATGATGATGTTGTGGGAGAACCCTAGGGCAAGATCCAATTTCTGTCCTTGGTTGCTGGCCCTGTATCCAACGCCCACCAATTCCAATTCCTTGGTCCATCCTTTGGATACACCTTTGATCATATTGGCCACAAGGGCGCGGTATAGTCCGTGCTTTGCTTTGTGCTCTTTGGAATCCGATGGTCTTTCCACTACTACGGTCCCATCTTCAACCTTTACATCAACTTCCGAGAAATCCTGGGAAAGTTCTCCCAATTTTCCTTTTACGGTAACCACGGCATCCTTCACCTCTACGGTGACGCCATCTGGAACTGTAATTGGATTGTTACCTATTCTTGACATTTTTCTTCTCTTTTCTCTATTAATATACGTAGCACAATACTTCGCCACCAACGTTCTCCTGCTTGGCCTGCTTGCTGGTCATCACTCCGTGTGAAGTGGACACGATGGCAATACCCAAACCGTTCAAGACCCTTGGCAGTTCATCGGAACCTGTGTATTTACGCAGACCGGGCTTACTCACCCTTTGTAGCTTCTTGATAATGGGCTCCTTGGTGGATTTGTCGTACTTAAGGGCTATCTTGATGTTGCCCTGTACTTTGTCCTCCTCGAACTTGTAACTCAAAATATAGCCTTGATCGAACAATATTTTGGTAATCTCTTTCTTTAGATTGGAAGCGGGGATGTCCACTACCCTGTGACCTGCCTTATTGGCATTCCTAATTCTGGTCAGAAAATCTGAAATTGGATCTGTAAGCATTTCTTTTCTTTATCTAAATAATTACCAACTTGCCTTTTTAACTCCTGGAATCAAGCCCTTATTGGCCATTTCCCTGAACATCACCCTGGATATGCCGAATGTTCTCATATATCCTCTTGGTCTTCCGGTCAATTTGCAACGGTTGTGCAAACGTACGGGAGATGCATTCTTTGGCAACTTCTGAAGCGCCTCATAATCTCCGGCTTCTTTCAGTGCCTTTCTTTTCTCGGCATACTTCTCAACCATTTTTGCCCTTTTTCTTTCACGGGCTTTCATTGATTCCTTGGCCATACTAGTTCTTTTTAAAGGGTATTCCCAATTGGGTTAACAATGATTTTGCTTCTTTATCAGTATCGGCAGAAGTAACGAAGGTGATATCCATTCCATTGATCCTGTTGATCCTGTCTATGTTGATCTCTGGGAAGATGATCTGCTCGGTGATCCCTAGGTTGTAATTGCCCCTACCGTCGAAACCGGTGGCTTTCACTCCTTGGAAGTCACGTACCCTTGGAAGGGCTGTGGTAATCAATCTATCCAAAAATTCGTACATACGCTCTCCCCTAAGGGTCACTTTTGCCCCAATGGGCATTCCTTTTCTCAATTTAAAGGTAGCAACGTCCTTTTTGGAAATGGTGGCAACGGCTTTCTGACCTGTAATGTTGGTCAGTTCGTCCACAGCGTGGTCTATGAGCTTTTTGTCGGACACAGCGGCACCAACACCTCGGCTCACAACTATTTTTTCCAACTTTGGAACCTGCATTACGTTCTTGTAACCAAACTCATCGGTCAGCGCCTTGATCACACGCTCCTTGTATTCTTGCTTTAATCTTGGGATGTAACTCATGACTAAATTACTTCATTGGATTTTTTGGAGACCCTTACTTTCTTGCCATCCCTTACTTCATAACCTACCCTTGTGGCTTCGCCAGACTTAGGGTCGATCAAGGAAAGGTTGGAAATGTGTATGGGAGCTTCCTTTTTTGTTATGCCTCCTTGAGGGTTCTTTGCACTTGGCTTTTCGTGTTTGGACACCATATTGACGCCTTCCACGATGGCCTTGTTCTTTTCGCGGTCCACTACGAGCACTTTGCCTTCGCTACCTTTGTGGTCGCCAGCCGTGACTCTTACCGTATCCCCTGTTTTGATTTTCAACTTCATCTCTCTGATATTTCTTTTATAGCACTTCGGGCGCCAATGAAACAATCTTCATGAACTGTCTGTCCCTAAGCTCTCTTGCAACAGGACCAAAAACACGGGTCCCCCTCATCTCGCCAGCAGCGTTCAACAATACACAGGCGTTGTCGTCGAAACGGATGTAAGAGCCATCAGGTCTTCTTACTTCCTTTTTCGTCCGTACCACAACGGCCGTGGAAACAGAACCTTTCTTTACAGTACCATTTGGAGTTGCCTCCTTGACGGACACAACAATCTTGTCACCTAGGGAAGCATACCTTCTTTTGGTTCCTCCCAGTACGCGGATGGTCAAAACTTCTTTTGCACCTGTGTTGTCCGCAACCTTTAATCTTGATTCCTGTTGTACCATAATTATTTAGCTCTTTCAAGGATTTCGACCAATCTCCAGCATTTTGTTTTGCTCAATGGTCTTGTTTCCATTATTTTAACGGTGTCACCTTCGTTGCAATCGTTCTTCTCATCGTGGGCTACATACTTCTTGGTCTTCAAAACGAATTTCCCGTACATGGGGTGCTTCACTCGTTTTACCTCAGAAACCACAATTGATTTCTCCATTTTGTTGCTGGTAACAACGCCTATTCTTTCTTTTCTTAAATTTCTGTTTTCCATAAGGCAGAACCAATTATTGTAATTCCCTTTTTGTTAATTCAGTTGCAAGTCTTGCCACCGTCCTTCTGGTCTTTCTGATCTGTAAAGGATTTTCCAAAGGAGTAATGGCGTGTGCCATCTTAAGGTCGGCATGTTGTTTTTTCAACTCGACCAACTTCTCCTTTAGCTCTTCAATTGAAAGTTCTTTTATTTCTGATTGTTTCATCTTTCTTCTCCAATTAAAAAATTAGGCGGAATAATCCCTTGCTACGATAAATTTGGTCTTTACCGGCAACTTTTGTGCCGCTAGCCTCAATGCTTCCTTGGCAACATCCATGGGAACCCCGGCTACCTCGAACATGATCCTACCTGGCTTCACGATGGCCACCCAGTATTCCGGTGCACCTTTACCCTTACCCATACGAACCTCAAGGGGTTTCTTGGTGATGGGCTTGTCCGGGAATATCTTGATCCACAACTGGCCTTGTCTTTTCATATACCTAGTTGCAGCAATACGCGCAGCCTCGATTTGACGGGAAGTAATGAAATGCGAATCCATGGATTTGATACCGAACATTCCATTGGAAAGTTGGTGCCCCCTTTGGGATATACCTTTCATACGCCCCTTCTGGGTCTTACGAAATTTTGTTCTTTTTGGCTGTAACATCTTACCTTACTTTATCTTATTACTTTCTACGGCGTGGTTTTTTGCCACCTTCTTGTTTACCGCCTTTTGTTCCTTGGGCCTTGGACAATCCTACCAATGGGGAAAGTTCTCTTTTTCCATAGACCTCTCCTTTCATGATCCACACTTTGATCCCCAATCTACCATAGGTAGTGTGGGCTTCCTGCAATGCGTAATCCACATCGGCACGGAAAGTGGACAATGGAATCCTTCCTTCTTTGTAGGACTCGGAACGCGCCATCTCGGCACCGTTCAAACGTCCTGAGATCTGGATCTTGATTCCTTCGGCATTCATACGGATTGCAGCTGCAATCGCCATTTTGATGGCCCTTCTGTATGAAATCCTGCTCTCGATCTGTCTTGCCACACTGGCAGCGACCAAATTGGCATCAAGCTCCGGTCTCTTTATTTCATGGATATTGATCTGGACCTCTTTGTTGGTGATTTTCTTAAGCTCTTCCTTAAGCTTGTCCACCTCTTGTCCCCCTTTACCGATGATGATACCAGGTCTTGCCGTGGTAATGGTAATGGTGATCAGTTTCAAAGTCCTTTCAATGATTACTCTGGACACGCTGGCCTTGGCCAAACGTGCATGAACGTACTTTCTTATTTTGTCATCCTCAGCCAGCTTATCGCCGTAATCGTTTCCTCCGTACCAGTTGGATTCCCATCCTCTGATAATTCCTAAGCGATTTCCTATTGGATTGGTCTTCTGTCCCATATTCTATTTTCTAGCTTTGAACGTTGTTATTGGATTCCACGATCATGGTCACATGGTTGGAACGTTTTCTGATTCGGTGGGCCCTTCCTTGTGGAGCGGGTCTCAAACGTTTCAACATGGTTCCTCCATCCACTCGGATTTCCTTGATATAAAGATCCGCATCCTCGATGCTGGCGTCCTCATTCTTGGCTTCCCAGTTGGCAATGGCGGAAAGCAACAGCTTTTCCAGTTTCCTGGATGCCTCCTTGGAGTTGAACCTAAGGATGGCCAATGCCAATTCCACTTGTTTTCCCCTTACCAAGTCAGCTACCAAACGCATCTTTCTTGGAGATGTAGGGCAATTGTTAAGCTTTGCAATAGCAAGTTGCTTTTTTTCTTCCTTTAACCTTTCGGCCATTTGTCTTTTACGAACTCCCATAGCTTACTTACTTTTTACCTTTGTTTTTGGCTCCTGCGTGACCTCGGAAAGATCGCGTAGGTGAAAATTCTCCAAGTTTGTGTCCCACCATGTTCTCAGTAACATACACGGGAACGAATTGTTTTCCGTTGTGTACCGCGATGGTCTGTCCCACAAAATCCGGGGTTATCATAGAGGCCCTAGACCATGTTTTGATAACTGTTTTCTTACCTGATTCTATATTACCTTGGACTTTCTTCTCCAAGCTATGATGAACGTATGGTCCTTTTTTTAATGAACGTGCCATTTCCTTTTTCTTTTATTTCTTTCTACGTTCGATGATATATCTATTGGTATCCTTGGTCTTGGAACGGGTCCTGTAACCTTTTGCAGGAATACCGTTTCTAGATCTTGGGTGACCTCCGGAAGCCCTTCCTTCACCACCACCCATTGGGTGATCGACAGGGTTCATGGCTACTGGTCTTGTTCTTGGTCTTCTACCCAACCATCTGCTTCTACCAGCTTTACCGGACACCAACAATTGGTGGTCGGAGTTGGAAACCGCTCCGATGGTGGCCAAACAAGTGGCCAAGATCATACGGGTCTCTCCAGAAGGAAGCTTAATGGTAACGAATTTACCGTCCTTCGCCATCAACTGGGCAAAGGTACCGGCACTACGTGCCATAATGGCTCCTTGACCTGGTCGAAGCTCGATACAGGAAATAATGGTTCCCAATGGAATCTCACCCAAAGGCAAGGCATTTCCAATTTCAGGGGCAGAACCGGTACCAGAAGTAATCTTTTGGTCCACCTGCAACCCATTCTGGGCAATCACATATCTTTTCTCACCATCAGGATACTCCACCAAGGCGATGAATGCAGTTCTGTTGGGATCGTACTGGATAGAGGCCACTGTGGCATCCACTCCCTGCTTGTCCCTTTTGAAATCGATGATACGATATCTTCTCTTATGACCTCCACCCCTATGGCGCATGGTCATTTTTCCTTGACTGTTCCTACCACCTGTCTTTTTTAACGGAGCAAGCAAGCTTTTCTCCGGCTTATCAGTAGTGATCGCGTCAAATCCGTTCACTACTCTAAAACGCTGACCAGGGGTTATCGGTTTTAATTTTCTAACTGACATCTCTCGTCTTTATAGATTACTGTAAAAATCAATGATATCACCTTCGGCAACATCTACGATCGCCTTTTTCATGGCATTGGTCTTACCATGCTGGATACCCGTTTTTGTATAGCGGCTCTTGCGGGTAGGACCATAGTTCATGGTCCTGACCTTTTCCACTGAAACACCATAAGTAGCCTCTACCGCTTCTTTGATCTCCAACTTGTTGGCCTTGGGCTCAACATAGAAACCATAGCGATTGAAAAGCTCGCTGTCAGCGGTCATTTTTTCCGTAATGATCGGTTTTATCAACACACTCATGATGCTCTTATTTCTTTAGATTCGATTCAATTCCTTCCAAAGCACTCTCGGTCAATACTAGACTTTTAGCGTTAACTATACTGTAAGTATTTAATTGTGAGCTGGTTACAACTTCGGAGCGTTCCAAATTACGCGACGACAAATATACGTTATTATTTGTATCACCCAACACTATCAGGGACTTTTTATTGTCGATGCCCAAAGATGTAAGGAAAGCAACAAAATCCTTGGTCTTTGGTGCTTCGAAGTTGAAGTCTTCCACAACCACCAAAGCGTTCTCTTTGGACTTGAGGCTAAGTGCCGATCTTCTGGCCAAACGCTTAAGTCCTTTGTTCAGCTTTTGGGTGTAGTCTTTTGGTCTTGGACCGAAGATTCTACCTCCGCCCCTGAAAACTGGGGACTTGATGCTACCGGCCCTTGCGGTACCAGTACCTTTTTGCTTTTTGATCTTACGGGTACTTCCTGCAACCTCGGCTCTTTCCTTGGCTTTGTGCGTACCTTGTCTCTGATGGGCCAAATACTGCTTCACATCCAAATAAATGGCATGCTGATTGGGCTCTATCGCAAAAACGTCGTCAGAAAGGTCTACCTTTCTTCCGGTTTCTTTTCCGTTGATATCTAAAACTGCTACCTTCATTATTGCCACCTTTGAATAGTTACATATGCATTTTTATGGCCAGGCACACATCCTTTTACAACCAAAAGGTTTTTTTCTGGAACCACTTTCAACACTCTCAAGTTTTGGACCGTTACACGATCACCACCCATTCTACCGGCCATTTTCATTCCTTTGAAAACACGGGCCGGGTATGACGCGGCACCGATGGAACCGGGAGCCCTCAACCTGTTGTGCTGACCGTGGGTCGCTTGACCTACACCACCAAAACCATGGCGCTTGACAACACCTTGGAATCCTTTTCCTTTGGATGTGCCGACAACGTCAACAAACTCACCCTCCATGAAAATATCGACACCAACGGTATCGCCCAATTTGTATTCTCCTTCAAATCCTTGGAATTCGATGACTTTTTTCTTGGGAGAAGCACCTGCTTTTTTGAAGTGACCTGTTTCGGCCTTGTTAGCACGTTTTTCTGCCTTGTCATCGAAACCTAGTTGAAGGGCACTGTACCCGTCCACCTCTTCGGTTCTGACTTGGGTAACCACGCATGGCCCAGCTTCAAGAACGGTACATGGAATGTTCTTTCCATTCTCGTCGAAGATGCTGGTCATACCGATTTTTCTACCTATTAACCCAGACATATTTATAATTATTAATTGTTTACTTTTTTAATTGCGCCAATTTCTCGGCAAAAAAATTGGGTCAAGAAAAGAATTCTGCTCTGACCCAGATTTTTTTCTTTCTCCGTTTTTCCCTGACCATCGTCAGAGACATGTTTATGCTGAACCTTTTTCAGCATCTTTTCATTAAGACACTTCGGCTTCGCTCAGTGTTTGTTCGGCTACGACTTTCTGGCCTTCAGAAAGTCAAGTCCTCATCAAACCTTGATCTCAACCTCAACGCCACTGGGAAGCTCAAGCTTCATAAGGGCGTCGATGGTCTTTGACGAAGAGCTATAGATATCCAACAATCTCTTGTAAGAGCTCAATTCGAACTGCTCCCTTGATTTTTTGTTCACGTGGGGTGAACGCAAAACGGTGAATATCTTCTTGTTGGTGGGCAACGGAATGGGTCCAGTCACCACAGCACCAGTTGTCTTTACTGTTTTCACGATCTTCTCAGCAGATTTGTCCACCAAATTGTGATCGTAAGACTTCAATTTTATTCTGATTTTTTGACTCATCTTGCTGAATTATTAAGCGGTTACTCCTTTAGCTGCCTTGATTACTTCCTCTGCAATATTGGAAGGAGTTTCTGCATAGTGTGAAAATTCCATGGTGGATGTTGCCCTACCTGAGGACAAGGTCCTCAACGAGGTCACATATCCGAACATTTCCGAAAGGGGAACCTCAGCTTTGATCACCTTGGCACCGGCTCTATCGTCCATGTTGTTCACTTGACCCCTTCTACGGTTCAAGTCACCTACGATATCACCCATGTTTTCCTCGGGCGTAAGAACCTCCAATTTCATGATAGGCTCCATCAACACCGCCCTAGCTGCTTTGGCCGCAACTTTGTAACCAAGTCTTGCTGCCAATTCGAACGACAATGAATCGGAATCCACAGGGTGGAAAGATCCATCCTTAAGGGTAATCTTCATACTGTCCATCTCAAATCCAGCCAAAGGTCCGTTCTTCATAGCCTCCCTGAAACCTTTCTCCACGGCAGGAACATATTCCTTAGGAATGTTACCACCTTTGATTTCATTGGAGAACACAAGACCCACTTTTCCTTCTTCAGCAGGCTCCATGGTGAATACGATATCCGCAAACTTACCACGACCACCGGTCTGTTTCTTGTAAACCTCCCTGTGATCTGCTTTGGCAGTAAGGGCCTCTTTGTATTCCACTTGAGGTTGACCTTGGTTTACCTCCACTTTGAACTCACGACGAAGACGATCGACAATGATATCCAAGTGAAGCTCACCCATACCTGAAATGATGGTCTGTCCAGAAGCTTCGTCGGTTTTCACCTGGAAGGTTGGATCCTCTTCAGCCAATTTGGCCAAAGCCATACCCATTTTATCCACATCAGCCTTTGTTTTGGGCTCAACAGCAATACCGATTACGGGATCGGGGAACTGCATGCTCTCCAATACGATCGGGTGCTTTTCATCAGAAAGGGTATCACCCGTTTTGATGTCCTTGAACCCAACAGCAGCACCAATATCACCTGCCTCGATGAACTCGATGGCATTTTGCTTGTTGGCGTGCATTTGATAGATCCTAGAGATACGCTCCTTGTTACCTGAACGGTTGTTCAAGACATAGGAACCTGCATCCAAACGACCTGAGTATGCCCTGAAGAATGCCAAACGTCCCACAAAAGGGTCAGTGGCAATCTTGAACGCCAAAGCTGCAAATGGCTCTTTGGGGTCCGGCTTTCTTTTTTCTTCTTTTTCCGTATCTGGATTGGTACCGATGATGGCCTCTTTATCCAATGGAGAAGGCAAGTAACGGCAAACAGCATCCAAAAGGAACTGAACACCTTTGTTCTTGAAAGATGAACCACAGATCATCGGGATGATCGCCCTGTCCATAACAGCGGCACGCAAAGCGGCATGCACTTCTTCTTCGGTGATGGAATCTTCATCTTCGAAGAATTTCTCCATCAAGTTCTCATCATATTCGGCAACAGCCTCGATCAAAGCTGCCCTGTATTCCTTCACTTCATCCTGCATATCAGCAGGGATATCAATCACATCAAAAGTGGAACCGAAGTTCTCATCATGCCAAACAATGGCTCTGTTCTTCACCAAGTCAACGATTCCTTTGAAGTCAGCCTCGTCACCGATCGGCAATACGATCGGCACGGAGTTGGAACCCAACATTTCACGAACCTGCTTGCACACGTTCAGGAAATTGGAACCTTGACGGTCCATTTTGTTCACAAACCCGATACGTGGCACTTTATAGTTATCGGCCAACCTCCAGTTGGTCTCGGACTGTGGCTCAACACCATCAACAGCACTGAACAAGAACACCAACCCATCCAATACACGAAGGGAACGGTTTACCTCAACGGTAAAGTCAACGTGCCCGGGGGTATCGATGATATTAAAATGGTATCCTTTGGTATCAGGTGTAGGTTGTGCGTTTTCCAAAGGAAACTGCCAAGTACAGGTGGTAGCGGCAGAGGTAATGGTGATACCACGCTCCTGCTCCTGCTCCATCCAGTCCATAGTGGCCGCACCATCGTGCACCTCACCAATTTTATGACTCACACCTGTATAGAAAAGAATACGTTCTGTAGTAGTTGTTTTCCCAGCATCGATGTGAGCTGCAATACCTATATTCCTTGTATATTTTAAATCTCTTCCCATTGTACTGATTAGAATCTAAAGTGTGAGAATGCTTTATTGGCCTCGGCCATTTTGTGTGTATCTACTCTTTTCTTCACTGCCGCACCTTCTTCCTTGGCTGCAGCCAAAATCTCAGCGGCCAATTTTTGGGCCATGGATTTCTCATTACGCTTTCTGGAGTAATTGATCAACCACTTCATGGCAGTGGATATTTTTCTGTCAGGACGGATCTGCATCGGAATCTGGAAGGTAGCACCCCCAACCCTTCTACTGCGGACCTCAACGTGGGGCATTACATTGGAAAGGGCATCTTTCCAAAGCTCCAAGGCCGTCTTCTCATCATCCGTCTTTTTCTCGTCAACGATATCGATCGCATCATAGAAAATCTTGAATGCAATCGACTTTTTACCATCCCACATCATCATGTTCACAAAACGTGTCACAAGCTGATCGTTAAATCTTGGGTCTGGCAACAATGGTCTTTTCTTTGCCTGCTTTTTTCTCATCGCTTCTTCTTAAAGTTGATTACTTTTTAGGACGCTTAGCACCATATTTCGAACGACGCTGTGTTCTACCGGCAACACCGGCAGTATCCAACGCACCGCGAACGATATGGTATCGAACACCAGGCAAATCCTTTACTCTTCCGCCCCTTACCAATACTATCGAGTGCTCTTGGAGGTTGTGACCTTCACCAGGGATGTAAGCATTTACCTCTTTACCGTTGGTCAACCTTACCCTAGCAACTTTACGCATTGCAGAGTTTGGTTTCTTCGGCGTAGTGGTGTACACACGCGTACAAACCCCTCTTCGTTGAGGACACGAATCCAAAGCAGCCGATTTACTCTTCTTGGTAATTGTGGCCCTTCCTTTTCGTACTAATTGTGAAATTGTTGGCATTAAATTTCTTTTAAAAACTGAATAACCCCCATTTTGAGGGCTGCAAATGTAGTGATATTTCGGAATAATTCAAATCCTTGCAGGTTAATTTTACTGGAGAAGAGAAAAATATTCCAACAAACCCAAAGAACAGACTTCATTAGTTACTCGTCCCGAATTTTACATATATATTAGGTATAAGAATAGTAGATTTAGATTTGAGTTGAAATTACCTTAATTAAAATCATGGGACCACATCACACAATACTTCAGAAAATGATGGTTAAAAAGCACACTAGGAATTTTCACAAAAAACCAAACAGGACACACCCCTTATTTGCATTAAAATCAATTGTACCCCCTCCAAATTACAGACTCATCAATCAATATTAAACATTTTACACTTATTGCATTTAACACCCCCTTCTTAAAGATTTAATAAAATTAGTTTGGATTATTAACATGAAATTATGACTTTCGCAATCAGCTAATTCAAATAATTCAACAATGAAAACAAAACTTAATGGATTGTTAACGCTATTATTGGCGTTTGTTGTGCATATATCCTTTGCACAGGACAAAACGATCACGGGTACAGTCACGGATGTCAACGGCCTCCCACTGCCTGGGGTCAATATTGTCGTTGAAGGGACCACCACTGGTACCCAAACAGATTTTGACGGAAACTATACGATCAATGCAAGTCAAGGTCAAACGTTACTTTTTACCTATATAGGGCAAAAATCCGTAAGAACCATCATAGGGGCTTCAAACACCGTGAACGTGCAAATGGAGGATGACACCCAGGCTCTTGAAGAGGTTGTTGTAACCGCACTTGGTATTTCCAGGGAAAAGAAATCCTTGGGCTATGCCACTCAGGAAATTGAAGGTGACCAAGTGAACACTGCCAAGGATCAAAACTTCGTCAATTCTCTTTCTGGCAAGATAGCTGGTCTTGATATCAAGAAAAGTTCCACAATGGGAGGTTCTGCGAATGTTATCATTAGGGGATATGCGTCCATAACCGGAAACAACCAAGCCTTATTTGTGGTAGATGGTGTTCCGTTAAGCAATGAAACTTTCAACTCCACTTCACAACAAGGTGGGGGAAATGGCTATGATTATGGTAATGCCGCCAGCGATATCAACCCTGATGATATTGCGAGCATCAACGTATTGAAAGGCTCTGCCGCTACAGCTCTATATGGATCAAGGGCCGCTAATGGGGTAATCATTATTTCCACCAAAAAAGGAGCAAAAAGACAAGGTTTGGGTGTTTCAATAACAAGTTCCGTGAATGTTGGAAAGTATGATAAATCCACTTTCGCCGAATTTCAAAATGAATATGGTCAAGGTTATGGTCCTTTCTATGGAGCCGGCTATATAGATTCTATTGATGTGGATGGAGACGGCATAGAAGACGTGACCCCTCCCACTGGTGAAGATGGTTCTTTTGGTTTGGCATTTGATCCAAACTTATTGGTTTACCAATGGGATTCTTATTACCCACAATTGGGATCTTACCTTAAACCACGCCCATGGGTAGCACCCGAACACGGTCCAGAATATTTTTTTCAAACCAGTGTTACAAGCTCGCAGAACATCGCCATCAGCCAAGGTTTTGAGAGGGGAAGCCTAAGGATGAGCTACACCAGATTGGACCAAACAGGTATTTTACCAAACAGTAAGATAGGCCGCCACACCTTGGATTTGGTTGGCACAATGGATTTGAATGACAAAATAACCATTACAGGTAAAGCTACCTATACTAAAAATTCAGGTCTTGGCCGTTACGGAACAGGTTATGATGCTGAAAACATAATGACAAACATGAGGCAATGGTGGGCAAATAGCACTGATCTTAAAGAACAAAGAGATGCATATTTTGCTACAGGTCAAAACATTACTTGGAACCCTTCAGGACCGAACAGTTTAAGCCCTAAATATTGGGACAACCCTTATTGGACAAGATATGAAAACTACAATACTGATGAACGTAACCGTTTGTTCGGCTACGCCACAATTTCATATGACCTTACCGATTGGGTGGAAGTTTTCGCACGCGCCACAGTGGATAGTTATGGCGAAATAAGGGAAGAAAGGAACAATGTTGGAAGTGTGGACACTTCCCAATACACCCGTAGAAACATTAATTTTGCCGAATACAACTACGACCTATTTTTAAATTTCAACAAAGACCTCTCTGACAAGATAGGAATTGCCGGAGTACTGGGTACCAACTATAGGCAAACAAAGACAAACAGAATAACTGCGGCAACTGACGGAGGGTTAAAATTAGAAGGCCTCTATGCACTGTCCAACTCGGTTAATCCAATTGTTTTTGGTGCTGACTCTGAATTCGATGCTGATGTACGCGTTGTTGGCGTATTTGGCAATGTTAGTTTGGATTATGATGACACCTTATTTTTGGAAGGATCAATAAGAAATGATACTTTTTCCACTCTTCCTGATGGGGACAACAGCTTCTATTACCCTGCAATTTCCGCAAGTTTTGTTTTTTCAAACCTCTTTGATAGCAGCTTTTTGAGTTTTGGTAAATTAAGGGCCGGTTATGCCGAAGTAGGCAACGGAGCAACATCATATCAATTACTGAACACCTTTAATCCAATTGCTGGTTTCGGAGGTGCAACATTATATTCCAACCCAGGGACCTCCAATAATCCTCTACTGAAAGAAGAAAGAACAGAAAGTAAAGAAATTGGATTGGAAATGAACTTCTGGAACAGAAGACTAGGTTTTGATGTTTCTCTTTACGAACAGGTAACTAGCGATGCCATTATTCCTGTGGAAATTAGCCCAGCAACAGGTTTTACCAACACCGTGGTTAATTCAGCTCAAGTTTCAAACAAAGGTATAGAGGCACAATTGTATTTCACCGCACTTAAGTCTGATTCCTTTTCATGGAGTACCGACATCAACTTCTCAACATATAAAAGTGAAGTACTGGATTTATTCCAAGATTCTCAGAATATATTGGTCAACAGTTTCTTTGGGGTTAGCTTGAATGCTGCCAAAGGTGAAGCGTATGGAACCATTAAAGGTACTGATTATGTGTATTTGAATGGCCAAAAAGTAGTAGGTGAAGATGGTAATTACCTTAAGACAGATTCAAACCAAGTGGTATTGGGCGATATCAACCCTGATTGGAAGGCTGGTATCTCCAACACATTCAAATACAAAGATTTGAGCTTAAGCTTTTTGATAGACATTCAAGAAGGTGGAAGTGTTTTTAGTGGGGATACTTATTTTGGAATGGCCACTGGTATTTATCCTGAAACTGCCGGTCTCAATGATTTGGGCAACCCGGTACGTGACCCCGTCACCAATGACAATACCAGTGGGGGTATAATTCTACCTGGTGTTAAGGAAGATGGAACACCCAACGATATAAGAGGAGATTTTACCACATATGAAAATCCTTATGGCAGATACGGCAATGCTCCTGATGCACAATTCATATATGATGCGTCCTACATCAAGTTAAGAGAGGTCACTCTTGGATATTCCCTTCCTGCAAAAATCATTAAGAACCTACCATTTACTGGCCTTACCATTACGGCTGTTGGCCGAAATCTATGGATTATCGACAAAGATTTGCCCTATGCAGACCCAGAACAAAGCTTTGGTGCTGGCAATGTACAAGGATTCCAAATCGGGGCATACCCCTCTGTCAAGGAATATGGTTTTAACATCAAACTGGAATTTTAATTAAAAATTATGAGAAAGATATTCATATTAGCTGCAGCTTTTGGGCTTGTTCTGCAAAGTTGCACAGAAGATATAACCGACTACAATAATGATCCCAAGTTACCTACTGCGGTTCCACCAGCAACTTTGGTGGCCAATGCCGAGAAAAACTTGGCGGACAGGATTACGACCATAAGTGGCTCCAATGTTTTTAGACTTTGGGCCCAGTTATGGGGCCAGGCGACGTACGTGGATGAATCCAATTATTTGATCATAGGCAGGGACCCATCCCAAGCTTATTGGACAACTTATTATAACAATGTCATAAATGATTTAAATTCCGCAAAAGAATTAATCAATGCCGATGAAAACTTGCTTCCCCAAACAAAGGCAAACCAATTGGCCATCATCGAGGTCATACAAGTGTACACCTTTCAACATTTGGTGGACATGAACGGCAATGTTCCTTATAGTGCAGCTGCCGACATAACCAATCTTTTCCCTGTCTACGATGATGCAGAAACCATCTATATGGATTTAATCGCAAGAATTTCAGCGGCCCAAGCTGCATTGGCTAGTGGTGGAGAATCTTTTGGTTCGAGCGATATATTTTACGGAGGCGATGTTACGGCTTGGAGAAAATTGGCCAATTCGGTAAAACTAAGACTTGGAATGCGTTTGGCCGATTTCAATTCCTCAGTTGCCTCAACAGTTGTAAGCGAGGCCGTCAGTGCCGGGGTGTTCACATCAAATGCCGACAACACCATAATAGCGTATGAGTCTGCCCCAACTGCAAACAATAATCCCTTGTACAATTTGTTCGAAATCAACAATAGAAGAGAGGACTATATTGCTCCCAAGACTATTGTAGATGTCCTATTGGATCTAAACGATCCAAGGATAGATGACTATTTTGCCGACAATTTAGACCCCTATGTTGGAGGGCCAGTAGGTGGAAATAATTCATATGCCAATTATACCCATTTGAATTTTGACATTGTCGGTGACCCCACTTACCCTGGTTCTATCATGGATTATGTTGAAGTAGCTTTCTTTTTGGCCGAAGCAGTTGAAAGAGGCTACATTTCAGGTGATGCTGAAACTTACTACAATTCAGGAATTCAGGCTTCCATTCTATATTATGGAGGAACACAGGCCGAGGTCGATGCGTATTTGGCACAACCATCTGTAGCGTACAATACTGCAGAAGGAGACTACAAACAAAAAATCGGAACCCAAAAGTGGATTTCGTTGTTCAATCGCGGTTTTGAAGCTTGGACAGAGTACAGAAGATTGGATTGGCCAGAACTGGTTTTATCCGACCAAACCCAGCAACCCGTTCCTTTGAGAATGATTTACCCCGTCAAGGAACCTGCTGTCAATGGGGCCAATTATGATGATGCTGCATCTGCAATTGGTGGAGATGATTTATATACTCCAATTTTCTGGGATGTCAATTAATTAAAACAATAAAAAAGTTTTGTGAAAGCCCGATTATATTTATCATAAATCGGGCTTTTCATTTATGCACGAAGTCTGTGCAATTCTTTTCCTTCACCCAATTTTGACACCTTTTGAACCTTCCAGTGTCTTCATTCTGTGGAACATTCTTATATTTGATAGCCTAGAGCCGACGATATGTTTGCCCCAAAAATTTTAGTATTCTACATATTATTCCTTTTAGGCCTACAAAGCCTATTTTCACAAAGGGAGGCATCAATATGGTATTTCGGTAATAAAGCGGGTTTAGACTTCAATAGCGGATCACCAGTTTCTTTATTAGACGGGTTATTGGAAACACACGAAGGTTGTTCAACAATTTCAGATAGAAATGGCAATTTATTGTTTTATACAGATGGTGTCAATGTTTGGGATAAGTCGCACAAGTTAATGCCAAATGGCACTGGTTTGCTTGGCCACGAGTCAAGTACCCAATCTGCAATTATTGTCCCAAGAGCGGGATACAACAACACACAATACTATATTTTTACCACTGATGACCCCGACCCCAAAGACACTCCCAACTATGGCCTTAACTACTCTTTGGTCGACCTTACATTGAACAATGGTTTTGGCGATGTTGTCCCTAAAGAAAAAAATGTGCATCTCATCACCTATCACCCAGAAAATGATTTAGAGAATAAATACAAGTGCTCTGAAAAAATAACCGCAGTACAGCACAATGATGAATCTTCAATTTGGGTAATAACACATTTTGTCAATTCGTTTTATGCCTTTAAAGTAGATAGCAACGGCGTGACCAAGACACCTGTCATAAGTGCAACAGACACAAAAGCCCCAGTGGAAGGTTATAAACAAAATGGTGTTGGATACCTTAAGGTTTCCCCCAATGGAAAAAAAGTTGGTGTAGCCCATAGTCAAACAAGTTATTCCGAGCAAACAGGGCCAAAAACTCAAAATAAACAAACAGGAAAAGTACTGATATATGATTTTGATTCCACAACAGGTCAAATAACCAATGAGACCTCTCTTCTGAGCAATATGATACCATATGGCTTAGAATTCTCACCAAAAACGACCAAACTGTATGTTTCCATCAATATTTATGACAAAGATGGCGACCCAAATGGAAGTTCCCTTCTACAATTTAACCTTTTGGCCGGTAACATTGGAAACTCTAAAGAAGAAATCATCACATCATCCAATACGGCAGGCGCCCTTCAATTGGCAATGGATGGTAAAATATATAGGGCAGGTTACCCTATAAATAGCTCTGGGACAACTCTTTCAGTCATCAATAATCCTGAGGCAAAGGGAACTTCTTGCAATTACCAATCAAATACAATTTCATTGGGAGGAAGAACTTCAGAATTGGGCCTTCCCCCATTTGTGCAATCATTTTTCATTTTCAAATTTGAATACAAAAATGTTTGCCTTGGTGATGAAACAGAATTCACCATTCTTGACGATGCCCCTTTTGATTCCATAAAATGGGATTTTGGTGATGGAGAAACATCAACGGAAGAATCTCCAAAGCACATCTACCAACAACCTGGAAATTATTCGGTAACCCTCACTAAATATATCGATGGAAATGCTTTGGATCCCTTAACCAAGGAGATTACCATTTTTGATGCTCCGTCGACCCCTTCTGAAATTGTTGAATACTATCAATGTACTGAAAATACAGATTCCAATGGCCTCGCTACTTTTAACCTCAATTTGATAAACCCTATTGTTAGTTTAGATATTGATCAGGTTACCAATGTTTATTATTATAACGATTTAGCAACTGCCCAACAAGATGTCTCAAATTCGAATTCACTTCCAAACATCTATACCAATAGTGCTGCCGACGAGATCTTAATAGCCAAGGTCCATAATCCAATAAGCGATTGTTATGCATTTGCCCAAGTTCGCCTTAAAGTAAAGCAAACCCTTACCATAAACGGCCCTGTTTTGCCAGGTTGTGATATAGGAAGTGGTAAGGGAGAATTTAATCTGTATATATATAGTCTTCTTATACGGAATCAATATAATTTGCCCAATAACACAGATATCAGGTTCTATAGCAATCAAAATGATGCACTGCTGGGAAGGGGAAATTATCTCCCCGATTCATATATTTCCCCAAACAGAATTTTGTACATGAGGATAGATCAGGAGAGTATATGTTACGGTCTCGGACAATTTAGTCTGGACGTTCAGAGTATGGAGGTCCCGTTCCAAGAAGATGCAGTTTATTTATGCGCCGACAATAATGAAATAGAGGCGGTAGATATATTTTCTGGAGTCCCTACATATGATCATGGCAATTACTCCTTTTTTTGGTCCTCTGGAGAATCAACCCCTTCCATTAAAGTCAACACGCCCGGAACATATACCGTGACCATAACCAATAACATTGGCTGCAGTGTAGAAAGAGAGATAGTTGTTCTTGCCGTTGATCCCCCCAAAATAGAAAACATAAAAATCTCCAATGACAGGGTAGAGATAATCACCGATGTAAATGGAAGTCATGAATATGCAATAGGGGATATTTCTGGGCCATACCAATCAAGCAACATATTTACAGATGTCCAGACCGGCACAACCGATATATATGTGCGAAACCTTCAAGATTGCGGGATAGCATCCAAAGAAATATCCATCGTAAGCTATCCAAAGTTCTTTACCCCAAATGGTGACTTTATAAATGATTTATGGCAGATCAATTTCAATAGCACGGATTCGTATTCTTTAATTGAATCACCTATTTTTATTTTTGATAGGTATGGCAAGCTTTTGATGCAATTAGACCCTCTTTCAAATGGGTGGGATGGCACTTTAAATGGAAAACCACAGATATCCAACGATTACTGGTTTAAAGTTACACTGTCAAACGGAAAAGAACTTAAAGGACATTTTGCGTTAAAAAGGTAAAATTTTAACAAGAACTCATTTAGACTTTTTGGTTCTGAACTTTTTAGGGCCAGCACGATGAAAGATAGGTAGTTGAACCCTTTCCAGCTTTCGGTTGTGGTGTCGAACCTATTGAGCAGTGAACGGAAGCTGTCCATCCATGCATTGGTGCGCTCTATCACATATCTTTCATCATATGGTTCCCGATCAAAATATTCGTCCCTCTCCACGTTGCCGTTCCTTTTGTTGAAGCAAATGTTGGCACTTATTTCCTTGGCGGCACAGGCCGACCTGAAATCCTTGAAATCATAACCAGCATCCGCATTGAGGAACAGCCCCCTCGACATTTATCCCGGAACTTTCAAGTGTTGCCGTGACCACCTCGAACTGCACCTCTATGTCGTAGAGGTCGTTGTGGTTGCCCGCCACGGGCTCCGACATGGCTAATGGCAATCCCTGCCTATCGGCCAGATATAGTGCATTGGTGGTCTTTCTGCGCTTGCGGCCCTGATACTCCACGCCCTGTCCGCCCCTTGGGGCGGGAGTGTGGCTACCGTCAAGGTCCACGCTGGAAAGGTCCAGCCTGTCCCGGCATTTTTCAAGTATGCCCGTCCAACATCGGTGAAAAGTGCCCGATAGGCACCATTTCCTGAAATGATGGTAAACACCTTGCCCAAGTCAATGCCCTTGCCGAAAAAAGTGAGGTTACGGGCAGGTATCCCCATTGCACGCCCGTCTTCATCTTGTAAAGGACGGCATTGACAATCTCGGAGAGCGCGACCCTAGGTGGAAAACCGCGTCTTGGCATCGGTATATTGGGCACTATTTCCATTTCTATGATATCTTTGTCGAGTACTTTGTACATGGGCTATGGGGTTTGGGTGTTGCAACACAAATATCCGTAGCCCTATCTTTCGATCCAAAAAAAGTCTAAATCACCTCTATAATTGGATTGGGCCAAAAAAACTTGGCCCACCCCTTTTCGAGAAAAGAACATCTATCCGTCACGGAGACTGTTTAGTGCTTCAATTCGAGTAAAGCCCATATCTACCCGAGAAATCAGACTATCCAAAATCCCAACGGACACCTAGAAACCATATGTTCCATTTGTCAATGCAGCAATCAAAATTGAAGTGACAACCTTAAATACGGAAATCCTTAAAAGGATTAACTCCCTACCACTGTTCACCGCCCACTGATTTTTAATCAAATCTTACCCATCCAAATTAAGAATATATCAATCAAAATAGACCATTTTAAGGTTATCTTATTTAACCACAAAATCTTAAATATTTTATAAAATTAGTTTGGATTGTTAACATTATTTTAGGATTTTAGTAATAGCTAATTCAAATAATTTAACAATGAGAACAAAACTTAATGGATTGTTAACGCTATTATTGGCGTTTGTTGTGCACATATCCTTTGCACAGGACAAAACGATCACAGGTACGGTCACGGATGCCAATGGCCTCCCGCTACCTGGGGTCAACATTGTCGTTGAAGGGACCACTAGCGGTACCCAAACAGATTTTGACGGAAACTATGCTATCACTGCTCGTCAAGGTCAAACACTGCTCTTTACTTACTTAGGTCTAAAAGCCACAAGCAGAACAGTTGGTTCAAGCGATGTAATCAATGTCCAGATGGAAGAAGATGCACAAGCACTGGATGAGGTAGTTGTTACGGGCGTAGCTGGCGCCACAAGCGTCAAAAAACTTTCGGTCACTGTTGCCAAAGTCAGTGCTGATGAGTTGCAGAATGTTCCTGCTGCATCTGCCGCCAATGCCCTGCAAGGAAAAGTATCAGGAGTTACAGTAACAAATCTTGGACGCCCAGGTCAGGGTGCCAATATCATACTTAGAGGCGCAAAAAACCTTTTTGGTTCTCAAAGTCCTTTAGTTATTGTTGACGGTGTATTTGTTGAAGGTGGACTTGCCGATATCAACGTTGACGACATAGAATCCTTTGAAATTGTAAAGGGTGCCTCTGCATCTTCACTATATGGGTCAAGGGCTGGTAACGGTGTAATCGTAGTAACCAGCAAAAAGGGAAAAGCAGGAAGAACCCAAGTAACTATAAGGTCGGAAGTGGGATTTTCAGAACTTGGAACTAAAATGGACATTAACAAATCACACCACTATGCCCTTGCTTCCGATTTTGCCGATTATGAAGGCCTGTTCACCAAGTATGCTGGAGTGGCTTATCCTGATGGATATCAAGGGGTAAGAGTTCCACAAGTTGTTGGTGCAAGAATACAGGAAGATGATTTATACTCTGATAATCCTTATGGGGTATATTACGATTTCCAAGATGAGTTCTTCAGGAAAGGCATAAACCAAACGCTATACACTTCAGTTTCTTCCGGAAGTGAAAATGCCCAAACCTTCTTTTCGTATGAGCATACGGAAAACGAAGGTATTTTAATAGAAACTGAAGGATATGCGCGTAACAGCTTTAGGCTAAATACAGACTTCAAAATCAATGATTGGCTTAAACTATCAGCATCAAATCTTTTTGTCAAAACAAAAGACTATGTCCCCACAGGCGATAATGGCATATATAGGTCAGCCACTCGTGTAAGTCCAGACGCTAATGTTTATGCAAATAACCCAGATGGACAGCCATACTATTACTATCCCGACCAATGGTCGTCCGAGGTGACCAACCCGTTGTACTACCTTAGCACCTACAATCGCTTAGCAAGACAGCAAAGGTTTTTAGGAGGGTACAATTTGAATATCAAACTTGCAGATTGGATAAATTTGGACTCTGAGTATTCCTTTGAAAAAAGGGATTACCGCTATACCACATATAGGCCTTATGAAACTTATACCTCTTCGGGAGATGCGCTTGGCTTTGGATACTCCAAAGGATCTCTTACCAAATATTCATCCTATGGATTGTCACAAAAAGCCCAGTTTACGGCAAATATAGCCCAGACATGGGGCGACTTGAACTTAAAGTCAAAACTCAGTTTCTTGATGGAAGATAGGTACTTCGAAGACTATAGTGCCTCTGGTTATGACTTTCTTTACAAGGACCTACCAACCCTCGACAATTTTGACACATCGACCATTTCATCCTCTTCAGACAGTCAAACCGAACGTGCAAAGAACTTCTTTGCCATTGTTGGCTTAGATTATAAAGATAGATACATCATCGATGGAATGTTCAGATATGACGGCTCATCTCTTTTTGGAATAAATGAAAAATGGGCCCCATATTATCGTGTTTCAGGAGCATATAGAATTTCAGAAGATTTCCCTATCAATGGGATAAATGAACTTAAAATACATGCTTCATATGGCACTTCTGGTCAACGACCAGGGTTTGATTGGCAGTATGAACAAACCGAAATTACAAATGGCAGTCTTTCCACGGATAGGTTAAAGGGTAATCCAGACTTGAAACCTTCCAGAACTTCAGAATTCGAAGCAGGTATAAACATTGACTTTTTAGATAACAGATTCAGGCTGGAAGCCAACTATTCGAAATCCGAAACAGAAGACCAATTCATGAAGGTCGATTTGTTTTCTCCTGCCAATGCGGGTAAAAACAAGCAATGGCAAAATGTTGGCACCGTTTCATTTGACACATACGAGGCCACATTACAAATTGATGCTATTAAAAATGAAACCACAAACTGGACTCTTGGTTTCAATTTTGCCACTACTAAAAATGAAATCGAGGAACTTGCCGTTGCCTCAATGAAAGTAGGACCAGACGATCTTTTTTACATAACCGAAAATGAAGAGTTTGGAAGCATGTATGGAAGGTCGTTCGTTACCTCTCTACAACAAATGGAAGCACAACTCGATGATGGTCAAAACATATCGGACTATGCTGTCAATGCTGATGGTATTGTTGTATTAGCTTCAACAATTGGGACTGCAGACGAAGCAGGGATAATCAAATTAAATGAGGATGGATCAGTGGCTTACGAAAAAATCGGTAACCAAAATGCAGATTTCCAATTGGGAATTACCTCCAATTTCACATACAAAAATTTCGGTTTTTATATGCTTTGGGATTGGAAACAGGGAGGTGATGTGTACAACCGCAATTATCAATGGAATACTATTGACCTCAGGAGTTCTTTAGTAGATCAGGCTGGCAAACCGGCTAGCGAAAAGAAAACCACAACTTATTATGCTTCGCTTTATGATGTAAACCAAAATAATGCATTCTGGGTAGAGGACGGAACTTTTGTAAAACTCAGAGAAGTTTCCCTTTCATACACTTTGGACAAAAAAATCTTGAGCAGCGTAGCCAGCGGTTTTTTCGATTCCATCAGATTTAGCTTGATCGGTCGTAACCTATTGACCATTACAGACTATAAGGGTTGGGATCCGGAAGTGGCCCAATATGACAGTGAAACATTGCAGTATTATTCTGTTGATTATGGTGTTTATCCTGTACAAAGAGCATATTCATTATCACTACAATTTAAATTTTAAACTAATGAAAACTAACAAGATATTCGTCTATTTATCATTTATCGCCTTATTAATAGGTTGTGATGATTTTGACTCCAATTTGGACGTTGCAAATCCAGAGAACCCAAATGATGATATATTAGCGACCGATCCTATAGCTTTAGAATCAACGGCAGGCACATTAATTAATAACTGGTTCCAAGCCAGCCATAGCACAGAAAGTCCGGCATTTGCCATGGCTACTATGGCAGATGTGCTTACCTGTTCATGGGGTAATTTTGGTATGCGTGACACCTCCAGTGAACCTAGAGTTGCCTTTAACAATGAAAGTAGTTATGGCAATGCTGCATTGAATGAAAATTTCTTTAACTCGATGTATTCTATCCTCAGTGACTCTAACACTATTATGCTCGCAGTAAACAACGATATTGAATTCGAAAACCCTGAAGCAGTAGCAGCAATAGCCAAATTTGCCCAAGCAATTGTCATCGGCACTTTGGCTATGACCTATGATAAAGTATGGCTATCCGATGAAAATGGGGTGGTGAATGAAGGAGTGCCTGTGGATTACATGGAAGCAATGAACTTTGCAATTGGGAAATTGGATGAAGCAATAGCCTTGTCTAGCGGATCATCATTTACTCTCCCAGAATCATGGGTGCCAGGCATGACCATATCCAACTCCTATTTGACTTCACTAATGAATTCCTTCGGTGCTCGCATGTTGACCATGAATTCAAGAAACTCTACGGAAAGAGATGCTACAAACTGGACAAAGGTTTTGGAATACGCGAATAATGGTATAACCTCAGACTTTGAACCATTGGCCGACGATGTGGTATGGTATGATTTATACAAAACATATGCGGTATATCCTGGATGGGGAAGAGTCGATCTATATGTGATCAACTTAATGGATCCTTCGACTCCGTCATATTGGCCAGCAAATGCTACTGTACTACCTGAATCCACTAGCGATGATGCCAGACTGACAACAGATTTCGAATATCTTTCCTCACAAGATTTTAATGCAGCCAGGGGAACATATCATTATAGCAGCTACAGATATAGCAGATACGATGACTATATAACCCTTTGGACCACACCCATGCCTGAATTCGTAGTATCGGAAAACGACATGTATAAAGCAGAAGCTCTGCTACGCCTAGGACAATATGATGAAGCTGCAGATGTGATTAATGCCGGTACAAGAACAACAAGAGGTGGCCTCCCCGATATTGGGACCTCACCTGAGGAAATTGCTGATGCGATCCACTATGAAAGATTGGTAGAATTCCCTTTTACCGGTTACGGGCTTAATTTCTTTGAAATGCGCAAAGAAAATCTGTTACAAGAAGGCACGATGTTGCATTTTCCCGTTCCCGGAACAGCCTTGGCAGCCATACCAGCCGAATATTACACCTTTGGAGGAACAACCGGAGTAGCAGGACAAGATTACTCTACAGGCGGGTGGAGATAAGAAAACCTATTAAAATGAAAATTATGAAAATCAAGTATAGTAAACACATATCAATACTTTCTATTTTATTGATTTCCAGCCTAATTAATACGTCATGTTTTGATGACAATGACTTTGGCTCAGATGTCTCGAAAGTAGTTCCTTTTGTCTTTAATTTCACAGGACCGAATGTTGGTTTTGTTGGTGAAACGGTCGAATATTCTGTGAGATCTAGGGGAGGTTCTGAATTTGTATGGACCGTTGATGGTGCCGAGATGCAAGTTGTTCCTGGAGAACCAAACAAAGTCAATGTAACCTTTAACCAGTTTGCCGACCCTGTTTCAGTTTCTGTATATGAAGTTGTTGCCAATGGTTCACAATCCGAGGCGAGTAGTATTGATGTAACTGTTTTTGGAGTACCATGTACTTGGACCGTTGAGTTACAAGACGCTTATGGTGACGGGTGGAATGGGGCCTCACTTTCGTTTAGCTACGACGGTGTACCAGGAGGAGAGATTACATTAGGGGAAGGGGCAGCATCAACAGAAACAATAGACATCCCAGATGGCAGTGAGGTTGAAGTAACTTTCAACTCAGGAGATTGGGATGAAGAAGTCACATTCCAAATTTATGATGCAAACGGAAATTTAGTTTTAGATGATGGACCCACGCCAACGGTTGGTGTTGTTGTGTCACAAACAAACAATTGCCCTTAATTTGAGGGTCATTTTTTGAATTATTCAAGTCAAGCCACCTCAAAATGAGGTGGTTTTTTACTTAATAAAATTCTTAGCTTCACCTACATCAATTTAACATGAATACATTATTTTAGTTATAAACGTAGGTCGATTCTTGGTTTTTGATATATTCAATGCTTCACTTATTTAAGTTTTAATCTGAGTCCCCTTATTACCGGATGGGCGTTTCATCAAATGATCAACATGAAAAAAATTAATCTTTATCCCATGAAAATAATTGTGGGCATATTCTTTTTTGCCTTTATCACAGCCTGCAATAACGATGACAATGGACCAAACCCTGCTGAACCAGATCAAATAGAAGAGGACAACAACGATGAGGAAGAACCGAATGAGGCCAGAATAGTTGGTGAAGTGGAGATACTTGCTCCAGAACGTATATATGATGGTTACATCCTTGTGAACGATGCCATGGACAACAGGGTGTACCTCATGGACAAAAACGGCGATCTGGTATATGAGTGGCCACTTGGGGAAAGGAAAATTGGAAACGATGTGGTGTTACTTGAAGATGGGACACTCTTGGCAGCACTGCAAGCTGAAGGATCGGACATATCGTTTGGAGGGTCTGGAGGAAAAATCCAAATTATAGACAAAGAGGGCAATGCTCTATGGGATTTCACCTATTCCAACAGTGACCACCGTCTGCACCACGACGTAGAACTTTTGCCCAACGGTAATGTGTTGGGCATTGCTTGGGAAAAGATACCCCAGGAAGAAGCTTTGGCCAATGGTTCCAATCACAATACAGACCTTTATCCGGAATCGATTTTGGAAATCGACCCTACAACGGATGAAATTGTATGGGAATGGCATGCCAAGGACCATTTAGTCCAAAATTTTGATGATGACAAATCCAATTTTGGCGATATTGCCGCAAACCCACAACTCATAGACATCAATCATGTCACTGCTGAAAACGGCAATATCATGCACATCAATGGCCTTTCATACGACCCTTTAAATGACCTCATCTTTTTGAGCGTCAATTTTTACAGTGAAGTATGGGTCATTGACCACAGCACCACAACCGAGACAGCTGCAACCCACTCAGGAGGAAATTTTGGCAGGGGTGGCGACCTTGTTTATCGCTTTGGAAACCCCACTACTTATGGGGATAATGATACGGAGAGACTGTTTGTGAACAATCATTATCCCAATTTATTCGAGCCGGGAAAAATGCTCATTTTCACCAATGGAGGTGACTTGGAGCAATCCACAGTGTATGAATTGCAACTTCCCGAAGCATTGAACTCAGCGTCCATTCCCGACCTTGTCAATCCCGACATTCTTTGGAGTTTCACCGATGCGGAACTGTATTCCCCTAAAGTATCGGGAGCAGTCCGGCTTCCCAATGGGAATACCCTCATCACCGAAGGTGATTATGGGATTTGGGAAGTCACCACAGAAGGTGAAGTGGTCTGGAAGTTCAGCAGCGAAGGATTTTTCTGGAGAGCTTACCATTATGCAAAGGATGACCCCGCAATCTTGGCATTGGACATACCATAGTTTTTTCTACTCTTAAAAATCCCTCACGACCATCTTTTTTAGGATATTTGCAACCATAAAAGACAGCATGAGCGATCAAATCTACGGGATCAGGGCAGTACTGGAGGCCATAAAAGCAGAGCAGCCCATCAATAAGATATTCCTACAAAAAGGTACTAAGGGCGAGCTTTTCAAAGAACTGGAATCCACCATCCGAAAGAATGGTATAAGTGCATCCTATGTGCCCATTGAAAAATTGAACCGCCTTACCCGCAACAATCATCAAGGTGTGGTAGCGCAGATTTCCCCTGTAACCTTTCACGATTTTGAACAACTTGTGGAGGAAGTGATTTCCAAGGAAAAACTTCCACTTTTTCTGCTTTTGGACCAAGTATCCGATGTTAGGAATTTTGGCGCCATCATCCGGACCGCTGAATGTTGTGGGGTACACGGCATCATTGTTCCCAAAAACGGTGCAGCGCCCATTACAAACGATACGGTAAAGACCTCTGCCGGGGCAGCCTTCAATGTCCCGATTGCCAAGGTGGACCACCTAAAGGACGTTGTGTTCTATTTACAATCATCAGGGATATGCGTTACAGCGGCCACTGAAAAAACCGAATATGAGATCTATGCCGTGGATTTTGACCAACCTTCCGCCATCATCATGGGGTCAGAAGAAAAGGGCATCTCCCCTTCCATCCTTGGCATTGTGGACCAAAAGGCAAAATTGCCCCTTTTGGGCAAGATTGGCTCATTGAACGTGTCAGTGGCATGTGGGGTGTTCCTATACGAAGTGGTCAGGCAGCGAAGAAAGTAACATTACTCCTTTTTATCGGTGCGGTAGTGGTATTTGACCTCAATCCCGTCTTCTTCTTTATCATCTTCTTCCACATTCTCGATGAAATTTCCGTGTTCGTCAAAATGCTTAAGGAAGGGATCGTTGGCCTCGCTATAATCTTCCCGCTCCCATTCATACTTCCTTTCCATGGGCGTATTGACCTTGATCGTAAATGCCAATAACAATCCAGTGGCAAATCCTGCCAGGTGGCCTTCCCATGAAATATCCTCCTTAATAGGAAAAATGTACCAAATCATGCTCCCATAGATAAAAACGACCACCAAGGAAAGGGCCACCCACCTATAATGCTTTGTAATGATTCCTTTAAAGAAAATGAAGCTGGACAATACATAGATGACCCCACTCGCGCCAATATGGAACGATGGTCTGCCTATCAGCCACGTGATGAGGCCGGAAAGCAATATTCCCAACAACAAGACCCGAAAGGCAGCTTCGCGATAAAAATAGAACAGAAAGGACGATAGCACGGCCAAGGGAACAGTATTGTTATAGAGGTGTTCCACCGACCCATGGATGAACGGGCTCATCACGATCCCTTTCAATCCAGAAACCGTCCTTGGGTAAATGCCGTATTCATTCAGGTTGATGCCAAAGCGGACTTCTGCCCAAAACACGGTCCATATAAGCAACACCGCCAAAAGAGGGGCCAGCACTACGCTTTGGGAAAAATTATAGGGTTTGGACAGTTCCATATTCACTTCACTGCAATTATGTTACCATAACCTTGAAAATACACAAATTGTCATATTCCTAGACATTAGATCGGAATTGGAAGTCAAAATCACCATCAAAATTGTCTTATTTTTACACCTATGAACGAACCTTTGGCAGAACGGATACGCCCAAAAACACTGGAAGACTATATCAGCCAGCAACATTTGGTGGGCGAACATGGCGCATTGACCACACAAATCAAAAATGGGGTCATCCCCTCCTTGATCTTTTGGGGGCCACCAGGAACTGGCAAGACCACCTTGGCAAACATCATTGCCACGGAAAGCCAACGACCGTTCTATACCCTGAGCGCCATAAGCAGTGGTGTAAAAGATGTAAGGGAAGTCATTGATAAGGCCAAGCAAAGTGGGGGCCTGTTCACCTCGAAAAACCCCATACTGTTTATTGACGAGATCCATCGGTTCAGCAAATCCCAACAAGATTCCCTGCTGGGTGCCGTGGAAAAGGGATGGGTGACGCTGATTGGCGCCACCACGGAAAACCCCAGCTTTGAAGTGATCCCCGCCTTACTGTCCAGATGTCAGGTCTATATCCTGAACCCCTTTGGCAAGGAGGACCTCGTGGCCTTGTTGGAAAGGGCCATCAAAACGGACAGTGCTCTGAAAAACAAAAAAATAATCCTGAAGGAAACCGAGGCACTCCTACGTTTGTCAGGCGGCGATGGCAGAAAACTGCTCAACATTTTTGAACTCATCATCAACTCGGAAGCCAGCGATAGCATCACCATCACCAATGATCTGGTCCTTAGCAAAGTTCAGAAGAACACGGTACTTTATGACAAGACCGGGGAGCAACATTACGATATCATTTCGGCTTTCATCAAATCGGTCAGGGGAAGTGATCCCAATGCAGCGGTCTATTGGTTGGCCCGTATGATAGAGGGCGGTGAGGACGTGAAGTTCATTGCCCGTCGCATGATCATTCTCGCATCGGAGGACATAGGAAATGCCAATCCCACGGCACTGGTCATGGCCAATGCAACCTTTGAGGCCGTAAACATCATTGGATACCCGGAGGCCAGGATCATTCTGGGCCAATGTGCCACCTATCTGGCCAGTTCCCCAAAGAGCAACTCCAGTTATATGGCCATCAATGAAGCACTGCAAATGGTGAAACAGACCGGCGACCTATCCGTACCGATGGCCATCAGGAACGCGCCCACAAAGTTGATGAAGGATATTGGCTATGGCAAGGGATATGCATATGCCCACGATTATGAGAACAATTTTGCGGAATTTGAGTTCCTTCCCGATGAAATTTCGGGTACCACTTTCTACAAACCTGGGAACAACCCCAGGGAAAAGGCCATGAAGGATTTTTTAAAGAGCAGGTGGAAGGATAAATATGATTTTTAGAACTTGATATTGAGTTCCATCATTTTTTTCTCACCGTTTTCGGAATATTCCAGAACCCACTTTTCCTCCTTTTTGAAAACCACGGCACTGTTGCCGGCATATTCTGTCAAGAAAACATTTTCCATGGAAGTTTCCCCCAACTTCAATACGATTTTTGGGGTACTGTCCACCAATTGATAGCCGTTTTCTATCGGTTGGGCATACAGCACACCTGATGGTACTTCTTGGGCTTGCGGTTCTGAGACAGTTGTGGGTCTTTGGATGTTGGAAGGGCGTGGCTCCACACTCTTATAGGTCTGCTCTTCCAAAGTGGCCTTTTGCTCCACAACATATTCCTTGGGCTTTTCTTCCAACGTTTTTACATCATCCTTAAAACTGATGGTCACCGGCTTATCCTGCGAAACGACTTGCTGTGTCTTGGGTTCATACTGATAGTTCATGCTGGAGAACGAAATAAAGGCACGTTCCAAAGCTTCCTTATAGGCCGCATCAAATTCCTTGATCTTGCTTTTTCCTTCCACGGTACTGAACACTTCAATGTTCTGGCAGTTTTTCAGGGTGAGGGTCACCTTGGTGGAGAACATGGAAGAATTATCCTGAAGATCGGCCGTAAGTCCCAAACATCTATTGGCCGCCAAATCTTCTGGAAGGGCGTCGTCATACACTGCCGTAAAACCATTTTCCCCTAAAAAATGTTTGACCAAGGTACTGGTCTGGTATTGGTTCTCCGATTTAAAATCATTGAACTTTTTGGGCACAATGATATACTTATACTCATTCAACTGTGCGCTCACGGAGTAATTCAGCCCTAGGGCAAACAAAAAGATATATAGCAATTTCGGTTTCATACTGAACAATAACTCAATTATCGTTCCAAGATATGATATTAAATCCGAACTGTAAAGAAGCGTAGTGACTATCGGCGATGTTCCCATAGCCCAAAAGATTGTCGCCCAGCACATAAAAATTTACGGGACCGGCCTGCAAATTCAGTCCAAGACCGATGTTGGTCAACGAGTATTTATCGACGGTGTAGGTCGTCTTCAACGAAAGGCCCCTACCTACTCTTTTTTGGTAGAATCCGGTCAATGCAGCCTGGATTCCCCTTGGCCTTTTGATCATATAAAGCTGTCCTCCCACGCTGTTCCTATAAAAATCACTGTTGATACCACCTCCAGTGTTTATGGCACAGCCGCAGTTCTCCGACCAGTTTCTTCCCCCTTCCCCATAATCATATCGAATGGAGCCATAGGCCTTTATCGGCCTAAAGGAGATATAACTGGATTGGTTTTCCCCATGCGGCAGCGCTTCATCGATTTCATCTACCAACTCCTCCCAAAGATCATTGTCCACATCATCGATATCCTCGGGCAGAAAAACGGTGATGCCCTCGGTGCTTGCAGTGCCTTCAAGAGTATAGTTCCAAACATCGTTGGAGTTGTAGATGAACCCCACATCCAAAATGCTGCCCGTTATAGTGGTCTGCGGGTTCAGTTGATGGGTGAATCCGGCATCGAAACCGAGTCCAAGGCTCCCCCCCAACAATACGCGCTCGGTAAAGAGGCGTTTTAGGTCTTTTCTGGTGGTCCCGGTATCCTCATCAATGATATCGTAAAATCCTTTCACGCCCGAGGTCTGGAATTGCATGTCGGCCACAATGGTACTCCTGTAAATATTGTCCTGCCCTTGCACTGTCGTGAACGAGCCTGAATTTTTGATGGATTGGAACTGAAAAATGCTGGAGTACAATTTGGCCCTGCCCCCAATGGTCCAGGTATTGCTCACTTTCCTATTGATGCCAAAATGGAACACGTTCACCATTTCCCCCCTTAATTTCAAATCGCCGAGATCAAAACTTCTACCAATATTGTTCCCGCCATTGCCCTCAAAGGCCAATAGGGCCAAATCCCTGGGCCAATAGCTTATGATGTCCATTTCACCATACATCCCGAAGGAATAATAGTCATCTGGCCTGTTTCTTCCTCTAAATCCGATGTTGAACCCTTCTATTTGACTGGTGGAACTAAAATCGTCCCTGCGGGTCATCACGTCCAAAACACGCTCCTGCACTTTTGTGGTAAAATCCACTCCGTCATCGGCAAAAAGATCATTTACGGTGACACCACTGGTCGAAGCTTGAAAAAACAATCCCGATATCACTGGAACACCCACGTGCCAACGTTGTGAGGTCTTCATTCCGGGGTTGAGCATCAATGCTTGCGGGATTTCGTTGAAATCGTAGAGCAGCTGCCTATTTTGGGCATGGATGGAATAAATTCCAAAAGCAGCTAGGAATATGGTTGCGAGCAATCCCCTCATTTCAAACGGAATATAAATTCAGCAGTAGAACTCAACGAGATCTTGGGTTCCGGATGTGATGATGTGCTAGTGGCATCGCCCAAATTCCTTCCGGTGACCCTAAGACTGGAGGTGTTGGCCAAAATGGAAAGGCTTACACCACCGGGACCGTAAGCAACTTCCCTTATGAAGGGTTCCGATAGGTTGGCTTCCACAGTGAATTCTTCCATATATAGGGGATTCCCGGATTCATCCAGAAATTCAATGCTGATGTCCAATCGTTTGCTGGTCGTATTCTCAATTTCATAGATGATCACACCTTCCAACAGTCGCTCTGCCACATAGGTCTCATTGAATGCATCAAAATTTACCGTTTGGGAATAGAAAGTACCAAATCCCCCGAATGAATTGATGGTTTCCTCATCCGATTCCAAGTAAAAAATCCCGGAAGCCAAGGTGGGTGTTATACTGAGGTCATCAAATTGGCCAAAGTCCTGTTCTTCCATACAAGAAGAGGGCATAAATATCAAAATTGAGGCAAAAAGTATAGGGAAAAACAACCTTTTCATAGCCAAAAGCATTTTCAAGAATAGTGTGACAGGGGTATGCTGTATGTAGTAATAACTCTATAAAATGTTTTTTATTTCAATGAGATCGTAGATAGTTCTGCAAACATCGTGGGCGGCTTCTTTATTGGAGTTGAAGTGGACCACCTGCATGCCCATGGCCTTTGCGCCCAAAATATCCGCCTCCAGATTGTCCCCCACCATAAGCGTATGTCTTGGTTCAACTTTGGCCTTGCTCAAAGCCAGTTCAAAAATATAGGGATGGGGTTTCTTCACCCCGGCCATTTCGGAATTGATGATCTGATCGAAATAATGGTGGATGTTACTGCCCTTGAGTTTCCGTTCCTGTACCTCCTGAAATCCGTTGGTGATGATGTGCAGCCGGTATTTTGGAAAAAGGTAGTCCAACACTTCGATGGTGTTGGGCAACAGATGTACGAACGAGGGCAGGTGTTCTATGTATTCATGGGACAGCGCATGGATGACCTCATCGGTTATGGATTCCTTCAAGGTGTCGAAGGTACGTCTGAGCCGCTGATAGCGCAGTTCCGATTGTGTGATCCCATTTTCGCGGTACAGCTTCCACATCTCTAGGTTGATCGGGGAATAAATTTCCAAAAAGCCATCGAGATCGACTTTCACCCGATTGCTTTCCAAAATCTTGGCAAAGGCCAGTGCCGAATTCTTTTCAAAGTCCCACAACGTATGATCTAGATCAAAGAAGATGTCCGTAATCTTATGATCAAACATAATATCGTTTTAAAAAAGATTGATAGAGCTCCATCCAGTCCAAATGTTGCTTGCTGCCCAAAAGTTCATTGGAGAACACCACGATGAAATCCCCTTTCACCTGTTTCACCATACGGTACATCTTATCCATTTTTTCAAAGATTTCCTCTTTGTCCCGATAGTTGACCAAGGCATAATCGTGCATGGCGAAGGGATGCACTTTCAGCGGTTGCCTTACTTCCATATTGATGTCATAAAAATGGAAAGGCGTGCAGGTCCCTGCCCGAAAACCGACTTCGTGGGTATAGCCCATGGAGAAATCGTCTGTAAACTCCGTTTCTACCAAATTGCGATAGGTCGCGGGGACATTCACCCTATTGTACCGAAGTCTGGAATAGCTGATGGGCCTATTGATGAGGTTGCCCAACTGCTTCTTCTCTTCCTTCAGCACGGTTTTGTCCGTGGAGGACAAAAACGAAGTACTCAGCGAAACCACACTATAATCCGCCACTGCTTTTATCAAATACCTGAACTTGTTATGGTTCGTGGAGACATTTTTGTCATGGGCCGAATGCTTGGCAAACTGAAAGAAAAACATGGTCCTTATGGGAAACTTTTTATGGATGTCGATCAGCTCATAAAAGTTGTCATAGGGATCTTTCTTCAAGCCCAGAAGCACCGAAAAACGGTCTAGCACACTACGGAACCTCAAATTTCCGAGGTCCAGGAAAAAACCTCCGAGTGTCCGCGCCAATCCCCTCATGGCAAAGGCATGTGAGGTAGTGACATTGATGATGGATGTAAAACTATAGGCCTTTTCCTTGTGCTCAAGGTCGGGGAAACGCTGTTTGAGCGCATCCAATAGCTTGAAGGCCCATAGATCCACCACGGGCAGTTCCAAGAATTTGTTTTGATAGGCAATGCTTTCCTTGACCGGAAATCGGCCCACACTGTCCTTCACATGGGGAAGGTATTCCTCATACCTGCTGAGGAGAAAAAAACTTGCCGAAAAAATGTCGAAGGGCAAGGTACTTTTGTCCCCTGCCGAGAAAAAACAGGGCACCCCTTCCCAATCCATCACTTTGATATCCAAATCATTGATCCCCTGCTCGAACAAGAGGTCATTGCTCCGTATAAAAAATTCATTTTGGAGGGGCTGCTTGGAATAGGTCATCTTGGGCCCGGAATGCTTGATAAAATCCTCGACCTTAGTGGTAAAGGTGATTTCCATCCCCAGTATTTTCTCAAATAGCTGCTTCGCCGTATAGGTGAGCCTGTTCGTGATCTTGTGGGTGAATATCAGCAACATGGTCATAAGATTCCTTTATCCGCAAAGCTCAGGTATTGGTGCTGGGCCACGATCAAGTGGTCCAAGATCTTTATATCCAACGCTTCCGATGCTTTTTTGAGCTTTTCCGTAATCTGTTTGTCCGCCAAACTGGGTTTGAGGGTACCGGATGGATGGTTGTGTGCCAAAATGATGCCCACGGCCCCCAGTTCCAACGCCTGCCTCATCACCAGCCTCACATCTACCAAAGTACCCGTGATGCCTCCTTTGCTCAGTTGCGATTTATGGATGACCTTGTTGGAGTTGTTCAGGTAGAGGATCCAGAACTCTTCGTGTGGCAGCTCGCCTATCAACGGGCACAAGAGTTCAAAAGCATCCTTGCTGCTGGTTATGACAGTGATTTTCTTGGTATCGTCCTTCCTCCTTCGGCGACCCATTTCAAGTGCTGCAGCTATGCTGACTGCTTTTGCCTCCCCGATGCCTTTGAACTTCATCAACTGGTTCACGGAAAGCTTGCCCAATTCATTGAGATTGTGGTCCACAGAGGCCAAAATGCGTTTGGCGAGCTCCACGGCGCTTTCATCACGACTTCCAGAGCCTATCAGAATGGCGATCAGTTCGGCATCCGACAAGGCAAAACAGCCCTTCTGCACCAATTTTTCCCTTGGCTTGTCATCGTCTGCCCAATTTTTGATGGAAAAAGAAGCTAATTTTTCTTGCATGGTCTAAAGATAGGAGATTAATTTTATGTAATTTCCATCATAAACGCCACCAATGAAATCATTGTTCAACACAGAGGTCCATGCCGAAATCGTGGCAAGGACAAATCAACTGACCGAATCATCCCAAGGCCTTTGGGGCAAAATGACCGTGGGCCAAATGCTGTGCCATTGCCAGTTTCCGCTCAAGATTGCCCTTGGAGATCATGACAACTTTAAAAAAGTGAATCCCCTGATGAAACTCCTTATGAAAAGTTTCAAGAAAAATATGTATGATGACAAGCCCTGGCGACACAACTTGCCCACGGCCAAGGGCCTCAAGGTCACAGATGACAAGGATTTTTCAACAGAAAAGAAAAAATTGACCAAGCTAATCGATGATTTCCATCAGCAAAAGGGCAAGAAAGTGTGGGACCCCCATCCTGTTTTTGGTTCTTTCACCTATGACCAATGGGGACAGATGCAGTACAAACACCTGGACCACCATTTAAGACAGTTCGGCGTTTAAGCCTATTTCAAAAAGATAGTCCCGAATTTTTCAAAATCGATGCCGCCATAGTTCCCGGAGCTCATGAACAATAATGTGGTATCCTTAAAATTCTGGGCGAACAGGTAGTCCTGAAAGGCGAAGGAATCCGTGAAAATTTGGGCATCCATCCGATTCAGGGCCTCCATGATCTGTTCTTTGGTCACTTCCTGCAGCCCTTTCACCTTTACCGATTCCGGGGAATAAAAGACCACTGCAGTGTCAGCGGCATCCAAAGCCCCTCGGTATTGTTTCAGGAATTCGGGGTTCAAACTGCTGTAGGTGTGCAGTTCCAAACAGGCGATCAGCCGGTGTTGGGGATATTGCTCCTTCACCGCTTTTGTGGTGGCACTGACCTTGCTCGGCGCGTGGGCAAAGTCCTTAAAGGCTACCCTATCTTTTCCTTCCACCAATTTTTCCAAACGTTTGGCCGCACCTTTAAAGGTGGCCATGGCCTCATAAAAATCCATTTCGTCCACCCCCATTTGCTGGCAGATCCATTTGGCGCCTGCCAAATTGCCCAAATTATGTCTTCCAAAAATTTCAAGCGGCATTTCGCCATCTGGCGTATCCAGTAGGGTTTTCCCGTCTTCTACTCGGTACGAAGGCGTGCTGTACGGGAACTTTCGTATGGGATTTTCCGTGGTCTCCACTATTTTGCTTACTTCGGGATTTTCCGAATTGTAGGTGATGCTCCCTCCCTTTACAATGCTGTCCACAAAAATGCGGAACTGTTCCACGTAGTTTTCAAAAGTGGGGAAAACGTTGATATGGTCCCATGCAATGCCGCTCAAAAGGGCAATGTTGGGCCTATACAAATGGAACTTGGGCCTTCTGTCCGTTGGTGATGAAAGGTATTCGTCCCCCTCCAAGACCATAAAATCGTTTTCCTCGGTAAGGTGCACCATTTTATCAAAGCCATCCAGCTGGGCCCCCACCATATAGTCCACCTCAATGTCATGATAGCGAATCACATGCAGGATCATGGAGGTAATGGTGGTCTTGCCATGGCTCCCACCAATGACCACCCTGGTTTTGTGTTTGGAATGTTCGTAGAGAAATTCAGGATAGGAAAAGATTTTCAATCCCAGCTCTTGGGCCTTCAACAGTTCTGGGTTGTCGGCCTTGGCATGCATGCCCAAGATCACGGCATCCAGACCGCCATGAATTTTTTCAGGGAACCAACCAAACTCTTCCGGCAACAGGCCATTGGCCTGCAACCTGCTCCTGGACGGTTCAAAAATGACATCGTCACTCCCTGTTATTCCATGTCCCTGTTCCTGCAATGCTAGGGCAAGATTGTGCATGGCACTGCCCCCGATGGCTATAAAGTGTATGTGCATCAATACGGTTTATGGTCCAAAAATAGCCATTGGACCTACCAATGCAAACAAAGAAACCATCTTATTAATTTATATCTTGCCAAAAAATTTGTCACGATGAACCTATCTGAACTACAATCAAAGGAAATCATGCCGGGCTACCACGGAAAATTGGTCCATGGGGAGCAGATGAGCTGGGCATTCTGGGAGGTGGAAAAAGACGCCGTTGTGCCTGAACATAGCCACATGCACGAACAGATCATGCACGTGGTGGAAGGAACTTTTGAATTTACCCTTGACGGAAAAACAGACACATATGGCCCTGGGGATGTGGTAATCATCCCTTCCCATGCGCCACATAGTGGAAAAGCCATCACAGCTTGTAAATTGATGGACATTTTTAGTCCCGTTCGCGAAGAATACAGATAGCCATGAACATTTCACTCAAAGGAAAAACTGCCCTCGTGGGCGGGAGCAGCAAAGGAATCGGCGAGGCCATAGCCAGACAATTGGCATCCAGTGGGGCCAGTGTAACGCTTATGGCACGGAGCGAGGAACGCATGAAGGCCATCGTAAGGGAAATGGACACCTCCCAAGGGCAGCAACATCACTATCTAGTGGTCGATTTCTCCAACTTTGAAGCGTTCAAGGCCCGTATTTCTACATTTTTCAATCACCATACCATCGATATTTTGGTGAACAACACCCAAGGTCCACAGGCAGGTGGCGCCTTGGAAAAGAAGGTCGGGGACTACCAAGAGGCTTTTGACCTGTTGTTCAAATCCGTGGTTTTTACCACAGAACTTGCATTGAAACACATGCAACAGAAGAAATGGGGAAGGATCATCAACGTGGCATCCATTTCGGTGAAGGAACCACTGAACTATTTGGCGCTCTCCAATTCCATCAGGGCGGCCGTGGTGACCTGGGCCAAAAGTCTGGCCTATGATGTGGCCAAGGACGGAATCACCATAAACAGCACCTTGACGGGTTATTTTGACACGGACCGCATTGCCCAACTCAACACAAAAAAAGCAGAAGCCCTCGGCATATCATCCGATGAAGTACGCTCCAATATGGAAGAACAAGTTCCTATGAAGCGGATAGGCAAACCCGAAGAATATGGTTTTTTGGTCACTTTTCTAGCTTCGGACCAAGCTGCTTTCATTACCGGGATCAACATCCCCATTGATGGAGGATTATTGAAATCTCTATAATCATTTTTTTATTATAAATAAAAATATATACCAAAAAAATTAACATATGTTTATTTTTTGAATACATTTATTGGATAAACCCTAAAATCCAACTCTATGAATTCAAAAGTTTTTTTGGTGGTCCGCATACTTTTAGGACTCCTAATCCTAGTATTTGGGCTCAACAAGTTCTTAAATTTTATACCTGCTGGCGGTGAAATGCCCGAACCTGTCATGAACTATTTCGGTGCAATCTCTTCCACACACACCATAAGCTTGGTGGGCATTGTTGAGGTATTGGCGGGACTTGCCTTGATACTCAACAAGTATGGTGCCCTCATGTCGTTGATCTTGATGAGCGTATCTGTAAATGCCGTTATGTTCCACGCTACATTGGCTCCTGAGGGCATTGGTCCTGCCTTGGGTCTTTTGATATTGAACATTGTTGTATTGGTCGGATACAAAGACCGGTACAAAGATTTGTTGCGCGCATAACTCCAAAAGAAAAGCCTTCAGACCTGAAGGCTTTTTTTATAAACTCATCCGGTCTTTAAAAATATAAGATTGCCGACGGGACACTTCCACCTCTTCCCCGTTCCTTAGGGTAAGTTTTAACTTGCCATTGAACCAAGGCACCACGTTTTCGATGTAGTTGGTGTTGACGATCTGTTGCCGGTTGGCCCTAAAAAAAGTATCCTCTGGAAGTTTTTCCTCCACTTGGTTGAGCGATTTGTACAGCAACGGTTTCTTATCGTCAAAAAACACCCTGGTGTAATTGCCGACAATCTCGAACAACGAAATGTCCCCGATCTTTACCAACCAGCAAGACTCGCCATCCTTGATGAATATCTGGCTGCCCTCCGTCAGTTTTTTTGTCTTGTCACTGTCTCGTTTCGAGGTTTCCATCTTGGCCCTTACTTTTTCCAGTGCCATGGCAAAGCGCTTTTCGTTCACGGGTTTGAGCAGATAGTCGAGGGCATTGTATTCAAACGATTTGATGGCATACTCATCAAAGGCCGTGGTAAAAATGGTCATGGGCACCTCATCCAACATCTCAAGAAGCTCAAAACCATCTTTCTCCGGCATATTGATGTCCAGGAACAAGAGGTCTGGATTTTCGGACTGTATCAACCCATACCCTTCATCCACGTTCTCCGCTTCCCCAACCAGCGTTATGTCATCATATTTTTTCAAGAGCTCTTTGAGCTCATTGCGTGCCAATCTGGAATCTTCTACTATGACTGCCCGGATATTCATGTGAGTGGAATGGTTATTTGGGCCACGACCTCATTGGCCACTTCCTCCAATTTAAACGATGCACGGTCGGCATACAACAATTTCAGTCGTTGTTTTATGTTTTTCAGTCCCAATTGCGTGGAATCCTTGGATATGTTCAGTTGTCCCGTGTTCCTTACCTCTATGAGCAAATGATCTTCTTTTCGGACAATTTTCAAAAGGATCCTGCCCCCGTTTTTCAGATTGGCGATTCCGTGCTTGGCAGCGTTCTCCACCAGCAATTGGATCACCATGGGTGGGATCCTGAGGTCGAGGGTGTCGGCATCCACTTCTTTTACAAATTCCAACCTGTCCTCAAACTGTATCTTGGAGAGGTCGATGTAATTGTCCACCACTTCCAGTTCTTCCCTCACCGCAATATCGTTGATGTTGTTCTTGGTCAATGAGTACCGCAAGATCTCCGAAAGCTTTGTGAGCATTTCCCTAGATTTTTCCACATCTTCCAACATCAAACCACGGATATTGTTCAAACTGTTGAACATAAAGTGGGGGTTGATCTGCCCCTTCAAAGTGTTCAGTTGCGCCTGTTTCAAATTCGTGTTGAGTTCCAAGCGTTCTATCCTGTCCTGATTGAGCTTGAGCAATAAAGTAATGACCAAATAGGTGACTACCCATGCACCGACCAAGAAGAGTGAGTTCATCACTTGGATCCAGAAATTGTCATAGCTCTTGAACATGTAGATCTCATTCTCGGTGAGTGGCGGTCCAAATTTGGCATATAGGAATCCAAAAAAAATGTTGAGCAGCCCAAATACCAAGGCCGTCAATGCCAATGAAACAAGAATCCGCACCACATCCTTTGCGCCAAAAGCATCAAAATGCACATTCCGTTTGAGATACCCTCTCAATATGGAAGTGGGGAGAATCCCAATGAAAGTTCCGACTACCACCGAATAAATGGTCAATTCCACACTGATACCCTTCGGCACGAAGGCCGCTATGGAATTGATGAAACCCCAACCCAAAAACTGCAGGATCCAAAAAATCTGGTTTCTTCTTTTTTTGCTTAATTCCATATCACTTGGCTATGCTGCCAAATATAATCCATTGTTTTCTTGAAAATTGACCAATGTCCCTAGGATTCCTGTGCCCTTTTTCTTTTGAAAAGCCCACAACATGATTTGCTGGAAGGCAAAAAGACGATCCAGACCATGGTCATGCCAGTATAGAAGAATGGAAAATAATCCCCATACTCCCAACCATTGAACCTGCCATATATACCAGTGATTCCTCCTAGAATTCCCATGGCCATGACCACTTTTTGGGATGTGTTGAATTTTTTCATTGGATTGAATTTTTAACTGTTGATCTAAAGAAGAATGCTAACCAAAAGGGTGATGATCAATTTTGCCAGTGCTATCATGATGGTTTGCTTTTTATGTTACGCAAGGCTAAAGTAGTGGATGGGGACCTTGTACCAAATGGGTTTATGACCAATGGTCATATGGATCACCTGAACGGTAATGACACTCAGACATCCTTCAAAAAAGCTGTGGAAAAACTGTGCTAATTTTTCGGGGGGAATTTGGAAAACACCTTTTTCACCAATACTTCGAGCCTGTGCTCCCTTTCACTGGGCGATGCATTTTCCCGATACCCGCTTTCCGCAGTGGCCTGCCAGAACAGGGCATCCCTTTGGGCATCCACAAAATCGAACTGAATGCTACGCTGGACGCTTGGGCTTCCCAAGGGCAGTCCCACGGATATGCCCCCACCCACATTTCTTCCGCCCCCACCAAGACCTACGCCCACGGAATTGTTCGGGGCCGCTTGGAACTCGTTGCTCATTATATTGACAAAGATTTCGGGTTCCTCGGCCAAGCGATATCCCCGCGATTGAAGGGTGGAATCCAAAATGCGGACGAGCCGCTTTTCATCCAACTGGCTCAACCCAGAATTCATTTCAGGGAAATAATTATAGGTGGTGTAACTGGAGAAATCGACTTCCTTGTCGTAGTCATAATTCACTCGAACTGAAGAACAGGACGCCAACAACAAGCTGAAAACCACGATCAAAGTATTGCGCATAACGGTCGTTTCTGGATTCCTTAAAAATAATCAATATATTGATTATGAGTGCAGAAGTGAAAGCTTTATTCGTTCAAAAACACCCAAAGCTTATCCTTGAGTTCCTGTATGCCCAAACCACTTACCGATGAGATGAAGAGATAGGGAACATCCTTGAAATCTTCCTTCATGTCCTCCTTCATTTCTTCGATGAGTTCAGCGTCCAGCATATCACATTTGGAAATGGCCACCAATCGGTTTTTGTCCAACAGCTCTGGATTGTACCTTCGCAATTCGTCCAAAAGAATGGCATATTCCTGACTGATGTCCTTGCTATCCGCAGGGATCAGGAAAAGCAGGGTGGCATTCCGCTCGATATGGCGCAAGAAATAGTGCCCCAGCCCCTTGCCTTCGGCTGCCCCTTCAATGATTCCGGGGATGTCCGCCATCACAAAGCTCCTAAAGTCCCTGTACTCCACAATACCCAAATTGGGCTTGAGGGTGGTGAACTCATAATCGGCGATCTTAGGTTTTGCCGAAGTCATCACCGAAAGCAGTGTCGATTTTCCTGCATTGGGAAAACCGACCAGGCCAACATCGGCCAGTACTTTGAGTTCCAAGGTAATCTTGGCCTCTTGCCCGGGAATGCCCGGTTGCGCATAGCGCGGTGTCTGGTTGGTGGGACTCTTGAAATGCCAGTTGCCACGGCCTCCCATCCCCCCTTCCAGGACAATTTTTTCCTCTTGGTCCTCGGTAATCTCGAAAAGCACCTCGTTGGTCTCCGTATCCCTGACCACAGTGCCCAACGGCACTTCCAGATACACGTCGGACCCATCGGCCCCGGTGCTCCGGTTTTTACTGCCGTGCTCCCCGTGTTCGGCCTTAAAATGCTTTTTGAACTTGAAATGGACCAAGGTCCATAGGTTTTTGTTACCCTTTATGATGACATGTCCGCCTCGGCCCCCATCACCTCCATCGGGACCTCCCTTGGCCACATACTTTTCGCGGTGCAAATGCGCAGAGCCCTTGCCCCCGTTTCCGGAGGAGACAAACACTTTCACATAATCCACAAAATTCCCCTCGGTCATCTTCTTGGTATTTTTATAGCAGCCTTAAAACTGCTTCTCCTTTATTACAAGGTATCGATTATCTTGCTCAGTCGCTCTGTAATGTCGTCGATGTTGCCTATCCCGTTCACGGAATGGAATTTCCCCTGTTTTTCGTAGTAGGCCTTTAACGGGGCCGTTTTCTCGTTGTATTCGTCAAAGCGGTTACGGATTTTGTCCTCATCCTGATCATCGGAACGACCACTGCTCTTGCCGCGTTCCAGTAATCGTGCCACCAATACGTCATCATCGGCCTCGAGGGCAATGGTAGCGTTCACCTTCATGTTCTTGGACTCCAAAAAGTTGTCCAGTGCCTCGGCTTGGGCGGCCGTGCGTGGAAAACCATCAAAAATGAATCCTGCTGCGTCCGGGCTTTTCTCCACCTCGTCCTTCAGCATGTCTATCGTTACCTCGTCCGGTACCAAATCGCCCTTATCGATAAAGGATTTGGCCAATTTGCCCAGATCGGTGCCATTTTTAATGTTGTAGCGAAACACATCCCCTGTGGAGATATGTTTCAGGTTATACTTTTCCTTCAAGAACCCTGCTTGGGTCCCTTTTCCAGCTCCTGGCTTTCCAAAAAGCACTAGGTTGATCATATCTGATTCATTTAATTGGTAAACTTCCCTAAGATTTCTGCCCAACTCATTGTAATCCAATCCATACCCCACGATAAAATTGTCGGGGATCTCCAGACCCACATAGTCGATGGCATACTCACCATTATATATTTCGGCCTTGTAAAAAAGGGCCGCTATCTTAAATTCCTTCACATTGGTATGGGAAAACAGGTGCACCAACTGTTTCAGGGTACGGCCCGTATCCACCACATCCTCCAAAATAATCACGCTCTTGCCCTCCATATCTTCCGGCGCGTCCAGTAAGGTTTCCACAATTCCCGTGGAAGTCAACCCATGGTAGGAACTCAGCCGCACAAAGGAAACCTCACAGGGATTCTGGTAGGCCTTCAAAAAATCGGACACGAACATAAAGGCCCCGTTCAGCACACCCACAAAGAGAGGCGTCTCATCCTTGTAATCCTTGGCAATTTCATCGGCCATCTTTTTTATGGCGGCAAGAATCTCCTCTTCCTTCAAATAGGGTTTAAAAAACTTGTCGTGAAGCTTGATCAATGTTCTGCAATTATTAAGTCAGGTTGGCAAAGATAGTATTTTTGGGGTGGTATGTCCACCTATCTTTTATCCCTTCAAGGAATTCATGTATTTTTGCTTTCATTCCAATTCGCTGATCAATGCAATTTTTTTCATCCGATTTTAAACTGGGCATCTTGGGAGGAGGACAGTTGGGCAAAATGATGCTCTACGAGACCCGCAAATGGGACATTCGCACAAAGGTGATGGATGCCTCGCCCGAAGCCCCCTGCAAAATAGCCTGCAACGAATTTGTACTGGGCGATCTGATGGATTTTGACGCCGTTTACCACTTTGGGAAGGACGTGGACGTGCTCACCATCGAGATCGAGAACGTAAATGTGGACGCCCTTGAAAAACTGGAACATGAAGGCATCAAGGTGTACCCGCCTACCAAAACCCTTCGGACCATACAGAACAAGGCCACACAGAAGCTTTTTTATACGGACCATGGCATCCCTACGGCACCGTTTACCCGTTTTGCCTATACTTCGGAAATCGAGGACAGCATATATAACGGAGGCCTTCAACTGCCCTTTGTATGGAAAAGTGCCCAGTTTGGCTACGATGGCCAGGGCGTGAAGGTGGTCAGGAAGATGGAAGACCTGCAAGGCCTGCCCAATGTGGAGTGCATTGCGGAACAAATGATCGGTTTCAAAAACGAATTGGCCGTTATCGTGGCAAGGAGCCCCAAAGGTGAGGTGAAGACCTACCCTGTGGTGGAGATGGAATTCCACCCCGAGGCCAACCAGGTGGAATATGTGATCTGTCCCGCCCGAATCGATGCGGCCGTTGCCCAAAAGGCGCAGGAAATTGCACTGAAGGTTTCGGAACAGATGAAACACATTGGCCTACTTGCCGTGGAAATGTTCCAGACCCAGGACGATGAGATCTTGGTGAACGAAGTGGCGCCAAGACCGCACAACAGCGGACACTACAGCATTGAAGCAAGCTATACCAACCAGTTTGAACAACACATCCGTGCCATTTTGGGGCTTCCCTTGGGAAAAACCGACAGCAAGGTGGCCGGTATCATGGTCAACCTGGTAGGAGCCGAAGGACATACGGGCGATGTGGTCTATGAAAATATGGCCGACATTTTGGAAATGGAGGGCGTGACCCCGCACATTTATGGAAAAAGAGAGACAAGACCCTTCCGGAAAATGGGACACGTCACCATTGTGGACGAGGATATGACCAGGGCCCGAAAAGTGGCCCAAGAAGTAAAGGAAACCATCAAGGTAGTCACAGTAAAATAAAAAGTGTCAAGTCCAAGCATCAGGTTCAGGTTTGGCAATTGGGATTTAAAGATTGAAATTTTATGAAAAAAGTAGCCGTGATCATGGGAAGCACCAGCGACCTTCCCGTTATGCAAGACGCCATCGATATATTGAAAGAATTTGGGATTACCGTTGACGTGGACATTGTTTCCGCGCACCGTACCCCCGAAAAATTGTTCGATTTTGGCAAAAACGCCCACACGAACGGATATTCGGTGATCATTGCCGGGGCCGGAGGGGCCGCCCACTTGCCCGGAATGGTAGCTTCATTGTCCCCATTGCCCGTGATAGGCGTGCCCGTAAAGAGCAGCAACTCCATAGATGGCTGGGATTCCGTCCTCTCCATTCTCCAGATGCCCGGCGGGGTGCCTGTTGCCACCGTAGCGTTGAACGGCGCCAAGAATGCAGGCATCTTGGCCGCACAGATCATTGGCAGTTCCGATGCGGAGATCCTGAACAAGATCCAATCCTACAAGGAAGGACTGAAGGAAAAAGTCATCAAAGGAGCGGAAGAGGTGCAGAAAAGAGGCTAATACATACCTTGATTGATTATGGGCTATAACCAAATAGGAATATTGCTCGGGATTTGCGCTATTGCCTTTTTGGGCTTCACTATGAAGAAAATACGCAATCCATATATAAAAGGTATTTGGAAAAGCGCCCTATTAGTGTTTACCCTCTATGTGGCCCTCTTGATTTTCATTGAAATACGTTGGCAGTTTATTTCCGAATATGCCAGCACATATGATTTGAACGGAAACGGTTTTGTAGATCTTGACGAATATTCAGATAAAGCCATAGAGGCCATGAACAGGAAGACCTATGGTGCAAACATCAGAATATATGCCCCATTGACCATGGCCGTATTTTCTTCCATGATCGGATTCGCCTACTTGATCAGTGATTGGGCAGTAACAAATTTGAAAAATAAAGAACAGAAAAAATTAGGATGAACAACCCACTATTGGAGCCTTTTGACCAAGCTCCCTTTTCCAAAATAAAGAACGAACACTTCAAACCGGCTTTTCTTCAGGCCATTGATGCTGCCAAAAAGGAGATTGACGACATCGTGGAAAACCCGGATACCCCCACTTTTCAAAATACCTTGGAGGCCTTGGATTTTGCAGGGCAGCAGTTGGACCGTATTTCCAGTGTGTTTTTCAATCTGAATTCCGCGGAGACCAATGAGGAGATCCAAAAGATAGCCCAAGAAGTGTCTCCCCTATTGTCCGACTTCAGCAATGACATCACCTTGAACCAAGGCCTTTTTGAACGCATCAAGGCGGTCTATGAGCAGAGAGATGTTTTGGAACTCACTCCTGAGCAGCAAACCCTTTTGGAAAAGAAATACAAAAGCTTTAGCAGGAACGGGGCCAACTTGAACGATTCGGATAAAAAGCGATTACGGGAAATCGACGCCGATCTTTCCAGACTGAAATTGAAGTTCGGGGAAAATGTTTTGGCCGAGACCAACAAGTACGAAATGCACCTTACCGATGAGAAAGACCTCAAAGGTCTGCCTGAAGGTGAAAAAGAAGCCGCTGCACAGTTGGCCGAATCCAAAGGAAAAGATGGCTGGCTGATCACGTTGGATTACCCCAGCTATATCCCCTTCATGAAATATGCAGAGAATAGGGAGTTGCGCAAGGAACTTTCCATAGCGTTTGGCAGTAAGGGCTTTCATGGTGATGAGCTGGACAACCAGGAAAATATCCTAAACATAGTTTCATTGCGCCACGAACGTGCCAACCTTCTGGGCTATGCCACCCATGCCCATTTCGTTCTGGAGGAGCGTATGGCAGAGACCCCTGAAAAAGTAATGGATTTTCTTAACGAGCTGCTCGAAAAGGCAAAACCGGCCGCAGAAAGGGAGTTTGGGGAACTGGAGGCATTTGCCAAGGAACTGGACCAAATCGACCGATTGGAAAAATGGGACAGCTCCTTCTATTCCGAAAAGTTGAAGCAAAAGTTGTTCAATTTGGATGATGAGAAGCTGAAACCTTATTTCAAACTGGAAAATGTGATCAACGGCGTCTTTAAAGTGGCCGAAAAACTCTTCGGACTTAGGTTCAACGAGGTACAGACCGTAGAAAAATACCACCCGGATGTGAAGACGTTTGAAGTGTATGACGACAAAAACAACTTCATTTCACTCTTCTACGCCGATTTCCATCCCAGACCCGGAAAGCGTGGTGGAGCTTGGATGACCTCGTTCAAATCCCAGTACACGTTGAACGGAAAAAACAACAGGCCGCACATTTCCAACGTCTGCAATTTCACCAAACCGACCAAATCCAAACCCTCGCTGCTCACTTTCAATGAGGTGACCACACTTTTCCACGAATTCGGACACGGGCTACACGGCATGTTGGCCAACACCACCTACCCTAGCCTTTCGGGCACTTCGGTCTATTGGGATTTTGTGGAACTGCCCAGTCAGATCATGGAAAATTGGTGTTACGAGAAAGAGGCCCTGGAACTTTTTGCCTTTCATTATGAGACCGGGGAGTTGATCCCCATGGAATTGGTGGAAAAAATAAAGGAATCCGCTACCTTTCAGGAAGGAATGGCCACGGTGCGCCAATTGAGCTTTGGCTTTTTGGACATGGCATGGCACGGCAACAATCCATCAAACATCAAAGATGTTAAGGCATACGAGGCCAAGGCGTTTGAAAGTACGGACTTGTTCCCCGATACCCCTCAAACCTGTATGAGCACATCGTTTTCCCATATTTTCCAAGGAGGTTATTCCTCGGGATACTACAGTTACAAATGGGCCGAGGTGCTGGATGCGGATGCTTTTGCCCATTTCAAGGAGAATGGTATTTTCAGCAAAACGGTCGCCGATAAGTTCAAGGAAAATGTGCTCTCCAAAGGAGGTACGGAGAACCCGATGGAACTCTACAAACGTTTCAGGGGAGCGGAACCCAACATTGATGCACTCTTGGTAAGGGCCGGACTCATCAAAAAAGCCAGCTAAATGCAGTAGATGCGCAACGGTCCGGTGGTTTTGGGGGAAAATTGGGACACATCTTATCCCCGACCATCCTTTGCAGCATAAAAACCACTATTTTTGCTACTTCGAAACTATGGGCAAGCACGAACTCCATCCGCAGAATTGGGTAGATCTCTATGCAGATTACCTTTTCAACTACGCCGTAGCCAGGGTCAGCGATGCAGAAATTGCCAAGGATTTGGTGCAGGAAACCTTTTTTGCCGGACTCAATTCTTCCAAAAATTACAAGGGTGATGCCGCCGAGCGCACTTGGTTGGTCTCCATATTGAAACGAAAGGTCATAGACCACTACCGCAAGAGCAATTCAAAAAAAGGAAAGGCAGAAGTACGCATCAATTATAATGCGGATTCCGAATCCGAAGGGGATTGGTTGGAAGAGCAAGTGGCCGACCCGTTTACCAGGGATGGTGACAATATATTGGAGAACGAGGAGCTGGGACTCGCCTTGCAGGAATGTTTGGACAAATTGCCCAAAAAGCAGGCACAGGTCTTCAAGATGAAGACCATCCAAGGAATGGAAACTGAAGATATTTGTAATGAGTTGGACATTAATCCGTCCAATTTGTGGGTAATGATCCATAGGGCAAGGACCTCGCTTATGGGTTGTTTGAACGAAAATTGGTTTTAGCTATGAAGATTTCATGCGAAGAGGCATCACACATCTGTAACAAATCCCAATACAAGGAGGCAAGCTTTTGGGACATTGTAAAGCTTCGGTTCCATCTGTGGTATTGCAAGACCTGTAAAACGTATTCCAAAAAGAACTCCAAGTTGACCTCCCTTTGTGATCGTGCGGGGCTTTCCATGCTATCTGACCATGACAAGGAATGCATGAAACGTGACCTCGAAAAAAGACTTTAAAAATACCGCTCCACCCACCAGAACATCACAAACCAGAAAACTGGGATAGCCTCCACCCAAAACGATACAAAGTATCCGGATTTCATTTTTTCATTGGCGATAAGCACAAAGATCATGACTATCATGAGGGCCAATCTCAGTACGACCTCAACTTGATGGACCCCATCCTTCAAAAAAGTGAGGAGAAAAAAAACGACGGCCAGAACAATCCCCAGATTTCGGGTCTGTTTTGTCCCCAGCACCTGAGGCAATGTCTTAAGATCTTTGTCGTCCCATTGCATATCCCTGATCTCAAAAGGGATGATGAGCACCAGCACCAACAACACCCGTTGCAGGAAAAGCACACAAAAGTCCCAACTGATGGGCATTTGCGCATCCAAAACAGGCAAAAGCACCGTGAAACCGGCCCACACAAAGGCCACAATATAGATTTTGAGACCGCCCAGACTCCTGAGGTTTTTCGCGCTGGGCAAAAAAGGAACGGCATACAATGTGGACAATAGGCCCAAAATCACCGTGGCCCACCAAATCTTGGTATCCAGTTGCAGCAAAAAATACAGTGCAAAGCCAAACGACACAAAACTGAAGACTTGGATAATCTTGTGATAGGCATTGGAAACGATCAAATATTTGTAGGCCTCCACCCCATATTTGATGAAATTGTAACAGACGATCACACCAAAAAAAATGAACCCCAGCAGGTCGATATCCGAAGAAATGCCCAACAAATGAAAGGTGACACCCGCCAACGACAATACGGCCAAGGCCACATGGATACTGGCATCCAGATAAAAATCAAAAATGGTCTTCAAGGTCTTCATCTTCACGGGTTTTCCCTTCGTTTCCAAACAGTTGATCAGTGGTTAACAACTTTGCCCCACTCACCTTCAAAATTGCCTATTTTCATTGAATTTATCCCTAATTTTGTGCACTTTATTGGATTGAACATGAATACAGAAGTGTTTGCCGCCAGACATATCGGCATATCAGAAAAAGACCTTCCCCAAATGCTTAAAACAATCGGGGTGGACAGTGTGGAACAGCTCATCTACGAGACCATTCCCGATGATATCAAACTCAAAAAACAACTGGACCTTCCCGAAGGGGTCAGTGAGCACGAGTTCCTGAACCATTTGCAGGAGCTGGCCCAAAAGAACAAGGTCTTCAAGACCTATATTGGCCTGGGCTACCATGAATCGCTCACTCCTTCCCCCATCAAAAGAAACATTTTGGAAAATGCGGGATGGTACACTGCCTATACGCCTTATCAGGCTGAGATTGCCCAAGGAAGGTTGGAGGCCCTGCTCAATTTCCAGACCATGGTGAGCGACCTCACGGGCATGGAAATCGCAAATGCATCCCTTTTGGATGAAAGTACTGCTGCAGCCGAGGCCATGACCATGCTGTTCGAACTGCGCAGTAGGCAACAAAAAAAGGATAACGCTGCCAAATTCTTTGTTTCGGAGGAAGTACTCCCGCAAACAGTGAGCCTTCTCGAGACCCGTGCCATACCTTTAGGTATCGAATTGGTGATCGGCAACCATGAAAGCTTTGATTTTTCTTCCGAATACTATGGTGTCCTCTTGCAATATCCCGGAAAGCATGGGCAAGTACATGATTATGGGTCCTTTATGGAAAAAGCAAAGGCCAACGACATCAAAGTGGCCGTAGCCGCCGATATCCTAAGCCTTGTCCTATTGAAAGCTCCCGGTGAATGGGGTGTGGACGTAGTGGTGGGCACTACCCAGCGATTTGGAATTCCATTGGGCTACGGAGGTCCCCACGCGGCCTTTTTTGCCACGAAGGAAGAATACAAAAGAAGTATTCCCGGTAGGATCATTGGCGTGACCAAGGATACGGATGGCAACCGTGCCCTACGTATGGCGCTACAGACCAGGGAACAGCACATCAAAAGGGACAAGGCCACATCCAACATCTGTACCGCACAGGTTTTGTTGGCCGTCATGGCCGGCATGTATGCCGTGTACCATGGCCCTGAAGGATTGAAATATATCGCCAATAAAGTACACAAGCACGCAAGAGTATTGGCCAGCACGTTGGAATCCCATGGATTCCAGCAGACCAATACCGCTTATTTTGACACACTATCGGTCAAGGTAAAACAAATCGGAAAACTAAAAGAGATTACCGAAGGAAAAGGGATCAACCTAAATTATATTGACCCTGAAACCGTCTCCATTTCGTTGAACGAAGCCGTTTCCGATCAAGATGTGCAAGTATTGGTTTCCTGCTTCTTGGAAGCCCATAACATCCAAAGAAAAGAAGCCAATGGTGCCAAAGAAGAGGTCATTCCAACTGCCTTGCAACGAAAGACCCCATTTTTGGAGCATGAGGTGTTCAATTCCTACCATTCCGAGACCGAGTTGATGCGCTACATCAAACGATTGGAACGCAAGGACCTTGCCCTCAACCATTCCATGATCTCCTTGGGCAGCTGCACCATGAAGTTGAACGCAGCTTCCGAAATGCTTCCCTTGAGCTGGCCACATTGGGGAAACATCCACCCTTTTGTTCCTTTGGAACAGGCCCAGGGCTATCAAGAAGTATTGAAATCGTTGGAAGACCAGTTAAATGTCATTACCGGGTTCTCGGCCACTTCCCTTCAGCCCAACTCAGGAGCACAAGGCGAATATGCCGGTCTGATGGTCATTCGTGCCTATCATGAATCCAAGGGCGAAGGACACCGCAACATCTGTTTGATCCCAGCTTCCGCACATGGAACCAACCCAGCATCCGCTGTTATGGCAGGTATGAAAGTGGTGGTGACCAAAACGGATGAAAAAGGGAACATCGATGTGGCCGACCTCGAAGAAAAAGTACAGTTGCATGCTGAAAACCTTTCCGCTTTGATGGTGACCTATCCATCCACGCATGGTGTTTTTGAATCGTCCATCAAACAGATTACCCAATTGATCCACGACAACGGGGGACAAGTCTATATGGACGGTGCCAACATGAATGCACAGGTCGGGTTGACCAACCCTGCCACCATTGGTGCGGACGTCTGCCACCTCAACCTGCACAAGACTTTTGCCATCCCTCATGGCGGTGGTGGTCCAGGGGTAGGACCTATTTGTGTGGCCGAACAATTGAAACCGTTCCTACCCTCCAATCCTGTGATCAAAACGGGAGGTAAAGAAGCCATCACGGCCATTTCCGCGGCCCCTTGGGGAAGTGCATTGGTCTGTTTGATCTCTTACGGCTACATCAAGATGTTGGGTGCCGAAGGACTTACGAATGCCACAAAAGCGGCCATACTGAACGCCAACTATATCAAAGACCGCCTCAAAGGCAAATTTGATGTGCTCTACGCCGGTGAAAGAGGAAGGGCAGCCCACGAAATGATCATCGATTGCCGACCTTTCAAGGCCAATGGAGTTGAGGTAACGGACATTGCCAAACGTTTGATAGACTATGGCTTCCATGCCCCGACCGTATCTTTCCCTGTAGCTGGAACGTTGATGATAGAACCCACCGAAAGTGAAAGCCTTGCTGAACTTGACCGTTTCTGTAATGCGATGATTTCCATTCGGGAGGAAATTGATGAGGCGAATATGGACGAACCAAACAATGTACTCAAAAATGCTCCACACACGTTAGGGATGATCACCAACGATGTCTGGGAACACCCGTATAGCCGTCAGAAAGCCGCGTTTCCGCTTCCCTATGTGGCCGAAAACAAGTTTTGGCCCAGCATCCGAAGAACGGATGAAGCGTTTGGGGATCGTAATTTGATATGCACCTGTGCACCTATTGAAGCTTACGCTGAAGTATAGCAAATCCTTATAAACCCACATAAAAAGCCTTGGCACAAATTACTGGTCAAGGCTTTTTTCTTTCTGTGAGATATTGGAAGGTTTGTTGAGCATTGTACAATTTATTATGCATGCATAACAATGAATTTTGAATAACTTACCTTTAAGTACCAAACAACCTCGATATGAAAATTGGCATTACTGGCTCAGGCAGCTACATTCCGACCGTTGTCACCAAAAACGACGATTTTTTACAGCACCACTTTATGGAAACCGATGGCACCACTTTTGGTCAGGATAACACCGTGATCATTGAAAAGTTTAAGTCCATCACGGGAATAGCGGAGCGACGTTACGCCAAACCTGAACTCAAGACTTCCGATATGGGCTACTTGGCCGCGGAAAAGGCCATCTCTCATGCCCGAATTGACAAGGAAGAACTGGATTACATCATCTTCGCCCATAATTTTGGTGACCTTGCTTATGGGAAAATTCAAGGGGACACCTTGCCCAGTTTAGCCACACGAGTGAAGCACCTGTTACGGATAAAAAATCCAAACTGTGTGGCCTATGATCTTATTTTTGGTTGCCCAGGTTGGATCGAGGGTGTTGTTCAGGCAAGTGCTTTCATCAAAAGTGGAATGGCCAAAAAATGTTTGGTGATCGGCGGGGAGACCTTGTCCCGTGTCATAGACCCGCACGATCGTGATAGCATGATCTTTTCCGATGGGGCCGGGGCGACCATTTTGGAAGCCAATCCCTCCTCCGGGGAAATCCTTTCCCATGCCACCCAAACTTTTGCCGAGGAAGAAGCCTACTATCTCTATTTTGACAAGACCAATAGCGCCGAGGGCTGCAAGGACACCCGATATATTAAAATGCAAGGGCGAAAAATCTACGAATTTGCCTGCATCCATGTGCCCAAGGCCATGGCAAGCTGTTTGGACAAAAGTGGTGTGGGCATCGATGCGGTGAAAAAGATATTCATTCACCAGGCCAATGAAAAAATGGACGAGGCCATCATCAAACGGTTTTACAAGATCTACGGAAAGGATGTTCCCGAAAACATCATGCCCATGAGCATCCACGAACTGGGCAACAGCTCCGTGGCCACTGTCCCTACGTTATACGACCTAGTGTTGAAAGGCGAATTGCCCCAGCATGAACTCCAAAAAGGTGATGTAGTCATCTTTGCGAGCGTTGGCGCAGGAATGAATGTCAATGCAGTTGTTTATCGACAGTAAACGGCAAGTTCAAGGATCAAGTTCAAAAGGGTCGTGTAATTTGTCTCCAACAAAGATGCAGGACTCAAAAAACAAGAATCCAATAACTCAATAACCAAATAACTCAATAACTTAATTGGGATTTGTGGTTTGTTTTTTGGAATTTTAGCGAATGTACGAGAACAACTTTCCCAACAAACGCTACAAGCACACCTTGGCGTTTTTGCAAAAGCATATTGGCACCTCAGAATCCATTTTGGACCTAGGGGTCGAAAATCCCTTTTCAGAAATCATGAAGGCCAACGGATACCAAGTGGAAAACACCAAAGGTGAGGATCTGGATGTGGATTTTGAAGCCATTTCCCGATCCGATGCCAGTGTGGTGACCGCCTTTGAAATCTTTGAACACATGGTGGCACCTTACAATGTGCTGAAAGAGATCAAGGCCAATAAATTGGTGGCCAGCATCCCCATGCGACTTTGGTTCTCCCCTGCCTATCGGAGCAAGACCGATCTTTGGGACAGGCATTACCACGAATTTGAGGACTGGCAATTCGATTGGTTGTTGGAAAAGGCCGGGTGGACCATAAAGGATTCGGCAAAATGGACCAATCCCGCTAAAAAGATTGGAATCCGACCACTACTGCGGTATTTCACCAATCGATACTATATTGTGTACGCGGAAAGATAATTTAATCGACAAGCTCAGGTTCAAGTTTCAAGTTCAATGGCAAAAAGGTTTGTGGAAATTCGTGGAGTTCCTGCCTTCGGCAGACAGGCATATCATTTGAAGACATTGGATACATGAAACAAGAACCAAATAACTAAATAACCTAATAACTTCATTGGGATTTATGGTTTGTTTTTTGGAATTTTAACGCATGTGGATCAGCATTGTCATTCCAGCGCACAACGAAGCAATTTATTTAAGGGATTGTCTGGATTCCTTTGTGGGACAGACCCATTTGCCGGATGAGTTGATCGTGGTGGACGACAACTCTTCAGATGCCACTTTTGCAATCGCCCAAGACTTTGCCCTGAAACACCCATGGATCAAAGTGTTCCAACGAACCTCCGCAGATGAGCATATCCCCGGCAAGAAAGTGGTGGACACCTTCCACTTTGGCCTGCAGCACACTGCTGAATTTGACCTTATCGGAAAGTTCGATGCGGACATCATCCTACCTCCCCATTATTTTGAAAGCATGGTAAACTTGTTTCAGGCCAATTGGAAACTGGGCATGTGTTCCGGTTTGCTCTTTGTCCAAAAAGGAAGAGATTGGGTGTATGAGAACATTGCGGACAAGACCCATATCCGGGGGCCTATCAAACTGTATCACAAAGCCTGTTTCAATAAGATTGGAGGATTGCGGCCCGGCGTGGGCTGGGACACTGTGGACACCCTCTTGGCCAAGTACCACGGTTTTGAGACACAGACCGTTCCTGACCTGAAGGTCAAACACCTCCGCCCTACCGGGCATGGATACAGCTCCAAGAACTATCAGGCCAAGGGGATAGCACTCTACAAAATGCGCTACGGTATTGTTCTGACCAAAGTGGCAGCACTCAAAATGGCATGGCAGGCCAAAAGTCCTGGACTTTATTTTCAAACCGTATTGGGATTCCTAAAAGCATACTTCCAACAAAAGGATTTTTATGTTTCCAAGGAAGAGGGAAAGTTTATCCGAGGGTACCGCTGGAAGGGGATTTGGTCCAAAATATGAGGTTTTACACGTATTTACAGCCCTTATCGTATTGATTGTCCTACAAATTTCACAGCAAAAATCAATCCGTCAATTGAAAAGGGACATCCATCAATTCAACACCTATCCAATACTCAAGTTTTCTATCTTTATTGTGATGTAGCATAACCCGTATCCATGGCAACCGTACCTGATATGATCATCAGGAAAGGGCCGCAAAACGGTTATGCAAATGAAAACATATCCCTTTTCCCCTTCGACACTGTTTTATACCCTTGTCCTTGGCTTGTTGTCCACTTGGGCCACGGCGCAACAGCCTGGTCAAAGTTATTTCCCTAATGGCAACAATTATGTGGAATACATCCACGGGAACCATCCCATTATCATTTCCGTTCCACATGATGGGGACCTAAACCCGATCGAGATACCCGATCGGAATTGTATGGGGTGCATCTATGGAAATGACACCCATACTCAAGAGATGGGAAGGGCCATTGCCCAATCATACTTCAATAAAACAGGATTCTATCCGTATGTGGTCATCAATCGATTGGCACGAAAAAAATTTGACGCGAACCGTAATAAAACAGAGGACAACAATGATAATAATGAAACAGTTCAAGAAGCCTTTGACAATTACCATGCATACATCGAATCTGCCAAGAGCAAGATTATTCAAGAGTTTGGAAGGGGACTTTTCTTGGATTTACACGGACATTCACATGATATTGAAAGGGTCGAGCTCGGATACACCCTAACCGGAGCGGAACTCCGCCTTTCCGATGCATCTTTAAATACCAATACCTATATCAACAGAAGCAGCATCCGAACCTTGATCAATGACAATAGTGACGGATTGACACATGTACAGCTGTTGAAAGGGGCAAAAAGCTTTGGAACCTTACTGCATGACAAAGGATATCCGACAGTGCCAAGTACTCTCGATCCATTCCCCAATGTAAACGAGGACTATTACAATGGCGGCTACAATGTTTGGACACATGGATCGCGATTAAATGCCGGTGAAATTGATGGTATCCAGATTGAAGTCAACCAAGATGTTCGCTTTGACCAAGCGGATAGAGCACTCTTTGCGGAATCCTTGGCACAATCCATCATCCAATATTTGAGTTTGCATTATGGGATTGGCGTTATAGATTTTGACCAAGATGGATTTACTTCCGATCAAGAATGTGACGACAATGACCCAAATATCAACCCAAATGCCGCCGAGATTCCATACAACGGAATTGACGACGACTGTGATCCCGCCACTTTGGACGATGACCTTGACCAGGATGGCTTTGCCAATGCGGATGATTGTGATGATGACAATCCCAACATCAACCCTAATGTAGCTGAGATACCATACAACGGTGTCGATGACGACTGCAATCCTGCCACTCTGGATGATGACCTTGACCAGGATGGCTTTGCCAATGCTGACGATTGTGACGATAACGACCCGAACATCAACCCTAATGCAGCGGAGATTCCCTATAATGGCATTGATGACGATTGTGATCCTTCCACTCTGGACGATGACCTGGACCAGGATGGCTTTGCCAATGTGGATGACTGTGATGACAACGACCCAAACATCAATCCCAGTGCCATGGAAATCCCGTACAATGGCATCGACGACGACTGTGATCCCGCCACCTTGGATGATGACCTCGACGAGGATGGTTTTGCCAATGTGGATGATTGTGACGACAACGACCCGAACATCAACCCTAATGTAGCTGAAATACCATACAACGGCATTGACGACGATTGTAATCCTGCCACCCTGGATGATGACCTTGACCAGGACGGTTTTGCCGATGCGGACGATTGTGATGACAGTAACGCCAACATCAACCCAAATGCAGCTGAAATCCCGTACAACGGCATAGATGACGACTGCAATCCCGCCACCTTGGATGATGACCTTGACCAGGACGGCTTTGCCGATGCGGACGATTGCGAAGACAACGACCCGAACATCAATCCAAGTGTCATGGAAATCCCGTACAACGGCATTGACGAAGACTGCAATCCTGCCACTCTGGATGATGACCTTGACCAGGACGGCTTTGCCGATGCGGACGATTGTGATGACAGCAATGCCAATATCAATCCAACTGTTCTAGAAATTCCATACAACGGTATCGATGACGACTGTAATCCCGCGACCCTGGATGACGACCTTGACCAAGATGGTTTTGCCAATGCGGACGATTGTGATGACAGCAACGCCAACATCAACCCAAATGCAGCGGAGGTTCCATACAATGGCATTGACGACGACTGTGATCCCGCGACCTTGGATGATGACCTTGACCAGGACGGATTTGCCGATGCGGACGATTGTGATGACAACAACCCAAACATCAATCCAAGTGCCGTGGAAATCCCGTACAACGGCATCGACGATGACTGTGATCCCGCGACCTTGGATAATGACCTCGACCAGGACGGATTTGCCGATGCGGACGATTGTGATGACAACGACCCAAACATCAATCCAAGTGTCATGGAAATCCCGTACAACGGCATCGATGACGACTGCAATCCCGCCACCCTGGATGATGACCTTGACCAGGACGGATTTTCCGATGCGGACGATTGTGATGACAATGACCCCAACATCAATCCAAATACCGCCGAGATTCCATACAACGGCATTGACGACGACTGTAATCCTGCGACCCTGGACGATGACCTTGACCAGGACGGTTTTGCCAATGCGGACGATTGTGATGACAACGACCCAAACATCAATCCAAGTGTCATGGAAATCCCGTACAACGGCATCGATGACGACTGCAATCCCGCCACCCTGGATGATGACCTTGACCAGGACGGTTTTGCCAATGCGGACGATTGTGACGACAGTGACCCTAGCATCAATCCCTTAGCAACTGAAATACCAGACAATGAAGTAGATGAAAACTGCGACGGGATATTGGAAACAACTCCCACACCTATCACAGAGCCAGAAATTAAAAGTGGGGTAATCATTTATCCCAACCCGGCAAGAGATCAAGTCTTTATCAAAAGAGATCATACTTCCGATTTCTTGGTCAAAATTTTCGATGCCAATGGTAGATTGGTGCTAAGGGGAGAAAACCAAACCACTCTCCATATTGACCACCTTTCCAGTGGGACTTACCTATTGATCTACACAGACCCCGCTTCCAGAGAGGTCATCAGAAAAAAGATCATCGTGTTGAGGTAAAATGCCTTTACTCCAACACCTCCCCAATGGGCCTGCCCGTGGTCCCGCTCGGGAACGCAATGCCCAATAAGGCCGAAATGGTTGGGGCAATGTCGGGAATCTCGGTACGGTTCACGGTACTTCCCTGCTTTATGCCCTTTCCGTAGAGCAATAGAGGCACATGCGTATCATAGACCTGTGGGGAGCCGTGCGTGGAACCCGTTCTGCCACTTGAATAAATGAATCCCAGATTGGGCACGATGAGCACATCTCCCGACCGTTTTTGGTTGTAGCCGTTTTGCAGAATATAGGGAATGCCCTTCGTATAATTGTTCGCCCACATTTGATGGGCCGTATAGACCTGACCAATGCCTTCATAACTCAAAAGTTCCTTTGCAATATCTTCTTGCGCCTCTTTTAGGTCGATGTCCAAATTGGCCAAAATCTTATGGTCCAGAAAAAGTTGATGGTTGGAGAGGTCTTTTACCACATCTGTAGTCCCATATTTATATTTTAGGAACTCCGCAAACTTGGACTGTAGCCCTTTCATGTCCAAATAGCCCGCTGGTATTTTTGAATCCTTCAAATAAGCCGGCACATCGATGGCAGCATGGTCGGCCGTAAGAAAAATCGTGTATTCGCCCTCTCCCACTTTTTCATCCAAAGCAGCAAAGAGACGGGCCAAATCTTGGTCCAATCGTATGTATGTATCTTCGATTTCCTTGGAATTAACTCCAAAGAAGTGGCCCACATAGTCGGTACTGGAAAAACTGACCGCCAAAAAATCGGTAATGGTATCAACTCCCAAATCCTCACCGTCCAAGGCTGCCAAAGCAAAATCAGCGGTCATACTGTTACCATAGGGAGTGCTTCGTAGCAGCCCAAATTGCCCATTGGCCTCCCACAAAGTGGGAAGGTCATGCGGAAAAGACGAAGTGGTCTCTCCTTTGAACATTCCTTCATAGGTATTGGCATCGGTACCACTCTCCACATAGGTTTCTATCGGTTTCAGCGTAGTCCAAGGCTTTTTATAAACCTCTACGGCATCGGAGTTGTTAAAATCAACCACCCATTGTGGCAGTGCATCCATGTAATAGGAACTGGTGATCCAGTTTCCTGCTGCCCCACCTTCAAACCAATAGGCAGCATTTGCCGCGTGACCTGCAGGAAGTACGGCACCCCTGTCCTTCAAAGCCACTCCAATCACCTTGCCCCTCTTTTGGGTATGCATCCGCAACTCGTCGGTAACAGTTGTCGTGAGCATTCGATGGGGCGACATTTTCCCAGCATCGGAAGTGGTCCCTACTGAAGTATAACTATCATCCCCGGCACAGTACACATCTGCGCCCAATTCCTTATCGTACCAATCGTTGCCAATGATCCCATGTGTGGCCGGTGTTGTTCCGGTATAGACCGATGCATGGCCCGGACCGGTGCTTGTCGGTGCATAATTATAATGGTGGTTTTTACAATTGAATCCTTGGTTCACCAACCTTTTGAAGCCACCTTCGCCATATTGGGCCCAGAAACGGGTGAGATAGTCGTAACGCATTTGGTCCACCACTATCCCCACCACCAGTTTGGGCGAATGGGCTATAGGTTCGGGCTGTACTTCGACTTCTTCGTTCTTTTTTTTGCGTTGACCATAGGATAAACTGGTCATGAACACTACTAAAAGCAATAAAACAAGGTTGGTCCTTTTCATGGTGTGGATTTAATCAAACAAGGGCAAAGCTATTCAATTATCATCTTTAAAAAGTTTAAATCAAGGTTAAATGCCCAACAATATTCTTATTTTTATCACCTCAAGTCCATATCGAACACATGAAACACCTAGAAGCGATCGGAAAATACTTCATCATGGTTTGGGAAGTATTTAAAAAGCCGACCAAGTGGCCCATCATGAAATCCTTGATCCTAAAGGAAATCGATGAGCTGATCTATGGGTCCATGGGCATCATCATCTTTATTTCGTTTTTCATCGGTGGGGTGGTCACTATCCAGACGGCCCTCAACCTGAACAGCCCTTTATTGCCCAAAAGCCTTATCGGATTTGCCACCCGACAGTCCGTGATCTTGGAATTTGCCCCTACCTTCACCTCCATCATCATGGCAGGGAAAGTGGGGTCCTATATCACATCGAGCATTGGTACCATGCGGGTGACCGAACAGATAGACGCCCTTGAAGTGATGGGTGTGAATTCCCTCAATTATTTGGTGTTCCCCAAGATCATCGCCACCATGATGTATCCTTTTGCCGTGGCCATTTCCATGTTCGTAGGGATATTGGGCGGATGGATAGCCGCTGTTTTTGGGGGATATGCCCCAAGCGGGGAGTTCATCAAAGGGCTCCAGTTGGATTTTGATTCGTTCCACGTTACATATGCCTTCATCAAATCGGTGGTATTTGCCTTTATTATTGCCACAGTACCCTCCTACCATGGTTTTTATATGAGGGGGGGAGCGCTGGAAGTGGGCAAGGCGAGCACCACGTCCTTTGTTTGGACCAGTGTGGTCATCATCATTACAAACTATATCCTAACCCAATTACTGCTAGGCTGATGATAGAAGTGGAAGACATACACAAATCGTTCGGGGACAACCATGTCCTGAAAGGCATATCCACCGTTTTTGAAAAAGGGAAGACCAATCTTATCATTGGACAGAGTGGATCGGGAAAAACCGTTTTTCTCAAATGTCTCTTGGGCCTTTTTGAACCTGATGAGGGGCAAATTTGCTACAACGGCCAATACTATTCAGAGCTTTCTACCAACGAACGTCGCGATTTGCGACAAGAAATGGGTATGGTGTTCCAAGGGAGCGCCCTGTTCGATTCCATGACAGTGGAAGGCAATGTGATGTTCCCTTTGGATATGTTCACCAGACAGTCCAAATCGGAAATGCAGGACCGGGTGGATTTTGTACTGAAACGCGTCAACTTGGTCGATGCCCATAAGAGATATCCATCGGAAATCTCTGGAGGGATGCAAAAGAGGGTGGCCATTGCGAGGGCCATCGTCATGAACCCAAAATACCTGTTCTGCGACGAACCCAATTCAGGCCTTGACCCGAAGACCGCTATCTTGATCGACAACCTGATCCATGAGATCACCCAAGAATATGACATCACCACCATCATCAACACGCACGATATGAACTCCGTGATGGAAATCGGGGAAAAAATCATCTTCCTTAAAAATGGGTACAAGGAATGGGAAGGCACCAATAAGGAAATCTTCAAGACGGACAATGAAGCGGTGACCAATTTTGTGTACTCGTCCGAGCTTTTCAAAAAAGTCCGGCAGATGTATATTGAGGAACGGAACTGATTTGTTTGGTTATTGAGTTATTGGAATTTAGTGCTTGCAATTTGTTATCCCCTCCTGACCTCCCCAAAGGGGAGGAATTACCGTTTGGATTATTTGGGGTTGTCAGGCTATTCAGTGTTTGGCACTCGTTGACTACCGACTTCCCACTGACTTCTGACTTCTAAAAATACATCACTCCACTTCCTTCAGCACAATCGTGGAATCCCGCAAACGTATTTTTAGCCACGCCTGCATTTTTTTGATATCGGCCTGCTTTTGGGCACTCTGTACGCCTTGCTTCCATTTTACTTCAAAGACAGGGATTGTGTCCAATTTCTTAAAATCAGTCTGGATTTGATATGAGAACCCGAATCTGTCCATGTTGGCATAATTGGCTCTGGCCTCGGCACTCACATCTTGGAAGGGAATCTGTTTTCCCATTCTTTTTGTCAAATTGACCACTTCTTCCTCCAAGAGTTTTATTTGCTCGTCTTTGGTCAGCAGTTCCGCCTTGTTCTTTTCATAAAGCTCGCTTACAAAATTGAACTTTTCCTCGGAATCGTCCTTTCCACCTTGGATGACGTGTAGTTCGGCATTCTTCAGACGTGAATATTGGTTCTTTTGGGTCCTCCAAGTGTTCACCACATTTTCGGGGATAAGTTCATCGCCCATACAGACCACTTCTATCAATGAAGTCCCATCATCCACATATTCAATCTTTGTAAGGTTGTCCACATATCTTCCCGCTCCTTGGAACTGGTACACTTCAATGGTTTCATCCAAAAACTGCTGCGCCTGTTTTCTGAAAAGGGATTCCTGAAAGACGTTATAAAAGGTAAAACCCGCAGGGATCATCACCAAAATACCCGTGATGGAGGCCAGCCTCGCTATCATCCGTCTTCTCTGGGAGTTGGCGTAGCGCACCATGGGGAACCGCAAAAACTTGATGACCAAAAAGGTGGCTAGACCTATGAAAATCGTATTGATGATGAACAGGTACATGGCCCCGGCCGCATACCAAAGTTTGCCAATGGCCAACCCAAAGCCCACCGTACAGAGTGGTGGCATCAGTGCAGTGGCAATGGCCACCCCGAAGATCACACTGGCTATGGTTCCCTTTTTAGCTCGGGCTATCACGAGTGCCAAACCACCAAAAAAAGCGATCAACACGTCGCGGATGTCCGGTTTTGTACGTGCCAAAAGCTCCGAAGATTCATCCCGAAGCGGAAAAAGGTAGAAAAACAGAAAGGCCGTGATCACACTCAGGACCACCATTACGGTAAAGTTCTTCAAGGATCGTCTCAACGTATCGATATCATTGATGGCCAAGGACATGCCCATACCCAAAATGGGGCCCATCAAAGGAGAAATCAACATCGCTCCGATCACCACCGCCGTGGAATTGGCATTCAAACCAACGGAGGCGATAAAAATGGAACAGACCAAGATCCATGAAGTATGCCCCTTAAATGAAATGTCGGCGATAATGGATTCCTTGGTGGCCGAAGCATCCGTATTGCTACGGATTTCCAACAACTCGGAAAGAAACTTCCGCACACTGCCCAAAAGCCCCTTGAAATCTTTTTTTACTTCATCCCCACTATCCTGATTGGGAGAAGCTCCCTTTTCCAATTGATCTTCGCTCATATGTTATGCAAACTCGTCGCCAAATGTTTCCTTTACTTGGCCCAATACTTTTTTGATGTCCTGTTGTTTGGACTTGGGGTAAATCAGCAGGACCTCTTCCTTGTCCACAATGATATAATCCTCCAGTCCGCCCACGACCACAATTTTCCCCTTTGGGGAACGGATCATATTGCCCTTGGCATTTTCCAGAACAACACTGGCGTTGACCACGGCGTTGCCCAGTGGGTCTTTGTCCAATTTATCATATAACGCGCCCCACGTTCCCAAATCGTTCCAATCAAAAGATGCGGGCAGTGTGTAAATGGAACTGGACTGTTCCAAGATAGCATAATCTATTGATATGTTTTCCGCCTTCGCATAGTTCTCTTGGATGAACCCCTTCTCTTCCCCAGTATTATAGCAGGAAATTCCCTTGCCAAAAAGCTCGTACTGACTGGGTTGATAACTTTTGAACGCTTCCACTATGGTCTGAACACTCCACATAAAAATACCTGCGTTCCAAAGGAAATTGCCTTGGGCCAAAAATTCCTTTGCGGTCTCATAGTCGGGCTTTTCCCTGAACTGGGACACCGTTTTCAACTTTTCGTCACTCCCTTTTTCAAATTCGATGTACCCGAAACCAGTATTGGGGAATGTGGGCTGAATGCCGAGGGTGCAGAGCACATTTTCTTTCTCACATTTGTCAAAACATGCGGTGACATCGCTCTCAAAAGCTTCTTCATCCTCGATCCAATGGTCGCTGGGAGCCACGATCATCACAGCATTGGGATTCATCTTTTGGATTTTCAGTGAGGCGTAGAGAATACAGGGGGCCGTGTTGCGCATGGCAGGCTCCAAGACCACCTGCTCCGGTCTTACCTTTGGTAATTGCTCCAGCACCAAATCGTTGTAGCGCTCGTTGGTCAAAATCAATATGTTCTCTGTGGGGATGAACCTGTTCAACCTATCGAAGGTCTTTTGGATCAATGTCTTCCCCGTTCCCAACATGTCGTGGAACTGTTTGGGATTGGCCGTTGTGCTCACGGGCCAAAATCGAGATCCTACTCCTCCTGCCATCAAAACGGCATAATAATTCTTGTTCATTTTTCTTGTTGCTTTTACATTGATGGCCCTTCGGGCTTATCCCGGACCAACTCTACTTCGGCATTGGGCTGGAACAAATATAATCTGCCCGTGGACAATTCCACGCATTCATAGCGTTTCACTTTTTTGTCCCCTTTTTGGAACAGCCTTCCATTGTACATCCTAAAAATACTGCCTTTTGGCAATTCATACACATAACTCCCCTGTCTTTCCTCCTCATCAAAGGCCTTGAGTGCAATGGACAAACGGGCATCCGTACTGCTGCTCGCCTTTGGGTTCTTGAAATGGTTCGCGATGATGGGCAACAACTGATTTGGAAACACTTCTGGCCGGATGAACGGAACCATTAAATGCTGAAAGGTACGCTTCCACTCCACCCCGTGTGGCAAGATTCGGCGGCCATATTTTTCAAAGGCCACCAAATGTGCAATTTCGTGAATGAGGGTGATCAAAAATCGATACTTGTTCAGCGATGCGTTCACCGTGATCATGTGTAGCCCGTTGGGCAGCCTGCGGTAATCGCCATGGCGGGTGACCCTATGGTTCACGACCTTGAGGTGCACCCTGTGGGTCTTGATGAGCTCAAAACATGGGGGCACAGCGCGTTCCGGTAAATATTTTTGAAGAGTGGTGTTCACTGGAGCAAAGATACATTTTAAGTATGGACTACCACTTCCGCAATCATTGTCATGGCGTACTATTGCTCACCTGAAGCAATTTCCCGTTATAAAGCTTTTGTCCGGTCAAAGAAAACTCCTTGATGTAAGTGGCCATTTCGAAAGCGGTCACGGGTGCCTGATAGCCAGGGAAGGCTTCTTCCAACATTTCGGTCTGTACTGCACCCAAGGCCAGTACGTTAAAGTTGGGGCCGGTTTCCTTGAATTCCTCCGCCCAAAGTTCCGTCAAGGTGATGACCGCCCCTTTACTGGAACTGTAAGCGGACAGCCCTGGAAACTTGACACTTCCCTGCACACCACCCATGGAACTGATGGTGACCACATGGCCTTTTTTGCCCATTTTGGGGAGTACGGTCTTCGTCATTTCCGCCACACCGAAAACATTTACTTTGTAAACGTCCTCAAATTCCTTGGGGGTGATCTCCAAAAAAGGTTTGTTGAGCAGTCGACCCGCATTGTTGATGAGTACGTCCACGGTGTCCCATTCCTTCAAAAAATCCTTCAGTTTTTCATAATCATTGGGATTGCCCAAATCAAAGGGAAACGCATGGACATTGGGAAGTTGCAAGTCTTGGACAGGTCCGGCATTTCGGGAAAGGGAGAGCACGTGGTGCCCTTCTTCGGCAAAAAGTTTTACCAATTCAAAACCGATGCCCCTACTGGTTCCCGTGATAATAATGTTCGCCATACCGCTATATGCTTATGTGTCATTTCGACCATAAGGGAGAAATCTTTTGGCTTCTTGGGATTTCCCTCCTTCTATAAAAGGGATTCGAAATGACGTTTTAATTACTTTTTCTGGATTTCCTGCGTTGGCGCATTGGCAATGCCTTCCAAAACAGGTATGGTCTTGTTCACCAAGGTGGCCATATGTCCAAAATCCATGAGGTCCACCTCGTCACCCACTTTGTGGTAATGTTGGAAATTGGTAAAATCGAACGTGCAGAAGGTATGTGATGGCACCCCGAACTCTTGGTGGAACGGATAGTTGTCCGAACGTTGGAACAAGTTATATTCCTTGGCCGTTGGTAAAAATCCGACCAAATTTTCCTTTGCATATTTGTTGCTCACTTCAGCGAGGTTGGACATATCGTACCCTGTGATGTACATAAAATAGTCATTTCCTTGCAAGGGCACCCCGGTCATCTCAAAATTGAGCATGGCATACAGGCTCAGCTCCTGTTCCTTGAGTTTTTTGGCCAAATGCTTCGACCCCAACAGTCCCTTTTCCTCGGCACTGAACAGGGCAAAGATCAAACTGCGCTTATTGGTCTTCCGTGTCCCAAAATATCGGGCTAGTTCCATTACCGTGGTGGTTCCCGAAGCATTGTCATTGGCACCATTGGCTATGGCGTCACCATTTTCCATCTGTACGATACCAATGTGATCATAATGGGCCCCGATGAGGATGTATTCGTCCTTCAATGCAGGGTCGTTGCCTTCCACTACGCCCACAATATTATAGGAAGCATCCTTAAAATTGGAAAGCGTGTCACGGTAGCTTTCAAAATAGGGCTTTACCCCATACGATTTGAAATGGTTCTCAATATATTTTGCAGCCATTTCTATTCCCTCACTCCCGGAATCACGCCCTTTTAAATCATTGGATGCCAAATAGTTCATCATTTCACCGACACGTTCAGCATTGGTGAAACCCGGTTCTTCTTTTTTGGTCGCCGTGGATTTGGATTTTGTACCCAATGTTGTGGTTTGCTCAATTTTGGTCGAACCACAGGACATCATCACTAGGGCGGTAAAGGCATATAATATAGTCTTCATCTTTTTGTTTTTTGGATTTTCTAAAGATAAAAAAAGCATCCTTAAAAGGATGCTTTTAAATCATATGTTCTCTGTTTCCTTTCGACTTCGCTCAGGGACCTTTAAGATCAGGCCAACATGGTCACCGGGTTTTCCAAATAGGCCCTCAATGTCTGCAGGAACTGTGCCCCAACTGCACCATCCACTGTTCTGTGGTCGCAGGCCAAGGTCACTTTCATGGTATTGCCCACTACGATCTGTCCATTCTTGACCACGGGTTTTTCCACGATGGCACCTACGGACAATATGGCCGAGTTAGGTTTATTGATGATGGACGTGAACTCCTGGATACCGAACATTCCCAAGTTGGAAACCGTAAAGGTGCTTCCTTCCATTTCATCGAGCTTGATTTTCTTGGCCCTGGCCCTTCCTGCCAAATCCTTTACAGCTGCACCTAGTTGGGTCAGTGTGAGTTGGTCGGCAAACTTGATTACGGGCACTACTAGACCTTCATCTACTGCCACGGCCACTCCCATGTGGATATGGCGCTTGTATATGGTGGCCTCATCGGTCCAAGTGGTATTTACCTGTGGGTGTTTCTTCAATGCCATGGCACATGCCTTCAACACCATATCGTTGAAAGATACTTTGGTATCGGGCAGATTGTTGATCTGCTCCCTTGATGCCTTCGCATTGTCCATGTCCACTTCTATGGTCAAATAAAAGTGTGGTGCGGTAAATTTCGATGCGCTCAAACTCTTGGTGATGGCCTTGCGCATAGGGGAATTTTTCACCTCCTCGAAACTTTCCTCGCCGACCGGCAAATTCATAGGAGCCACTGGAGCCGCTTTTTCAGGTGCTTTTTCCGCAACTGGTGAAGTGGCTTGCGAAGGTGTAAAGCTCTCAACGTCCTTTTTCACGATTCGCCCGTGGTCTCCACTACCTTTAACATCAGACAGGTTGATTCCTTTTTCACTGGCGATCTTCTTCGCCAAAGGCGAGGCCAAAATACGCTGACCATCCTGTGCAGTGGTTGTAGCCTCAACCGTCTCTGTTTTTTCTGCCTTTGGTTTCTCTTCTTCCGCCTTTTCAGCTTTGGGGGCAGAGGAGCCTCCACCTGCTTGGGCTTTCAATACGGCATCCACATCGGTTCCTTCTGGGCCGATGATGGCCAAAAGGGAATCGACCGGGGCGCCTTGTCCTTCTTCGATACCAATGTGCAACAAGGTCCCTGAATAGAACGATTCAAATTCCATAGTGGCCTTATCGGTCTCGATTTCGGCCAATATATCACCTTCCTCTACCTTGTCGCCGACTTTTTTCAACCAGCTGGCCACGGTTCCTTCTTCCATGGTATCGCTCAAACGGGGCATGGTCACGATTTCTACACCGTCTGGAATTGAACTGGGGGCACTTGCCGGAGCTTCGCTTTTTTCGGCTTTGGGCTCGGGCTCGCTTTTTGTTTCTTCTTTTTCTTTAGCAGGGGCCGCACCTCCGTTCAAAAGAGCGGAAATGTCCTCCCCTTCTTCTCCGATGATGGCCAAAAGTGAATCGACCGGGGCTCCGTCGCCCTCTTCAATGCCGATATGCAGGAGCGTTCCTTGATGAAAGGATTCAAACTCCATGGTGGCCTTATCGGTCTCAATCTCGGCCAATATATCGCCTTCCTCTACTTTGTCCCCTACTTTTTTGAGCCATTTTGCCACGGTTCCTTCTTCCATGGTATCGCTCAATCTAGGCATGGTGATTACTTCTGCCATCTACTTAAAGTTTATGTTGTAAAAATGGATAGTCTTCTTGTTCGTATACGGTGTCGTACAATTGTTCCTTTGGTGGGAAATCCGACTCTTCCGCAAACTGTTCGCACTCGCTCACCAAATCTTTCACTCGCTTATCGATTTTCTTGATCTCGTCCGCGGTTGCATAGCCTTTTTCCAAGATAATGTCCTTCACTTGGGTGATCGGGTCAATTTTTTTGTACTCCTCCACTTCTTCCTTGGTCCTATAGTGCTGCGCATCCGACATGGAGTGACCACGGTAACGGTAAGTTTTCATTTCCAAGAAAGTGGGTCCTCCACCGGTACGGGCCCTTTCCACGGCCTTGTCCACTTCTTTGGCCACTATTGCGGGATCCATTCCGTCCACAGGACCACAAGGCATTTCATAGCCCAAGCCCAATTTCCAGATTTCGGTGGAATGTGAGGTACGGGCCACCGATGTTCCCATGGCATATCCGTTGTTCTCACAGATGAAGACCACGGGCAATTGCCACAACATGGCCAGGTTGAAGGATTCGTGCAGGGAACCTTGTCTCACTGCCCCGTCCCCCATATAGCAAAGGGTTACGGAATCCCTTTTGAAATACTTATCAGCAAATGCCAATCCAGCACCTAGAGGAATCTGTCCACCCACAATTCCGTGTCCACCATAAAAACGGTGTTCTTTGGAAAAGATGTGCATGGAGCCTCCCATCCCTTTTGAAGTACCTGTCACCTTGCCATACAGCTCGGCCATCACCTTTCTGGGATCCACACCCATTCCGATGGGCTGGACGTGGTTACGATAGGCGGTGATCATCCGGTCCTTGGTGAGGTCCATGGCATGGAGCGATCCTGCCAGAACGGCCTCCTGACCATTGTACAGGTGCAGAAAGCCCCTGACCTTTTGTTGAATATATACTGCGGCCAATTTGTCCTCGAACTTTCTCCAGAACAACATGTCCTCATACCATTTTAGGTAGACTTCTTTGGTGATTTTTTTCATCAACGGTAGTATTAATTGAAATCCCTCTTCGGGGAGAGGAGCAAAAATACATATATATCTCCTTTTGGAAAAAGAATTGATTTAAGAATCGCCTAAAAATGAACTGTTGAAGGCCAAGGGTAAAATATCGGCCAACGAACTGCATTTATAAATGGGTCCTTTCTCCCCTTTTAGGAATATGGAAATGGGTGATTTTTGCTTTTGTTCGTACTCGATCAAAGACTGCCTGCAATTGCCACAAGGGGCCGCCGGAACATCCACTTGATGCTCCTCCGAGGCTGCCGTTATGGCGATGGACACAATGGGAACACCCGGAAACCTTGCACCGGCCTGAAAAACGGCCACCCGCTCGGCACAGAGCCCAGATGGGTAGGAGGCATTCTCTTGGTTGCTCCCAATGACCGTTTCCCCATTTTCCAACAGAACGGCGGCCCCAACCTTGAAATGCGAATAGGGCGCATAGGCACTTTCCCTTGCGCGCACTGCGGCACGTAACAATTTTTGCTCGTTTTGTGACAACTCATCATCACTTTGGAAAATGAGCAGTTCAAAGCCAATCCTTTTTTTCTCCATTCAAGTTTCAGTGTGTCCCAAAAATAAGAAAACCCATCCACGGGGATAGGTTTTTTGAGGTAATATTATGTTGTTCTTTGTCAGTCGTTGAAAAATTCCTCCCCAAAATTGAAGGTCAACGAAAAACGAAGGGTATTCTCCAAAGGGTTCCTGACCTGCGAAGTAGAGAACAGATAGGAAAGGTCTATTTGTGCCGTTTTATATTTGAATCCCGCACCCAATGTAAAAAACTTTCTAGATCCCTTTTCTTCGCTCTCATTGAAATAACCACTTCTCAGCATGAAGGCCTCCCTGAACCGATATTCGGCACCAAGTGCCCATGTGACCTCTTTGAGCTCTTCACTGAAACCGTCGGGGGCATCCCCAAAAGATTCGAATATTCCATTAAAGAAACTGATGTTTTGGTATTCGGTATTGTCTTCGATATCAATGTCCCCATCCCCATCAAAATCCCTGGGGGTAGGTACCAATAACTTGTTGAACTCTGAATTTAGGGCCAGGACATTGTCCTCATCAAAGATGAAATCAAACCCTGCCCCAAACTTAAGATTGGTGGGCAAAAAGTTTTCTTGGCCGCCCTCGTCATATTGAAGCGAACCTCCAATATTGGATATGTTGAACCCAAGCCTCCATCTGCCATTGTAATTGTTGTACGCTATTTCCGGAGACCGATAGAACCCAGCCACATCCACTGCAAAAGCATTGGCAGCCTGCGAATCCTGTGTTCCGTCCTGGAACCTCAAATTGGAGCTGATGAACCTTCCGGCCACGGCCATGGAAAAACTTTGGCTCAATTTTAAGGAATAAGATCCATCCAAAGCAAATTCATTAGGCTTCACCAAGGTGGCCTCTTGCTCAATGGTCTGGCGAAGCTCAATATCCCCAAGACCGAAATATCTAATTCCAAAAGCAAAGGCACTCCTGTCATTCAGCTTGTTGTAATAATTGGCACTCAGCAGCGAGACATCGTTCACAATGGTCTCCAAGTAAGGGGTGTAGCTCACGCCCACGCCCGATTTTTGGGTAGCGAAGGCATATTTGGCCGGGTTCCATTGTTGTGAATACGCATCAAAAGAAGTGGCAACTCCCATGTCCCCCATTCCGGATGCCCTGGCATCTGCGGCTATGGTCAAAAAAGGGACTGCCGTTGTGATCGCTCTTTCTTGTTGGGCACTTAGCTGTTCGGGTAGAGCCACAGTAAGAAGGACTGCCAATATCAGTAACTTTTTCATGCTATGATTTAAGCGTTTAGTAAAGTTTTGCTCCAAAAAGCTTTGGACACATTACAACATAAACGGTGTTTTACAAAAATTCTTGTAATGGGATGTATTTTTTTACGGTATAAAATTAGGTGATGTCGCACCTATATACATTGCATCCCTTTCCCGAAACCGTTAAAAGCCGAAAGGCCAATACTATTTCACATCCATTTGCGTTACAAATGTATAGCAAATGTTGGCAACGGCATTGCCGCAATTATTTGACGAGCACAAAATATAATGGCAAAAACATCGTTCTAATGCCATCGAAAGGATTAAATAAGATCAAAACAAGTTGAATTGATTGGGGCGGAAAACCCCAAGTATTTTAAGCATTCAAGCCCAAATTATGAAAAAACACTTCATTAAAGTTGTACTTTCTTGCGCCATTGTGATGGGAAGTTTTTCCAGCTGTAAAAACTCCTCATCTTCCAAGAATGTTTCCAGAGCCACTGGGTGGAAAATAAATGCCAAAGAAGGCGGATTCCAGTACAATTCGGACTTCAAGGAGCAGGAAACCCCTCCAGGGACTGTTTTCGTTGAGGGCGGAACCTTTACCAAAGGTAAGGTCCAAGATGACATCATGCACGATTGGAACAACACACCTACACAACAGCACGTCCAGTCCTTTTATATGGACGAGACCGAGGTGACCAATGTGATGTACCTTGAGTATTTGGATTATCTGAAGGCAGTCTATCCTCCAGACAACCCCAACTACGCCAACATCTATACCGGTGCCCTACCTGATACCTTGGTGTGGAGAAACCGATTGGGCTTCAACGAGACCATGACCAACAACTACCTTAGACACCCCGCCTATGCTGAATATCCCGTAGTAGGTGTAAACTGGGTGCAGGCCACTCAATATGCCGAATGGAGAACGGACAGGGTGAACGAAGTGATGTTGGAAAGGGAAGGTTATTTGGCCGAGGATGCCAAATACAAAGTATTGAACGGCGAAATCGACGGCACGTTCAGCACTGAAGCCTACCTGAACAATCCAGAATCTGTGTATGGAGGGGAAATAGATTCCCTTCAAGGAAAACAAAAACGTGATTCCATCAATGCGTTCGCCAAAAGGAGCAGTGGTGTCATCATGCCAGAATACAGGCTCCCTACGGAGACCGAGTGGGAATATGCGGCCCAGGCCCTTGTGGGTACCAGGGAGTACAACAACTACCGTGGTAGAAAAAAATATCCATGGGAAGGTGACTACACCCGTAACGGACAGCGTGTAGGACGTGGCGATCAATTGGCCAACTTCAAGCAAGGCAAAGGTGATTACGGCGGTATTGCCGGATGGTCCGATGACGGTGCCGATATCACTGCACAAGTAAAATCATACAAACCCAATGATTTTGGTCTATATGACATGGCCGGAAACGTGAGTGAGTGGGTTGCCGACGTTTATCGCCCCATTGTGGATGACGAGATCAGCGACTTCAACTACTATAGAGGGAACGTATTCATGAAAAAGGCCATTGGAGAAGATGGCAAGGTTGAAATCCTCGAGGACAAAATCGTGTATGACACATTGCCCAACGGCAAAATTGTGGCCATCAACCTGCCCGGCGAGATCAAGGAAGTCCCTGTTACCGATCAGGAGACCTATTTGAGGACCAACTTTGATAAGAGTGACAACCGCGGTTTCAGGGATGGAGATCCAGGATCATCAAGGTTCTTTGACAAGTTCAACGATGAAGAGGACAACAGAAAGATGTACGATTCACCCAAGCACAAAGTAGAGCGGGATTCCACTGGAAAACTTATTCGCCAGTACGACACTTCCAACTACAGGACCTCATTGATCAACGACGAGGTACGTGTCTACAAAGGTGGCTCATGGAGGGATAGGGCCTTCTGGCTAGATCCTGCCCAACGCAGGTACCTGCCCCAGTACATGGCAACCGACGATATTGGTTTCCGATGTGCCATGTCAAGGGTTGGATCCAAGTCCAAGACCAACAACAAAACGGTCAGGCATAAAAAAGCCAAATAAGTACATCCCATAAAGCATTTTAAAAAAGCCCCGATCAAAACATCGGGGCTTTTTTCTATCTTCGGTCCATGAGTTTGGAACAGCTTCACGCTCTTTTCTTAGAGCACCCCACGATATGTACGGACACCCGGAAAATAACCCCAGGCTGTCTTTTTTTCGCTTTAAAAGGGCCCAGTTTCAACGGCAACGCCTTTGCCAAGGAGGCCTTGGAAAAAGGTGCGGCCTATGCCATTATCGATGAGGAGGAACATAAGACTTCGGATCGGTTCGTGTTGTGCGATGATGTCCTGAAAACCCTTCAAGACCTCGCCACATACCATAGGAACCAATGCAAGGCCAAAGTGGTCTCGCTTACGGGAAGCAATGGAAAAACCACCACCAAAGAGCTCATCCATGCCGTACTTTCCAGAAAGTACCGGACCATTGCCACCAAAGGCAACCTGAACAACCACATTGGTGTACCGTTGACCTTGCTCTCCATAAAAGAGGATACGGAAATTGCCATTGTGGAAATGGGCGCCAACCACAAAAGGGAAATTGCTTTTCTATGTGGGATTGCCCATCCTGACTTTGGGTACATCACCAATTTTGGGAAAGCCCACTTGGAAGGTTTTGGAGGAGTTGAAGGGGTCATTCAAGGGAAAAGTGAGCTGTACGACCACCTTATGGTCCATGATAAGCATCTCTTCATGAATGCCGATGATCCTATCCAACTGGAAAAGTTGGGCACCTACATCAAAAAAACAGGGTTCAGCACAAAAGACCCACAGTATTACAACATCAAATTCATTGAAGCCAATCCGTATGTGGTCCTTGAGGTGGAAGGAATGCGCATGGAAACCCAACTTATTGGAAAATACAATTTCCCCAACTGCTGTGCCGCCATTTTGATGGGCAAATACTTCAACGTCCCGCTGGATGGTATCAAAACGGCTATAGATTCATACCAACCCCAAAACAACCGTTCGCAGATCATATCCAAGAACGGCCACGAAATTGTACTGGACGCCTACAACGCCAACCCCACAAGCATGAAGGCCGCTCTGGAAAACTTCAGCTCTATGGACGCCAAGAACAAAATCCTCATCATTGGGGATATGTTCGAGTTGGGCGAAACTGCGGGCGAGGAGCACCAAGCTTTGGCCGACCTGACCCAGAAATTGGGATTTGAAAACGTTTTTCTTGTTGGCCAGAATTTTTTCAAGACAGATGCCATGGCCAAAAAGTTCCAGACCTTTGAAGATTTGAAGGAGTATGTTTTAAAAAATCCCTTTGAAAAGGGCACATTCCTCATCAAGGGCTCCCGTGGCATGGCCTTGGAGCGGGTACTGGATGTACTGTAGACTTATCGTTTAATTTAGTATTGCTAGCATTGAGTATGAGAATAGTAGCCGACTGCGTGGCACTTCCCTGTCAAGTTACAAGAAAGTTGGAGCGGGCTACAACCCTTTAATTTACGAATGTACCATCTATTATTTTTATAAATTGTTAGCAGTTGTTGGTTTTGTAATTTCAGTGTGAATTTTACTGATGATTTTTTCAACTTCCTTATTATAATCTTCTTCTGATATTGCTTTTTTGTCTGGCCAAATTAATGCTACAGTATCTGCTAATGCAGGAGAATAATCATAAACATCCTCCTTAGTTACTTTATGCCAAATTGGAAGAACTATTCTTTCATTAAAAATCATCTCACGAGTAAATATGGAGTTAAACTCCTTTTTTGTCCACCCAGGATTTGAAAGAAAGTGGGGAGTTAAAATCAATACACATTTCTTTGCTTCTTTTATCCCTGCTTCAATTGACTCCCGCAAACTATCGCCGACTTTTAATGAAAATTCATCATACCAAACAAAGCACAATCTTGAATGCAATCCATTTGATAAAGGTCTTGCAATTAAATCTTTATCTCTGGAGTCGTGTGATATAAATGCCATTGGTTTTTCTAATTCCATACGCTTGTTTATATAATCTTGACTTCTAATTGTTATATATAACCCCAGTTTATTAGCAAACTTTTCCAATTCCTTAATTTCCACAGAGGAAAACTGGGTCTCAGTATATAAAAAGATTCTATTTGAGTAGATAATTGAATGGTTTCCTATAGTGACATCACCAGTATAGCCACCAATAGTTTCAATACCATCAGCATGCTTTTTCCATTTTTCAATATCATTCAATATTGTTTGGGCAATAAATAAAGAATCCGTTGTTTCAGGAATATAATATGTAAAAAGTCTTGCTGAATTATCGGTTCCTTGTCTAATTCGTTGTTTTACTTCTATTTTGAAATCATAGATTTCTTGACTTACAGAGTCTTGTTTTCGATATTGAACATTGATAGGAATATCAAGGCTTAATTCTTTAAAATCATTATTAAAATATTCTATTAGTTTTGCCATTTCTTTCCTTTAATAACTGCTAACGGTCTCGTATAAACGTCAGTTACGGGTTAATATGCATTGATGTTCGGTTTAGCACTGGCGTTAGCAATTCCGAGTGGATTAGAGAGGTTGCCCTGAGCGCAGTCGAAGGGTAGTCGAATCCGCCGTAATTGCGGTTATAAATTGTTGTAATAAGTTTTTTTATGACCAGTATGAATGTCCTGCAAAAAGGAAATTTCTACCATAGAATTTATTTAAAAATAAGTTTGGAATTATTCTTTCTGATGATTCTGTTAAAATATTAAAGAGAGATCTGTAATTGTCATATTCTCCCTCATAAATTTCTCTCCAAAGATTTGGTCTATATCTTGTCCAAATACTTAAAATATAGAATGTCTTAAAGTAAATTAGCAAAACATCATCAATTCCTAAAATTGGTTTAATTGTACAGGCTATAGAAATAGGGGAATGATATTTTGGGTCTCTTTGGATAAAATCACTTGGAATATTTTCACAATAGAATCTTTCATCTAATGTAGATGTAGGACTTTCTTTTTTGTATTCAAATAGATAGTCTTTAGGTAAACTTAAAATATCATTAATATTTTCAGACTTTAAATAATAAGTATTTTGATACTCGTTAACAGATACATTATAATAATCCTTATCTTTTTTCTCGTAGTTTTTTGAAGCGTGAAAATTTAAATAATTAGGTTGTTCCTTAAAAAGTTCAACATATATATTCTTGAGTTCCGGAATCCTTGATAATAAATCTTTTAAAGAAATTAGTTTTTGTTTTTCTTCTAAGGGGATTTGGTCAATTTTAGGATAATTTTTCTGGGTAACAATGTCTTCTACGTTATAACCAAAACTTTTCAAAACCTCTTTGTAAAATCCATTGTTGCAACAATAAATGAATTCATTTTCAGATAAATTAGAAGTTTCTGATTCATAAATGGTTTTAAGTCCGTGACCACCATTTTTAGAAAATTTTTCTACACTCTCAAGTGTTAAATCATTTGTTACGTTTCCAATTAATAAAGCACTTAACAAATTATAGGTGCCGTAATATATTGACGTTAAACTTGGGGTTAAATTTTTAGAATCTGAATGTTTAAATAAATCTCTGGCACTCCTTAAACAAAAGGCAATTCCTTTAGCTTTGTTGGTTATTAAGTCTTCATCAATGGGAATGTTTTCTTTTTTGCATTTTTCTTTTAATGCTTCTTTTGTTCCATTGATTGTGGTAAGAATATCTATTCTATCCCAAATAGATGATTTTGGGGTTTCTGTAAATATTCTTTCGTTTTTCATTTTTCAAATTTGTTACAACTTGTTTATATAAATATAAAATACATCTATATACGCCCAAAATGGCATAAAATCGATGTATTTGATCATCTTCTATCAGAATCGTTATTTGGTGGAGACCAAAAGCTCCCGTACATCCACACCCAAAGCATTGGCAATCTGAAACAAGGTTTCAACCCTTGGCTGCATATCATTCCGGCACCATTTTGAAACCGTATTTGTGTTCATATCCAATTCCTCCGCCAACCAATTATTGGTTTTTCCATTTTCGGCCAAAACCGCTTTGATTCTATTATAGAATGGTTTATCCATAGTATTTCCTCTCACTGAGCAATAAAAATAATTAAGAAAAATAAATGCTATACGTATTAAAATATGCCTTATTAGGAGATTTAAAAATCTTTACATAACTTTGAAATGCTTTATTGGGAGATAAATAGACCTTTAAAGTTTTTTAGTAGAGATTAAAAACATAATTATGGGTAAAACCTTCACCAAATCTGACCTGGAAGAAATCATCGGCCTACAACAAGAGAGCCTACAAGCTATACAAAAGGCATTGGCCCGATTACGGCACCAAAACGAACGCTTGGAGCACAGTAACCAAAAACTAAGAAAAAGGGTAGCTAAATATGAGTAGAAAAAGTGGGATATACTGGATTCGAACCAGTGACCTCTGCCTTGTCAAGGCAGCGCTCTAAACCAACTGAGCTAATATCCCATTGAAAAGCGGTGCAATATCGGAAAAAAGTTACCAATCTCCATACTCTGCCGAATTCTTTTGTGTTTCGTGCAGAATAATTTGCAACAACTGGTCCTTTTGCAGCTTGGGTTTCAAAATATCGTAGATGACCTTCACAAAATGTTCCGTGGTGGGCAACAGGTCCTGAAATTCCGGACAGTCCTCATTGAGATTTTTATGGTCGAAGCGTTCCTCCACCTCGTTCCGTATCAAATCCCCCAATACCGCAAGATCCATCACAAACCCCGTATCGGGGTCCACTTCCCCCTTGATCCGTACCTCAAGACCAAAATTATGGCCATGATAGCTGGGGCTATTGCACTTGCCAAAAACTTCGATGTTCTTTTCCTTGCTCCAATTGGGATTATGGAGTCTGTGCGCGGCATTAAAATGGGCCTTTCTGCAAATTGTGGCAATCATGTTGCAAAGGTAAGTTGTTTTTCCACAATCAATATTTGCAGGGTCAAAAAATTCCGCAAAATGACACCCATGAACTTTGGCACCGATTGACTTTCACGAACGTTCTTGTTAACTTAGTCAGCAGATTCCGGAAATTAAGCGTATCCAAAACCCATTAAAAGACATATCATGAAGATCACCTATTTAGGCCATGCCACTTTTTTAGTTGAAATGAACGGGAAGAAAATTGTGTTCGATCCCTTTATAACAGGAAACGAACTGGCCACGGATATTGACGTGGACAGCCTTGAGGTGGATTACATTTTTGTGACCCATGCCCACCAAGACCATGTGCTCGATGTGGAGAGGATCGCAAAGAACAACCCAAATGCCCTTTTGGTCTCCAATTTTGAGATTGTGACCTGGTTCGGGAACAAAGGAATCAAAGGTCACGGCATGAACCACGGCGGGAAGTATTCATTTGATTTTGGCACTGCCAAATATGTGACCGCCATACACTCGAGCATGCTGCCCGACGGCAGTAACGGGGGAAATCCCGGTGGATTTGTGCTATGGAATGGATCAACCTGCATTTACATGGCCGGGGACACCGCTTTGACCAAGGATATGGAGCTCATTCCCAAAACCTGCCCAAAACTGGACGTGGCCATTTTGCCCATAGGGGACAATTTCACCATGGGATATGAAGATGCGGCCTTGGCAAGTGACTTTGTTGCGTGCGACCATGTGATAGGATGCCATTACGACACTTTTCCCCCCATTAAAATCGATAAATCCAAAGCAATGGCGCATTTCGAGAAAAAAGGCAAGAAATTGATGTTGCCCGATATTGGGGAATCCATCAATATATAAAAGAAAAAGCCTTCGAAAATCGAAGGCTTTTTTGTTGTGGGCGCTGAGGGATTCGAACCCCCGACCCCCTCGGTGTAAACGAGGTGCTCTGAACCAACTGAGCTAAGCGCCCATTCAATTTGCTAAATGGGAGTGCAAATATAAAATAGTTTTTGAATCCCCGAAAGAAAAAAACAAAAAAGCAATCAATCTATTTTTCGCTTTGCAAACCAAAGATCTTCCAAGCTCAAATTAAGGGTAATCGAATGATAGTTTTCTTCCACCAGAATGTTGTTGATCTGTCCCTTGCTTCCATATGCATATGACAAATTAATGAGGGAGTTGGTAGCATATCCCATGGGCAGTCCAATGCCCACAGTGATATTGTAGCCGTCAATTTTATTATCGTTCAGGGCCAAATATCCATTGTCATAATTAAATCCTGCACGGTACCTGATGCGCTCCCAATACTTGTATCCCTTGGAATTGTTGAGATACTCCAACCCAATCGCATAGATATCTTGGTCACTATAGGTCCCGATACTCTCGGATTGGTTGGTGGCGTCCCAGAAATTCTTCTTATAGTCTGCATTCAGGGTAAAGGATTTGAGAATCTTTGTACTAATACCAAAACCAAGCTCCAAAGGAAGTTTAAAGTCCGAGCCATCATCGTTTTCTTCATCCTCCACTATGATTTCCTGCCCATCCAAGGTCTTGCTTACCGAACGCGTGAGGTTCCCGGTCAAGGTAACGGGAAACTGGACGGTACTACCCACCGAAATCTTGTCCGTAATATCATACTGCATACCGAGCCCGAGTCGGAATGCACTATAGTTTGTAGTTTCATTGAGTTCAAAATAGCTATTGCTTATCAGAAAACTTTCCTTCTCCTCTATATTACCAAAAAGTACCGAGGTCCTAACACCCAAACGTAACCGGTCCGTTATCCCATAACCAAGGTTGATCCCAAGGTCGTTGAGTCCACCAATACCAGAAACGTTGCTCTCAAAGGTCTCATCGGAGCCCTCTATGTTGGATACCAAGCCCAAAAGCGTATATCCTACATCACTATAGGGTATAAGGGATATCCCAGCCCCCAATCTGTTGGCTATCCGGAAAGCGAAGGCTAGATTGGAGAAGTTGAACGTTGTCTTGGACTCGTCATCCCCTCTATTGCTATAGCTATTATATTCCCCCACTACCCCAACATCATAAAAGAAGGAGTTTTGGGGCACTAGGGCATAGTTTGCCGGATTGAGGTTGTTGATCCCCATATCCGTTCGGTGGGCTATGCCCGAATATCCCAAAGCGTTGGATTGTCCAATGCTGGTCTGGTTAATGGTGCCCAGCCCATATAGTGAGTAGGGGGAGCTCGTCAATCCTTCAGACTGCGATCGGGCTACCATTTGGACCAGAAAAAGTAAGCCCATCATCAAAAATCTATTCGTCATCTTCATCGTAAATTGCATAAGTAAGCTCAAGAACAATACTGTTTTCCGACTGGTCCATGCCATGCAGCACAAACCGGTCCACCGTGGAATTATAATCATCGGGCAATAGAATAAGGGCCTCATCGGTTTCCCTGTCTGCCAACAATATTTTTTCGATATAGCTGCCCAAAGGAATTTCATAGTAAATGTCATTGAATTCCTCATTGTTCCGGTTAAGGATCCCCAAAACCGAAGTGGCACCATCAGAATATAGCAACTGTTCTGTAAGTTCATTGTTCTGGTCCACCACGTAAACAGAAAGAGTATCCCTGAGAATAAACTTGTCATCAAAGGTGCCCAAAGCAGGCCTTACCTTTAGTACGGCGTCCAAAATGGTTCCCTGTCCCCGGATGTCATTGATGGTTTTTATGTGTGGAAACTCTATCCTTGTTGTCATTCCCACACCAGCTTGTATAAAGCTTAAATTGTCGGCATCCATGCTGCCCAGGTTCACCTCCGTGTCGGTCAGCACCTGCAATGGCTCTATCGGATTTTCCGCAATGATCTGATTGAAAAAAGGAACTGGTGAAGAGGATTGGTCCAAATTGATGTCAATATAGCTCTGCACCCGCTCGCTCTCTTCCGAAGAACTGAAGTACAACCGCATGAAGCTAGCCCCGGTTTCTTTTGAAAATCCAATAATGGAGCCATCGTCATCCTCCCCCGGCAGAAGGGCCAGTCCTTTGAAATAATCCTTGAATTGATCTGTATTGGTGATCAGTTTTTCCTGGAACTTTTCAAAGAAATCCAAGCCCAGTTCATCGGAAATCTTGATTTCCAGGGTATCTGAGTCCAATGGTCTCGGAGCATAGGAGATGGCACCAAGATCATCTTCGTAGTACTCCGCTTCCGCAGTGTTATAAAAGTAGCTTCCCTCATCCGGTTTCAGGGTTTTGGCCAATTGCTTTATATGAATGGTATTGGTACGAAGGGTGTCATTGTAATAGTACTTGTCCAACTTCAGATAAAGGGCGATGCTGTCATATTCCGCTTCGCTGTCAATGGTAAAACTGCTCGGAACCATGCCCATATAGCTCGATGTACTGACCGTCCCGAATATGGGGTCGATATATTTCCCCACCAAGATCCTACTTGATTCACTGCTGACAATACTGTCAAACTTCATGGTCGAAGTTTCCACAGTGAGCGTATCCAACAAAACTACCCGCATGTTGCTCCCCGTGAAAGCCTCCCCAGCCAAAAAATCGGATGTATTGATGTTCTCCGAACTACACGATACAAACACTACAATGAATGGACATAGAAGTCCCAAATATTTTCCCATAAACTTTGTTTTCCGCAAAAATATATGCTGTGCAAAAGCCTTGGGATGGGAATGGACAAACCCTGTTTCTTTGGAGACGAAGGCACCAAATACCCCTACCAACCGGGGTTATCCGTTCGTAGATAATTTGTACCCGTTCATATATTAAAAACCAAGCTTCATATATTCCCTTACAGGAGCTTAGGGCCGAAAATTACCTTTGGAAAAAATTTAAACGTTAGGCATGAAAAAAACAACACATTACCACAGACCCATTTTTTTTACCCTAGTATCGCTCCTTTTATTTTCTGCATGTTCCGATGACTCGGATGATGAAGATCTGGGCAACTGGGTGAACAGATCTGTTTTTGACGGCAGCCCACGCAGCAGCATTTCAGGTTTTGTGATAGACAATGTGGGATATATGGGTGTTGGGTATGATGGGGACGATTATTTGAACTCATTCTGGTCCTATGATATGGAAGGGGACTATTGGTCACAAAAAGCTGATTTTCCCGGCACGCCCAGAAATGCGGCGGTTGGATTTGAAATCGATGGCAAAGGCTACATTGGTTCCGGCTATGATGGTGTGGATGAACTCAATGATTTTTATTCCTATGACCCATCGAGCAATAGTTGGGTCCAAATCGCTTCCTTGTCCAACACAAAAAGGAGAAGTGCGGTTGCCTTCGGGGCCAACGGTCATGGATATTTTGGGACTGGGTACGACGGCGAGAACGACAGGAAGGATTTTTGGAAATATGACCCAGCATCCGACACTTGGACCGAACTGCAGGGATTTGGGGGCAACAAAAGAAGATCGGCCACAACCTTTATGATCAACGGGACTGTGTATTTGGGAACTGGGGTCTCCAATGGTGTCTATTTGGATGACTTTTGGGCTTTTGACACATCCAGTGAAACCTGGACCAAAAAGCTGGATCTGGACGAAGAGGATGATTATGCCATTGCCCGTAGCAATGCAGTGGGTTTTGAATTGAACGGATACGGTTATGTGGCATGTGGCGAAAGTAACGGCGCCACCAATACCGTTTGGGAGTATGACCCTTCATCCGACACTTGGGTACAAAAAACCAGCTTTGAAGGTTCCACCCGACAAGATGCCATCGCATTTTCAAACTCCAGCAGGGCATTTGTAGGACTAGGCCGAACAGGAACGCTTTATTTGGACGACCTGGATGAATTTTTTCCTTTTGTTGAATATGATGATGAAGACTAGTCATCGCCAATGCTTCATCCAAAAGACAAGAACAGGAAATACCCTCCCTTTTGATCACTGTTTTGAAAGACAGTTATGGAAAAGAACATGAAAATCACAACGCTCTGTCTTTTTATAGGGCTCGCCTTATCAGCCTTGCTATTGTTCAAAAGTGAAAAAAAGGAAGCAGCCCTGCCGCTATATTCCAAGACCATCAAGCTTGAAAGAGGCTATGGCTATCAAATTTTCATGAATGGCAAATTATTGGTCCATCAAGAATTTATTCCTGCTGTAGCGGGCAAAATCCAGTTCCAATCCGAAAAAGATGCAGAAAAGGTGGCAAACAGGGTCATACAGAAGATCCAAAGAAAAATTGCTCCTGATATTACTTTGCAGGAACTCAAAGAATTGGATATTGTACTTTTGGGACAACAATAACCTCCTATGATCCTTAAGCGCAAAAACATACAGGTATTTGTCCTCCACTTGTTGCTATGGAGTTTTTTCTATGGCCTCTTTCTTTTTCCCTTTTTTTTCCAACTGCGACAAATACCTCCTGACCTGCCCCTAAGGCTCGTAATAGTAATCGTTTTTTTCTATGCCAATTATTTTTTGTTGGTCCCAAAGATTCTGCTCAAAAAGAAAACCCTATCCTACATTTTGATTTGTTTGGTGTTGATCGTGGGCACAGGGCTCATCTTAAATCTAGGTTTTGATCCCGGGCCCAAGATACCTCCCAATGTCAGAATGGACAGGTTTGTCCCACCAGAAAATAGACACACCATACTTTTTTTTGTAAACATCCTGAATCTCAGTGCTCCCTTTTTTGTAAGTGCCTTTCTTCGGGTCTATCTGGAATGGAAAAGGAATGAGGACAGCAGAAAGAAGGTGGAAAATGAAAAAGTGAACTCGGAACTCCAATTCCTGAAAACCCAGTTGAACCCCCATTTTCTGTTCAACTCCTTGAATGCCATATATTCCTTGGCGGTAAAAAACTCCAACATGACATCCGAAGCCATCATTTCCCTATCGGAATTGATGCGCTATATGCTCTATGAAGCCGATAAGGAAATGGTCCCCTTGACAAAGGAACTGGAATACATCAAAAATTATGTGCAATTGCAGAGACTTCGGCTATCGGACAGTGCAAATGTCAACTTGCGGATCTCTGGCGACGACAAGAACAAGCAGATTCCACCTTTGCTCTTTATCTCATTCATCGAGAATGCTTTTAAGTATGGAACGGATTATCAAGGAAAGACGTATGTGAGCATCAATTTTTTAATCGAAGATGGATCCATATCCTTTAGGGTAGAGAACAAGATAGGGTCCCACAGGAAAAATGACAAGAGTTCAGGCGTTGGTCTGGAGAACATAAAGAATCGGCTGAAGCTCCTATTCCCGGATTCACATAACCTACTCATCACAGATGATGGCAAAAACTATTGTGTAGATTTGAATTTACGCAGCATATAGACTATGACATAAACCCAAGGAAATGATGAAATGTATTATAATAGACGACGAGCCCCTCGCCATTGACGTTTTGATGGACTATTGCCAAAAAATGGATTTTATCCAACTGGAAGGGACCTTTACCAACCCTTTGGAAGCCATTTCGGTGATCAAGGAAAAAAAAATAGACCTTATTTTCTGCGATATTGAAATGCCGCAGATCAATGGTATTGACTTCATAACTTCTTTGGACAATATCCCGATGTTCATCTTTACCACCGCCTACTCCCAATACGCCGTGGAAGGCTTCAACCTAAATGCCATTGATTATTTGGTAAAGCCCATTCCATACAACAGGTTCATCAAGGCCATATCCAGGGCAAAGGAAGTGATGGCATATAAGGGCACACCGCCTAAGGAAAATGTGTTCCCATCCATTGGCGAAAACCAAAAATCGACCCCAAATTATATTTTTATAAAAGCAGAGTATGAGAGTGTAAAGATCAACCTGGACGATATTGAGTATATCCAAGGCTTAAAGGATTATTTAAAAATACATGTGGTGGGTACCAATAAGACCATTCTTACCCTGATGAGCTTTAAAGAGATTTTGGAGAAACTTCCGTCCAATCAATTTCTGCGGGTGCACAAATCATTTGTGGTGAACTTAAGCCGCATAAAAACGGTCCAAAGGAACAGAATTGTAATCAATGATGTACGGATACCGATTGGTGAGAGCCATAAAGCAAACTTTTTTTCCGCATTGGGGCTTTGATCCACTAAACCACTTCAGCAACGACAAAAGTACTCCCTCCCACATAGACCATATCTTCCCTTTCCGCAGTGGTCAAAGCGGTCTTCAACCCTTTCTTTACCGTCTTGTATGCTTTCCCCAATAGCCCTTGTTCCATGGCCATAGAGGCCAATTGCTCCACCTCCATTCCGCGAGGGATATTCGGCCTCACAAAGTAGTATTTGGCCTCTTTGGGAAACATCGCCAAAACGCCCTTTACATCTTTATCGCTCACAAATCCCAACACTATGTGCAGTTGCTTATACCGTTGTTTTTTGATCTGTTGCAACACCCATGTAAGTCCTTCCTTGTTATGGGCGGTATCGCAGACCACCAATGGGCTTTCCTTCAAAATTTGCCATCTTCCCATCAGTCCCGTATTGGGCACCACCTTCTTCAATCCATTGGAGATGTTATCCGCTGAAATGGCAAAACCTTCCAGCTGCCGGACACAGGCCAGAACCCCTTTCATATTGCGCTCCTGATAATCTCCCAGCAAATCTGTAGTATAGACAGGGAGGGACAGTTCATCCGCAAAAACAATCTTGGATTTCAATTGATGGGCGATCAAGTTGAAAACGGTCTCTGTTTCGGGTTGTCGTTCACTGATCACCACAGGTACACCGGGCTTGATGATGCCTGCTTTTTCGAGTGCTATTTTCTCCAAGGTATCCCCCAATATCTGGGTATGGTCCAACCCTATGTTGGTAATAAGGGACACTTCCGGGGTTATGATGTTGGTAGAATCCAATCGGCCACCCAGCCCCACTTCAACAACGGCAACATCCACTTCCTCCTTGGCAAAATAGCTGAAGGCCATTCCCACGGTCATTTCAAAAAAGGACAGTCTGTGATGCTCCAGAAAGGCTTTGTTCCCATCAATAAATTCTTTTACGAACTTCTTATCCACGGGTTTCCCGTTGATCTTGATGCGTTCCCTAAAATCCTTGAGATGTGGCGATGTATAAAGGCCTACTTTGTAGCCAGCCTCTTGGAGTATGGAGGCCAACATATGGCTACTGGACCCTTTTCCGTTGGTCCCGGCCACATGGATGGTCTTGAACTTTGTGTGTGGATTGCCCAAAAGGTCAGAAAAATGGATGATGTTGTCCATTTTAGCGTTCAGGGCCGCAGCACCTTTTTGCTGGTACATGGGCAACTGGCCGAACATCCAGTCCAAGGTTTCCTTATAGGTCACTACTGCCCCAGTTTAAAATTGACCACCACAAAGCCTTTTTGTTGAACATGGGCTTTGTTATCTGAGTTCCATCGATATGATAATGCTGTTTTTCTAGCAGCGTCCAAAAGACAAGGTGCAGTATTTTGAGTTCCTTTAACCCCAGGAGTTGCCTTTATGACCTGGCCACTTCTATCTACAATAATTTCTACGACTACCCTGCCCGATTCATTGCATTCCTGCTGAAACTTGTCACTACTGAGTAATTTTCTACCTTTTAACCCATAGCCACTTCCACCACTACCACTACCAGGATCACCATAATAGGAACTTGCATAAGGATCACCATCAGGCTGTCCCTTGTCCCCCGCCTTGTTGTCGTCGCCTTCGCTGCCTGTGGCGGTACCATCAGATTTTGCAACGCCTCCGATAAGGGCATCTATGTTCTTTTTCTTGGCTTCCTGTTCCTGTCGCTTTTTTTCTTCCGCGTCCCTTTTCTCCTTGGCGATGCGTTCCGCTTCGGCCTTGGCCTTTTCCGCTGCCTCATCGGCCTTACGCTTGGCTTCTTGCTGTTGCTTTATCTTGATGCTCTCCTCATCCTCACTGGTCAGCACCTTTTCCACGGGAGCCTCTTCCACAGTTTCCTCCTGGGGTTGCACTTCCTGCACCTGCTGCACGGGTTCGCTAACCACTTCTTGCGGCTCGGACCTTATTTTTTCTTTGGGTTGGACTTCCCCACTGCCAAATTCCATGGTCCCAAAATTCACCGCTATGCCATTCTCTATGGGTGGATCAAGGTACGTAAGACCTATATAAAAGAGCAATAGGAGCAATGCGCTTAACAGAAGTGTGGTAAGCGTGAAGGATTTTTTCTTGTGTCTCGTATCTAAAAATGACATTACTTTGGCCGCACAGCCAAGATGACCTTGTAATTGTTCCTATTGGCAATGTCCATAACGTTGACCGCTTCTTTGATGGCCACGCTTTCCTCTGCCCTTAGGATTATGGTAGGCTTGTCTTGACCTTCAAGTGCCTTTTTTAATTCAATTTCAATGTATTCTTTGTTGATCTGCTGATTGTTCACAAAATAGTTCAGGTCCTTGTTGATGGTCACCGAAACATTCTGCGTATTGGTGGATTTTCCCTTTGCCTTTGGCAAGAGCAAATCCAGCGCGTTGGGTGCATTGGAGGTCAGCATGAAGAACACCAACAACAGGAACACAATGTCCGTCATGGATGCCATGCTGAATTCTGGGCTTATCTTGTTCCTTCCCTTCAGTTTCATGACAGAAAAAATACTATATGGGTTCGTTCAATAGGTCCAGGAACTCCACGGCATTGGCCTCCATCTGGTGGACCACTTTATCCGTCCTGTTCACCAAGTGGTTATAGCCAATGTAGGCGATGATCCCCACGACCAATCCCGCAACCGTTGTGGTCATTGCGGTATAGATTCCCGATGCCAACGATCCCATTTCGGCCTGTCCGCCGCTACTTGCCATTTCGTGGAAGGCCAAGATCATCCCGATCACGGTCCCCAAGAACCCGATCATGGGTGCAGCTCCTGCCACGGTGGCCAAAACACTCACGTTTTTCTCCAGTTTGTAAACCTCGAGCGTACCTGCATTCTCTATGGCGGTATTGATGTCGTCCAAAGGTTTACCTATTCGGGATACGCCTTTTTCTGTGAGTCTTGCCACGGGAGAATCGGTCTGGGCACAAAGCAATTTGGCCGCTTCCAACTTTCCGTTCATGACATGGTCACGAATCTGGTTCATGAAGTTCTTGTCGATCTTGGATGCCGCCTTCAAGGCAAAAATCCGTTCAAAATAAATGTACATGGCTACGAACAGAAGCACAAAAAGCACAATAATGATCAAAATACTTCCTGTACCCCCATTAACGATAAGGTCTATCACGGAAAGGGTCTTCTCTTCTGAAATAGAGGCCATTGCCTCGGATCCTTCCGTTGCTTCTTGAAAAATAATCATATAAAATCCCCAATTTAAGTTGCAATTATAACGGAGATTTTCGGGCTAAAGTATGCTTTAGAACAAATATCGCATCACCATGAAGCATATTGCCCCTCCGATAAAGCCCAAAAAGGCCAACCAAGATATCTTTTTAAGATACCAAAAGAAATCTATTTTCTCCATTCCCATGGCCACAACACCTGCCGCGGAACCGATTATGAGCATACTGCCCCCCGTACCTGCGGAATAGGCAATGAAGTGCCACAACTGATCATCCAATGGTTCCGAGAACATGCCCAAACTGGCAGCCACCAAGGGCACGTTGTCAATGACGGCAGAGCCAACACCCAACAGCAACACCACCAAATCAGAGACATGGGTATTTGCCATTTCCGTACCCATCAACGGCATTCCCTGTTTGAGACTTTCTGCAAAATTGAACAGAAGGCCCAAGGACTCCAAAGCGGCCACCGCCATCAAAATCCCCAAGAAAAAGAGGATACTGGGCAGCTCAATTTTGGTCAGCGCTTTGTGCACAGGACTATGGTGCGATGCCTCATCACTGTCATGGTCAACAGATGAAATCGCAATTTTCCGGTTACTGTAGATTTCGGCAAACGTGGCCACTATGGCCAAGGACAGCATCATGCCCACATAGGGTGGCAAATGGGTAATGGTCTTGAATATGGGTACAAACACAATGGCGCCCAAGCCCAAGTAAAGCATTATGGAACTATATTTTGATTTTGACACTTCCTCATCCTCTACATCGATCTCCCCTTTGAAAGCCGGAAGAAAGGACGCTATGAACGAAGGAAGCAACATACAGACCAACGATGGCACCAATAAGTGCTCTATCAGCAATGCCGTGGACACTTTGTTGCCAATCCACAACATGGTGGTGGTGACATCCCCGATCGGCGACCAGGCACCTCCGGCATTGGCCGCAATAATGATCAGACCTGCATACCAAATCCTGACTTCTCTGTCTTTTACGATTTTTTGCAGAATGGAAATCAATACTATGGTCGCAGTAAGGTTGTCAATGATAGCGGAAAGAATAAAGGCCATAAAGGAGAATATCCAAAGGATCTTTTTCTTGCTCCTGGTCTTCACAAAGGATTTTATAGTGGAGAAACCGTCAAAATAATCGATGATCTCCACAATGGTCATGGCCCCCAAAAGAAAGACCAAGATTTCCGAGGTCTTACCCAAATGGTGCAGCAAGGTTTCTTCCAAAAGATGTGTCTTCTCCTCATGGTTAAAGGATGAAAAGTTTTCCAACAAGGCATGGTTCCCAGAATCGAACCAAGTGGTGAAACCGTCAAGTCCGAAAGCCATCATGGCCCAAAGAATGGCCATCATTGCCAAGGCCGGAATAAGTTTATCTATCTTCAGATTGTGTTCAAGCGTAATTGCCAAATATCCAATTACAAAAATGACAACTAAGAGGGTCTCCATGTTAAGTTTGGTTTAATTAAGGAATCGTTTTGTTGAGCAGTTATCTAAGCGTTAAAGATATTCAAAATGAGTTTTTCCGCATAATCTTATTCCCTTAAAATAATGTGAAAGCAAAAAATATCTCCTTAAGGTTTTCAAAACAATTATATCATTCTCGTTTATAGCGACATTTTTATGTGGGATTATCATTGGAACGCTATATTTGTACTCCGTTTTTAATTATTTTTCAGTATTATGGATTTCTCACTCACCGAAGAACAGTTGATGATACAACAAGCGGCAAAGGATTTTGCCCAGAACGAACTTTTGCCCGGCGTCATTGAACGGGACGACGCACAGACGTTTCCCGATGAACTGGTCAAGAAAATGGGTGAGTTGGGATTCATGGGCATGATGGTCAATGAAAAATATGGTGGTAGCGGACTGGGCACCCAAGCCTATGTGCTGGCCATGGAAGAGCTGTCCAAAGTGGACGCCTCTGCATCTGTGATGGTTTCCGTGAACAATTCCTTGGTGTGCTGGGGTCTCGAGACCTATGGTTCCGAGGAGCAAAAGCAAAAATACCTCACCCGCTTGGCCACAGGCGAGATCATCGGCGCATTTTGCCTGTCCGAACCTGAGGCCGGAAGCGACGCCACCTCCCAAAAAACAACGGCCATTGACAAAGGGGACCACTATCTCCTGAACGGTACCAAAAACTGGATCACCAACGGCGGCAGGGCCGAGGTATTCTTGGTGATAGCCCAGACCCATGTGGACAAGGGCCACCATGGTATCAACGCCCTTATCGTTGAAAAAGGAATGCCCGGCTTTGAAATAGGTCCCAAGGAAAACAAGCTGGGGATCAGGGGAAGTGATACCCACTCCCTACTCTTCAACGATGTGAAGGTCCCCAAGGAAAACCGCATCGGTGCGGATGGCTTTGGGTTCAAATTTGCGATGAAGACCTTGGCCGGCGGACGCATCGGAATAGCTGCCCAGGCATTGGGCATAGCCGCTGGAGCCTACGAACTGGCACTCCAATATTCCAAGCAACGAAAGGCTTTTGGTACCGAAATCTCCAACCATCAAGCCATAGCCTTCAAACTGGCCGATATGCACACCAAGATACAGGCAGCCCGCCTTCTGGTATACCAAGCAGCCACCGACAAGGACAATGGCAACGACTACACCCTTTCCGGTGCGATGGCCAAACTCTATGCATCGGAAGTGGCCATGGAAACAGCGGTCGAAGCAGTACAGATCCATGGCGGTAATGGCTTTGTGAAAGATTATCATGTGGAGCGATTAATGCGCGATGCCAAGATCACCCAAATCTATGAAGGCACGTCTGAAATACAGAAAATAGTCATCTCCAGAAGCATCATCAAAGATTGACCCCCTTCGCTTTTAGGGGTAACCCTTCAATGAAGGGCCTTTTGTCAGGCAGACCCCCATACTTTCACGAGCACTCCCATCAAAATAGGCTCACAATCTCTATTCGTCCTGTCTTTTTTAGGGGACAAGGGGTTTAAAAGAGATTATTTTGAGATAATGATAATTCAACATTGCTCCTATTTTCATTTTGAATATATTTTAACCCTTCATTGAATACGTTGATTATTATTCTGATAATCAATTAAAACCGTGCATTTTATTCATCATAATTGATATTTTTGAAGAAATACGTTAATGATGAAATTGAAAAAGCAAGGTCTATATCTGCCAGAATTTGAGCACGACAACTGTGGTGCAGGATTCATTTGCAGCCTAAAAGGAAGGAAATCCAACGATATCATACACAAGGCCCTCGAGATCCTGGATAAACTGGAGCACAGGGGAGCAGTGAGTTCCGATGGAAAAACAGGAGATGGAGCCGGAATCCTGATCGATATCCCACACGACTTTTTTAATGAAGTCTGCAAGTTCTCCCTTCCTGAGGCCGGGGAATATGCCGTAGGCAACGTATTCCTTCCGCAAAAGGAAAACCAAAGGGACTTTTGCATAAAGGTCCTTGAGGAAAACATGAAAGCACAAGGGCTGCAATTGTTGGGCTGGCGCGATGTGCCCGTCAACCGTTCCGTGCCCGGAAGGATAGCCGCAGAGACCGAGCCCTATCTAAAGCAGGTATTTATAGGAAAGGGAGAGGCATTGGACGATTTCCAGTTCAACCTCAAACTTTTCATCGCACGGAAAATCACCGAGCACACCATCATAGAAAGCAAGCTTTCCCAAAGCCAGTTTTTCTATTTGCCCAGTCTTTCCACCAAGATCATCATTTTCAAAGGACTTTTGGTCCCCAAGGATATCAGCAGATATTACGAAGACCTGTTGGACCCCCGAGTGGTCACCCGTTTGGCCCTCGTCCACCAAAGGTTTTCCACCAACACCTTCCCCACTTGGGACCTTGCACAGCCGTTCCGCTACATGTGCCACAATGGGGAAATCAATACGTTAAGGGGCAACGTGTCCCGCATGCGTTCCCGCGAAGAATTGATGAAAAGTGACTGGTTCGGGGACGATATCAAAAAAATACTGCCCATAGTCCTTCCCGGAAAATCAGATTCCGCCAGCATGGACATGGTCGTGGAACTCCTGTTGATGACAGGTCGTTCCCTTCCCGAAGTAATGATGATGTTGGTACCGGAAGCATGGGAAAAAAATCCTAAGATGTCCGAATCCAAAAAGGCGTTCTACGAATACAACTCCTGCTTGATGGAGCCTTGGGACGGACCTGCATCCATTCCCTTCACCGACGGGAATTATATTGGGGCGGTATTGGACCGAAACGGTCTGCGCCCATCCCGATATTCGGTCACCAAGAAAGGATATGTGATCATGTCCTCCGAGACCGGGGTTGTGGAACTGGAGCCAGAGGATATTGAATTTCACGGCCGATTGGAGCCAGGTAAAATGTTCTTGGTGAACATGGAAGAGGGACGCATTGTGAACGATGAGGAAATCAAGGAATCCATTGCCAAAAAACATCCCTACAAAAAATGGCTGAAAGACAATCTGGTCCATCTGAGGGACATCCCTTATAATGATTGCCCCGTATTTTTTGGTGAATTTCCGCTAAAAACAAGACGGGCCGCTTTTGGCTATACCCAAGAGGACATCAACACCATCATCATGCCCATGGCGCAACATGGTAAGGAGCCCATTGGGTCCATGGGATCGGACACGCCCATTGCCGTACTTTCCGAAAGGCCCCAATTGATCTATAACTATTTCAAACAACTGTTCGCCCAGGTGACCAACCCGCCCTTGGATGGTATCCGGGAAGAGCTGATCACCGACATCAGCCTTACACTGGGAAGCGACCAAAATATCTTCGAGATTTCCGAACTCCACTGTAGAAAGTTGAAGATCCAAAACCCTGTGATCTCCAAAGAGGATCTGGACAAGATCAAAAATTACGATGCCAGTCCGGATTACAAGGTGGTGTCCATTTCCATGCTCTACGAAATTGCCAAAGGGCACAACGGACTTGAGGAAGCCTTGCAATCCTTATTACAACAGGCCCTGGATGCCATTGACCAAGGAGCCAACATCATTATCCTATCGGACAGGATGGTGAGTTCCGAAATGGCGGCCATACCCGCACTTTTGGCCTGTTCCTATGTGAACAGCGGCCTGAGCAAAATGGGCAGACGTTCCAAGTTGAGCATCATCATTGAATCGGCAGAACCACGGGAAGTGCACCATTTTGCGTTGTTGTTCGGTTTTGGGGCAAGTGCCATCAACCCATATCTGGTGAACGAGATCATAGGCGAGCAACTGACCGAGAACAACATCACCGACTACACCTTTGAGGAAGCCATCAAAAATTACAACAAAGCTGTTGGAAAAGGCATCTTGAAGGTGATGAACAAAATTGGGATCTCTACCTTGAACTCCTATCGAGGGTCCCAACTATTCGAATGCATTGGCATAAACACCAAAGTAGTGGACAAATATTTCCCCAATACCCCAACACGTATCCAGGGAATAGGTCTATATGAAATTGAGAAAGAGGTGGCCAAACGCCACAAAAAAGCATTCACAATACAGGAATTAGCAGCCAATCTGGATCTAGAGGTTGGTGGTGAGTACCGTTGGAGAAGGAATGGCGAAAAACACATGTTCAATCCATTGACTATCGCCAAGCTTCAGAAATCGGTACGCAATAACGAGCCGGAAACCTATAAAGAGTATTCCGAACTGGTGAATGAGCAATCCAAAAACCTTATGACCATCCGTGGACTGTTCGATTTTTCGAACTATGACCCTATTCCCATCGAGGAAGTGGAACCTTGGACCGAGATTGTAAAACGGTTCAAGACCGGGGCCATGTCCTACGGAAGTATAAGTAAGGAAGCACATGAAAACCTGGCGATTGCCATGAACCGGATCGGAGGAAAAAGCAATTCGGGGGAAGGAGGAGAAGATCCGGCTCGTTTTTATAGAAGTCAGACCGGCGACTGGAAGAACAGTGCCATAAAGCAGGTAGCATCTGGTCGTTTTGGGGTCACCTCAAATTACTTGGCCAATGCCCAGGAGATACAGATCAAAATGGCACAAGGGGCCAAACCGGGTGAAGGCGGACAATTGCCTGGCCCAAAAGTGAACCCTGCCATTGCCAAGACCAGGAACTCGACACCTTATGTTGGGCTTATTTCGCCACCACCGCACCACGACATTTATTCCATTGAGGACCTTTCCCAATTGATCTACGATCTAAAATCGGCCAATAGGGAAGCGAGGATCAATGTGAAACTGGTATCGGAAGTAGGAGTGGGCACGGTGGCCGCCGGGGTATCCAAGGCAAAGGCCGACGTAATCCTTATCTCTGGGTTTGATGGCGGTACCGGGGCATCCCCGTTGACCTCATTGAAACATGCGGGACTACCTTGGGAACTTGGGGTTGCGGAAGCACAACAGACCTTGGTATTGAACGACCTGAGAAACAGGGTGGTACTGGAATGTGACGGACAATTGAAAACCGGAAGGGATGTGGCGATCGCCTGCCTTTTGGGTGCAGAGGAATTTGGTTTTGCAACCGCACCTTTGGTGGCCTCTGGCTGTATCATGATGCGGGTGTGCCACTTGAATACCTGCCCGGTAGGTATTGCTACCCAAAATCCGGAACTGCGCAAAAAGTTCCAAGGAAAACCAGAACATGTGGTCAACTACATGTACTTCGTGGCCCAAGAACTTCGCGAAATCATGGCCAAGTTGGGCTTCAGGACCGTGAACGAAATGGTGGGGCAAGTACAGAAACTGGATAGAAAAAAGGCCATAGAACATTACAAGGCAGCTGGGATAGACCTTACCCCGATATTGTACCAAGTGGATGTGCCCGAAGGGACCAAACTCTACAATACCGAAAAACAGGTGCATGACATCAGCAAATCCATTGAATTCGGCATCATTGCCAAGGCGCACCCAGCCCTTTTCAGAAAAGAGAAGACCAGTTTGGACTTTCCAATTTACAATACGGACAGGGCCGTCGGTGCCATCATCAGCAATGAAATATCCAAAATTTATGGTGCGGACGGGCTTCCGGACAATACCCTTAGATTGAATTTCACAGGATCTGCTGGACAAAGTTTTGGTGCTTTTGCCACCAAGGGACTCACCATGGTCGTCAATGGAAACACCAACGATTACCTAGGAAAAGGACTTTCTGGAGCCAAATTGGTGGTCAAGGTTCCTTTTAAATCCACCTTTAAACCAGAGGAAAATGTGATCATCGGGAACGTGGCGCTTTATGGGGCCACTTCAGGGGAAGCCTATATCAATGGAAAAGCCGGCGAACGTTTCTGCGTGAGAAACTCCGGTGCCAAAGCTGTTGTGGAAGGCATCGGTGACCACGGTTGTGAATATATGACTGGTGGCGTTGCCGTGATCCTGGGAACCGTCGGAAGAAACTTCGGGGCCGGAATGAGCGGTGGTATTGCCTACGTCTATAACAAGGATGGCTCTTTTGAGCGGAATTGCAACGGTGAGACGTTGAACCTGCTTCCCGTGAACGAGGACAATGACATCAAGGAACTTAGGGAATTGATCGAAAACCATTACAATGCCACGTTGAGCCCATTGGCCCAAGAAATTTTGGAGCATTGGGAAGAATACTTGCCAAAATTCATCAAAGTATTCCCTGAAGAATACCGTCAGGCCCTCATACGGTTGGAACAAGAAAAAATGCAAACCTTATAATTTTAGGACATGGGAAAGACTACAGGATTTATGGAATTTGACAGGAAAGATGAAGGCTATGCCCCTGTTAAGGAACGCATCAAAAACTATAAGGAATTCACTTTGCCCCTACAAGAAGGTGAAGTTAGAAACCAAGGGGCCAGGTGCATGGATTGCGGTATTCCCTTTTGCCATAGCGGATGTCCGCTGGGGAACCTGATTCCTGATTTCAACGATGCCGTGTATCAAGGAAAATGGGAAAAAGCAGCCAAGATATTGCACTCCACCAACAATTTTCCAGAGTTTACAGGTCGATTGTGTCCAGCCCCTTGTGAGGAAGCATGCGTATTGGGCATCAATGAAGACCCGGTTTCCATAGAAAATATAGAAAAGAACATCGTGGAAACAGCATTCAAAAATGGCTGGATCAAACCCGAGCCACCCCTTAAACGAACCGAAAAAAAGGTGGCCGTGATAGGCTTGGGGCCTGCAGGTTTGGCCGCTGCCCAACAGCTCAACAGGGCCGGACACCATGTTACCGTTTTTGAGCGTGATGAAAAAGTAGGCGGGTTGCTCCGGTACGGCATACCTGACTTCAAAATGGAGAAAAACATCATCGATCGCCGTATTGACGTGATGAAAAAAGAAGGTATCGAATTCAAAACCGGAGTACATGTAGGAGTGGATATCAATGCAAATGACCTGAAGAAGGACTTTGATGCCGTATTACTCTGTGGAGGGGCCACAGTACGAAGAAGCCTACCCATACCAGGTTCAGACTTTAAAGGAGTGGTCCAGGCCATGGACTTTTTACCACAGAATAACAGAAAAGTGGATGGCATCCCTTTTAAGGGTGAGGAGATTTCGGCAAAAGGGAAAAAAGTCATCGTTATAGGTGGGGGCGACACGGGTTCCGATTGTATTGGGACTTCCATACGACATGGAGCCGTATCCGTTACCAATTTTGAGATCATGCCCAAAGGCACGCCTGACAGACCCGAAGATCAACCATGGCCATTCTGGCCCATGCGTTTGCGCACCAGTACCTCACACAAGGAAGGTGCGGAAAGGGTGTTCAGCATTTCCACAAAGCATTTCAATGCAGATGAAAATGGCAACCTAAAAAGTCTTGTGACCTCAGAAGTGGTCTGGGAAAAAATTCCCGGACAACGACCTGTATTGAAAGAAGTTGAAGGTTCAGAAAAAGAATGGGAATGTGACTTGGTATTATTGGCGTTAGGATTCACGGGATCCGAAACCACTATTGCTGATCAATTGGGGCTAAAAATGGACCCAAGGACCAATATCAATGCCTCTCCATTGAACTACAAGACCAATGTACCGGGTGTTTTTGTGGCAGGCGACCAGAGAAGGGGACAATCTTTGATTGTGTGGGCCATTTCTGAAGGCCGACAAGCAGCACACCATGTTGATAGCTTCTTGATGGGACAATCCAACCTTCCCCTGAAAGGCGAGGGCGATCTGCCGAGGGTATAAGCAGAGCGATACATTTCAAACAATATACATCAACTCTCCAAAATTGTTTTTGGGGAGTTTTTTTATGCCTTAAATAGATAAAAAAATAAAGGGGCCGTGTTGCTTGGGAGGTGTGTATATAAACAAAAAAGGCCCTTCACGTGATGTGAAGGGCCTTGAGGAAGGCGGCGACCTACTCTCCCACCTGGTGTGGCAGTACCATCGGCGCTGACGGGCTTAAC